>JALHRS010000030.1 GCA_022841325.1 Lysobacterales bacterium | reverse complement strand
TCCGCCCGGAGACGACCGAAGACTCGCCGCTGGATATCGCCAGTGTGCCGTTGAACTTGAGCCGCGAGGAGATCGTTGCCAGCGTTCGAGAAAGCCGCGAGCGCTAAGCGCACGTCAAATTCTCAAGGTTGGAAGCCCTGGATGGCTGGCTGGCAGCCACCCGCCGGTGCACTGACAGCGCTCTGCGCATGGCGGCCATCGGCGAACTTGGCCTCCGCGGCGGTGAAGCTCGCGTCGACGTCGAACGCGAACCAGCCGCAGCCGCTGACTGCCGGCGGCCCACAGCCCGGCCGGATTGCATCTCAGCGCGCTCCGCCAACGCGCTCGCCGAGCAGAGACTCCAGGCGTTCGAGGCGGGCGCGGTACTCGGCGTTGCGGCGGTCGAGTTCGCTGCGCAGCGCTTCGTTCTCGGCACTCAGTTCCTGCATCGCTCTGACCGCAACCGCTTCAAAGCCGCGCATCGACAACATCAAGTAGCCGTCATCGCCCTCGCTGACCCACTGCGGAAACACCTGCTGTACTTCCTGGGCGACAAACCCCAGGTGCGTGCCCTCGGGTTGGAAGGCGGCTTTGCCGGCGTCGCGGTAGTGATAGCTCACCGGGCGCAGCGCATTGATGCGATCCAGTGCGCCGGAGTAGTCCGCGATCTGATCCTTCAAACGCGCGTCGGACAGCGTGCTGATCGTGCCGGTGCTGGTCTGCAGCTGGCCGGTGTTGGACAGGCGCATACGCAGCGTGCCGCCAGTACCGGCGTTGTCGGCGGTATCGCTGTGTACGCCGCCCTGGAACCAGCTGAAGCCGCTGAAGCTGCGGAAGTAGAGACGATCGCTCTGCACACCGATGCCGTAACCGGCCGGGCCCCAGAGGTTGAGCATCTGCCGGGTTTGCGAGCCAAAACTGAGCGAGCCGGTGGTGGCGACATCCACATTGCCGTTCACCGTCAGCGCTGCACCTGCTGCGGGCGTGTTGGTGTTGATCGCCATGCCGCCTTGGGCGCGGACTAGGAATTGGCGCGGGCCGGTGGAGACAAAGTTCGCGCCCTGATCGTCGGCCCAAATAAAGGTGCCGTTGTCGCCGTCCGAGTCTCCGGAGTTCGCCACACAGGTACCGTCGCCAGGCTCATTGCCTGGGCGAACTTTGGCGCCATTTCCACCGGCCCAGGAATTGTCGCCGCCGGCGCAGTTGGAAAGGCCGCCGGGTACCGTGCTTGATGATCCACTGGCCCTATTGCCATTGCCGCCAGCTACTACGCCGTAAAAGCCGCTGGCTGTGTTGCTACTGCCGCCGGCGACTGTGCTTTGCGTTCCGCTCGCAACGTTGCTGATTCCGCCACCGATCGAACTCGCCAAGCCGCTGGCAGTATTGTTGGCACCACCGCTCACGGTTGCGAAAGCCCCCTCGAGTACAGATCCAGGACCGTCGCCCACGATGTTCCCCGCGCCGCCCCCGACCACACCGTAGGAGTCGAGCACCTGATTCGGCCCTCCCCCGGCGATGAAATCCGGATCTCCGCCCACCATGCCGCCACCGGCGATGGTGACACCGCGCACCCCTGCGCTGGCGGAGTTGCTACTCGCCCCAGCAATCACGTTGGCAGTGATCGGGTTGCCAGAGGACAGCACGCTGCTCGGCTCGATGCGCAGACTCTGCACATTGCGCGTGCGCAGCACCAGCGGCTGTGCATCGGTGGTGCCAAGAAAGTTCAATGCCGGGTTGCTGCCATCGTCGCCGGTGCTGCTCCAGCACTGGCCGATCGCGCTGGGTGCGGCGGTCGCCTTGGTCCGCCCCGGGATGGTGCTCCACGCGGATTCGCCCGCGGCGCGCACCGCCAGTTCCACCCAGGCCTGGTCGCGGCCAGCCGGCAAGTCGAATTCAACACGGAAGGCGCCGTCGGTCACCGCGACCGCGGAGAACTCAATCGGCGCCGCCAGCGGCGCGCCGAACTTGGCATCGCCATGCGTGACCAGACGCAGGTCAAAGCGACCGTTGGCGGGTGCATTGCCCGATTCGAGATAGCCGTTGTAGGTCAGCGTGTCAGCGCTAGCGGGCAAGGTGACGAGCAGGCCAGCGATGGCGAGCGTAAGCAGAGTCAGGCGCATGGGAATCTCCAGGAAATCAGGGGTTTTCAAAGCCGTTGCGGAACAGGCTGTCGGCGCCGGGGTTGCAGGTCGCGGCGGTGGTCTTGAGTACATAGCGCCCGTCGGCAGAGCCCGTTTCCTGCTTGCGCAGGGCCTGGCCCACCACGGCGTAACGCCCGTCCTCGCTGACCTGGCGCTTTTCAATGGTTGCGGTGGCGCGAAACGAATCGCCTTTCGACTCGGCCGCCGCTGGCGCGGCGAGACCCAACAGCAGGATCAAGGGTGTGAGATGAAGGCGCATGTCTGGCGTCGCTCTTGAGGACATATCTACATCTACGGAGCCGACCGCAAAACGCGACAAGGCTGGAGCCATGGCACGCCGTCTTGATCGGTCCTTCGCCCACAGCAAAGGCTCGATTCGATCGAGCCGCGCGGAATTTGTCGGTCTCTGCGCGCAGGGTCGACCGGGACTCGGTCGCCCCTGGCGGTGCGCTTTTTCGCGCAACAAACAGGAGGCGAGGGGCAGGAGCTAAGTCACGTTGACGCGAAGGGTCGAACTGACAGCTGCGCTGCTCGCAGACACCCCGATCGCGGACAGAGTCCGCTCCCACAGGGCGGCGGAGTACGCTGGCCTGAGAGTCCCGGACACACCTCAACGGTGGGAGCGGCTTCAGCCGCGACTGCTGCTGCCCGACGTCGGGATCGTGTACTTGTAGCCGGCGCCATAAACGGTCTGTATCGGGTCGGCTTCCGGTGCGACTTCCTGCAGCTTGCGGCGCAGATTCTTCACGTGGGTATCCACCGAACGATCGGTGACCACGCGGTGATCGAGGTACAGCAGATCCAGCAGTTGGGCTCGGCCATAGACCCGGCCCGGCTGCGATACCAGCGCGTTCAACAGGCGGAATTCGGCGACGGTCAGGGTCAGCTGCTGGCCGCGGAAACGGGCCTCGAAGCGCACGGGATCGAGCATGAACTCGCTGGCCGATCCCGGCGACGCCCGGCGCAGCAGGCCGCGGACGCGGGCGACCACCTCGCGCAGGCTGAAGGGCTTGCAGATGTAGTCGTCGGCGCCCAGATCCAGCCCCAGCAGGCGGTCGATCTCCTCGACGCGGGCGGTGATCATGATCACCGGCACCGTGGAAAAGCTCCGCAGTTCGCGGCAGATCGACAGGCCATCGCGGCCCGGCAGCATCAGGTCGAGCAGCACCAGATCGGGGTTCTGCGCGCGAATCCAGGCGATGACCTCGGTACCTTCGCCGAGCACACTGATGCGATGGCCCTCGCTGCTCAGAAAGTCGCGCAACAGCGAAGCTATCTTGGCTTCGTCTTCGACGATCAGGATGTGGGCACTGTTCATCAGGCCGTTTCCAGCGGAATGGTCAGATCAACGCGCAACCCGCCCAGCGGCGAAGGGGAAGCTTCGATGCGCGCGCCGTGGGCTTCGGCGATGGCCTTGCAGATGGCCAGCCCCAGCCCGGCGCCACCGCCGGCGCGGTTGCGCGAACGCTCGACCCGGAAGAAACGCTCGAACAACTGTTCGAGCTGCTGCGGCTCCACGCCCGGCGGCGTGTCGTCGATACGCAGCCTGGCCCAGCGGCCCTCGCGACTGCCGTGCACTTCGACGCGGCCGCCGCGATCGCTGTAGCGGCGGGCATTGACCAGCAGGTTGTCGCAGAGCTGGCGCAAGCGCCGGGGATCGGCGCGCACCGGCAGCGGTTCCGAGCCCGGATTCAAGGACAGCGCAAGCCCGGCTTCAGCGCAGGCACGCTGGTGCGCGGCCACGGCATCGTCCAGCAGTTCCCGCAGGTCGATGGTTTCGAAGCGATATTCCAGGGCGCCGAGATCGGCCAGGCTGAGCTGGAACAAATCATCGATCAATGACGAGAGCTGCTCGGCCTCGGCGCTCAGCGAGCGCAGCGCATCGGCGTCTGGCGCACGCACGCCGCAGGTCAGTGCTTCGAGCTCGCCACGGATGACCGTCAGCGGCGTGCGCAGCTCGTGCGAGACATCGGCCATCCATTGCTGCCGCAGATAGCGGTTACGCGACTGCAGTTCGGCCAGCCGGTTGAAGTCCTGGGCAAGCTCGGCCAGCTCGTCGCGCCCGCGCACCTCGACCGGCGGTGCGTTCTTCCCGGCCGCCAGCGCATGCGCGGCCTTGACCACCGATCGCAGCGGACGCGTGAACTGCCGCGCCAGCAGCAGCGACAGCGGCAGGGCCAGCGCCAGAACGCCGATGGCCGTCAGCGTCATGGCCTGGGTCTGCTGCTGGGCAAAGGCCAGATCGGCGGCGTCGTTGAGCTGCGGCAACGCGGCCAATACCAGGTGTCCGACCACGGCACCATCGGCTTCGATGGCGATGGCCTGCCCGTCTGAAAGGCGCAGATTTCCGGCGATGTCCCGGCCCTGCACATCCTGCAGTTTGAGTCGGGCAAAAAAATCGATGGCACCGGACTTGGGCGGTGGCGGACGGGTTTGCCCGGCACCTGGCGAACGCTCAGGGCGCGGCAGCCTGCGGCCATCGCGTTGTCGCGCTGGCGCTTCCATCGGGGCTTCGCCGTCCGCCGCATTGCCTGCAGCGGCGCGCAGTACCAGACGGCGAAAGCGTCCCTGGGTGCTTGCGAGCGATTCGAAGCTGCCCTCGCGCAGGTACAGCGCCGAGAGCTGCTCGACCACGGCCTCGGCCCGGCTCCGGTCCAGACCATTGACGTAATCGAGCAGCCCATGGCCAAACACGCGCTGCTGCGCCCACAGGGTCAGCAGCTGGCTGCCGAGCACCAGCGCCGTCAGCACCAGAAACAGACGTTGCCATACGCGCAGTCGCATCAATCGGAATCCGGGTTGGTTCTCGCCTGTGGTGACAGTAACCACTTGTCCCTCTGTGCGACAGGCGCCGTCAGCAAACTCCACAATTTCCTCACCGCGTGCTCGAATTCGAAGCACAGAAATTGCCGATCGTCTGCTTGCCGGAGATCGCCGGCGCCAGCAGGGACCTCACCATGATCAACTCCGCATACAGGCTGCACACCTTCGCCGCGCTGCTGCTCGCAAGCTCCCTGAGCTGGGCTGCACCAGCGGCCCCGCCACCGGCCCTAGACGAGCTGGTACAGGCGCTGGCATTGACGCCGGAGCAGCAGGCACCGGTGCGCTCATTGTTCGAGCAGGCCCGCGCCGAGCGTGAAGCCCGCCGGCAATCGACCCGCGCCGAGCGCATGGCCAGACGCGAATCGCTGGATCGCGAACTGGCCACACTGTTGTCACCGGCGCAGTTCGAGCGCCTGCGCGCCTGGCGGCAGGCCCACCCCCGGCCGGATCGGCCGCAGCGACCCCAGAAGCCGGGAGCAGCGCAATGAACAGCCTGTGGACACTGCCTGCGTACCTGCTGCTCCTGAGCGCCAGCCTGGCCCAGGCGCAGTCGGCGCCGGTCACCGTGCTCGTGCATGCGCCGGCCAACACCAGCAGCGACGACTACGCCCGCTTCGAGTTCAGCGCTGGCGCTGTGCAGGGCTACGAGTGCGCACTCGATGATGCCGCGTTCGCCACTTGCAGCAGCCCGAATACGCTGCTGGCGCTGGCGCGGGGCAGCCATCGTTTCGCCGTGCGTGCCTATACCCTGGACGGTCAGCGCGGACCGGCCATCACCCACACCTGGACGATCACCAGCGTCTATGCCGGCGCCAACAGCGATCTGATTCCCACCACGCAACAACCCGCCGCTGCAGCGCCCAACAGCTGGCGCGGCATCTTCCGCATCAACTGCGCCTTTGCCCACAGCGCCTACGACGATCCGATCGTGTTTCCGGGCCAGGCCTATGCCGCCCACCAGCACAGTTTCTACGGCTTTCTGGGTCTCAGCTACGCCACCACCATCGAGTCGCTGTACGCTGCCGAGGACGTCCACGATGGCCACGTCTCCAGCTGCCAGGGCAACCGCGTGAACCGCAGCGCCTATTGGGTGCCGACCCTGCTGGCGCCGCTGTACAGCAATGGCGTCCGCGCGCTGGATGAGCGTGGCCAGCCGGCCTGGACCGTGGTTCCGGCGGTGGTCGGCAATGATGAGGAGGCGCACGAAGTCTTCTACTACTCCGCCGGCATCGACGACCTCAGCGCTATCCGCTCGATTCCTGCGGGCTTGCGCATGATTGCCGGTGACATGCGGGTGATGCCCGGATCGACCCCGCAATCGAGCAGCATCGCACGCTGGCACTGTCAGTCCTGGAACTCCAGTGATGCCGGCAATCCGCGCTGGTCCGCGACCATCCCCGAATGCGTGGCGCCGGACCGCCTGCGCTTCGACCTGTTCTTCCCCAGCTGCTGGAACGGCGTCGATCTCGACAGCGCTGACCACAAGAGCCACCTCGCCTATCCGGTGAGCGTCGGGCCAGCCACGGTCTGCCCCGCTTCGCATCCGGTTCCGATCCTGCGCGTGAGCTATCACTACGCCTTTGGCGTGCGCCCCGAGAACTTCGACCCGGCCAGCCGCAGCTCGCGTGGCTGGCGGCTGGCGTCGGATATGTACACGGTGACCGCCACCACGGCCGGCGGCCTGTCGCTGCACGGCGACTGGATGAACGGCTGGCATCATGAGGTGCTGCAGACCGTGCTCGATTCCTGCGTCAAACGCGGTCTCGACTGTCACGACGGCAACCTGGCCAACGGCTTTCG
This sequence comes from Lysobacterales bacterium, assembly GCA_022841325.1. Classification (GTDB taxonomy): domain Bacteria; phylum Pseudomonadota; class Gammaproteobacteria; order Xanthomonadales; family SZUA-5; genus JADKFD01. Next base: position 66,269 of record JALHRS010000030.1, on the reverse strand, counting down.
GCTATCGGGCACCACCGACGGCAGCGGCCACCTGCCCGAAGTGATCGCGGAGGGCCTGGGGCCCAAGCACACGAGCACCGCTGCGCCCACCCGCGGCTTGTGGTGGGACCGCGCCCGCCCCGGACATGGTTTCGATCTGCAGCGGGTCGGCGATCAGTACGCGCTGATTCTGTACACCTACGGCAGCGATGGCGCCCCGGTGTGGTACCTCGGCACGGCCGCGATGCTGGGCCAGGCCTTGGCGCCGGAACTGCACCGATACGACTACCTGCCCACCCGCGCCCCCAGACAGCGCGCCTTGCCGGCGAGCGCCACGCTGTTGGCGCTACGCTTCGACAACGCTGCAGCCCACCCGAGCTGTCGCGACGGCACCGACCGCAGCGACGCGATCGAGCTGGCGGTGCTGGACCTGGTGATCGACCAGCGCCGCGTCAGCTGGTGTGTGGAGCCGATCCGTTATGCCCAGGGACCGGCGCAGCCCGATTACACCGGCCTCTGGTTCAGCCCGGACGACGCCGGCTGGGGATTGTCGCTGGCCACCGGCGCCAATCCGGGCGCCGTGGTCGCGGCCGCCGTGCTCTACGCCTACGACCATGACGGTCAGGGACGCTGGCTGATCGGCAACACCCAGGCCACCGCAGCCGGCCTGCTCCCAGCAATCGAGCTGACCGGCTTCAGCGGGCCGTGTCCGGGTTGCCCGACCACGCCGCTGCAGTCCTTTGCCGCCGGAACGCTGCAGTTGCATCTGTCTGATTCGGCCGCGCCCAGCAGCATCGACGTCAATGCCCTGATGCGGGCGACGGACGCCACGCGCTGGACCCGGCCATCGGCGCCCATCGTGCGGCTGAGCGATTGAGCCTTGCTGGCGCCCGCGCCCAGGCGCTGCAACCCGCAGCATCCTGCGGGGCGAGCTCGAGTTTCGCAGCTTGGGCCAGGGCCGGAGCATCGCCTGCCGATGCTCCGGCAGAGCGGAGCAAGCTCAGCCTCGCTCCGCCGCTGCCTACCCTGCGGGGTCTGCACCCACCGCATGCAACAATTCGGCGTTGACCTCGGCTTCGCTGCGCAACTGACCATCCCAATGCGAGACCACCGCCGTGGCCACACTGTTGCCGATGACATTGGTGGCCGAGCGTGCCATGTCGAGGAAATGATCGACGGCCAGCAACAGCAGCAATCCAGCTTCGGGGATGTTGAACTGCGAGAGTGTGGCTGCGATGACCACCAGAGAGGCCCGCGGCACGCCGGCCATACCCTTGGACGTCACCATCAGGACCAGCAGCATGGTCAACTGCTGACCGGCGCTGAGCTCGATGCCGTAAGCCTGGGCGATGAACAGCACGGCGAAGGTGCAGTACATCATCGAGCCGTCGAGATTGAAGGAGTACCCGAGCGGCAACACGAAGGAGGCCACGCGGTTGCTGCAGCCGAATTTCTCCAGCATCGCCAGGGTTTTCGGGTAGGCCGCTTCGCTGGAGGCGGTGGCAAATGCCAGCAGCGTGGGTTCGCGTACAGCCTTGAACAGGGCCACCGCGCGGCGGCCGATCACCGCCCAGGCCGCCAGGAACAGCAGGCCCCAAAGCAGCGCAATGCCGATGTAGAACTCGCCCATGAAACGCCCGTACACCAGGAAGACCTCGGCACCGCTCTTGGCGATGGCGGCCGCTACCGCCGCGAATACCGCGAAGGGCGCGAACCACATCACCAGCATGGTCATGCGCAACATCACGTAGGACAGCCCTTCCAGCGCATCGACCAGCACCCGAGCCTTCTCGCCGACTCCCGCACACGCGACGCCGAAGAACACCGAGAACACGACGATCTGCAGGATCTCGTTGCGGGCCATGCCGTCGATGATGCTGCTCGGCACCAGGTGGGTGATGAACTCCTGCAGGCTCATGCCGGTGGCGACGATATCGGTGTGCGCGCCCTCGCCCGGCAACTCGATGCCGATGTTCACGCCCGGCTGGAAGACATTGACCAGCACGAGGCCAAGCAGCAGTGACACCAGCGAGGCGCCGATGAACCAGGTCAGGGCCTTGATGCCTACCCGGCCGACGGTGCTGACATCGCCCATCTTCGCAATGCCGACCACCAGCGTGGCGAACACCAGCGGGGCGATGATCATCTTGATCATGCGCAGGAAGATGGTGGTGACCATGCTGAAGTAAGGCACGGTTGCGCCCGGATCGGCAGCCGCGCTGTGTATCACCAGACCGGTCACCGCGCCGAGCATGAGCGCGATGAGTATGTACACCGTCAGCTTGTTGCCAGAGGCCATCCAGGCAGTCCTCGAACGCGTCTTCGGCGCGCCCACGACGGGCCCGCAGGCGCGCCGATGCTACGCCGGATTTCACGCGATTTTGATATCCCGGCCAAGGATTTTTTCGCCGGACAGCGCGTCGCCGATCAGCGGCACTGACTGGAGCTGCGCAGCGCAGGATCGATACTCGGTCTTGCCGCTGGCAGCGCATGCAGGCAGTGTCCGCGGCAATCCCTGATGATTGCGACCGATGAACGCCAGCGCTGCGCAGCACCCGCTCAAACGCCTCTACGTCTACGCCGCACCGCACCGGGCGCGGGCAATCCGGGCCAGCCTGTATTCGACGCTGAACAAGTTCTTCGACGTGCTGCCGGAGATCCTGATCGGCGTCGCCGTCGATGTGGTCGTCAACCAGAGGGAATCCTTCCTGGCGCGCCTAGGCATCGTCGAGCCGATGACCCAGCTGCTGTGGCTGACGGCGCTGACCATCGTCATCTGGGCCCTGGAATCGCTGTTCGAGTACCTGTATGCGGTGAACTGGCGCGGGCTGGCGCAGGACCTGCAGCACGGTTTGCGGCAGGCGGCCTACGAGCATCTGCAGCAACTGCCGCCCGACAGCATTGCCCGCGCCCGCAGCGGTCGGCTGATGGCGCTGATGAACGAGGACATCAATCAGGTCGAGCGCTTCGTCAACACCGGCGCCAATGATCTGATCCAGGTATTTGTGTCGTCCTTGCTGGTGGGCGCGGTGTTCTTCGTGATGACACCGACGCTGGCGGTGCTGGCGATCCTGCCGATTCCGCTGATCGTGATCGGCGCCTTCTGGTTTCAGGCCCGTCTGGGTCCGCGCTATGCCGCCGCTCGCGAGGCGGCCGCCACGCTGTCAGCGCGTCTGGACAACAATCTGCGCGGCATGGCCACCATCCAGGCCTATACCGCCGAGGATTTCGAAGCCGGACATCTGCGCGCGGCGTCTGATGGCTATCGCGCCAGCAATGCCGAGGCCATCCGTTTCGCCGCCGCCATCACGCCGGTCATCCGTCTGGCCATCCTGATCGGCTTTGTGGCCACACTGCTCTACGGCGGCTGGCTGACGCTGCAGGGCCAACTCGGGGTCGGCAGCTATTCGGCACTGGTCTACCTGACCCAGCGGCTGCTGTGGCCGATGACCCGACTGGCCGACATGACCGATCTCTACAACCGCGCCATGGCCTCGGTCAATCGCGTGCTCGATCTGCTGGCGACGCCGGCGCCGGTGCGGGCCACTGGGCAACTGCCCGCGCCTGAGCGTGGTGAACTGCAGTTCGAGGCCGTCGAATTCGCCTATGGCGAACGACCGGCGCTGGCGGGCGTCAGCTTTGACGTGCCTGCCGGTGCCACCGTGGCCCTGGTCGGCAGCACCGGCAGCGGCAAGAGCACGCTGCTGAAGCTGCTGCTGCGCTTTCTGGACCCGCAGTCCGGGCGCATCCGGCTGGATGGCGCCGACATCCACGGTATCGATCCGGGCCAGTTGCGCCAGCGCATCGCTTTCGTGGCCCAGGAGCCCTTTCTCACCGACGGCACGGTGGCCGACAACATCGCCTACGGCGATGGCGCGCCCGATCCAGCCCGGATCGAAGCCGCCGCCCGCGCCGCCGAGGCCCATGACTTCATCGTCGCCCTGCCCGGCAGCTATGGACATGCCGTCGGCGAAGCCGGATCGGAGCTGTCGGGCGGACAACGCCAGCGCATCGCCCTGGCCCGCGCCCTCTATCGCGATCCACTGATCCTGGTGCTGGACGAAGCCACCAGCGCCATCGACAACGAAACCGAGGCCGCCATTTCCCACTCGCTGCGCAGTGCCGCCCAGGGTCGCAGCGTGCTGGTGGTGGCCCATCGGTTGTCCACCGTGCGCCACGCCGATTGCATCCATGTGCTCGATCACGGTCGCATCATCGAATCCGGCAGCCATGACGAGTTATTGGCCCGCGACGGCCAGTACGCCAGGCTCTGGCGTTTGCAGACCGGTGAGATCTGAGCGCCTGAGCACGGCGCTGGTCGCTGCTATCGACGCGACTACACCTGGCCCGGAAATCGGCGTCATTGCGAGCCACCTGTATCGGACCGAAACTGCGCACGGGCCATGAGCCAGAGTGTGAGGTAGCGCGGCTCCGGCGCGCGGCGAATCGGGATGTGCGCCAGGGCTGTTCGCGCCGGCGGCTGCGGCATGGCCCGCCGGGCTCGGCTCCGTTGTCTGTGCCTATCGCGCAGGCCCGCGGCCAGCTAAGCTCCGGCGTAAAGCCAAGACGGATGCGGCGGATCGGTGAGCTGATCAGGCGCGGCAGCGCTGCGTCGAGATCGAAGGGCTTCGCGGTGAGAATGTCGTCGATGACCAGACAATCCTGGGAGCGGGCAATGTACCTCGTGGTCTTTCGCGCCGGAATCAAGCAGCTGGACGCCGAATACGCCGCCACGGCGGCGCGGATGCGGCAGCTGGCACTGACTGAATTCGGCTGTCTGGAGTTCCATGCCTTGACCGAAGGCAGCGAGGAAATCGCACTGTCCTACTGGCCCGATCTTGACGCCGTGGCCCGGTGGCGCGCACACCCTGAGCATCTGCAGGCCCAGCAGCGCGGTCGACGGGAGTGGTATCACTGGTATCGGGTCGAGATCACCCGGATCGAGCGCAGCTACCGCGTTGATGCTCAGACGGCGCGCCCGAACTCCAGATAGACCAGCAGTGCCAGCGCCAGCAGGGTGACCACCGCGGCGGTCATGATGATCCAGTCGACCGCACTGTTCTCACCATCCTCTTCGCCGACCTTGGCGCTCGCCACCGGAGGCATCACCAGCGGCCGTTGCACCTGGGTGATCTGGCCGACATTCATCGCTTCGTCGCCCGGCATCTGCAGCAGATAACCCGGGGCCTCGATCAGGAATCGATTCTGGTCGAAGGCCAGCTGGTCGCCGGGCTTGAGCACGGTGTCGCGCACCGGGGTGCCGTTGACGAAGGTGCCGTTGGCCGACGCCAGATCGCGCAGGAACAGCCCTTCCGGCGTGTTCTCGATGAGCGCGTGGCGACGGCTCATTTCCGGCTCGTTCAAGACCAGATCACAGTCACTGCCGCGCCCGATCACGGTCTTGGAGCGCAGCGGGATGACCTTGCCGAAGTAGCCGCCGGACACACCGCGCAGCACCACCCGGGGTGGTGTGTGACGCTGCCGGGTTTCGTTGTCGGAGGCGGCCTTGGGTGGCTTCTCGGTGCGGTCCTGATCGGGACGCATGACCATGCGCACATCACCGGCACCCACCATGTCACCCAGCCTGAGGATGGCTTTCTCGCGCACCGGACGACCATTGACGTGCACCGAGGCCTTGGCATCGCTGACACCGAGGGTGATGCCGCGTCGGGGCTCGACCCGCAGTTCCAGATGGTGCGGCAGCACCTGTTTGGCAGCCGGCAGCACGATGTCGTTGTCGGCCGCCGAGCCCACGCGCAACACGCCTTCCGAAGCCTGGAAGTCCTGTCTCTCTCCGCCGGGAAAGCTGATCTTCATCGGCTGCGTCAGGGGCTCTGTAGGAAGGTCATGGGCGAAGACTACCAGCGTGAGCGCAGGTCGAGCAGCCAGCGATCGGTATAGTCACTGTCTCCGTCGCGGCGTTCGATGAAAGCCGAGGCCTGCAGGGTCAGACGCTCACTGAATCCGTAGGCCACCCAGGGCATGGATCCGCGCGCAAAACTGTGGAACCACCAGTCGTCTTCGGAAAAGGCGGCAAGCACGGCGTCGCGCCCGGTGCGCTGATAGGCGTAGCCCAACTCCCAGCCACCGAGCTGATCGGCATCGCCCCAGATCAGACTGAAGCGGGCGCCATCGCGCTGATCATCGGCACCGAGATTGCGGACCAGATCGAGCCGCGCCACCAGTGGCGATTCGAAGGCCTGCACCCGGCCGATGAACTGCAGATCGAGCAGACGGTAGTCGCTGACGAAACGATTGCCAACGCGGCGATTGGTGCGCCCCAGGCCTTCGCGCGCCAGCACGTCGATGTCGGTGAAGTCCAGGTAGCTCAGAAAGGTGCTGAATCCACTCTCGCCGCCTTCCAGCCAGCCATAGCCGATCTGCAGCGCACCGATGCGCGACTCGTCGCCGTAGAGGTGATCGCCGGCGAAGTAACCGGCCGTCAGGTGGAAGGCATCGAAATCGCGCACGGCGGCGGAATACTCGACGCTGGCGCCGATGGGCCGCAGGTCGCGATCCCAGGTCAGCGGCGTCAGCACCAGCGGCATGCGCCCCTTGCCCAGTCTGAACAAGGTACTTTCGCCTGCACTGTAGGCTGCGTACAGCTCATCCAGACCGGCGCCATTGGACTGTTCGTTGTCCAGATTGCGACGGTTGTCGTCGTTGCTGTCGCTGCCGGCGCCGAGTTTCGCCGCAGCTGCAAACTCCCAGCCACTGTCGCTGATATAGCGTCCGCCAAAGCGCAGCGAGGCGCGCAGGCGTTCCAGATCATCAGCCCGCCCGGGGATGTCGGTGGTGCGTTCGCCGCGCAGGCGCAGATCACCGTACCAGTCGATCAGTCCCGCCGAAGCAGTTTCCTCAGCCTCAACCGAAGGCGGCTGCGCCGATGCCGACAACGCGGCAGCGGCCAGACCCAATCCCAATACGATTGCACCCACGCCCGAACTCAGCATCTGCGCCCCCTCAGGCCCGCAGCCCCGACAACGCCACCAGCAGGTCCGCCGATGAAGCGTATCGATCCTCGGGCTTTTTCTCCAGACATTTGAGAATGACCTCTTCCAGGGCCCGGGGAATATCGGGCCACAACTCGGAGGGCTTGATTGGTGCCTGCTGCAAGTGAGCCACATAGAGTTCCATGGTGTTGCTGCCGGTAAAGGGCAGCTTGCCGCAGAACATCTCGCACAACATGATGCCGGTGGAATAGATATCGGTACGTTGGTCCAGATCCGAACCCGAGAGCTGTTCGGGCGAGGCATAGTTGGGCGTGCCCAGGAAGGTACCCGGCTGGGTATGCCTGGAATCGGAGCGTCCGGCCGAGCGGGCGATGCCGAAGTCCATCAACTTGGCGTTGCCGCTCTGCTCGATGATGATGTTCTCCGGCTTGATGTCGCGGTGGATCACGCCCATCTGGTGCGCGGCATCGAGGCCCATGCAAAGCTGGCGGGCTATCCGCAGGGCCGCCGAGAACGGCAACCTGCCGGCCTGCTGCAGCAGATAACGCAGGGTCAGGCCGCGCACGTACTCCATCGAGATGTAGGGCACACCCTGGAACTCGCCGAAATCGTAGGTGCGCAGCACATTGGGATGGGTGATCTTGCGCGCCAGCTTGAGCTCGACCTTGAGCGCATCCAGCTGTTCGGCATCGATGACCATCCCCGGGCGCAACATCTTCAGCGCCACCACATCGGACAGATCGGTATCGCGTGCCTTGTAGACCATGCCCATGCCACCGGCGCCGAGCACTGCCAGAATCTCGTAGCGCCCGGCGAAACGCATCCCCAGCGCCAGACGCGTCGAAGCATGGTCAGCGGCCGCCGGAGCTGCTGCACCGGCAACCTGCGTGGCGGCACCTTCTGCCCCCAACATCACCGTAGCCTGGGACAGGCCCGGAGCCAGCCGCGCCACCGCGCTCAGACTGGGACGATCAATCGACAGGAAGCGCTTGCCGCTGCTCTGCCCCTGCGCTGCGCGCAACACGCTGGTCTGACCGATGCTCTTGATGCGCTCGCCAAAGGCCGGCGACAGCAGCATCTGGCCCACCGGCGTCTCCGCCAGCAAGCGCTCGACCTGCAGCACCGGCAAGCCGATGGTGGCGCTCGATTCCGGTCGAGCCGGCAACGATCCGTGCACGATCTCGCCCAGCGCCAGCGCCACCGCCGCGCCGTTGTCGCTGGAACCGATGCGGCCTTCCCACCAGGCACTGACGGCCGCCAGCGCCCGCAGCTCTGAGGATTCGCCGGCGAATCCGAACAGCAGCCTCGGGCCCTCCTGCTCCAGCAGTTCGCCGCCCGCAGCCTGGGCGCGGGCAACTGCTTCTTCTATCAGCTGACCGAGCGCGGTCAGCGCGATCGCTTCCTCGCCCTTGGGTGGCGCACGCAGGAAACGTCGCAGTTCCAGACCCACCAGCGCGCACTCGCGCCGGGTCACCGGCTTGGGTGCCGGTGCCGCCGCCAGCAACTGGACTTCGGCACCCGGGTCAGGCAGGAAACGCGACAGATGGCCGACGTAGCCTTCGATGTCCTTCTTCTCGCGCAGATCACTCAGCAGGGAGTCGAAGGCTCGCCCGAGCCGGGCGACTTCGTCGTTGCCTTCGATGGTCAGCTGCTGGTGGTAGTTGCCGCCAGCCGCCTGCTCAGCGGCTTCAATCAATTCGCGGACCGGCCGCAACACCCTGCGCGCCAGCCACCAGGACACCGCCAGCGACAACAGCAGCGCGATCAGTCCGCCCAGCAGCACGGCATTGCGGATGGACTGGAAAGGCGCCATGGCCGTATCGATGGAGGTCATGGTGATCACACCACCCACGGTATCCCCGGGCTGCCCGAACAGCGGCGCCAGACTGGCCGCCAGGGTCTTGCTGCCCAGCGACAGATCGCGTACCCGGGCCAGCGCGCGGCCGGCCTGCAGGCTCTCCAGCAGCTTGGGTTCGATCCGGGCTATCGATTCCTTCAGCAGAGCCGCGGCAGATTCATCCACGGAGGTGGCGATCAGCCGCAGCTTGTCCTGATCCATCACCCAGAAGGCAACCTCGCCACCGCTGACTTCGCGCACCTGCTTGACCACACCGGCATCCACCGGCACGCCGATGATCAGAAATCCGACCAACTCGTCCTGCATCACCATCGGCTGCGCCGAGACCTGCAGCAAAGCCAGGCCATTGCGCCAGTACCCGGTGACGCCGACGATGTCCTTGACCATGATGCCGAACATGGAATCCTCGGAAAGATCGTCGGCGAAAGCCTCGCGCTCATCGGTGCGGGCGACCACCCGACCATCGGCATCCAGCACCATGCCGAAGCTGACGTCATAGCTTTCGCCAAACTGTGTCAGCAGATCCTTGACCGAAGCGCTGTCTGCATCCGGTTCCGGGGCAGGCAGACTGGCGGATTGCCCGGCACTCCCCGACTCATCGGGTTCGGTCGCCGCTGCCACCGGCAGGTCCGGCGGTGAAGCGATGCCGAGCTCATTCAGGCCGCTGCTGCCCACCGTGGCGGTCGCCACATAGCGCACGAAGCTGGCGTCATTGACGATCGTTCTGGCGACGATGTCGAGTTTCTGGAAGGACAGCGCCTCGAAGCGTTCCTGGGCATTGTTGGCCGCTTCCAGACTGTGGTCGACCGCATCCTCGCCGGCACGACGGCCGTATTGCAGGGTCACCAGCGCCGCCAGAGCCACGGCAAGGGCCACCATGAAGCCGCTCGCAAAAAAGATGCGTGCGGCCAGCGGTAGCCTGAATCCGCTTTCAGTACTCATCAGGCCGTGTCCTCCGATAGGGCTGGCCGGTCTTGTTGAGATGCGGCGGCACTCGCCGCTTGCTCAGTTCCAGCTGCACCTTGACCTCGTCATCTGCGCCTGTGCTGATCTTACTCCGCCAGAGCTGCGATCGTTCATGCCAGACAAACAGTTCACCGGGGCCGGCAGGAATTCCTTTCAGATTGAATCTGCCCTGGGCATCGGGCTTGGTGAAAAACGGGGTATCGAGCACCAGCACATGGGCCACCATGGCGTGATGCACATTGCAGAACACCCGGATCACCCCAGGCTGGGTGAAGTGGTAGCTCTCGCCCTCGCTGCGCCCGTAGAGACCTAGGTCGAAACTGGCCTCGCGGGTGCTGGAGAAGACGTTGTGCAGAATCGGGTCGTTGTTCGGAAACCGCACGCTGGCGCCGACCGGTATCGGCAGCACTCTGGGCACGAAGGTCTTGCGTTCGGTGGCAATGACGAAGGGGGTCGCGGGCACCACCGGCGCCACCGGCGAATCCGGTCGAAAGTAGACGACCGCGTCCTGAGCCTCTTCACTGCGCAGCGGTCGCCCGCCGCTGCTCAGCAGGAGCTGGCCGTGCAGCTTCATCGTCGCCGCTTCCGCTGGCCTGGCAGCCGCAGGAGCGGGTGGCTCGACTCGGACTTCGGTGGCCGCTGCAGCGGGCTGCGGACGCGGCTGTTCCTGTGCCAGAAGCGGCAATGAGACTCCCAGCAACCACACGGCGAGACAGATGCGCACAGAATGCTCCCCACGGGACTTGGCTTTCATCATAATCAACCCTGACCTGATCCGGGCAAGGGAGGGCTCGATATGGCCACTATACGCATGCATCGACAGCACGAACTGGGTGTGACCAAAGCCAAGAAGGCGGTCGACAAGGTTGCCAAGCACATCCGCGACAAATTCGAGATCGACGCCCGCTGGAATCGCAACACGCTGGAATTCTCGCGCGTAGGCGTGGATGGCGAGATCGCGGTGGAGGCCGATTCGGTGTCAGTGCACGCCAACATCAGCTGGCTGCTGCTGCCGATCAAGTCGGCCATCGAGCAGGAAATCGGGCGCTACCTGGACCAGGAATTCGGATCCTGAAGTCGCAACTGGGCATTGCCGTCGAGCACGCGGTCGACGGCATGCATGAAGGCACGCTCCCGCAGCAGGATGGTGCCCAGGAATACATTGGCGCCGCCAAGCTTGCCGAAGGCATCGAAGCCGCGCTCGAGGAAGCTCTGCAGCGCGCCCAGACCGGCCATCCGTGCCGGCCAGCGGCACAGGTGCAGCAATTCCGACAGCATCGGCTTGCGCACCAGTCGGTCGAGTTCACGTCCCAGCACCAGCAGCAACGCCAGTTGACGGCGTCTGGCCTGCCGTTCGGCTGACAGCGCGTAGGCGGCGGCGTAATCGACATCGGTGATGGCATCGGCGTGCGTGCAATGTCCGGGCAAAGCCGCAGCCATGCCGTAATCGAGCTCCTGACTGAGCGCATTGAGTTCGATCGCCCGCGCCAGACTGGCGAGCACGCCTTCGGGCAGCAGCCGCATCATGATCGGCACCACCCGCTCCACTGCCCGGTCACGGTCGCCGAAATCACCCTCTCCGTAAAGATCAGCCAGGAAGAATTCGCAGGCCGCCGCAAAGCGATGTTGCTGGCGGATGTCGGCGTAGCTGGCGGCCAGCCGTCGCGATTGCCAGGCCCGCAATGCCGCCAGACGCCGGGCGATTTCGGCATCGGCACCGGATCGCTGGTGCTGCTGCTGCAATCGGTTCAGCAGGGCGCGCAGACGTTCACCGATGGCACTCATAGGAACTTGACCTTGTCTGTGGACGTCGATGGATTCCCGATTCGCGTCACGATGAGCCCTCCAGGCTGGATTCAAGATCGCCCAGTGTACGCATCAACAGGGCACGCGCTGCAGGCGCCGCCACCAGTGCCATATGACCATGGCCATGCAGAGCCTGCTCGGGCGTCGCTGCCAGCTGCGCGCTGGCAGCCGGCAGCACGATACTGTCGTCGGCGCTCCACAGATTCAAGGCCGGCAGCGCAATCCGCTCCTGGCTGCGGCTGTTGTACTCCAGCAGCCAGCGGCAGCGCGGCGACGGCGGACCACCCTCCAGCCCGTGGAACCAGTCGCCGAGATAAGTGCCGTGATGCGGGGCCGCCACACAGATCACGGCGGCGCAATGCTGCGGGTGGCGATCGGCATACACGCGCGCCAGCACTCCGCCCATGCTGTGCCCGATCAGCGTCAGTTGTGTGCGTCCGGTAGCGGCCAGCCATGCCAACACGGCGGCATCCAGATCGCGCAGCTGCTGCTGGAAGTCGCGATAACTGGGCTGCAGACAAACGCTGACGAAACTGCGCCCCTGGGCCCGCAGATCGACGGCGAGCGGATTCCAGACCGCTCCATTGCAGAGAAATCCGTGCACCAGCAGCACCGGCGGCCGCGGGTCGGCCGGCTGCAGGTTCATCGGCGCCCGCCGCCACGGATGTTCGATCAGATAGAAGCGCGTCATCCAGCCGGCTTCGGCACTCAGCGTACGCAGCATCTGCAGCCGCGACCCCCGGACCTCCCGCGACCAGTCACCCAGCCACCACTTCAGCACGTAGGGGAAGGCCAGCAGCAATCCCTGCAGCAGCAACCAGACCAGGACCACGCTCGAAACAGCTCCAAGCCAGGTCCATCCTCGGGAATGCAGCGCCAGCGCCACCCACACGAGGACGGTCAGCTGCGCCAGCCAGACGGCAACAAGAACCCACTTCAGGGTAGGGCGACGCGCCTGTGGCGGCAAAAATTCTCGATTGTTCATCGACATAGTTTGCGCCAGAGCAATAGATCGCACACTCCACGGCCCCAGCATGCAGAAGGTAAACAAGCGCGCATGCCGAGCGAACTGTCAAAGCCCGCGCGACTACAATCGGGCGCGATCAGAATCAGGGATGCACCAGAATGCTGCATTTGCAGGAAGCTCGTCGAACTCGTTCACTGAACACCCCGCACCGGATCGGATTGGCGGTTGCCGGTGGCGGCCCGATCGGTGGCATCTACGAAATGGGCGCGCTGCGGGCGCTGGACGAGGCCATAGACGGGCTGGACCTGACCCGGCTGGATGTGTACGTCGGCGTGAGCTCGGGGGCCTTTCTCGCCGCCGGCCTCGCCAACCGGGTCGATTCGGCCGAAATGTGTCGCATGTTCATCACCGAGGAATCGCCCGAGCATCAGTTCCGCCCGGAACACTTCCTGAAACCAGCCTTCTACGAATACATCAAGCGCCTGAGTAGCGTGCCGGGAATCCTGGCCGACTGGCTGATCGATCTGGCCCTGCATCCGCGCTCGGTGCGTTGGAGCGAGTCACTGGGCCGACTCGGCGCGGCGATTCCCACGGGTCTGTTCGACAACGAGGGTATCGAGCGCTATCTCAGCGGGATCTTCAATGCGCCCGGGCGCAGCAACGATTTTCGCAAGCTGGATCGGCCGCTGTACGTGGTGGCGGTGGATATCGATACCGGCCACGCCGTGCGCTTTGGCTCGAGCAGCGACAATACGGTGCCGATCTCCAAGGCCGTCCAGGCCAGTTCAGCCCTGCCAGGCTTCTATCCGCCGGTGGAGATCAACGGCCGCTACTATGTCGATGGCGCGCTGCAGCGCACGCTGCATGCATCGATTGCGCTGGATGAGGACATCGACCTGCTGCTGGCATTGAACCCGCTGGTGCCCTTCGACGCCTCGCGCATGCGCGACCGCGGCGATGAACCACCGGCCAGTCTGGTCGATGGCGGATTTCCCAGAGTGATCTCGCAAACCATCCGGGCCATGCTCTATTCGCGCATGCGGGTCGGCTTCGGCAAGTATGACAAGGCCTATGACCACTCCGATCTGGTGCTGTTCCAGCCGGACCTGGACGATGCCGAGATGTTCTTCACCAACGTCTTCAGTTTCAGCAGTCGCCGCCGGCTGTGCGAACACGCCTATGCCACGACGCTGGCCGATCTGCGGCTGCGCCGCGAGCAGCTGGCGCCCGTGCTGGAGCGCCACGGTCTGAGCCTGCGCGAGGACATACTCGAAGACACCGAGCGCACCGTCTGGGATGGGCTGGAAGGCACCAAACCGCCGAACTCGACCCTGCTGTCACGCCTGGACCGCTCGCTCAACGAACTCGGACGGGCACTGGAACGGACCCGGCGACTGCAGGACAGCCGCAAGCGCCCTCCCGTCTCACGCCGGAAATCAGCCCCTATCGAACTATTCACTGAGAATGCAAGCCCGAATTGACCGAAAAACCGCGTCAAATGGGCTTTGCATAGTGTGAATATTCTAGCCTCGGGCCGCACCATGGCCCCACATTCCTGCGCTTCGCACCTGGCGAAGCGGGGCGAGGCTGGAACGAGCAGAGGGTCAAGATGAAAACTTCCAAGGGTTCAAAATTCAAGGCCAAGGGCAAGGATTCCGCCAGCGACAATTCGCTGAAGAATACCGCCAAGGCTGTCATGGAACAGGCCGAGCAGATCTGGCTGGCAGGTCTGGGCGCTTTCTCCAAGGCACAGGAGCAGAGCGGCAAGTTGTACGAGACGCTGGTCAAGGAAGGCGCCGTGCTTGAGAAGGCAACGCGCAAGCTGACCGGCAACAAAGTTGAGGAAGTCCGCGGCATGGTCGAAACCACCGTTACACAGGTCAAGGAACGAGCCTCTGATACTTGGGACCGCCTCGAGCAGGTTTTCGAGAATCGCGTCTCCAAGGCCCTGGGCACACTCGGCATTCCCGGCCGCGAAGAGCTGGAAGAACTGGCCAAGCGTGTTGACGAGCTGAGCAAGGCCGTGCGTTCGCTGGATGCGGGCAACCGCGCCGCTGCGCCGAAGAAGGCTGCCGCCCCGAAGAAGGCTGCCGCTCCGAAGGCTGCCGCTCCGAAGGCTGCCGCTCCGAAGGCTGCCGCTCCGAAGGCTGCTGCTCCGAAGGCTGCTGCTCCGAAGGCTGCCGCTCCGAAGGCTGCTGCTCCGAAGAAAGCTGCCGCTCCGAAGAAGGTCGCCGCTCCGAAGGCCACCGAAGCCGCGGTCGCGACTGCAGACTCCAAGCCGGCTGCCTGATTCAGGCGCACAACAGGTCGGCGAGCAACTCGCCGGCCTGCGGCGCAGTACCTGCGCCCCTTTTCCATGTCCGCCAGCCAACGTTTTTTGCCGATCGCCCTCCCCGACCGGCCGGCTGGCGGGCACCTTTTTCCAGGTCAGCCCAACTGGCAACGAGCTACGGCGCGATCAAGATCCCGGTCCAGCGGTAGGCCGAGGGTGCGCGCCGCAGGCGCGTTCCCCGGCACACATGCCACCCAAGGAGCGCCGGGGAGCCGCTGCGCGGCACCCTCGGCCTACGTGACGGCATGGCTGTCGGTGTGCAGATGCGCACGTTGAGAGCATTGCAGATCAACGATCCGCATCATGGCCAGAGCATGATCTGAACACGAAAAAGGCGCCCCCGAGGGCGCCTTTTCGTTTGCAGCGATGCTGCCCGGCGGCTACCAGTGCACGCCGCGCATCAGCGATGCGAAAGCCACCTGCTCGCTCGACGGCGGTGCTTCCTGGCCGCCCTTCACACCCTTGGCAGCGGCGGAATCCGGGAACAGCTGGAAGGCGGTGTTGAGCACCACCTGGTAGACCTTGGGCGCCATCAGATGCAGCATTTCCGCGAAGATACCCATGCGGGTCGCCAATCGATGCGGGCGTTCGATGATGCCGCGCACGACCATGTCGCCGGCCTCGTCCGGGGTCAGCGTCGGGACGTTGTCGTAGATCTTGGTGGGACCGATCATCGGGGTCTTCACCAAGGGCATGTTGATGATCGTGAAGTGGATGTTCTTGTCGGAGAACTCGCTGGCGGCGCAGCGCGAGAAGGCATCCAGCGCAGCCTTGCTGGCCACATAGGCCGAGAAGCGCGGCGCATTGGTGAGCACACCGATCGAGCTGATGTTGATCACATGGCCCCGGCGACGCTCGGTCATGCCCGGCAGGAAACCCATGACCAGCCGCAGTGAGCCGAAGTAGTTCAGCTGCATGGTGCGCTCGAAATCGTGGAACCTGTCATAGGACAATTCGATCGATCGACGGATCGAGCGCCCGGCGTTGTTGATCAATACATCGACACCCCCATGATCGGAAGTGACTTTCTTGACCAGCTCGTCGGCCGAGGCCAGTTCCGCCAGATCCACCTGGTAGATGAAGACCTTGGCGTTCTTGGTCTCGGCCTCGATCTCGGCCTTGGCCTTCTCCAGGTCCTCCAGACCGCGAGCGCAGATCAGCGTGCGTGCACCCGCTGCAGCCACCTTCTTGGCGGTGGCAAGTCCGATGCCTGAAGAGCCACCGGTGATCAGAACCACCCTGTCCTTGACCCGACTGGACAGCGAGCGATCAACAAACAGATCCGGGTCCAGGTGGCGCTCCCAGTAATCCCAGAGCCGCCAGGCATAGGTGTCGAGATCCGGCACCTTGATGCCGGTGCCCTTCAGCGCGCGCTCGGTCTCGCGACTGTCGAAACGGGTCGGATAGTTGAAGAACTTCATGACATCCGCCGGGATGTTCAGGCTCTTCAGTACGTGCCCCATGATGCGGCGCACCGGCGGCAGCATGCCGATGGCCCCGCGTATCGAAGCCGGGATGATCTGGAAGATGCGCGCGTCGATGCGCATGGTCATTTCCGGCGCATGTCCGGCGTAGGCAAAGCTGTTCAGGACCTCACCGACGCGGCGGGGCGCGGGATCGGTGAGGTGGAAACAGCCGCCGTCGTAACCCTTCTCATGGGCAATGTGGTCCATGGCGTTGACCACGAAATCCACCGGCACCAGATTGATGCGTCCACCCTCCACACCCAGCAGTGGCATCCACGGCGGCAGCAGCTCACGCATGCGCTTGAGCAGGGTGAAGAAGTAATAGGGACCGTCGATCTTGTCGATCTCACCGGTCTGCGAATGACCGACGACCATGCCTGGCCTGTAGATCCGGAAGGGACGCTTGCATTCCTTGCGGACGATGCCCTCGGAATCATGCTTGGTGCGGAAATACGGGTGTTCCAGGTTCTCCGCCTCGTCGAACATGTCCTCGCGGAACACGCCCGAATACAGGCCCGCGGCGGCAATCGAACTGACATGATGGAAACAACCCGCCCCCAGCGCGTCCGCCAGCTGCACCGCATTGCGGGTACCGTCGATGTTCGCCGCCTGCTGCGATTCGGCGCTGGCCGACAGGTCATAGATGGCCGCGAGATGGAAGAAGTGCTTGATCTTGCCCTTCAGCTGCGACTGCGCCTGGGCACTCAAACCGAGTTTGGCCTTGGTCAGATCGCCGGTGACAGCCACCAGACGATCCCCGGCTTCCGGATACCTGGCCTGCAAGGCTTCGAACTTCTCCTTGGAGCCACGTCGGACCAGCACATGAATCGTGCCCTTGCGCTGGAGCAGATTCCCGATCAGGAATCGACCCAGAAAACCGGTGGCGCCCGTAACGAAGTAAGTCATGCCTGTTCCTCCCCCGAATTCTTCGAGATTTGGGCCGCCGCGGAACCGGCGGATTGTCGCCTAAGATAACCAGCCTGAAGCCGAGCCGCTAGCAACTCGATCGTGATAGTTGTAGAGAGGGTCGTCAGGAACACTTGCGAATCCTGATCGTCGGAACGATAGTGGCGACCGGGATTGACCATCAATTTCTGGGGAAGAGACACATGTCAGACATCGAAAGCCAGTTTCAAGCCGCCACCGAAGCCGCCAAGCAGTTGCCGGAACGTCCGGACAACGACACCATGCTGAAGCTGTACAGCCACTTCAAGCAGGCAACCGAGGGCGATGTGTCAGGCCCGAAGCCAGGTTTCTTCGACTTCGTCGGCACTGCCAAGTACGAAGCCTGGGAAAAGCTCAAGGGCCTCACCCATGACGAGGCGAAACAGAAGTACATCGATCTGGTCAAACGCCTCGGCGGAAACTTCTGAGGTCGATGTGAGCCCCGAACCGGTGCCAGTCAAGACGCGTGATCGGATCCTGGCCAAGAGCCTGGAAATGTTCAACGTGCAGGGTGAGCCCAACGTCACCACCAATCACATCGCCGACGAACTCGAGATCAGTCCGGGAAACCTGTACTACCACTTCCGCAACAAGGACGACATCATCGAGCAGCTGTTTGCGCGCTTCGAGGAGCGTATCGGTGATGCCTTGCTGGTACCGGAGGGGCGTACACCCAATCTCGAGGACATGTGGCTGCAGATGCATCTGGTGTTCGAGTGCATCTGGGACTATCGCTTCGTCTATCGTGACCTGGTCGACCTGCTCACCCGCAGCCGCAAGCTGAAGATGCATTTCTCGCGCATCCTCAAACGGGCGCACGAGAGCATTTCGACCGTCTGCACGGAAATGGTCAAGGCCGGGACGATGCTCGCCAGCCAGCGGGAAATCGAGGCGATCTCTCAGAACACGGTGGTACTGACCACCTTCTGGCTCAATTTCCAGCAGATCAAGCCGGCGACCAGTGCCAAATCGGAAGTCGATCTGGGTCGCGGCATCTATCAGGTGATGGTGCTGATTGCGCCCTACCTGAAGTCAGCCGAGCGCGCCCATCTGACCCGGCTGGCCGATCAGTATCTGGGCAACAACTGAAACAGGAAGGGCCGGATTGCTCCGGCCCTTCGGCATCACTCAGGTACCGCCCTGATCAGGCAGCCTTGGCTTCGCCAGTCTTGCGCGCAGCCTGCAGCGCCTTGACCTGCTTGTTGAGCTCGGCCACACGGCGCGAGAGCTCCTTGACGTCAGCCTTGGACGGCACGCCCAGACGACCGAGCACGCGGGTCACCTGACCGCCGACCACGGTCTCGACCTGGCTCAGATTGGCGGCAGCGCGCTGCTGCACCTTGCCAATCACGCCTTCCACCTGCTGGCGGACGTCGGCGACCTTGTGCTCGGCCAATTTCAGCGCACGACCGCGCAGATTCTGGCCCTGCTCCAGCAGATTGCCGACGAAGCTGACACCCTGCTTGCGGGTGATCGACACTGCACCGATCGACGCCAGCAGCAGATCACGCGCGTTCTCGCGCACTTCGTTGACTTCGCGCTTGGCATTGCGCACCACTTTCTTGCCGGCGAGCTTTTTCGTAGCCATGGTTAAACTCCTCATTGATGGAAACTGAGCGCCACTACACTCGCGCTTGACAGTCAAAGTAAGCGCTGCCCATAGAACAATCACACTAAGCAGCGCCGGCTTTAGGTGGATTGTTCAGCTATTTCCGAATGGCGCCGGAGTGCGCCGACTGCACAATCTCGCATCCACCCCTTGCCAGCGACGCACCCTTTGTCGATGCTCGGCATTCGATCGACGCATTCTGGAGAGCAATCGTGGCAGCAAAGAAATGGGTCAAGTTTCCGCACGCCAGTTCTGATTTCGACTACGCCGGAAGCAAGCTGAGCAAAGCCTGGCCCAGACTCCATGCCGGTGACCAGGAGCCCTTCCCGGACAAGAAGCATGTGGCGGCGCTGCAGAAGAAGCATCCCGCGCTGAAGGACTGCGGCGACGCCGACGCGGTGGCTGCGGCGATGCAGGAGGCCTGGCGCGACTTCCATCGTGGCGAATTCCAGAAGGCCACCGAAGCTGCCGATGCGCTCGGGGTGATCGCGGCCACCATCGCCAACAAGGCTGAGGGCATCTACGCCACCTATCTGGCCAGGGAAGCCGATCGCGTGGGTCATTTCGAACACTGCGCCAAGCGTGCCGAAGCCGCCATCAAGGCCATGCCCGACGATGCCAATGCCCACTACTTCCACGCCTTCGCGCTGGGCCGCTACAGCCAGTGCATCTCGATCACCAAGGCACTGGCGCAGGGCCTGGGCGGCAAGATCAAGGAGAGCCTGGAGCGCACGCTGAAGCTGTCACCAGCCCATGCCGAGGCGCACACGGCGATGGGCCTGTATCACGCCGAGATCATCGACAAGATCGGTGCACTGATCGGAGGCATGACCTACGGTGCCAAGACCGACACCGGCATCAAGCACTTCCAGGAAGCCCTGAAACTCACACCGCAGGCGCCCATCGCCCACATCGAGTACGGCAATGGCCTGCTGATGATGTTCGGCAAGAAGCGCAGCAGCGACGCGCTCAAGGCCTACCAGGATGCCGTAGCCATCGAACCGGTCGACGCCATGGAGGCGCTGGACATCGAGGAAGCGCGAGAAGAGCTCGAAGATTAGGTTGCTCTTAATGACACTGCGACGCTCGGCCGAGCGTCGCAGTCAACGCATTATTTGACACATAACTGGCGCGAGACAGACAATTTACGGCGCCGCTTTGCTGATTTCACGCAAGCCTAGGGAATGTCCCTAACAAACGTTATCGCCGGGCTCGATAAATTAATCCCGGTCACGAGACCAGAGCAGGAGACACCATCCCCAACTGAATAAAAAACCTGAGTGCTCATTTTTAGTTGAGCACTGCCCGTTCCTGCATTAAGGGATACCGTTGAAGTTCGATCCGATACACTCCCCTTGACATTAATACACTTCACCTTCGTGTATGTATCTTTCATCATTTGCGCGTACACGGTTCCGCTACCGCTCGGTATATTCGTGAACGTGGACAGCGTTGTCCCGGAGCAATTGTAGGCAATATTGACAGGACTGCAGTCAGTCTGCTGAACCAACAACCCATTGATTGTTAACGCATTCGCCACGGATGGCGACGCAATAAGGATCAAAAACACTAGACCAACTACAGTGTAAATCCGATTGTGAAGCATCACCGTTAACTCCCCAGTTAGATTTGCATTTGTCACGCCTGATTTGGGACTGGTAGTCAGCATTGCCAACGGCGCTCACAAGCAACCCGATTCCTTCAGGATTGCTCATTTCGTATCGAATGTGACACCCAGTAACAGACAGACTACTTCACTTCTACTGAGATAGCAACTGAGCTCCTGCTCAAAGTGCTCATTCATGTTTCAGAGGAGCTAGCCTTCTGGAAGCAGCACATCGAGGAAGCACGAGGCGAACTGGCGCCGGAGTTTGTGCGCAGCTACTTTGCACGGCGACGGGGCGACGGGGCGACGGGGCGACGGGGCGACGGGGCGACGGGGCGGCGCAGCGGCCAAGCTGCATAGCTGCTTAGCTGCTTAGCTGCTTAGCTGCTTAGCTGCTTAGCTGCTTAGCTGCTTAGCTGCTTAGCTGCTTAGCTGCTTAGCTGCTTAGCTGCTTAGCTGCTTAGCTCGCCCGGTGGTAAGCGCTCAGGGGCTGACAGTCTCGAAGCCGTTGCCCCAGATGATCGGATCTATAAAGGCGGCGGGGAAGATCGGAACTTCGTTATTGGTCGACAAGCACCATTCCAGCAGCGATCCTGCCTTGCCGTTGGCATTGGTGTCTTCCACGGTCAGCCGCCAGTTTCCGCCGCCCTGGATTGGGGCGAAAGAAGCCAGACTCTGCACTGGAGAAATGGCGCCGCCGATGGCAGGTTCCTGATTCCGGCAGGCCGACACCGCAGAGATGGCACCGTCGCGAAAAACTGCCTGGATTCGAGGGCCGGAGCAGTTTGCTCCGGTGGGACGATCCAACAACAACAATGGCCCTGCCGCGTCCGGAAAAGTCTTGGTCAAGGAAATGCGCAGGTCACTCACCTGGGCGTGATTGGCATGCACGGTCACGCGTAGATTGGGCGCCAGCGAATTCGGGAACTGACTGGCCGTGGCGAAATCGAAGTTCACTGTGCCACCGTCCGGAATGAACCCGCCATTGGTGAAACAGGCCTGCGCGGTGCGGAAGAAAGGCCGCGACGGCGTCGACGCCAGCTCGTCGCTGAGACCGCAGATGTTTCTACCGATCACTCGATATTCATAGGCCGTGTTGCGCGCCAGCGTGATCGGCAGTTGCAAGATATTCGCTGTACCTGAAGAGCAGTAGAGGCTGCTGCCACAGGCGGTGGTCGTGGGTGCGAATGGCATTGACGAGGTGCACTCGGAGTTGTTCGTCGCCGCCACATTGCTGCACGGGGCGACGTCAAAACGAACGCTCTCGGGCGTTCCCGACTGACTCCAGGCAAACCAAGGACGCGTTGGCATATCCAGCGAGCCATCAGGCACTTCACGGTAGACCGTGGGATAGGGCTCGAACAACGTTTCGATCTGCACTGGCAGAGAAGCCGTCATGACGGGCTGACCGAAGAATCCTGAGGTGCGACCGCGGAAGGTGAGCGTATGCACGCCGAGGGTGTTCACCGGGCCGGTCAGCAGGCCAACATCCACGTCCTTGTAAACGGGGCCAAAGCCCGAGGTCGCAGGCACCAGTGCCGGGTTCGGATTGACGCCCTGCATGTAGTAATAGGGATAGAAGGTAGAGCCAGGTTCGGTGTAGATGTACTCCTGAAAGGTGTTGTTCCAGGTGTAGCGGAAGCGCAGTGCCATGCCACTGTTACCATCGCCGTTGTAGCGACACATACTGTACGGCGGCACCGTGTCGGCAAATCCGCCGGGATAGAGTGGCGTGTAGACGATCGCCCGGTCCAAGCGCATCTGGAAGTTCTGCGCCTGGGCATGCCCTGGCTCCGGCACGCACGCCAGTGCCACTGCCAGAGTGACTGCCGACAGGCTCAATCGATTCAAGATCTTCTCGGCCATTTTGGCCCTCCCGCCCTTCTGGGTCAGATGACCATAGGATAGGGCATTTAGAATCAAGCACAAAGCATCAACTGCTCAGGTGGTTTGACAGGTTCGACCTGCGCCTGCTGTCTGCCACCTTAGTGTAAGCCCGAAGTGGCGTCTGTGCGCTTACTCACGAACTGCGCAGGGTGCCTGGCCACGGTCCACGGACCCGCCCGGGCAGCGCCGAGACCGTTGGGCTAGGTGCGAGCCTTCTTCGGGGCTTTGGGCATTGCAGCGGATTTCGGCTTTGCAGCGGCCTTGGGCTTTGCGGCGGCCTTGGGCTTTGCGGCGGCCTTGGGCTTTGCGGCGGCCTTGGGCTTTGCGGCGGCCTTGGGCTTTGCGGCGGCTTTGGGCTTCGCGGCAGATTTCGGCTTTACAGCGGATTTCGGCCTTGCGGCTGCCTTTGATGCAGCCATCCCGGCCAGCATGTGCTCGGCGCTCTCGGCCGTGATCGGCTCATCACCCTCCTGCATCAGCGCGATCAGCAGCAGTTTCTCCAGTTCGGCACCGAAGCGCTGGATGATCTGCTCCGGATCGGGCACCAGCTTGCTGTCGGAGATCAGCCCGAAATAGACCGAATCGGCATAGCTCAGGATGCTGATGCCCATGGCTATCGAGCCGGTCTGTGGCACCCAGAACATCATTTCGCGTACCTGGCCGCCACACAGATACAGGGGCGCCGACGGTCCCGGCACATTGGTGGCCACCGTGGTGGCCTTGCGGCTCAGCATCTCCAGCGCCGGCCGCTGCAGCATGGCCGGGCCCACGCCCAGCGCACTCAACAAACCGTAGGAGACCAGAGCCTGCTTGGAATGCTTGAGCTCATTCATGCTCGCGCGCACCGCATGCACCCGGGCCACCGGATTGGGCTCGCCGACGGGCAGATCCAGGAACACCAGTCCGAAATGGTTGCCGAGCTCACGCGCATGTTCGAGCGGTCGCAGGTTGACCGGCACGGTCGCGCGGATCTTCAGCCCATCGACCTCGTCGCCGCGATCGAGCATGTAGGCGCGCATGGCACCGGCGGCGCAGGCCATCAGCACATCGTTGACGGTGGCACCCAGCGCCTTGCCGGCGGCCTTGACCTCGGCCAGCGGCAGCGGATCACACCAGGCCACGCGCTTGAACACCCCGAGGCGTCCCTTGAAGCGGGTCGGCGGATCATCCGACAGGGTCAGGGCATGGATCAGCTCCTTGCCGATCTCGGTAGCCTCGCGGGTCCCCGTCCGGGCGGTATCCAGCAGCGATTCGGCCGCCCCGGCCGGATGTCGCATCCAGTCGAAGGCCATGCCCAGTGCCGATTCCACGAATTCGGCGGCATGCTCCACGCTGTGCCGCGCCGGCGCCAGCAGCCGCTCGAAGATGGTCCCGCCGGCCTGCTTCAGCCTGGATTTGGGATGCGGCTTGTCATGGCGACCAGCGGCCGTGCTGTCCATCAGCGACAGCATGACCTGCACCAGGGCTATGCCGTCGGCGTAGCAATGATGGATGCGGATCACCAGCGCGCCGCCGCCGTCGTAGTTCTCGATCAGATGGAACTGCCACAAGGGCTTGCTGGTATCCAGCGGCGAACTGGCCAGATTGCTGACATATTCCTGCAGTTCGGGCTTGCCGGAGGGCTGCGGCAGCGCAGCGCGGCGCACGTGCCAGTTGATGTCGAAGGAATCGTCGGTTTCCCAGAACCACTGTCCGGCCAGTTCGACGGCGCGCTGGCTAAAGCGCCTGAAAGCCAGGAAGCGGGCCTCGACCGCGCGTTTGAGCTGGGTCACGTCGATGGCATGGTCGAGCACGACCACGCCGGTGATCATCATCAGATTGGTGGGACGTTCCATCCGCAGCCATGCGGTGTCCACCTTGGACATGGTCTCGTGCTGGGCCATCAGCGCACCGTCCTGAAATCGGATGAATCCGACGACATAGATACCACAGGCGCAAGCGCGCTACAGGCTCGGCAGCAGCGCATTCACCAGCTTCAACACCCGGTGCATGGCCTGCGCCAGCGTCTGCTCGATCTCGTGCATGCCGATGACTTCGCTGCCGCCGCAGCCGGCAGCCGCATTGGCAACCACGGCAATGGCGGCGTAGTCGATGCCGGCTTCGCGGGCGAGCGCGGCCTCGGGCATCGAGGTCATGCCGACCAGATCACAGCCGTCGCGCGCCAGACGCACGATCTCGGCACGGGTTTCCAGGCGCGGCCCCTGGGTCACGGCCAGCACGCCACCATCGTGCAGATCGATCGCCGCGCTTCGCGCCGCTTCCAGCAACTTCAGCCTAAGGGTCTGACTGAAGGGGTCGGTGAAATCGATGTGCTCGACTGCCTGCCCCTCGACATCACTGAAACTGCTGATGCGACCATGACTGTAATCGATGAGCTGATCCGGCAGCGCCAGCACGCCAGGTCCCGCCCACTCGGCGATGCCGCCCACCGCATTGATGGCGATGATCCGACGGACCCCGACCGCCTTCAGCGCCGCGATATTGGCCGCATAATTGACGCGATGCGGCGCGATGCGGTGCGGCGTGCCATGGCGCGCCAGAAAGGCTACCGGCACCGAAGCCATGCTACCGACCAGCACCGGACTCGAAGGCTGGCCATAGGCGGTGTCCAGATCCAGCGCCTGCGCCGACTGCAGCTCGGCCAGACGGCCGAAGCCGGTGCCACCAATGATCCCGATATCCGCTCGGCTCATATGGCGTAGATCCCGAACAGGCTGCGTCCGTGCTCTTCGAAATCCATGCCGAAGCCAAAGACATAGCGATCGGGCACGGTCAGGCCGACGAAATCGGCCACGACGCCAGGCACGCAGCGATCGTGCTCCTTCTTGACCAGCACGGCGATGTAGACCGCAGTGGCGCCGGCACTGAGCGCATGCTTTTTCAGCGCATCCAGCGTGTGGCCTTCATCGAGGATATCGTCGACGAAAATCACTGGACGGCCGGCGAAATCGTATCGCGGGCGCGCCTTCCAGTGCAGTTCACCGCCCTTGGTCTCGCCGTGATAGCGGGTGACATGGACATAATCGAAGTCCAGATCGACATCCACCCGCGGTGCCAGCATGCCGGCCGTGATCAGACCACCAGTCAAGACCGTGACATAGATCGGACGTTGACCCTTCAGGCGTTCGCTGATTTCAGCCGCCATGCGGTCCAGCGCCGCCTCCAGTGCTGGCCGGTCGTGCAGCAGATCGGCGCGTTCCAGCGCCGTCTGGTAATCGAGTTTGCTCATGGATCCATCAACTCCAGCAAAGCGCCCAGCCTAGCGGCGCGGTCAGGCCAAGTCGAGCTTTCGAAGGCCCGTCGCAGTGGCGCCCGCAGGCGACCACGCAGAGCTCGACTGAGTCGGGTGGTGGCACGCAGGCGCAGCGCGCCGGCAGCATCCAGCGCAGTCGGCACCAGGTCCGGGGCGCACACCAGGATCAGATCACAGCCTGCGTCACGATGGGCGCGGAGCCGATCCCCGACCGCCCCCAGCGCGGCGCCCGCAACCATGCCGATGTCATCGGAAATCACCACGCCGCGGAAATCCAGGGCCTGACGCAGCACGTCCTGGATCCAGTAGCGGGAATAACCCGCTGCCTCGGAACTGACGTTCGGGTACTCGACGTGCGCCATCATCACCGCCCGCGCGCCAGCCAGCATGCCGGTCACAAAGGGCAACAGATCCTGATCGAAGATCTCGGCCGGCGTGCGGCTGTCGATGGCGCGGTCATGATGGGTGTCGGCCAGCACACTGCCGTGACCGGGAAAGTGTTTCAGCGTGGCCGGCATGCCGACGGCCTGCAGGGTGTCGGCGTACAGCGTTGCCAGCTGCGCGCAGGCCTCGGGATCGGCGTCGAAGGCGCGATCGCCGATCGCCAGATTGCCGCGACCGAGATCGGCCACCGGGGCAAAGCTGAGGTCCAGCCCCGCCGCCAGAATCTCCACCGCCATGATTTCGGCGTGCAAGCGGGTCGCGCGCCGCGCCGCTGCGGGTAATCGCTGGTGCAACTGGCCGATGCCGGCGAGCGGCGGCAGCGGCGTGAAGCCCTCGCGGAAACGCTGCACCCGCCCGCCTTCCTGATCCACCGCAATGATGCTGTCCGGCGCCAGCGCCCGAATCTGCGCGCAGAGATCGGCGAGTTGGGCCCGGTTCGCATAGTTGCGGCTGAACAGAATCACGCCGGCGACCGCCGGGTGCACCAGCCACTCGCGCTCGTCGGCGCCAAGCTCGGCACCGGAAATACCGATCATCAGGGCACTCATGACTGCTCCCACTGGGTAAAAGGGCGCTTGACCAGACTGAGGTTGTAGTAGCGCATATCCTCGGTCACCTCCAGGCCCAGCCAGGACGGCCTGGGGAAATCCTCATCGGCGCTGCCAACCTCGATTTCAGCCACGATCAGACCCTGATTGGCGCCGTCGAACTCGTCGATCTCGAACACATGGCTGCCGATCTCCACGTAGTGCCGGGTCTTGGAGACCACCGGACCATCCGCCAGCTGTTCCAGCAGAACCTCGGCGTCCGCCCGCGGAATCGGATACTCGAACTCAAGGCGGGTGCTGCCGCGGGTCTGGCTCTTGATGTTGAGCCAGGCCTGATCGCCACTGACCCGCACCCGCACCGAGGCCCGGGTACCACCCAGATAACCTTGCGCCATGTAGGCACTGCGCTGCACCTGCTGGCGCCAATCCTCACCCCTGAGCAGGAACTTGCGTTCGATTTCGATGGCCATCTACAGGTCCTGATCGGCTTGGGCGCCTGGCAACTCAACGGCGCACGAACAAGGCCATGCTTTCGACATGGGCGGTGTGCGGAAACATGTCCATGACGCCGGCGGCAATCAGATCGAAACCCTTGCGCTGCACCAGCATGGCGGTGTCGCGGGCCAGTGTGCCGGGATGACAGGAGACATACACCAGACGCTCCACGGCGGACCCGGGCAGATAGTCGAACACCGCTTCGGCGCCAGCACGCGGCGGATCCAGCAGCATGCGGCTGTAATCGCCCTGCGCCCAGGCGGCACCACTGTGATCAAGGCTGAGATCGGCGACGGCATAGTCGATGTTGGCGATGCCACAGCGGCTGGCATTGGCACGGGCGCGCTCGATCAGACCGGCATCGCCCTCCACTCCAAAAACCGAGGCCGCCTGACGGGCCAGCGGCAAGGTGAAATTGCCCAGCCCGCAATAGAGATCGAGCACGCGGTCCGCGGGCCCCACGGCCAGAAGTTCCAGCGCCTGCACGATC
Organism: Lysobacterales bacterium; assembly: GCA_022841325.1. Lineage (GTDB taxonomy): Bacteria > Pseudomonadota > Gammaproteobacteria > Xanthomonadales > SZUA-5 > JADKFD01. Next base: position 38,665 of record JALHRS010000030.1, on the reverse strand, counting down.
ATGGCGCGGTTGATGCTGTCGTTGACCTGCACGAAGTCCAGCGGCAGATACTGCAGTGACAGCGTGTCGTCGATGGCGTAGCTGAGCGCAGCGGGCGCGGCGCCATCGAGGTCGACCAGACTGTCATTGCCGGCCGGTTGCAGCACGATGTCGAGCCCGTGATCCAGCCCGAACTGGCGCAGACGGGCGCGATCGCCGGCCGACAGCGGATGCAGATGGCGAAACACCAGCACCGCGCGCTCGGCGGCGGCGACCTCGATCTGCGGGATCGAGGCGCGGGCATCCATGTTCGTCACCAGCGCCGACAAGGCCCCCAGCAACGGGCCCACCCGCTCATCCAGCACCGGACAGTGCTGCAACTCGGCCACATAGCGGCCGTTGGCCTCACGAAAGCCGACCAGCGCCTTGCCCTTTTTTTCGACATGGCGCACCGACAGCCGGGCCTTGCGTCTGTAGCCCCAGATATCGCGCTGCAGCGGTGGCAGCAAACGCTGCGGGCTGACCTTGCCGATGCGCTCGAGGTTGTCGATCAGGTGTTTCTGCTTGAATTCGATTTGCTGCTGCGGCGACAGATGCTGCAGGCTGCAGCCCGAACAGATCTGGGCATGGGCGCAATGCGGCTGGATGCGGTCGGGACTGGCTTCCAGAATCTCGTCAGCCACCGCATCGTCGTATTGACGATGGCGCTTGACCACATGCGCCAGCACCCGCTCTCCCGGCAAGGCGCCGGAGACGAATACGGCCTTCTGTCCGGCCCGGGCGATGCCGCGCCCATCATGGGCGAGATCCTGTATCAGCAATTCCAATGTACGGTCCAGCCTGTCAATGCAAACGCAGCAATCTAGCGTACTGGCCGTCCGGGCGCGACCTTCTGTCACATTGAGTCGGCCGCGACTATGCTGCCTCCATGACCGCCCTCACCTGCCTGATCGTCGACGACGATCCGATAGCCGCCACCTGGCTGCTTGAGCTGCTGCGCTCGCGCGGCCACATCGCTGCACTCAGTGCCTGCCTGGACCACGCCCAATCGCAACTGGCGAATGGCGGATTCGATCGCATCATCATCGACCGGCGGCTGCCCGATGGCGATGGTTTGCAGTGGTTGCAGCAGCGTTCGCAGCCGCTGCCGTGGCCGGCGTTGCTGACCTCCGGCGACGAACTCTCGGGCACGGCCTTGCCCGGAGGCGTGGTCTTTCTGCGCAAACCCGTGGATCAGGGCCGGCTGTTGGCCTGGCTGGAAATCGGGACCGGGGCTTTGGCTGCGCTGGCCGCCGGGAGCGAGGATGAAGCGCAGACAGCCGAGTTGCCTGTGCTCAGTGACCAGCCCGCGCTGACCCGCCTCGGTGGTCGTATCGAAACCCTGCAAGCGCTGCGACTGATGCTGCTGAAGGAACTGCAGACGGCCGAGCACTGGATCTCTACCCTGCCGCAGCCTGGGGCTCTGGCTACATCACTCAGCCACCTGCACCGCCTCGGCGCTGCCTGCGCCCTGACCGGGTGCGATCGCCTGGGACAAGCCAGCGGCGTGCTTGAGTCGCTGCTGCGGGCCGGACACGGCATCAGTCGCGAGCAGCAGCGCGACATCGAGAGCATCCTGGCCCTGACCCTGTCGCTGCTGGAACGCGGTGCCACGCCGGTGCAGGCCAGTTCTGCACGCACCTCAGGATAACGGCCGCAGCCATTGATTCCGGGGCTACGCCTGTTCGAACCCGGATTGGGCTAAGATGGCGCGGCAAGACCTGCTTGTCCTATCCCACCCAACAGGGGCATGACCATGCGCGATCTACTGCACTTCGATTCGATGATCACTCCGAAGATCGTCACCCTCATCTACTGGCTGGCCCTGGCGCTCATCGCGCTCGCTGGCTTGTTCACGCTGTTTGCCGGCGAGGGCGGAATTGTCGTCCGCCTGCTGACGGTGATCATCGGCGTGCCTTTGGCCATGCTGGGCGCACGCATCTACTGCGAGTTGATCATGGTGCTGTTCAAGATCAACGAGAACATTCAGCGACTGGCTGACCGCAACTAGCTCAGCGCCCCAAACCTGCGAGCAATCCCCAGGAGCGCAGGGGTTCTCCGCGCAGCTGCAGGCTGATCAGCTCGCGGAACAGCTGGCGCAGCTCGCGCAGCAGCGGGGCGTCGGGCTCGATGCCCTGCTGCACCGCCAGCAGCGCGGCGCCGCTGTAGCCGGTGTTCTTGTCAGCTCGAACGAAGCCCTCTTCCGGCTGAAATCGATAGCGCATGGCGGGGTCGATGGCGACACCGTCGGCATCCTCAGAGAAATCCGCGGCGTAGCCGAGTTCAGCCAGCAGTTCGCGTTCGAACAGGCGCAGCGGCCAGGCAATCGATGCAGCATCCACCAGCGCCACGAGCACGGCGGCATAGCGCCGGTACAAGGCCGGGTGAGCGTCCCCGCGTGGCAACAGTCGCACCATGAGTTCATTGCAATAGAGCCCGGCCAGGGCACGCTCCGAGCGCAGCGCCAGCGCCACCCCGAAAGGCTCGGCGCGGATCAGTCGCTGCAGCTCACCGGCGCCCATGAAATCCAGTTGCAGCTCCTGAAAGGGCTGCAGCAACGCCGGCAGCGCGCTCTTCGATCCCCGCGCGCCGCGGGCGATCAGACCGATGCGGCCATGGTCGCGGCTGAAGACCTCCAGCAGCAGACTGGATTCGGAATACTGCCGCCGATGCAGGACAAAGCCGGGCTGGTCATTGATGCGCATGGCGTTCACCCAGGATCCCCTCGCCGCTTGGCTCTGCGTCCGGCGAGACTTGAAGCGATGAACTGGGCGCGCCGGCCGACCCTGCGACCCTGCGCCGCAGCTGGGCCCCTGCCCCTGCCCCGTGCCCCGTGCCCCACAGTTGATGCCAGAACACGGGCACCGGGAACGACTCCCATGTCAGACCAGCCTGCACGCTGCCGGGAAATTCTGCCTCAGTCGAAACCCAATTGCCTGAGCGAGCGTTCGTTGTCACTCCAGTCGGCGCGGACCTTGACCCAGATCTCGATGTGGACGCGGCCGCCGAAGAGTTTCTCCATCTGCAGGCGCGCGGCGCTGCCGATCTGCTTGAGGCGTTCTCCGCCCTCGCCGATGACGATTGCCTTCTGGCCGTCGCGTTCGACCCAGATCGTGGCCGCGATGCGGCGCAGTTGCCCGACCAGCTCAAAGGCCTCGATTTCCACGGCGCAGGCATAGGGCACTTCATTGCCCAACTGCCGCATCAGCTGCTCGCGAACGAATTCGCCAGCCAGGTGACGCTCGCTGCGATCGGTCAGGGTATCGGCCTCGAACAGCGGCTCGCGCTCCGGCAACAGCGCCGCGAGGCGCTGGCAGGCGTCTTCGGTGCCCTGCTCGCGGCGCGCGCTGACCATCAGGACCACGGCAAAGTCATGCAGCTTGCCGACCTTGTCGATGAAGGGCAGCAACTTGGTCTTGTCCTTGAGCAAATCGATCTTGTTGATGATCAGGGCGATCGGCAGGCCGGTTTCGCGGGCATGCTCCAGGGCCGCGGCATCACCCGGCTTCCAGATGCCAGCCTCGACCACCAGCGCAATCAGATCGACCTCGGCCACCGCCTGATCCACGGCCCGATCCATGGCCTTGTGCACGGCGGTGGGGCGGCGCTTCTGGATTCCGGGGGTGTCGACGAAGGCGATCTGACTGGTATCGAAGGTGCGCACACCCAGCAGGCGCTGGCGGGTGGTGTGCGGCTTGGCCGAAACCGCTCCCAGATGGGCGCCGACAAAGGCATTGAGCAGGCTTGATTTGCCGACATTGGGACGACCCACCAGGGCCGCGAATCCGGCGCGATGGCTGACAGCGGTATTCACTGAGGCTGACTCCGTTCTATGTGTTCCAGTACCGCAGCCGCAGCCGCCTGCTCCGCAGATTTGCGGCTGCGCCCCTGCGCATCCGCGGAATAATCGAGATCGGCAATACGACAAGCCACTCTGAAGGTCTTGTCGTGGTCCTTGCCCTCGGTATCGACCAGCTGATAGTCGGGCAAGGGCAAGCCGCGCCCCTGCAACCACTCCTGCAGGCGGGTCTTGGCATCCTTGACCGCGTTGATGTCAACGGCGTCGATGGCCTCGGCAAACATCTGCCGGATCAAGGCCTGACAGCGTTCCCAGCCCGAATCCAGAAAAACCGCCGCGATCAGTGCTTCCAGCGTATCGGCAAGAATGGAATCCCGGCGGTAACCGCCGCTCTTCAGTTCTCCGCCGCCCATGCGCAGGTAGTCGGACAGACCGATCCCCCGCGCCAGTTCAGCCAGGCTGGATTCGCGGATCAGCGCCGCCCGCAGCCGGGTCAGATCGCCCTCCGGAGAGCGCGGGTAGCGCTGGTAGAGCTCGATACTGACCGCGGTGTTGATCAGGGCGTCGCCCAGAAACTCCAGGCGCTCGTAATTGGCCTGTCCAGCACTGCGATGCGTCAGCGCACGATCCAGCAGGGCCGGATCGACAAAATCGACGCCAAAGCGTCGCAGCGGATTGGACTGCACTAGGGCTCGCCGCTCCGGGTCAGATCCACCGAATGATCGAACTTGGCGACCACATCCAGGTTGTAGACCAGCGGTTTGCGCACCTCGTAGGCTATCCGGAGGATGTAGCCATTCTGCCGCACCAGCTGAACATCCTGGCGGGAAACGCTGTCCACATAACTGGTCTCGAAGGTGCGGGTCAGGATGTTCCAGACCTGATCCGGATTCATTCGTGCTGATCCCGGTGTGTTCTTGACCTGCAACATGGCCGCCTTGACCGCCATGAATTCGCTGTACATCGGAAACAGCTTGGCACCGATGAACATCGCAAATCCCACCACGCCCAGAACGATGATGAAGCCGATCAAGGTTATTCCGCGCTGTCTTGCTGCAGTAGCCATCGCATCACCCCACTTTCATGCCTAAACGACTCCAGGCGACGAAGCCCCGGATTTTCCAGTCCCAGTGCATCCAGACAAAAAACGCGCGGCCGACCAGATTTTCTTCAGGCACGACGCCCCAGACGCGACTGTCCTCACTTCTATCACGGTTGTCGCCCATCATGAAATAGTGTCCGGGCGGGACGACGAATGTACCGCCAGGCACCAGTCCCTGACCACCGGCCAGCAGGATCTGGTGCGGCACATCCATCAGCGTTTCCGTGCGCAGTTCGGCGCCTGTGGACTCGCTGTTGCTGCCGTCGGCGAAGTAGCGGCCGACCGAGGTCTGCGGCATGGCGATGTCGTTGACGTAAAGCGTGTTGTTGATGTACGTGATCTTGTCGCCCGGCAGCCCGACCAGTCGCTTCACATAGTTCTTGTCCGGGTGGTGGGGCGGACGAAACACCACCACCTCGCCGCGCTTGGGTTCCGACACCTCGAAGATCTTGGTGTGGACGACCGGAAGCCGAACCCCGTAGGCGTATTTGTTGACCAGTATGAAGTCGCCGATCAGCAGCGTGGGCACCATGGAACTGGACGGTATGGTGAAGGGCTCGACCAGAAAGGAACGGATCAGCAGCACCGCCAGAATGACCGGGAAGAAGGACTTGGAGTACTCCACCACCACCGGATCGCGCGCTGCCGGGGCCGCGCCGGCCTGCTGTTCGCCAGCGGCACCATGGCCGGCGCCTTGCAGAGCCAACCGCCGTCGCCGGAAGAACAGGCTGTCGATCAACCAAACCACGCCGGTCAGCCCGGTCAAGATCACCAAGATCAGCGCGAAATCCATGTTCCCGTCCTATCGTCCCTGAAGCCTATCGATCATCCACCTGAAGCACCGCCAGGAATGCCTCCTGAGGAATCTCCACCCGCCCCACTTGTTTCATCCGCTTCTTGCCGGCCTTCTGCTTGTCCAGCAGCTTGCGCTTGCGCGAAACGTCGCCGCCGTAGCATTTGGCGAGCACGTTCTTGCGCAGTGCCTTGACCGTCGATCGGGCAATGATCTGGGCACCGACCGCCGCCTGGATAGCCACATCGAACATCTGCCGCGGAATCAGTTCACGCATCTTTTCGGCCAGGTCGCGGCCCTTGCGGTCGGCCTGCGCGCGATGCACGATCAGCGACAGCGCATCGACGCGATCGCCATTGATCAGTATGTCCAGACGCACGAAGGGGCCCGCCTCGAAGCGATCCAGATGGTAATCGAAGGAAGCGTAGCCGCGGCTGGCGGACTTCAGGCGATCGAAAAAGTCCAGCACCACTTCGGCCAGCGGCATTTCGTAGTTGATCTGCACCTGCGTGCCGAGATAGTTGATGCCCTTCTGACGCCCGCGCTTTTCTTCGCAGAGCTTGATGACCGGACCGACATAGTCGGGCGGCACCAGGATGTTGGCCACGATGATCGGCTCGCGGATTTCTTCCATCTCGCTGGCCACCGGCATCTTCGCCGGATTGTCCAGCTCGAAGATCGACCCGTCCTTGCGCAGCACCTGATAGATCACCGTTGGCGCGGTCGTGATCAGATCGAGGTCGTACTCGCGCTCCAGGCGCTCCTGCACGATCTCCATATGCAGCATGCCGAGGAAGCCGCAGCGGAAACCGAAGCCCATGGCTTCGGATGATTCGGGCTCGAACTGCAGCGCCGAATCGTTCAGAGTCAGCTTCTCCAGGGCCTCGCGCATGGCCGGATAGTCATCGGCCTCGGTCGGGAACAGACCGGCAAAGACCCTCGGCTTGATCTTCTGAAAACCCGGCAGGGCTTCACTGGCGGGTTTGGCAGCACTGGTCAGGGTGTCGCCGACCGGCGCCCCGTGCACTTCCTTGATCGCCGCACAGACAAAACCCACCTGACCGCAGCTGAGTTTGTCGCGACGCAGTCGCTTGGGAGTGAACACGCCCACCTGTTCGACATACCAGGTCCGGCCGGTGGACATCACCAGGATCTTGTCGCCGACGGTGATCTCACCCTGGACCACGCGCACCAGCGAGATCACGCCGAGGTAGTTGTCGAACCAGGAATCGATGATCAGCGCCTTCAGCGTGGTGTCGGCGAATTGGGTCGGCGGCGGAATCCGCTTGATGATCGCTTCCAGCACCTGGCGCACGTTGAGGCCGGTCTTGGCGCTGATCTCGATCGCGTCGGTGGCATCGATGCCGATGACGTCCTCGATCTCCTGGCGCACCCGATCGGGCTCGGCCGAGGGCAGATCCACCTTGTTCAGCACCGGAACCACTTCCAGGCCCTGCTCCACCGCTGTGTAGCAGTTGGCCACGCTCTGGGCCTCCACGCCCTGGGCGGCATCCACCACCAGCAGCGCCCCTTCGCAGGCCGCCAGCGAGCGCGAAACCTCATAGGAGAAATCGACATGCCCGGGCGTGTCGATGAAGTTCAGCTCGTAGGTCTGGCCGTCATCGCTCAGATAGGGCAGCGACACTGACTGCGCCTTGATGGTGATGCCGCGCTCGCGCTCGATCGGATTGCTGTCGAGCACCTGCGCCTCCATCTCGCGGTCGGCCAGGCCGCCACAGATCTGGATGAAACGATCGGCCAGCGTCGACTTGCCGTGATCGACGTGCGCGATAATCGAAAAATTACGTATGTGATTCATGGCTCATGCGCTCCGCCGGCCGCGTCGGATCGGCAACCAGGGGGCTTGGGGGAAACTGGCGATTAAAGCACGAGCCACCCCTGAGCCGCGACTCCAACACGCAGCGCCGGGGGCAAATACCGGTTTGGGCATCGCTCAGGGTTCAGCCGCAATGGCAGCCTGGCCTACCCGCATCAGGGTTTCCGGCGGCAGATCGCCGAGCACATAGAACCAGTGGTCACCGCTGCGCACCGTGATCTGACTCATGGCGCCATGGCGCCAGCCGCTCTTGTCCAGCGTCAGTCCCGTCGGCAGCGTCATCTGATAGACCGACACCCAGGCCACGCCATCCGAGATCACCCATTGGCGCGCTCCCGCCAGGCCGGGCACCGCCAGCGCGGTACCGACCAGTCGGAATCCGTTGGGCAGACTCCAGCCCGGCGGCTGCGAACTGCGCAGTGGCGCCGCCTGGGTACGACTGCCGGCAAAGCCGCGTACCGTCAGGCGCGTCACCATCCGGCGTTCGAGCATGCCGCCGTCATTGCCGATCCGTTCGCTGCGCAGCGGCAGGCCGGTATCGGCGTCGATCCACAGATGCAGGCCATAGCGATCGGGCTGCAGCGGTTGCAGGATCATGCGCACCACCTGCCGGCCCGCCACCCGATCGCTGCCGTCCATGCTGATCCGATAGGAACTGGCCAGTTGCCCGGAAGCCTCACCCAGGCGCAGTTGGGCGCCGCGGCCGATGCGCTGATCGCCCTCCGGACCCAGAACCGAGATGCCCTGCGAGGTCCGCAGCTGCCGACGCCCGGCGCCGTTGAGACTGACCCACTGCTGCTCGGGGCCACCCGGGCCGACGCGCTGCGACAACTCCACCAGATCCCAGTGGTTGTCACCGACATCGATGACCATGGTGGCATCGTAATTCAGCGATTGCTGGGCCTTGTCCATGCGCACCGCCCAGGCATGCCAGTCGGCGCTGCCTGCCGCCTGGGCCGCCAGCGGCGCCGAGACCAGCATCGCCCACAGCGTCAGCACCCTGGCGCCCATGACTGATATCGATTGATGCACGCGCACGGACACTGCCGGCTTATTCGCCGCTCACCGACACCGGCACGACCAGGCGCTGCTCGGGCTGCGCATACACCGGCTGGGCACCGCCGACCCACCAGGAACCGTCCACCACCTGCCCATGCCGCATCAACAGCATCTGTTCGGCACTCATCGGCAGCGGCGACGCGCTCAGGACCCGCGAACGCTCACCGGCCACCGGCTGCACGCCGCTGCCCAGATCCTGCAGACTGGGCACGATCGGCCCGGGCACGCCCACCGGCAAAGCCGCACGGGGTGCCGGGGCAGTCTCCGCCAGGGATGGCCCGGTCTCGAATGCACGCTCGGGGGCCACGGCAAACACCGCGGCCATGGCCACCGATGCCGCAACCGCCAGGCCCGCCCACGGCCGCCAGGCCGGTCCGGATGCTGAAGCCACGGCCTTGGGCGCGGCACGATCCTCATCAGCCAGCGCCTGCATCACGCCGTCCGCCAGATTCAGCGTCGCCGCACCACCCGGCCGATGGGTCATGACATCGCGGATCAGGTGCATGCGGGTCCATGCGGCCCGCAATTCGGCATCGTGCTCCAGGCGCCGCATCAGGAATGCGCGCTCGTCGCGACCCAGTTCGCCATCCATCAAAGCCGACAATTGTTCTCGCAGATCTTCGCTCATCGCTCTCAACCCTCCACCAGCGGCCGAATCCGACGATCCACCGCATCGCGCCCCCTGAAGATGCGCGAACGCACCGTGCCTATGGGGCAGTTCATGATCTGGGCGATCTCTTCGTAGCTCAGACCATCGATTTCGCGCAAGGTCAGCGCGGTTCGGATTTCCTCCGGTAACTCTTCGACCGCAGCAATGACCGTGCGTTCCACTTCTTCGCGCAGAAATTCGTTTTCCGGCGTGGCGCGTTCATGCATCCGACCGGCCGCCTCGTGATGCACGGCATCTTCCAGCAGGATGTCGTCCATCGGCGGACGTCGCGACTGCGACACCAGAAAGTTCTTGGCCGTGTTCACGGAAATCTTGTACAGCCAGGTATAGAAAGCGCTGTCGCCACGAAAGTTCGGCAAGGCACGATAGGCCTTGATGAAGGCCTCCTGGGCCACATCCTGGGCTTCATGCCAGTCCGGCACAAAACGCTGGATCAGCGCAATGATGCGATGCTGGTACTTGCGCACCAGCAGGTCGAAGGCCAGCCTGTCGCCCGCCTGGACGCGCTCCACCAGGGCTGCATCGATTGCTGCCTCTTCCACTGCAACTCCTGTCGCTACGGTCCCCTGCCTGGCGGCAGGTGGTGCCGACCGCGGCGTTGGCGCGGACCAACTCAGATTCAACCCCATGAGCCCGGCATCCTCGATTGTCGATGATTGCCGAGTCTGACCAGCCTCAACGCAGAAAGTTCCTACTCATCTGCCATTTCGGCCAGCAGACGAGCTCGCTCATTCAGCAGGTTCTCGAAGCTCGCGGCCGGCAGCGGCCGGGCGAACAGATAGCCCTGCAATTCCTGACAGCCGTACTCGCGCAGGAAGCGCAGATGATCCTCAGTCTCGACGCCCTCGGCAACCACAATGCGATTCATGTTGCGGGCCATGTTGATGGTCGCCCGGACGATGGCTTCGTCGGCCGGATCGACGCCGATGTTGCGCACGAAGGTCTGGTCGATCTTGATCCGGTCTGCCGGGAAACGCTTGATGTAGTCGAGCGAGGACTGGCCGGTTCCGAAGTCATCGATGGCGATATGGCAGCCCAGCTCCCGCAACTGGCCGAGTACCTCCATCAGATTCGGGATGTCCTTGATGTTGATGCTCTCGGTCACCTCCAGATCGAGGTTGTCGCCGGGCAGGCCGGTGTCCTGCAGCGCCCGCGACACCACTTCGACCAGATTCGGCTGGCGCAGCTGCAGCGCCGAGAGGTTGACGCTGACCCGCAAGGGCACGTCGAACATGTCCAGCCAGCGTTTGGCATCGGTGCAGGCAGTGCGCAGTATCCACTCGCCGATCGGCACGATCAGGCCGGTGTCCTCGGCGATCGGAATGAAGAATCCGGGACTGATCAGACCCAGTTCCGGATGTTCCCAGCGGATCAGCGATTCCATGCCGATGATGTCTTCGGTCTGGGCATCGACCTGGGGCTGGTAATAGGCGCGCAGCTCGTTGTTGCGCTCGGCCACGCGCAGCTTGGTTTCCAGATCCAGCCGCTGGCGGTGCGATTCCTCGGGCACCGCCACGTAGACCTGGTAGGTGTTGCGCCCCAGACCCTTGGCGCTGTACATCGCCACATCGGCGTGCTTGAGCAGGGTTTCGCCGTCCTTGCCGTCTTCGGGATAGAAACTGATACCCAGACTGGCGGTGATCTGCAGTTCGCGGCCATCCGTCAACGTCAGCGGCGTTTCCAGCACCTTGACGATCTTGTCGGCGATCCGGGTGACATCCTCGCGATTGACGATGTGCCTGAGGATCAGCGTGAATTCGTCACCGGCATAGCGCGAGACCGTGTCGGACGCGCGCACGGTGGCGCGCAGCCGCTTGGCGACGGCGCCCAGCACCTGATCGCCGACCGAATGCCCGAGGCTGTCATTGATGGTCTTGAAACGGTCCAGATCGACAAACAACACTGCAAACAGCTCGCCGCTGCGCCCGGCTTCGGCAATGGCCGACTGCAGGCGGTCGTTGAACAGCAGACGATTGGGCAGTCGCGTCAGCGAATCGTGCAAGCCCTGGAAACGGCTGTCGGAGCGGTAGCGCGCCACCAGCGACTGCAGCGCCAGATGCGAGCCCACCAGACGCAGCACCGCCAGCAACTCGGGGGCGCGCGGCTGCGGCTTGCGACCGCCGGCGATCAGCGCACCGAGGGCGCGCTGACTCTCGCCGTAGAGCGGCACCGCCTGCACACTGTTCAGGCGCAACTGCTTGAAGAAGGGCTCGCCCAGGCGGGCGACGGCATCTTCCGCCGCGTTGAATTCGGAACCGGCCAGCACCCGTCGGTACAACTCAGTCTGCCAGACCGCATACAAGGAGCCCTGAGCCGTGCGCGGAAACGCGGCCATGACCTGCGGTTCGGCCTCGGTGCCGCCGCGCTCCACACAGACATAGAAGAAATCGAGTCCGTAGTCGGCGATCAGGCGTTTCAGCACCGGCTGCACACCCTGGGTGTCGAGCCCGGTCCTGGCCATGCCGGCCAGCATTTCCAGAGGCGACTCCGCTTGCGGGCTGGCCGTCAGGAATACCAACCGGCCGTTGCCGCCACCGTAGCCCACGGTCGCCAGACCGACCAGGCGGGGATCGCCATTGGCTTCTATCCGACCCTCGCCCAGGCCCATGCCCTCGTCACGCACCGGCGGCAGATGCCCGATCAGCGCCCGCGCCGAACTGCCGGTGATCTGCTCGGCATCGCCACGCAGCAACTGGCAGGCGCGTTGATTGACGCCGCGCACGCTGTCGCTGCCGACATCGACGATCAGCGCCGGCACATCCAGCTGCTCGATCCAGCCGGCATCGCTTCTGTCGACCACCGGGGTCGGTGGTGCCATCAACTCGCGCGCCTGGCGCATTGCCTCAGCGGCGTTGATCGGGCTGCGCACCCAGCCGGCCACCGGTGCATTCGGCCCGCCGGGAGCGCCGGGCGGCAGTGCGCCAGCCGGCAGCACGCCGACCCGCGGCACCAGCCGCCAGCGCGGATGACCTGCCAGCAGGCGGCAAAGTCCCTCCGCTTCGGCGTAGGGATCAATGAACTCGACAAAGATCAGCGCCAGTTCCGGATCCTGTGCCAGCAGCGCATGCGCCTGGGCCACGTCGCGCGCGGTGTAGATGGCCTCAAACTCAGCGCCATCGAAGGAGTCGAAGAGCACGCGCCGGTCGTCGCGGTTGCTAGCGACGATCAGGACTCCGGCGTTGTGGATGGTCTCAGGCATCAGTCTCTGATCCAGCGCCCATCGCGCAGCCTCAGGCGTTCCGAAGGACCGTGCCGATGCAGGATCAGGCACGACAGTTTCTGCAGCGGCGCTGGCAGATCAAGCGCGCTGCCAAGGATCACGACACGCTTGTCGCCGCCCTCCTTGCCGCGGGCGATCTGTCGCATCAGCGCCAGCACCTGCGGCGTCAGCTCGCCGCTGTCGGCAGGAAAGATGTAGACCCCGAAATGCCCGGACTGCAGCACGAAGCGCAGCGCCTCGGACAGGCGCTTGCTGCCGGCGACGGTGATCCCATGCTCGCGCAGACTGGCGAGGCCGCCTTCAGCATCCCAGGCGTAGATCGAGTGACCACGGCGTTGCGCCATCTGCCGCAGATAGGCGATGAGCTCGTCGGGGAAAGGCGATTCGATGAGGACCAGGTTGCCATCGCTGTCCAGCATCTGGTCATACAGGCGCTCGGGCACCCGGGCATCGCCGCTGGTGCGAAGCAGGATTTCGGAGGCATGTGTCGCCGATGAAGACATGATCGGATCCGGGGCGCCTGGTCTTGAGTATATGTCGCAGCGATCACGATCCGTCCGGAATCTAGGCGCCATTGCGGTATAGGCGCAATGTGTTGCGCTTGCAGCCGCCCCGGGCAGCGATTGGGTCACATCGTATGAGTGGGCCGCTCGGAGCCCAAGGTACCCGCCAGCATGGTCTCGATCTTGGTCCTGACGGCCTCGCCATCGGAGCTCTCGCTGAATTGCACGCCGATGCCGGCGGTACGGTTGCCCTGGGCGCCATTGGGCGTCACCCAGACCACCTTGCCCGCGACCGGCATGCGGTCCTTCTCTTCCATCAACGACAGCAGGATGAAGACCTCGTCGCCGATGCCATAGCGCTTCTGGGTGGGCACGAAGATGCCGCCGCCCTTGAGAAAGGGCATGTAGGCCTGATACAGCGCGCCCTTGTCCTTGATCGACAGCGACAAGATGCCCTGGCGTGGAATTCCCGGTCCGGTACTCATGATTCGCGCCTGCGTCCCTGTGTGATGAAGGCTTCCGACCAGCGCAAGGCCAGATCGTAAACCATCAGGTCTTCTCGAACTCCGCTGCCAATCATGCCACGAGCGCGCTCCAGTTGCGTGGCCAGGGGCAGCAAGGTGCTGTAGCGAACCGCGCCCGCGAGTTCGACCAGCGGCTTGAACGCGGCCGAGCTGACGGCATCGCTGCCCAGCATCAGCGCGATCAGTCTCGACCAGCGTTGCAGCAGAGCCACGCCCTCCTTGCGGTAGCCGCCGGCGAAAGCGTTCGCGTCCAGACGCCCGAGTGCCAGATCCACCAGTTGCGCCGCCAGCGCGACGATGGCTGACCAGTGTTCCGGCGCCAGCCAGTGCAGGCCGAGTTCCGGGTCTCCGCCGCTGAGTTCCAGCGCCGCCAGCGCCTGCGCCTGGCTGACTCCCGCCATCCGGGCGACGCTGACGACGGTTTCCGGCGCCTTGCTGCCGCTGATCGGCATGCGCTGGCAACGGCTGCGGATGGTCGCCGACAGCCGGCCGGCGCGATCACTGACCAGCAGCAGATGAGTGTCGGCAGAGGGTTCCTCCAGGGTTTTCAGCAGCGCATTGGACGAGGCCGAATTCATCTGCTCGGCTGGCCACAGCAAGGCCACCTGGCGCTGGGCGATCTGCGGGCGCATGGCCAGCCGTGCCGACAGCTCACGAATCTGATCAATGCGGATGATCGCCGATTCGACCGGCTGTACCTCGGTCCAGTCCGGATGATTGCCGGCCTGGCACAGCAGACAACTGTGGCACTTGCCGCAGGCCACACCCGATAGCGGCTGCTGGCACAGCAGAGCCTGCCCCAGCTGACGGGCGAGATGGACCTTGTGCAAGCCGCCCTCGCCGTGGAGCAGCAGGGCATGCGCCACCTGGCCACGGGCGAGGCTGTCGGCGAAGCGCTGCCGTGGCAGTTCGTGCCAGGGCATGAGTAGCCGCGGATCGGGGGTCGGGGTTTCGGTTGCCACTAGGCGACCTCAGCGGACATGGGTTGGCTCATTGATCTTGCAATTTGAGGAGCAGATTTGACGAGAGAGTTGCCGGGTACGCCAATGGCCCGACCGTGAAGCAAGGCTGGGCCCGTGCCCCCTGCCCCCTGCCCCCACCGCTGCAACTGACCTTCGAAGCAGTCACGGAGTCCAGACGCGCCCGCAACTCGCGGCAGTGCCGGCTTCACTGCAAGCCCAACTGGAAACGTCGAACGGCACGATTGTGCTCTTCCAGCGTACGCGAAAACACATGACTGCCATCGCCGCGGGCGACGAAGAACATGGCTTCTGTTTTCGCCGGCTGCAGCGCTGCGGCGATGGCCGCGGGTCCCGGCAGCGCGATCGGGGTCGGCGGCAGGCCAAAGCGGGTGTAGGTGTTGTAGGGCGTATCGGTTTCCAGATCCACCCGCCGCAGATTGCCGTCGAAGGCATCGCCGAGGCCGTAGATCACGGTGGGATCGGTCTGCAGGCGCCAGCCCTGGCGCAATCGATTGACGAAGACCCCGGCGATCTCGGGTCGCTCGCCGGCGCGACCGGTTTCCTTCTCGATGATCGAGGCCAGGATCAGGGCCTGGTAGGGATCACTCAGGGGCAGCTCGGGCGCGCGTGAGGCCCAGTGCTTTTCCAGCAGTGTCTTCTGCGCCCAATAGGCCCGCTTGAGCACATCGACATCGCTGAAGCCACGTGGAAAGAAATAGGTGTCGGGCAGGAACAGCCCTTCAGGATGAACCTCGCTGGCACCGATCCGTTCGAGCACGGCCGCATCGTCCAGCCCGCCAATGGTCTGCGCCAGCGGCTGGACGCCGGCCAGCGCAATCCGCAAATCCCGAAAGCGGGAACCTTCAAGGATGGTGACGCGGTATTGCACCACGCGGCCATCGGCGATGGCCTGCAGCAGCGCCCGCGGGCTCATGCCCGGATCGACTCGAAACTCGCCGGCCTGCAGCCGCGACGACAGCCCCAGACGCTCGGCCAGCAGCCGCCATTGCCAGTAGGGCGCGGGGCTGATCGAGCGCGCCTGCAGTTCATCGACCAGATCGCGCAGGCGCATGCCGCGCTTGAACTCGACCACCTGTCCGGCCTGGCTGAGTTCGGCCGATTCGAAGCGATGGAACTCGCGCCAGCCGATCCAGGCGGTGAGCGACAAGGCCAGAGCAACACAGGCCAGGAGCAGCAACCAGCGCACGCGGCCGGCGATGGCGCCAGACGGAGGCCGGCTCATGGCGACGCTGCCGTAGCCGCGAACTGCTGCTCCCAGGCAGCCTGCAGATCCTGTACCTCGGTGTCCGCCGACCAGCGCCGCCCGCCGAGCGCACCGACCTGAAGCGGGCCGCGCACGGCGTTGCTGAGCACCACCACCTCTGCGGCCTTGATCTGCTCGGGATCGAGCACGGTTTCGACCACCGGGCAGCGCGCCATCAGCCAACGGCGCGCCACGCCGGCTATCCCGCATCCGCTGAGCTCGGGTGTCAGCCAGCGGCCGCCCTCGCGGATGAACAGATTCGCGGACGTTGCCGCAACCACCCTGCCCTGCATGTCCAGCATCAATCCCTCATCAATGTCCGCGCTGCGCCACTCGGCACGCGCCAGTACCTGTTCCAGGCGATTCAGATGTTTGAGTCCGGCGAGGGCCGGCTGCAGGGCCAGACGGGTCTGGCACCAGCACAGATTCAGCAACCGCGGTGGCGTCGGCCTCCAGACCTGCGCCTGGATCAGTGCCCTGCCGACCACCGGATCGGGCCGAGCATAACCGCGCGGCGCGCTGCCTGCAGTCCAGATCAGCTTGACGGTCGCTGCGGCGTGGGCACTGGCGGCGCGCGCCAATCGACGCTGCAGCCGCCGCCAGTCAGGCTCCGGCAGTCCCAGTCGAGCGCAACCACCCGCCAGGCGCTCCTGGTGCCAGTCCCACAATGGCGCGCGGGCACCGACGCAGCGGATGGTCTCGAACAAGCCATCGCCGTAGTGCAAGCCACGATCCGCCGCCAGGCCCGCCGCGGAACTCACCGATCCACTCCGAGGGCGCGCAGCAGGCCCTTGGCCTTGGAGCGGGTTTCACCCAGCTCCCGGCTGGCGATGGAATCGGCGACGATGCCGGCGCCGGCCCTGAACACCAGTTGTCGCCCCACGCAGGCGATGGTGCGAATCAGGATGTTGAAATCGGCGCTGCCATCGGCGCCGACATAGCCGAGCGCCCCGGTGTAGGCACCCCGGCCCAGGGGCTCCAGTTCGGCGATGATCTGCATGCAGCGGACCTTGGGGCAGCCGGTGATGGTGCCCCCGGGAAACACGGCGCGCAGCAGATCCCAGGCCGAGGTGCCCGGCCGGATTCGGCCGCGCACATTCGAGACCAGATGGTGCACATGGGTGTAGCTCTCGACGACGCCGAGCTCATCCACTTCGACCGTGCCCGGCTCGCAGATGCGACCCAGGTCATTGCGTTCCAGATCGATCAGCATGATGTGTTCGGCGCGCTCCTTGGGATCGCGCGTGAGCTCCGCCAGCAGTTCGGCGTCTCGCGCGGCATCCGGATCGCGCCGCCGGGTGCCGGCGATGGGCCGGGTCTGCACCAGATCGCCATGCACCGATACCAGCCGCTCCGGGGACGACGAGGCCAGTCCCCAGTCGCCGTGCTGCAGCACCCCGGCGAAGGGAGCCGGATTGGCGGCGCACAGCTGCGCGAACAGCGCAT
The DNA here is from genome assembly GCA_022841325.1 of Lysobacterales bacterium. Lineage (GTDB taxonomy): Bacteria > Pseudomonadota > Gammaproteobacteria > Xanthomonadales > SZUA-5 > JADKFD01. Next base: position 21,468 of record JALHRS010000030.1, on the reverse strand, counting down.
TCAGATCGATGGCGTGGCGCGCCTGCGCCCGCCACGCCCGCGACAGATTGACCTGGAACACATCGCCGGCTTCCAGGTATTCGTGGATGCGCGCGACGCCATCCAGAAAAGCCTGCGGGTCATCCTCCTGCAGCTCCAGAAGCTGATTGTCCGCGCCGACCAGCCCGGCGGGCATGCTCGCGTCGGCCGCCAAAGCCTGTTGCAGGCGTTCGCGCCAATACTCCAGATCATGGCCGGTCAGCGTGGTCTGGCCGGTCTGGCGATTGCGGATCACCGCCGCCGATACCGGCCACAGCAAGGCCAGCGGTTCGTCCAGTTCCGGCTCGCGCGAGCGCACATGGGATTCGAACACCGAGGCGAATTCATAAGCCAGATAGATCAACCAGCCGCCGCGCGAGAAATCGGTGCCGCTGCTGCTCGAACCCACCGGCATCTGATCCAGCAGCACGGCGAATTCGGCCAGACGTTCGCTGTGCCCCGCCGCCCCCGGGTAAGGCACGTACAGCGGCGCTTCCCTGACCAGCGGCAGCAGATCCAGATGCCCCTGCGGCCCGGTCGCCGCACTCAGCAACAGTGCCGGCGCCTGCTCCGGGCCCAGCAACTGGCGCAACTTCTGCAGGTCGATGGCATCCAGTGCGGGCAGGGAAGGCATCGTTCCAGAACAAGAATGGGCGAAAGGAAGCGGAGTCTAGCCCGCATTCTCCAGCACTGCCCGGTCCCCGCAACCGACGCTCGTCGGCACTATCGGTAATCGCGAGACCAGTAGGCCAGCCTCTGCGTTCCGATCGCACGCAGGAACTTGCCCAGGTACTTTGAGGAGCGACGCACACCGGCGCCGCCGGAGGTAGCCCGATGTGCCGCGCAGCGGCTCACCGGGGCTCTTTCGTGTCACCGCACGGAGAGCGCCACGGGCACTTCAGGCTGCGCACGAAGCAATCCAGGCACTTGAACCCAGCATCTGGATTGCATCGCTGCGCTCTCAATGAACCGCAGACAAGCAATGGCGGCGGGCAGCTGCTCTGGAGGGCTCTGCGCTGCTACGCCGCCTTGCGCTGAGCGGAGATCAAGAGCGGCCGCGCAGGCGCGCGTCCCTCCTCAAAGCCGCTCCGTGCCTGCCAACGTTTCTGGCCCGTGGGCGGTGTCGGGCCGACACCGGTGGCTCTCCATGAACCCATATCGTAAGTTGTTGATGCGTCATTGCGAGGAGCGTAGCGACGAAGCAATCCAGGATATCGCCGCATGCCCCTGGATTGCTTCGCTACGCTCGCAATGACGCCGGAGGTTCATGGTCCGTGGGCAGTTTCGGGTCGAAACAGGTGGCTCGCAACGACGCCGCTCTGGGAGCAATGCGACAGAAAGTCCTGAGCCAACTTGACTTGCCCTACTTTGCGCCCTTCGCGTCCTTTGCGGAAAAATGCCACTTATTCCCTCGTCAAGCGCACTGGGGAACCGCGCCGCAGCAGCCCAGCCCAACCAGTCGCCGCGACTCACACCCGCTTGAAGATCAGCGTGCCGTTGGTGCCGCCGAAGCCGAAGGAATTGGACATGACGATGTCCAGTGGCGCCTGCCTGGAGGTGTTCGGCACCAGGTCCAGGTCTATGCCCTCGTCAGGTTTGTGCAGATTGATGGTCGCCGGCACAGTCTGATCGCGCAGCGCCAGAATGCTGAAGATGGCTTCGACCGCGCCGGCAGCGCCGAGCAGATGCCCGGTGACCGACTTGGTGGAACTGACCATGAGCCTGGACGCGGCGGCGCCGAAAGCGGTCTTGATGGCGATGATCTCGCCCCGGTCGCCGAGCGGCGTCGAGGTGGCGTGGGCATTGACGTACTGGATCTGCTCGGCGCTGATGGCCGCATCGGCCAGCGCTGCGGCCATCGAAGCCGCTGCGCCCGCACCGTCTTCCGGCGGCGCGGTCATGTGATAGGCATCGTCGCTCATGCCGAAACCGATCAGCTCGGCATAGATCCGTGCGCCGCGCGCCCTGGCATGTTCGTACTCCTCCAGCACCAGCGCGCCGGCGCCATCGCTGAGCACGAAGCCGTCGCGATCCTGGTCCCACGGCCGGCTGGCCGCATGCGGATCATCGTTGCGCTCGCTCAGCGCGCGGGCCATGCCAAAGCCGCCGATGGCGGTCGGCGTGGTCGCATGCTCGGCGCCACCGGCGATCATCAGATCGGCATCGCCGTAGGCAATCAGACGCGCCGCCACACCGATATTGTGGGTGCCGGTGGTGCAGGCGGTGACGATCGACAGGTTCGGACCCTTGAGCCCGAGATTGATGCCGAGGTGCCCGGCGACCATATTGATGATGGTGCCCGGCACGAAGAAGGGGGAGATCTTGCGCGGGCCGCCATCGCGCCAGGTCAGCGTGGTCTTCTCGATGGTCGAGATGCCGCCGATGCCGGCCGCGACCATGACCCCGAAGCGCGACTGCAGCGCCTCCGGGACCTGATCGAATCCGGCATCCCGGAAAGCCTGGGTGCCGGCCGCAATGCCGTAATGGATGAAGGGGTCCATGCGCCGCGAATCCTTCGGCGAGATCCAGGCATTGACGTCAAAGCCCTGCACCTGACCGGCGAAACGCGTGGAAAAGGCCGACGCGTCGAAATGCGTGATCGGGCCGATGCCGCTGCGGCCATGCAGCACATTGTCCCAGGCTGTTGAGATGTCGCTACCGACCGGCGACACGATGCCGAGCCCGGTCACCACGACGCGACGAGCGCTACGCATAAGATCCTCCCGAACCTAGTGTGGTGTTCCGTATCCAGCTTGAACCATTTCCGCGTCTGTCCACCCGAATGCTGCGTTCCGCGTCAGCGCCATGGCGTTGCCATGACTGCTGTTCGCGCCTTGCCTCGGGTCGAAATCCATCGAAAATTTCTTCGACTCAACTACCGAACGCCACTAGCGTGGTCGCCGCGCAGGCGGCGACATTCATCGGCCCGTAAGGCGCTGGCTATATGCCGCGCCCCGGGCCACAAAACCGCGTCAGGCCTCAGGCCTTGACGTTGGCCTTGATGTAATCGATGGCCTGCTGCACCGAGGTGATCTTCTCGGCTTCCTCGTCCGGGATCTCGCACTCGAACTCTTCCTCGAGCGCCATGACCAGCTCCACGGTGTCCAGGGAGTCCGCACCCAGATCGTCCACGAAGGAGGAGTTGGCTTTCACTTCGTCTTCCTTGACGCCCAGACGGTCGACAACGATCTTCTTGACGCGATCTTCAATGCTGCTCATGGCTTGTTTGTTCCTGCCGAAAAGAGTGGGGATGATAGTGAATGGTGTCGCCTGCCGCTACGGCATGTACATGCCGCCGTTGACATGCAGGGTTTCGCCGGTGATATAGCCTGCGGCTGGCGACGCCAGAAAGGCGACGGCCTTGGCAATATCCTCGGCGGCGCCGAAGCGCGCCAGAGGCACGTCAGCCAACAAGGCCTGGCGCTGTGCTTCCGGCAGCGCCCGGGTCATGTCGGTATCGATGAAGCCGGGCGCGACCACATTGGCGGTGATGCCGCGACTGCCGACCTCGCGCGCCAGTGATTTGGTGAATCCGATGATGCCGGCCTTGGCGGCGGCATAGTTCGCCTGCCCGGCGTTGCCGGTCAGGCCGATGACCGAGGCGATGCTGATGATCCGGCCCTGGCGTTCGCGCAGCATGCGCTTGAGCACGGCCTTGGACATGCGAAAGACCGAGGCCAGATTGGTGTTGATCACCGTGGTCCAGTCCTCGTCCTTCATCCGCAACAGCAACTGATCACGGGTAATGCCGGCATTGTTGACCAGCACCCGGATCGGGCCGTGTTCGGTCTCGACGGCGCTGATCAGCGCATCGATGGATTCAGGCAACGCGACATCGAGCACCCGTCCGCAGCCGTGACCGCCGAGGTGCTCCGAAATCGTGGCTGCGCCAGCCTCGGACGTCGCCGTGCCGATGACGTAATAGCCGTTGCTGGCCAGTTCATGGGCAATGGCGGCGCCAATACCGCGGCTGGCGCCACTGACCAGGGCAATACCGTTGGGCGAACTCATGACTGCATCTCCGCGAGGGTGGCTGCCAGCACGGCCGGATCGGCGATGGCCTGCAACTGCAAGTCCGGCGCGATGCGCTTGGCCATGCCGGTCAGGACCTTGCCGGGTCCGCATTCAAGCGCGCGCGAGGCCCCGTCGGCCACCAGCGTCTGCACGGTTTCGATCCAGCGCACCGGCGCCGACAGCTGCAACACCAGGGCGGCGCGGATGGCATCGGCATCGCCGTGGCTGCGGACATCGGCGTTGTGAATCACGGGAATACGCGGCGGCTGCAGGTCCACTCCGGCCAGATAGGCACCCAGCTGCGCAGCGGCACCGCGCATCAGCGGCGAATGCGAGGGCACGCTGACCGGCAGGCGGATGGCGCGCTTGACGCCACGCTCGGCGAGCAGGGTCAGGGCCCGATCCAGCGCTGCGGCGGCACCCGAGAGCACGATCTGCCCCGGCGCGTTCAGATTGGCAGGCACCACCGGTTCGGCCGCGGAAGACGCGAGTTCACAGATCTCGGTCAGCAGTTCGAGATCGGCGTTCAGCACTGCCGCCATGGCGCCCACGCCTTCGGGTACGGCTTCCTGCATTAGCCGCCCGCGCTCGCGCACCAGGCGCGTGCCGTCGGCCAACGACAGTGATCCGGCACAGACCAGCGCGGTGTATTCACCCAGACTGTGTCCGGCCATCGCGGCGGGTTCGGCGCCACCGGCAGCCGTCCAGGCACGCCAGACCGCCACACCCGCGGCCAGCAGCGCCGGCTGGGTGTTGATGGTGCGATTGAGTTCGGCTTCCGGACCTTCCTGGCTCAGCGCCCACAGATCCAGATCGATGGCGGCCGAGGCCTCGTCGAAAGTGGCACGCACCTGCGGATGCGCCTGCGACAGCGCGGCCAGCATGCCCAGCGACTGTGAGCCCTGGCCCGGGAACAGCATGACGAGATCATTGCGAATCATCAGGTCCTCGATACGCTGGCAGCTGATCAGAGACGGATCAGCGCCGAGCCCCAGGTGAATCCACCACCAAAGGCTTCGAGCAGCAGCAGTTGGTCAGGCTTGATCAGCCCGTTGCGGATGCCGTGATCCAGCGCCAGTGGCACTGATCCTGAAGAAGTGTTGCCGTGCTTGTTGACGGTCACGATGACCCGCTCCATCGGCATGCCGAGGTGCTTGGCCGTGGCCGTGATGATGCGCAGATTGGCCTGGTGTGGCACCAGCCAGTCGATCGCATCCTTTTCCAGATCGTTGGCCTTGAGGGTCTCGTCGACGATGCGCGACAGCGTGCGCACGGCCACCCGAAACACTTCATTGCCCTGCATCACGACGCGCACGCCGTGATTGGGCTCGTCCTTGAAACCGCGCGAGACCCCGACCGGGTTGTGCAGAAGTTCCTTGTACTGGCCATCGGCATGGATATGCGTGGAAACGATGCCGGGCCGGGTGTCGGCGCGCAGCACGACGGCGCCGGCGCCATCGCCAAACAGCACGCAGGTGCCGCGGTCGCTCCAGTCGAGCATGCGCGACAGGGTCTCGGCACCGATCACCAGCGCGGTACGCGCGGCGCCGGTACGAATGAACTTGTCGGCGATGGACAGGGCGTAGAGGAAGCCGGTGCAGGCGGCGTTGACGTCGAAGGCCGGACAGTCCTTGGCCCCGATGCGGTGCTGCACCAGACAGGCCGTGCTCGGGAAGATCACGTCCGGCGTGGTGGTGCCAACGATGATCAGATCCAGCTCCGCAGCAGTCACGCCGGCGCTGGCCATGGCCTTTTCGGCAGCGGCCACGGCCAGATCACTGGTGGTCTCGCCTTCAGCGGCAATATGCCGCTGTTCGATCCCCGTACGCTCGCGTATCCACTGATCGCTGGTCTCTACCCGCTTCTCCAACTCGGCGTTGGTCAGAATGTGGGCCGGCAGATGGCTGCCGGTCCCGATGATCCGGGCAGAGAGTGCTTGCATCAGTTTGGGTACGCTCGTGTTGGGACTGGGGCCCGAGGGCCCCTGGCGCAGTCTCAGCCTTCGCTGGACTCGACTTCGGCGACCTTGCGATCAATCACCTTGCGGCCACGATAGTAGCCATCCTTGGTGATGTGATGACGCAGATGCGTTTCACCCGTGGTCTGATCGGTCGACAGAGTCGCCGCGGTCAGCGCGTCATGGGAACGGCGCATGCCGCGTTTGCTGGGTGACTTGCGACTTTTTTGAACGGCCATCTCTGACTCCTTGCCTGAATCGTCCTTGTTCGACTACTTGCGCTTGAGAGCCGCCAGCGCCGAAAAAGGATTCGGTCGGTCGGTAGCTTCAGCACTCTCCGGCTCTGGTGCCGGTAGATCCACAACGGCTTCCGGATTTCTTGGGATCACCGGCACCGCCAATATCAACTCGTCTTCGATCAGTGCCGCCGGATCGACCATACCCTCGTCGGTCAAGGCCGGCTCGTAACCCTCCGGCAATCCCGACGCATCTTCCTCGCTCTTGACGAATCCGATGCGGGTGTCGATCTGAACCGGCAACTCGAATCGGTCCAAACTCGCCTGGCAGATCAGCGGCAGCGCGGTTTCAGCGCGCAGTTCCACCATTCTCTGGCCGATGACATTGCGTCCGAACTTGAGTTCGTAGCGCACCTCACCGCGACCATCCGCCAACAATTCCGTCAGGCGCGTGAGCGCCGCGAGCGGGAACGTACCGGAATAGATCCTGCCGGTCGACACCGCCCGCTCAACATCAATGCGATCAGGCAATGGCGCAAGCATAGCCGCGGAATCGTAGGGAGTTCGGCTCTCCCTGTCAATCGCCACGCTTGAATCCGGCGACAGCCGGCCGGCCACGATTCAAGTTGCGACCTTGCCGGAAGCCCCCCGGCGCCCATTTGCAGACTCCGGGAGGCCGCGCTGGAACGACGGATTCTGAACACCGTTTGTGGTTCAGTTGACGCTGATGCCCTGCCAGCCATCCCGCTGCATAATCGGGCTCGACCCAGTACGAGGTTCCCATGTTACTGAAATTCCTTATCGCGGCGCTGACGCTGGCCTCTCTGGTCGTGATCGGCCTGCTCTGGCGACTGCTGCAGCTACGCCGCCGCCAGGACACGCTGCGCTCGATCATGGATAGCGCCGATGCACTGGAGCGGGAGCTGTACGCCTGTCGCGAACGCATGAAGACCATGCATCGCTGGGTCTCGACGCTGCCGAGCACGCTCACGACGCAGGCGCTGGCGTCCCTGAACCTGGATCCCCTGGTGCAGAAGGCGCTGCGCGATCTGCTGCAGCAACGACTCTGGCTGCGCGACAACGGCGATACCGCGCCGCTCGCGCAGCTGCGCCGCACCCGACAGGACATGGAGCGCTCGCGCGTAACGCTGGCAGAGAACATGACCAAGCTGGAAGCGGCCGGCGAGGAATTGGCCGAGGCTTCATCGGAGACCCATCCGGTATCGGCACTGATCGCCAGTGCTTACGGCATAGGCGGCGGCGAAGGCGAAGACCACCCACCGACGCTGCATTGAGGCCATGAATCCACCCGAACTGATTCTGGCCTCGGGATCCAGCTATCGCCGTCAGCAGCTCGAACGCCTGGGCCTGCATTGCCGCTCGCAAGCGCCCAATGTCGACGAGTCACGGCTGCCCGGCGAAGCACCGGCGGCCATGGCCCGGCGACTGGCCGGGCTGAAGGCGAGCGTGATCGCCGCTCTGGCTCCGGGCGCTTGCGTGATCGGCGCCGATCAGGTCGCCGCCTGCGATTCGCGCGTGCTGGGCAAGCCCGGTTCGGCGCCAGCCCAGGCTGCGCAGCTGCTGTCCTGCAGTGGCAAGGAACTTCGTTTCCATACGGCGCTCACAGTGATCGACGCCGGCGGCACTGCCCACGAGCATCTGGATCTGACCGTCTGCCAGGTGCGAGAGCTGACCGCCGCGGAGGTCGAACGCTACGTGGCAGCCGAGCCCGCCTACGACTGCGCGGGCGGTTTCAAGGTCGAGGGCCTCGGCATCACGCTGTTCGAACGCATCGCGAGCGAAGATCCGAGCGCATTGATTGGCTTGCCATTGCTGGCCCTGTGCCGGATTCTGCGGCAACTGGGCGCTGCTGCTTTCTGACCCGGACCGACCCGGCACCACATCAACGGAGGTAGGACTCATGGCCGATGCCGCTGCCACTCTGGCCCGGGAGCTGATGGCCCCATTGCACGCCGCCGAAGCCCAGATCAATCAGGTGCTGCTGGGCAAGGCAGCGGAGGTGCGGCTGACCCTGGTCTGCCTGCTGGCTGGCGGCCATCTGCTGCTCGAAGATCTGCCCGGCGTCGGCAAGACCACGCTGGCCCAGGCGCTGGCGGCCACCTTTGACCTCAGCTTCGGGCGGGTGCAGTTCACCAGCGATCTGCTGCCCGCCGATCTGATCGGCGTGTCGGTGTTCGATCCGCAAACACGGCGCTTCGATTTCCACCCCGGCCCGATCTTCACGCAGATGCTGCTGGCCGACGAAATCAACCGCGGTACGCCCAAGTTGCAGAGTGCCTTGCTCGAAGCCATGGCCGAACAGCAGGTCACCGTGGACGGTTCCAGCCACCGCCTGCCGGAGCCCTTCATCGTCGTCGCCACCCAGAACCCGCTGGAGCAGAGCGGCACCTTCCCCTTGCCGGAATCGCAGCTCGACCGCTTCATGTTCTCGCTCAATGTCGGCTACCCCGACGAGCGCGCCGAAAAGGCGCTGCTGGCGGCGCGCGAACGGCGTTTCCTGCTGACCGAACTGAAACCCTTGCTGAGCGCCGAGCGTCTGCTGCAGTTGCGCGAAGCGGCGCTGGCGCTGCACACCAGCCCGGCCGCCATCGACTATGCCTATGCCCTGATCGCGGCCTCCCGCAGCGAACCGCGGGTGCGCATCGGCCTGTCGCCGCGAGCGGGCATCGCGCTGCTGCGGGCCGCCCGTTCGCACGCCCTGCTGGCCGGGCGCACCCACGTATTGCCAGAAGACTTGCAGGCCGTGTTCGTGGCGGTGGCCCGGCACCGTCTGGTGCTGAATCCGGACGCCAGCGGCGATGGCGCCTCGATTGCGCGCCATTTGCTGGCGCAGGTGGCGATCCCCTGAGGCCGCACGGATGGCCACCGCCGCGGCGAGACCCGGAAAGTCGATGTTCGCCCGCTGGCGCGAAAGCGCCTGGCGCGCACTCGATCGCCGCCTGCCCAATCTGACCCGCCGCCACCGGTTCGAAGCACTGCCGATCACGCTGACCCAGCGCCGGGTCTACATCGTCCCCAGCGGATTCGGGCTGTTCTTCGCGGTGATGATGACGGCCATCCTCGCCGGCGCCCTGAACTACAACAACAACAGTGCGCTGCTGGTCGGGCTGCTCGCCGTGAGTCTGGGCGCGGTCTCGATGTTGCAGACCTTCCGCAATCTGGACCGCCTCAGTCTGGTGCAGATCAGCGCCGACCCCACCCATGCCGGCGAGCCTCTGCATCTGAGTTTCCACCTGCACGCCGAGGACAATCGCACCCGCTTTGCCGTCAGCCTCAAGCTCGGTGAGGAACTGCGGCATGTCGAGATCGCTGCTGGCAGTACCACCCGGGTCGAATTCACGCTGTCGGGGTGCAAGCGCGGCTGGTTTTCGCCCGAACCCTTGCGAATTTCGACCGTCTGGCCCTTCGGCCTGTTCCGCGCCTGGAGCTATCTGCATTCGGATGTGCGCACCTTGATCTACCCAAGGGCAGAAACGCCGCCGGCGCCGCTGCCGCGCACGCCCGATGCCGGGCGCATCGGCGGCACCGATCCCGGCGATGAGGATCTGCGCTCGCTGCGTGAATACCAGTTTGGCGATGCCACCCGGTTGATCGCCTGGAAAGCCAGCGCCCGCACCGGCGAGTTGCTGGTTCGACAGCTGGAAGCCCCGCTGTCGCGGGAGACCGTGCTCGATTTCTCGCGGATTGAGGGGCTGGATCTGGAACGTCGGCTGTCGCGCCTGACCCGCTGGGTGCTGGAGGCCGAGCGCGCCGGCATGCGCTACCGCCTGAATCTGCCCGGACAGAGCCTGGGACCGGATCACGGCCCGGCACATCGACTGCGCGCCCTCAAGGCACTGGCACTGTATGCGCTCGCCGATACTTAGCCCGCGCCAGTTCGACTGGGCGCTGCTGGCCTTTGTGGTCGCCATCAGCGGCCATTGGCTGTGGTTGCCGATCTGGTACACCGGCGGACTGGCCACGCTGGTGCTGGCGCGCTGGTTGCAGCGCCGTGCCTTCGCCCGAGCCTGGCCGTTGTGGATCAAGCTGCCGCTGGTGTTCGCGGTACTGACCCTGGTGGTCATGCAATTCGGCCATCCCTTCGCCCAGCAATCGGGCACCGCGGCATTGATCGGATTGTGCACCCTCAAGCTGATCGAGTCGGAACGCCGCCGCGACGGCCTGATCCTGATGGTCGTGGCCCTGTTCCTGATCAGCGTGCAGTTCCTGTTCACCCAGGGCATCGGCATCACGCTGTACTCGCTGCTGCCGATCCTGCTGGTGTTCCTGGCGCTGAACGAAATCAGCGCGCCGCCGGGCACTCGCGGCGGCCTGAGCTCGCAACTGGGTACGCTGGGGCGCGACTTCCTGCTGCTGTTGCTGGTGGTGCTGCCGTTGACGGCATTCCTGTTCCTGTCGGTGCCGCGCCTGAGCGAGCCGCTGTGGGGCACGCGCGACGATCGCAGCAGCGGTCGCACCGGCATTTCCGACAGCATGTCTCCCGGCGATATCACCGAGTTGCTCGGTGACGATACGCCGGTGATGCGGGTGAGTTTCAGCGGCCGCACCCCGCCGAAGGCTTCGATGTACTGGCGTGGGCCGGTACTCTGGGGCTTCGACGGCACCACCTGGACAGCCAGTTATCTCGGTGGCAGTCGCCAGGACCGCGGCCGCACCAAGGGGCCGCAGTTCGGTGGCCCTGACGATCTGCGCTATCAGGTGATGCTCGAGGCCACAGACCGCAACTGGCTGTTTCCGCTGGATTTCGCCACCGGATTTCCAGCCGACAGCAGTCGTAATCTGGAAGGTGTGGTCACCCGCAATCGCCCGATCCGCGACATCTACGCCTACGATGGCGCATCTGCCATCGACCAGCCGGTGCCACTGACCACGCTGCCACAGACTCAGCGAAGGCAAGGCCTGCAACTGCCCACCGGCTCGAACCCGCGTGCCGCCGCCTTGGCTCAAAGCTGGCGCAACGAAATCGGCGACGACCGACTGGCACTGGCCCAGCGCGCGCTGCAACACATCCAGACCGAGAACTTCGCCTACACGCTGACGCCACCGCCACTGGTGGGCGCGGATCGCATGGACGAGTTCCTGTTCGAGACCCGTCAGGGATTCTGCGAGCACTATGCCGCTGCCTTTGTGGTGCTGATGCGCAGCGCCGGCGTGCCGGCGCGGGTCGTCACCGGATATCTGGGCGGCGCCTACAACGATGTCGGCGACTACTGGCTGATCCGCAACTCCGATGCCCATGCCTGGGCCGAAATCCTGATCGAAGGCCGCGGCTGGGTGCGGGTAGACCCAACGGCAGCGATTGCCCCGGAGCGGATCGACCAGAGCGGCGCCGGTTTTGGCGGGGAGACGCTGGCTGGCAACAGTCCCTGGCTGAACGCACTGCGCAATCGCGCCGATGCCCTGCAGGCCTGGTGGAACCGAACGGTCGTGCGCTTTGACAGCCTCAGCCAACGGAGCTTCTTTTCCGACCTCGGCATCGATCCGGGCGACTGGCGCCAGTTGGGGGCGTGGATGGGCGGCGGCCTGATCCTGTTCGGGCTGCTGACCACCGCGGTCTTCCTGCTGCAACGGCGTCGCAGATCGGCAGATCCGGCGCTGCATCTGTATCGGCGCTTTCTGCGCGAGTTGCGCCGGGCTGGTATCGAGGCCGCCGGCCATGAAGGCGCCTCGGATCTGGGCCGACGCGCGGCGACAGCGTTGCCGGCGCTGGCCGACCCCATCCGTGCCGTGGTGGCGGCCTACGAGCAGGCGCGCTATGCCCCGCCCAGCCCGGGCGCCACCGAATCCCTGCGGTCAGCGCTGGGGCATTTTCAGCGTGCCCGCCGTGATCTGCGTTCGTGATCGGTTATGCCTGGCCGTGCTAATTTGAACGCCATCCGATCGAGTGTAGTGCCATGACCAGAACCTCAATGCTGCTGTCCTCGACACTGGTGCTGCTGTCCGGCTGCGCCAGCATCCCCGAGCCCCTGCGCGGGGAATTCCAGTCCTCGGCGCCGGCACATACCGATGGCAGCGCCCAGGCGGTGCGCTGGGGCGGACGGGTCATCGATGTGTTACCCGAAGCCAGCCAGACCTGCCTGGAAGTGCTGGGCATGCCGCTGGATGCCAGCGCCAGGCCGCGGGATCTCGATGCCGACATCGGCCGCTTCCGCGCCTGCAAGAGCGGATTCCTCGATCCTGCCGTATTCATCAGCGGTCGCGAAATCACCGTCACCGGCCGCGTCGACGGCGTGGTGTCGCGCCAGATCGGCGATTACAACTATCAGATGCCCAGGGTCAGCGTCGACGCGCTGCTGCTGTGGCCGGAACGCCCTGAGATCGAGCAGATCCGGATCCACAGCGACCCCTTCTTCGGTCCCTGGTGGGGCCCGGCGCCGGTGGTGATGTATCGGTGGCGATGAAACGGGGCAAGGGAAACGGGGCACGGGGCACGGGTCGAGTCACAGGTTGAGCTTGCGTCGCGAACCGGAACCCGCCCGTTAGCAATTTCTCTTCCATCATTGAATCCAGGAATGAGGGCATTCTTGGCGTGAGGCACGCCTGAGCGTCAACGCGTCGCTTTCCCGAGCCCCGTGCCCCGTGCCCCGTGCCCCGATTTCCCTGCCCCACCATCAATCCCGCTTGTAATAGGGCGCCGTGCCACTGGAATGGTCGGTGCTGTCGCGCACTGCGGTCACTTCCGGCACGCGCTCGCGCAGGGTCTTTTCCACGCCGTGCTTGAGGGTGACGTCGACCTGGCCGCAGCCGTGGCAGCCGCCGCCGAAGCGCAGCACGACTACACCTTCGCCGCTGATTTCGACCAGACTGACGCGGCCGCCGTGACTGGCGACGCCCGGATTGATTTCGGTGTCCAGCACATATTGCACGCGCTCGATCAGGCTGGCCTCGGCACCGGGCACACTGCCCTTGAGCTTGGGCGCGCGGATGGTCAGCTGACCGCCGGTGCGCTGCTGCTCGTAACTGATGCTGAGACTGTCGAGAAAGGGCGCGCTGGCACTGTCGATGTAGATCGAGAAGCCGTCGCAATCGACCACGAAATCATCGCCCCGGACCTCTGCGGCCTCGCAGAACTCCAGCCGGCAATCCCCAGCCGGGGTGCCCGGCTTGATCGCCAGCAGGCGTATACCCAGGCCCCGCACGCTCTGCTGGGCCAGCAGTTTGGAGAAGTAGTCGCGGGCGCTGTCGCTGATATCAATCATGGAATTCCTGAACTCGAATAGCGGTCGGCCAGCTTTCCCGGTCAATGCACCGGGGATTGCCGACAGGACTCGGTATGATGCCACCGCGGCCAGTTCCGCACCCTGAATCGACACCGTCGCGAGCACCTCATGACCGAACTAGCGAAGATGCACTGCCAAGCCCGTCAGGGCGAGGCTGACCGATTGCCCAAGTCAGAAACCCATCGATGGCTGGCCGAACTGCCGCGCTGGGAACTGAGCGCCGATGGTCACTCGATCGTGCGCAACTTCCGGTTCCCGGACTTCCTGACCGCGGTCGCTTTCGTCAACGTGCTGGCCGCCACCGCCGAGGCGGAAAATCATCATCCCGATCTGGAACTGGGTTATGGCCGCTGCAGCGTGCGCTTCAATACCCACGATGTCGGCGGCCTCTCGCTGAACGACTTCATCTGCGCCGCCAAGACCGACGCTCTGTACGCTGCTTCCGGGGCCAATCGCGAGTGATCCGCGGCCTGCGATCGACTCTGATCGCATGCCTGTTGATGGCCGGCGCATTCGTGCTGGCCAATCTGGCGCTGGACCACTACCTGGTCGCACAGGGCCTGCGTGACCTGCAGCGCCACGCCCGCGGCGACAGTCGATTGTCCTTCGATTTCGATCAGGCCCGCGACCTGATCGGAGGCGGTATCGAGGGCGCGCAGGACGCGACACTGGCCGATGGTGTCTACGCCGCGACGCTGCCCTCGGGGCAGGCCAATGTGCGCCTGAACCTGCGCGGGCTGGCGATCGACGCCCGCCGCTACACGCTGCTGCAGGCCCGCCTGCGCAGCAGCGCGCCCGCCAGGCTGCACCTGATCTTCGACCAGCCGGGGCGCCTCGATCAGCTCACCGCCACGGTGGATCTGCTGCCCGGCTGGAACCCCTTGCAACTGTCGCTGGATCGCCTCGATTTCAGCCCGCACGCCGGCGGCGAGCCTCAGCGCTGGGGCGGCAGCAGCGGCCTGGTGGGCGAGTTCCGTCTGTACTTTTCCGGCCCTGCAGGCCTTAAGATCGGCCTTGATCAAGTGCGTTTTCAACGCCCGGGCCACAGCGGCGAGCCGCCAGACATCCAATGGCTGGGCGCGGCCGAGGCGACTGCACAGCTGGTCCCGGCTGCACCGCTACCCGGTCACGGACGACCGATCACCGGGGTACTTGTGGACCTCGTCAGCACGCGGCCGGAACAGAATCTGGCGCTGCGCGATCAGCTCCGGCGGATCGATGCCGAAACGCTGTTCTGGCCGGCCTGGCGCGGCCCGCCCGAGATTCCAGTCGCGACGTCGTCGCCACCACTGGGCTGGTCTCCGGGTTGGGTCCTGGTGTCTTGCTATGCGCTGCTGGCACTCTGGCTGCGCTGGCGGAGCCTGGCGCAGGGCAGAGCCCCATCACTGCTGGAACTGGGTGTCGGGCTGACGCCGGTGCTGGCCCTGAATCTGGGACTGGGACTGGGCGAGGAAGCTCCGCAGGACAGCCGCGTCTGGCTGGCCACGGCTCTGCTGTTCCAGCTCTCTGGTCTGCGCCTGCGCGGCAGTTCATTGCTTGGCACCCGTGCCGCCTGGAAAGCCGCCGTGCCCATGCTGTTCTTCGCAGCCGCGGCCTTGCTGCTGGTGGCGGCGTTGACCGGGCACTGGCAAACACCCGGACTGCAGCGCGTGGCCGCCTATCTGCCCTTCGTACTGCTGCAGCAGGCCTTGCTGCTGGGATTTGTCTGGCCGCGCCTGGCGTCCTTGAAGCCGACACCGGCGCCGTGGTGGGCGGCCGGCCTGTTCGGGCTGGCACACGCACCGAATTTTGCGCTGATGTGCCTGACGCTGCTGGCGGCCTGGTGGTGGACCCGTCACTACCGGCAGCACCGCAGCTGGCTGCCGATACTGCTCACCCACTATCTGCTGGGGCTCTTGCTGATCAGCTGCCTGCCGCCGGACTGCTTGTACTCGGCCGAAACCGGATTGCGCTTCTTTCAGGTGCAGTGAGGCTCGCCGCAAACAGGCTTCTGTGGGTCCAGACTTGTCTGGACGCTTTTCTCGCAACAGGGAAAGGAGCGTCCAGACAAGTCTGGACCCACAACAGCACTCCCGATGCGGATTCAGACAGGCGCCACATAACCGCCATCGCGGGTACGCGAAGCGTTCATGAAATCTCGGCAAGCCCGCCAACATGAACCCAACCTGACCCATTGCTTACTCCATACGCAACCGTATAGTCTATCGCTACCTGCTGGGGAGGCAGGTCCGTCGTGCGCCGGTCAGCCGCGATTCCTGGGGAGGAATGCTCATGTTGCGCTCTTTGTTCCGTGCTGCCGTTGTTCTTTTCACCTTGGGGCTGGCGCTGCCTGCGCTCGCCGTCGATACCTATACCAAGACCCGTCATCCGATCGTGCTGGTACACGGCTTGCTCGGATTCGACAGCCTGCTGGGCATCTATGACTACTTCTACGGCCTGCCCGGTGAACTGCGTTCTGGCGGCGCCAAGGTCTACGTCGCCAGCGTCTCCGCCAGCAATTTCAGCGAAGTCCGCGGCGAACAGCTGATTCGCTACCTGGATCAGTTGCGCGCCACCTACGGCCACAGCAAGTTCAACCTGATCGGACATAGTCACGGGGGCCCGACCGTACGTTACGTGGCTTCGGTTCGACCCGATCTGGTGGCTTCGATGACCAGCATCGGTTCACCGCATACCGGCAGCAAGGTGGCGGACGCGCTGTCCACCGTCGCCCCGCCGGGATCCTGGCTGGAAGCCACGCTGGCAGGCTTTGTCAATGCCACCAGCGCTTTCATCCAGTTTCTGTCGGGCGGCTCGAATCCGCAGAACGCCCTCGGCGCGCTGGCGTCACTGAACAGCGCCGGTTCGGCCGCCTTCAACAGCCGCCACCCGCAGGGCAAGCCGACGAGTGCCTGCGGACAGGGCGCTGCAGTGGTCAACGGTGTGCGCTATTACTCCATGGGTGGCACCAGCGTGCTGACCAATGTCTTCGATGCCTCCGATGCACTGATGGGCGCCGGCAGCCTGTTCTTTGGCTGGGAACAGAATGACGGCCTGGTCGGGCAGTGCTCCAGCCACTGGGGTGTGGTGCTGCGCGACAACTATCCGTGGAACCATCTGGACGAAGTCAACCAGGTCTTCGGTCTGCGCGGTCTGTTCTCGTCGAGCCCGGCCTCGGTCTATCGCGGCCACGCCAATCGTCTGAAGAACGCCGGACTCTGAGTCGCTGGTTGTGCGGCCCCGCGCCCTTGCGGCGCGGGGCCACGACGAGTTCGCGCCGCCATGGTGTTCGGCATGCCCAAGAGATTCCTGATTCCGGTCCTGGCCTTGCTGGTCACAGGAGGCCTGCTCTGGCTGCTGTGGGCCCCTGGCGATGACCGCGCGGCGGACATCGCATCGAGAGCCGACCGCGAAAACGCGGCCATGGCCCAGCCCGATGCCGGCAATCCAGGGTCGCTTGCCGGCCCGGAAAGTGCGGCCAGCGACCCGTCGGCGACGCCCGACCCTGGCCCAATCCTGCCTCCATCGCTGGCCGATACCGATATCGACGGCAGCGTGGAACTGGACGCCAATGGCCAACTGATCCCCAGTCTGTCGCTGCGCCGATTGTTCGATCAGGTGCTGAGCAGCGTGGGCGAACTGTCGATCGCCCAGATCCGTCAGTTGCTGGCGAATCGGCTGGATCAACTGACCACGCCCGAGGGCAAGCGCCAGGCCATGGCCGCATTCGAGCGCTACCTGCGCTATCTGCAATCGGTGGACGCCGCCGCCAGCAGGCTCAACGAACTGCCTTTCCGCGAGCGCCTGGCGGCCTTGAGCGAGTTGCGCCGTCAGCACCTCGGCAGCGACATGGCTGAGGCATTCTTTGCCGACGAAGAGGCCTATCAGCGCTATACGCTGGATCGTCGCGATCTGGCAGAGCAGACCGGATTGACTTCCGAAGAGCGTGCCGCGCGCGAGCGCGAACTGCTGCAGGCCCTGCCGGAATCCAGCCGCGAACCCTATGTCCGGCAGTTGCAGGCGGACGCCGACATCGCCGACGCCGAGGCCATCGAAACCTTGTCCAGCAGTCCCGACGAGCGCTACCGGCTGCGCCAGGAACGCTTTGGCGAAGAAGCCGCCGCACGCATGGAACTGCTCGACCGCGAGCGCCAGGCCTGGGACCAGCGCGTCGCCGCCTACCAACGCGAACGCGCCCGCTGGCAATCCGCCGAGGCCGCCGCCCGCGACGCCGCATTGTCAGCCTATCTGGCCGCGAACTTCAGCGAAGCCGAACAACGCCGCATCCGCTCTCTCGAGGATGTGGGGGGGCTGTGATCTTGCACGGGGCACGGGGCACGGGGCACGGGGCACGAAGAATCTCACTCCAGCCCTGCCCCTGCTTTTTCGTGCACTCGTGCCCTTTCGCCCTCGTCCTCTAACGGCAACTACCACAGCACCTGCATCCGCTCCGCATCGGGGCGCTCGACGGCGCCGCGTTCGGTGACGATGACATCGATCAGCGAGGCCGGTGTCACATCGAAGACCGGATTCCAGGCGGCCACGCCGGGGGCGGCGACGCGCACGCCGGCATATTCGGTCAGCTCGCGCGGATCGCGTTCTTCAATGTGGATGGCCGAGCCATCGGCGCTGCCGAAATCCACCGTTGATGTCGGCGCAACGACCATGAACCTGGCGCCGAAATGGCGGGCGGCCACGGCCAGCGACAGAGTGCCGATCTTGTTGGCGGTATCGCCATTGGCGCAGATGCGATCGGCGCCGACGATGACCCACTGCACCTTGCCCTGCGCCAGCAGCCAGGCACCGGCGCTGTCGCCGATCAGACAGGCGGGGATCTGGTCCTGCAGCAACTCCCACACCGTCAGCCGGGCGCCCTGCAGCCAGGGCCGGGTTTCGCCGGCGTAGACCTGCGACAGTTTGCCCTGGGCGAAGGCAGCCCGAATGACGCCCAGCGCCGTGCCCAGCCCGGCGGTGGCCAGGGAGCCGGTATTACAGTGGGTCAGCACACCGCTGCCCTGTACGATGAACTCGGCACCGGTCATGGCCATGCGGTAGTTCGCGGCCAGATCTTCGGCATCAATGGCCTCGGCCTCGGCCTGCACCAGTGCCGGATCCGGGTTGCTGCCCCAGCGTCCGAGCATGCGATCGATCGCCCACATCAGATTTACCGCCGTCGGCCGCGCTTCGCGCAAGCGGGCGGCAGCCGCGGCAAACTCGGCCCTACGCTCTGCGTCCGGGCGAGCGGCGATGGCGCGCGCCGTCAAGACCAGCGCGTAGGCCGCCGCAATGCCAATGGCCGGCGCGCCGCGCACGATCAGCGCCCGGATGGCGTCGGCCACGGCGTCGGCATCGGCCATCGGCAACCACTGGCTGCTCTGCGGCAGGATTCGTTGATCGAGCAGGGCCAGACCGTTCTGGTCGAAGCGCAGGGCACGCACGCGGTCAAAGGGTTTGAGGAGTTCGCTGGACATGGTTCTCGTCAGAATTCGGAAACGGGAGCGACGACGGCGCCGCCAGCGCGCATGCTGCCGCATCCTCCGGGCAAGTGCCACGCCGACGCCGACACAGTTCATGTGCCGGCAATGGTATATCTATAGGTCATTCCCAGCGCTTCCAGCCGACGCCCATGCGCCTGTTCAACGCCGAGGACCGCGCCAATCTGCGCCCGGATCAACCTGCCCCGCTCTACCATCAGCTTTATCTGGTGGTGAAGCGCAAGATCGAGGGCGGAGATCTGCGCCAGGGCACCTTGCTGCCCGCCGAAAAAGACATCGCCGTGTTCTTCAATGTCTCCCGCATCACCGTCAAGCGTGCGCTCGACGATCTGGAGGCCGAGGGCTATGTCTCCCGTCATCGCGGTCGCGGCACCCATGTCACCTACAAGTACGAGCCCAAGGTGCTGCGCGCACCGCTGAACAACATGCTCGACAGCCTCAGGGTGATGAGCCGCGAGACCCAGGTGCGCCTGATCGAATTCGCCCGGGTAACGCCCCCGCCAGCCGTGGCCGAGGCCTTGCGCGTGGAAGCCGACCAGACGGTCGAGCGCGTGGTCAGGGTGCGGCTCAGCGAAGGTCTGCCCTTCGCCCATTACACCAGCTGGACCATCCCGATCGGCACCGGCATGGAGCACGAGGCACTGAAGACCCACAGCCGGCTCGACCTGTTCCGCAAACTGGGCGTGCATCTGCAGAGTGTCGATCAGGTGCTGACTGCGGTGGCCGCCGACACGACGCTGGCGCAACGACTGGTCGTGCGCGTGGGCGACCCCCTGCTGCAGGTCACGCGTATCGCCTTCGATCAGCGCGGCCGGCCCATCGACTTCCTGATTGCCTGCTATCGCCCGGATCGTTTCCAGTACCACATGAAGCTGTCGTCATCCGATGTACTGGTGCGCGGCAAGCGCTGAGCTGTGTCCGCGCAGCCACCAGCGGAATGCCGGCTTTCGCTGCGGGAGTCGCGGGCGCACCGTGCAGTGAGCTTGTTTGCGCGGCAAAAAAAGGGGCAGGGGGCAGGGGCGCAAGCTTGCGGCATGTTCAGATCGTGCGGCGGGGTGGGTCCCCTGCCCCTTGCCCCCTGCCCCTTTTCATAGATATCCAAATGAGTGACTTACGGCGTCATTGATGCAAGCGCCCCCTTCAGTCGTAAATCACGAACTCACCCCGGCAACCGCCCCTGACCCAGACACCGTTGCGATCACTGCCCCAGGTCTGGCCATAGACACAGCGGGTGTCGCTCAGCTGGTTTGCGAGTTCGACGTTGCCGCGCACCCGCACCCTGCAGTGCTTGTAGTCGCGATCGCGCGATTCGCATTTGATCAGCTGACTGCCACCGCGTCCGCCACGACCATTGGGATCGGGCAGGCCGCGGTCGCGTTGGTAACCTCGATCATTGTCACGGGCGCGGTCATAGGCGCGCTGGTCGTAGTAGCCGCGCCCGGAGGACACCGCAAACTCGGCTCGACAGCCGCCACTGACCCAGACCCCGCGGCGATCTACACCCCAGGTGTTGCCCTCGATGCAGGGCTTCCGGCTGAGTTGCCGGACCAGCACGACCTCACCGCGTGTATCCGCCCGGCAATAGCTGGGTTCGCGATCCTTGGATTCGCATTTGAATACGTCGTCGTAATCGTGACTGGCATAGGCGGCACCCGAAACCAGGGTCGCAATGGCGAGAAACCATCCACGTGCAGCTGTCATCATGATCTTGATTCCCGCAGGGTCAGCAGCAGGTCTGGCCGCCCTGTTCGGTTGCAGACCACTGCCATGTTGCCAGCCGCGCCTGAACCTAGCGCCGCTGGCAGATGCCATCCGGAATTCGCTTCAGCTGGAGCTTACGCCAGCCGGTCGGCCAGGCTGCCGTGAAAGTCGTTCAGGCGAGTGCTGTCGCACCCTCCCCGATGTTCGGGGAGAGCTGGAGAGGGGTTAGGCAAGAAATCCCATGCAACGGTCATGGCGGCGAGGACTTTCATGATGACGGGTGACCACAAGCCGTGATCGTTGGGCCAGGCGCAGCGTGACCAAGGCACGCCCAAGCCATCCGTCCCTGGGGCGATGCGCTTCGGTAGGTCCAGACTTGTCTGGACGCTCTTCCTGGACGTGGATGAGAAGCGTCCAGACAAGTCTGGACCCACAAGAGCTCGCGGCTTCAGCCTGTGACAGGGATGATGGGCGCATGCTTGCTCATACCCGTGCAATCGGAGGCCCGCCATGCTGACCCGACGTTCCTGGTTGCAACAGCAACTGCTGCTCGCACTGGCGCTCGGCGCGCCTCGACTTGCGCGATCCGAACAACCGGATCTGAGCAAGCTCTTTGGCAAAGTCAAGGTCGTCAGCAGCTTTCCCGACTACAAGGTCAAGATCGTCGAGTCCTTCGCCGATCTGCACGTCAAGCTGGTCGAGAGCTTTCCCGACGAACCGGGCAAGTGGAAGATGGTGGACAGCTTTCCGGACTTCACCATCCAGTTCGTCGACTCCTTTCCGGACTTCACCATCAAGATCGTCTACAGCTTTCCGGGCGTGCAGTT
>JALHRS010000029.1 GCA_022841325.1 Lysobacterales bacterium | reverse complement strand
CGCTCTTCCGATCTTCTCTGGAGGTCTCCCGCTGATGTCGGCTACACGTGCACTGATATTGCTAGTTGCCGGGATTTTCCTCGGCTCGCTCACCAGCTTCATCGCGGCTGGCGCGATGCAGCAGCGGCATGCCGTGCCGAAAGGAACGATGGCGCTGATGCAGTACCACTATACCCAGGCACGCCGGGATGCCAGTTCCAACACCTGCGATGCTCCTGCGGCATTGCATCACGTTGGGCGCTTGCGGATGCTGGCCGAGGACGCCAACCCGATCTTCGCCGCGATCGGCTATGCCGACGCCACCTTCGAGCGTCGTCGCGAGGCTTTTCTGGCCGAAGTCGACAAGGGCATTGCCGCTGGCGCCGACTGCGCCGGCATCGGCACAGCCCTGAAACAGATCAACGATGCCTGTGCCGCCTGCCATCACGAGACCCGCTGACCGTTGGGCGATGATTGCCGAATCCAGACTTCTGCAACGCCAACGGCTCGCTGGGATAGACTTAGCCCAAGCTGATTGACTCGAACTGCGTGCGCAAGAATTCTTCCAACACCGATCGCGCGACCGTCATGGCCGGGCCGGACGGCGAAGCTCTGGAGCGGCCACCCCGGCTGATCGTGGTCAGTGGCGTCTTTCTCGGCCAGGAACTGGAGCTCGGCACCGAGCCGGTGATCATCGGCCGCGCCAATGAGGCCACCCTGAGCCTGCAGCATCCCAGCGTTTCCCGCAGCCATTGCCGGGTCTGGCGCGAGGGCGAGCGCTTCTTCATCGAAGATCTGGGTTCCACCAACAAGACCTACCTCAACGGCCAGGCCGTCATGCGCGCCGAGCTCAGCGACAGCGACCAGATCGGCGTGGGTAATCACGCTCTGAAGTTCTTTCGCGGCGCCAGCGCCGAATCCCGCTATCACCAGGAACTGATCGATCTGGCCGTACATGACGGCCTGACCGGTTTCTACAACCGGCGGCATTTCCGCATGTTGCTGGATGAGCACGTCGGCAGGGCCCGAACCGGCACTTCGCTGTCGGTCCTGATCGTCGATCTCGACCACTTCAAGCAGATCAATGATCACTTCGGCCATCTGGTCGGAGACCAGGTCATCGCCAGCGTATCGCAGCTCATCCGCGATCTGGCCGGCGTCAATTGTCAGCTCGGGCGGCTGGGCGGGGAGGAATTTGCCGTGGCCATGGCCAACGGCAGCCCGGTGCAGGCACGCGAGTTCGCCGAGAGCATCCGCGCCAGGGTGGCCCAGCACCGCTTCGATGTACATGGAGAAGCGCAGCAGATTTCGGCCAGCGTAGGCATCGCCAACTGGGATGACAGCATGCACACCAGCGCCGATTTGCTGCGCCTGGCAGATGATCGTCTCTACCAGGCCAAGGCCAAGGGTCGCAATCGGGTCGAATTCGAGTAGAGCCGCCTGACGAGGGCACGAGGGCACGCCAAGGCGATGGCACCCCGGGCTTTGTGTCTCCGTGCCCTCTTGCCCTCTCGCCCTCCCGCCCACGTGTCAGGTTAGACTTTGCCCCTGACCCGTGGATGGAGTGACTCGATGCGCCTTGCCTTGCTGTCTTTGTCTTTGTGTGTCTCGTTGCTGTCCACCGCTGCGGTGGCCCAGACCAAGCCTGAGGATGCGATCAAGTATCGGCGCTCGGTGTACACCGTGTTGCTGTGGAACTGGATGCCGATGAACGCCATGGTGCGCGGCCGGATTCCTTTCGACGCAGCCGAATTCGCCAGCCGGGCCGAACGCGTGGCGGCACTCGCACCGCAATTGCTGGAGGGATTCCCGCAGGGCTCCCATGAGGGCGCCACCACCGACGCGAAGCCTGCGATCTGGACCAACTTCGACGACTTCAGTGCCAAGATGAAGGATCTGGAACGCGAAACAGCGGCGCTGGCGAGCATTGCCAAGGGCGGCGATCAAGCCGCCATCCAGGAACAGTTTGCCAAGACCGGTGGCACTTGCAAGGCCTGCCACGACGAATACAAGGCAGACTGAGTGTGCAGGCGGCGCGCCTCGACGCCGCCTGGCAGCGCCCGTGACTTTCGACCTGCTTGCGCTTCAGTTCGTTGGTGTTATAGTTGACTACAACACCAGTGCATCAAACTGGCTATCGCGGGGTGGGTCATGGGCACAAAAATCGGGTCGAATCTTGTTCTGGTCGCGATGATCAGCCTGTGTATGGGCGCCGTAGCCGGCGTCCATGGGCGTCCTCAGGCGCCTGACGCGGTAGTTGTCGCTGCTACCAGCCTGCCGGAGTCCGCTGGAGCCGTAGCCAAGACGCTGCTGCTGACCGGTTCACGCCTGGATCTGGCGGACGCATCGGCCGGCCTGTCTGCAGCGAGTTCGCGCGAGCAGAGCAAGTCGATCGCCGAGCGCGCCCTGGATGATGCCGCGCACAGCGCCGGCGCGGTCGCCAGCGAACTGGAAATGCCCTTCTTCTCCTTCGGCGGCAACGCGAGCTCGGAGTAAATCCATGGTTCATGTATGGAACGACGCCGTTCCCATCTATCGCCAGTTGCGCGACCGGGTGGTGGCCATGATTCTGGACGGTGAACTCAGGGAAGGCGAAGCCGTGCCCTCGGTGCGCCAGGTAGCGGTGGATTTCCAGATCAATCCGCTCACCGTCTCCAAGTCCTACCAGGAACTGGTGGATGAAGATCTGCTGGAGAAGCGCCGCGGACTCGGCCTGTTTGTGCGTGAAGGTGCCCGCGAGCGCCTGCTGGATCTTGAACGCCAGCGCTTTCTCAGCGACGAGTGGCCAATGCTCAAAGCGCGTCTGGCCCGAATGAATCTGGATATCAGCAAGTTACTGACGACGGGGGATACATGAACGCGGTGATCGAGTCGGTTGGACTGAGCAAGAAATACAAGGACAAGCAGGCGCTTGACCATTGCGACTTCCGCATCGAAGCCGGCCGTATCGTCGGACTGATCGGTCCCAACGGTGCCGGCAAGACCACGGCACTGAAGGCCATTCTGGGTCTGACCAACTATGACGGCCGCCTGTCGGTCCTCGGATTCGACCCCTTCTCGCAGCGCAGCAAGTTGATGGAAGAAGTCTGCTTCATTGCCGACGTCGCCATCCTGCCGCGCTGGATTAGGGTGCGCGAGGCGATCAGCTATGTCGAAGGCGTGCACGCCCGATTCGACCGGGCCAAATGCGAGCGTTTTCTGGCCGCCACCCAGATCAAGATGCACAGCCGCGTGCGCGAACTCAGCAAGGGCATGATCGCCCAGTTGCATCTGGCACTGGTGATGGCCATCGATGCGCGCCTGCTGATTCTCGACGAACCCACCCTGGGTCTGGACATTCTTTACCGGCGGCGCTTCTACGAGCAATTGCTGAACGACTATTTCGACGAGACCCGAACCATTCTGGTCACCACCCACCAGGTGGAAGAGATCGAGCACATCCTGACCGATCTGCTGTTCATCAAGGACGGCAAGATCGCTCTGTCGGCCACCATGGACGATGTGGCCGAGCGCTACATCCAGGTGCTGGTGGGCAGCGACAAGATCGAGGCAGCCCGGGCGCAACGGCCTATCGCCGAACGCAAGATGCTGGGCAAGAGTGCCTTTCTGTTCGACGGTCTGTCGCGCGAGGGCGCCCGCGAACTGGGCGAAGTACATCAGGTGGGCGTGGCCGATCTGTTTGTGGCCGTGATGGGTGGAGGTGCAGCGTGAATATCACCATGAGTCGCTTCAAGACCTCGCTGCAGCGCGAACTGTGGGAACACCGCGGTGGCTTTGTCTATACCCCGCTGATCATTGGCGGCGTGCTGCTGCTGTTTCTGATCATGGGCGCCGGCAGCAGCTTTTTCTGGCAGTTCAAGATCGATGGCGCCGAGGCCATGACCGAGGGCGCCCTGAAGCTGGCCGAGACCAATGTGCAACCCGAACAGCTGAAACTGGGCGTCGACGCCTTTCTCTGGGTCACGGCCATCCTCTGGCAAGCAGTGCTGTTCATCGTGCTGTTCTTCTATTTCGTCGGTTCGCTTTACGACGACCGCAAGGATCGCAGCGTGCTGTTCTGGAAATCGATGCCGGTATCGGATCTGGAAACCGTGATCAGCAAGCTGGTTTTCGGCGTCGTCATCGCGCCTCTTTTCATGGTGGGCGCGTTGATCGTCGGCCAGATCGTGCTGTTGCTGGCGAGTGGCGTGGTGGTCATGGCCCACGGTGGCAATGCCTGGAAACTGCTGTGGGCACACGCCTCGCCTTTCCCGGTCTGGGGTCAGATCCTGGCTGTCCAGGGTGTGCAGGGGCTGTTCCTGCTGCCGCTGTTCGGCTGGTTGATGCTGGCCAGCAGCTTTGCCCGCAGCAAGCCCGTCCTCTGGGCGGTGTTGCCACCGGTGGTGTTTGCGATCATGGAGTCCTTCATCGGCTTCACCACGCACTTTTCGCTGAGCAAGGTGATCTGGGAGTTCATCCTGCGGCGGGTCGCTTCAGGATTCGCGCCGGTCAGCTTCAGCGCCGACTTCGGCGACGGACAGTCGATGCAGGCCGGTCTTTCCGGCACCCGCTTTGCGACCGATTTCTCGGAGGTACTGGGTCGCCTCGGCACGGCCGATCTGTGGATAGGCGTGCTCATCGGCGTCGTCTTCCTGGCTGGCGCGGTCTATCTGCGCCGCTATCGCGACGAATCCACCGGCTGAAGCCGATTCAGGTGGGCTCGCAAGACCCGCGAGCCCACGCTTGCCTGAAGCTGGATCGCTTCGCTATACTGCGCGGCTCTCGCCAAGGCGAGAGTTTCCCTCGGGGTGTAGCTCAGCCTGGTAGAGCGCTACGTTCGGGACGTAGAAGTCGCAGGTTCAAATCCTGTCTCCCCGACCAGATCAGCCTGCAACGCAGGCAAGACACGCCCCGCCCAGCGGGGCGTTGTTGTTTCTGCTTCCAGCTGACTCGCGCCGCAGCTGGGCGATCCGGCCTCACGGTGCGCTGGAACGGCGCCGCAGGCTGACGATCAGCGGTCGATGGTCCGAACCGATGTCCGGCCCGATCTCGAACTGCGCGACTCGCCAGTCCGCCCCATGCAGCAGATGGTCGATGGGCAGGCCCAATACGCAGCCGATCCACGCCCTCGGACACCAGGTTGGCCACGGCATCTTGGCTTCAGCTGCGTCAGCCAGCCCGCTGCGCTGGCGCAGTTCTCGGTAGGCCGACGACCAGGGCGTGGCGTTGAAATCGCCACCAACGACAGCGCTGCCCTGCGTGCCGATCTGGAGCGCCAGCCATTGCAGATAGCGGTTGCGCCATTCGCTGCCCCTGGCGCCCAGGGGCGGAAAGGGATGCACCAGCCAGAAGCGCCAGCTATCCGCCGCTCCGGCGCCCAGGCTCAGCATCGGCAAGGCGCAGCCCACGGCCAGCAGGCCGAGGCGCATCAGCAGGCCAGAAACCGGGCGCAACAGCACACTCACGAGCCGCGAACCCGGCGCCGGGGCGCTATCGTGCGGATCTCGCCTCGATCCGAGAGACCTGTCCCATGCTGCAACTGCGCCCGGCGACACCGGCTGATGTCGAGATGATTCTCGGCCTGATCCGCGAACTGGCTGATTTCGAGCAGTTGCTGCAGGAAGTCAGCGCCGACGCCGCAACGCTGGACAAGCATCTGTTCGGCGAGCCTGCGCGGGCCGAGGTACTGATGGCCGAAGTGGCCGGAGAAACGGCTGGATTCGCGCTGTTCTTCCACAACTTCTCGACCTTTCTGGGCAAGCCCGGGCTGTACCTGGAGGATCTGTACGTGCGGCCCGCGTTCCGGGGCCGCGGCTACGGTCGGACGATCATGCAGCATATGGCCCGATTGGCGCTGGAGCGCGGTTGTGGTCGCCTCGAATGGTGGGTGCTGGACTGGAACGAAGCCGCCATCCGCTTCTATCGCAGCCTGGGTGCGGTAGCGATGCAGGACTGGACCGTTCAGCGTGTCAGCGGTGAGGCTCTGTTTAGATTGGCTCAAGACCCGCCCGAGTAGTCGCCGATGAGCAAGCCCGCGTCCTGGTTGAGAATCGCCCTGGCCCTGAGCCTGGTGGCGCTGGCCTGGCTGTCGCCTCTGGATCAGTATGCCCAGGCGCAGGCGCAGGACGGCCTCAAACGCGCACTCGCCACCTTTGCCGTGGCGCGGGCGCTGAACGGCGTGATCTCGGTCGCTCAGGGTACCGAAGTGGCGGTGGAGCCGGCCGGCGTGGGCGTGACCTTTACGCCCGGACAGGTGCTCGACCCGATCAATGATCTGGTCGAGCAGTTCTCCAGCCTGATGCTGGTCGCCAGCGTCTCCTTCGGCGTACAGAGCGCGGTGCTGGCGATTGGCGGTCATTGGTTGCCATCGGCAGTGCTGAGCCTGATGTTGCTGATCTGGATCTGGAAGCGGCGCACGGCGGCCCGAAGCCCGTGGCTGGACCGGATCCTGTTGCTGCTGGTACTGCTGCGTTTTGCGGTGCCGGTGGCAGCGCTGGGCAGCGACCTGGCCTACCGACTGTTCCTCGCCGATCGCTACCAGCAAAGCCAGACCGCGCTCAGCCTCAGCGGCGACGAACTCGGTGAACTGGCGACACCGGAACAACAACCGGGACCGGAAACGCTGGGCAGCCGCATGCAACGCTGGTGGACCGATGCCGGTGCGTCGCTGGACCTGTCCGCCCGTCTGCAGCGCCTGAAGGAAGCCGCCACTCAGGTCACCGAGCACATCGTCGATCTGATCGTGGTCTTTCTGCTGCAGACCCTGATCATCCCGCTGCTCCTGCTTTACGGCCTCTGGCACGGAACGCTGGCGCTGATGCGCAGCCGCAGCTAGCGCGCTGGTTGCGGGTTGCTGGTTTCGGGACTCGGGACTCGGGACTCGGGACAGCTCACCACGACAGCGTCATTGCGAGCCACCTGTTTCGGCCCGAAACCGCCCAAGCGCCGTGAACCATCGGAACGGAAGTAGGCCGAGGGTGCCGCGCAGCGGCTCCCCGGCGCCCTTGGACCGCGCCGGGGAACGCCGGGACAGAGCCGCTTTGGGGAGGGACGCGCGCCTGCGCGGCCGCTGTTGATCCTGGGGCTGCGCAAGGCGGCGCCGCGGCGCGGCGCCCTCCACGGCCACTGAGCCCTCCGGCAGGTTACCCTCGTTCTCGGCGACCTGCGGTCAAAGCGTCCAGACAAGTCTGGACCCACGAGAGCCACTGCCAGCTAGACTCTGCGACCCCGGGCGTCCATCCACACCGACGCCGCATTGTCTTCCGGATACCGCATGACCGCCAACGCCCGCGCCCAATGGCAGATCCATTTCTGCGTGCTGCTATGGGGCTTCACCGCCATCCTCGGCAAGCTGATCTCGCTCCCGGCCCTGGCGCTGGTGGTCTGGCGCATGCTGCTGGTGGCGCTGGTGCTGGCGCTGGTTCCGCGCGTGTGGCGCGGGTTGACCCGATTGTCGCCGCGCATGCTGCTTGGCTTCGCCGGCATCGGCGTGGTCGTGGCCCTGCATTGGCTGACTTTCTACGGCGCCATCAAGCTGGCGAACGCCTCGGTGGCAGTGACCTGCATCGCCCTGGCGCCGGTGTTTCTGGCGCTCGTTGAACCCCTGATCACCCACAAACGCTTCGATGCGCGCGAACTGGCGCTGGGCATCGCCGTGGTGCCGGGTGTGGCGCTGGTGGTCGGCGGCGTGGCGCCAGAGATGCGCATGGGCGTGGCCGTGGGCGCGCTCTCGGCGCTGCTGGTGGCAATCTTCGGATCGCTGAACAAGCGCTACATCGAGCGCGCGGATCCGCTGACGGTGACCGCGATCGAACTCGGCGCCGGTGCGCTGTTCCTGTTTGTGCTGGGGCTGCTGGTGCCGGCGCTGGGCGATCCCCTGCCCTGGCCGTCGTCGGCCGATGCCGGCCTGCTGCTGCTGCTGGCGCTGGCCTGCACGCTGCTGCCCTTTGCGCTGTCGCTGGTGGCCCTGCGCCAGCTCTCCGCCTACAGCGCGCAGTTGGCGATCAACCTGGAGCCGGTGTACGCCATCCTGCTGGCCATTCCGCTGCTCGGTGAACAGCGCGAGCTGACGCCGCAGTTTTATCTTGGGGTGGCCATCGTGCTGCTCGCGGTGATCCTGCACCCGTGGCTGCAGGGACGGGCGTCGCGGCCCCTGGCGACGCCGCCGTAGGGCAAACATCGTCACGTAGCCCGCTGCGCGGACAACGTGACCTACGACACCGGTCTTGAGGTAGGTCACGTTGTTCCGCAGGGAAAGGTGACGAAGCTCCGACCTACCCCGCCGACGGCAATGCCGCCAGCGCCTGCTCCAGCAGCTCACGCAGCAGACTCTGAGCAGACGTCGCCAGCGCCGGATCGAAGCGCTCTGGCTGGCGCTCATCCAGATAGCTGGCCTGGGCCATTTCCATCTGCACGGCGCTGATGCCACGTGCCGGCTGGCCGTAGTGCCGGGTGATGTAACCGCCCTTGAAGCGTCCGTTGATCACATAAGAGCCGCTGCGCGCGGCGATGACATCGGCCAGGGCCTGCTCCACGGCCGGTGCGCAGCTCAGGCCACCGGCCGTGCCGATGTTGTAGTCGGGCAAACGCCCTTCGAAGAACATCGGGCATTCGCTGCGGATGGAATGGCCCTCCCATAGCAGCGCCCGCCCGTACTGCGCATGGATGGCTTCCAGCGTGGATTGCAGCGCGCCATGGTAGGGGCGCCAGTAGCGCGCTACGCGCTCGCGAATCTGGGCCTCGTCGGGCACCCGGCCCGGCAGGTAGATGTCACCTCCGGCAAACAGCTGCACCGGACAGAGGCCGGTCTCGGCGCGGCCGGGATACAGCGGCGTGCCGTCCGCGGGTCGATTCAGGTCCACCACATAACGCGACCAGCGCGGCCGGATCAGATAGGCACCCATGCTTCTGGCGAAATCGTAGAGCTCGGCCACCCGCCAATCGGTGTCGGGCGAACGCCGCGCAGGCGCTGTCATGCCAGCGGCGATATCCGCCGGAATCTCGCTGCCATCGTGAGGCAGGCTGATCAGTAGCGGAATCGAACCCTCGACGCGGCGAAAATCTTCGTCAGCCCGCCAGGGCGACCACCAGTCTGAATCGCTCATGGGCTACTCCGCGACGGCTTGCGGCCGCAATTCAATGAAAACGCGCCGGTGCATAGGGCGCCGGATCGACATTCGGTTGGCGGCCGGTGAGCAGGTCCGTGACCAGCAGGCCGGTGGCTGCCGACATGCTCATGCCGAGCATGCCGTGGCCGGTGGCCAGCCACAGATTGTCGAGCCCGGGGGCCAGGCCGATGATCGGCAGATCATCGCTGGTCATCGGCCGCCAGCCACACCATTCCTCGATGCGTTCGGCCCCGATCGGATCGAGCACATAGTCGGCCGCACCCCTGATCAGCGCATCCAGTCGCCTGCGATTGAGGCCGTCGTCGTAGCCGGAAAACTCCATCGTACTGCCGACCCGATAGCTGTCTTTCCAGGGGGTGATGGCCACACTGCGTTCGCGACAGACGATCGGTACCTGCGGCGCGCGCGTCGGCACCGTGCTGGTGATCGAATAGCCCTTGCCCGGCTGTATCGGCACCTTCAGCTGCAATTGTCGCGTCAGCAAAGGGCTCCACGCTCCCAGCGCCAGCACCAGTTGCGGCGCACTGAAGTCGCCGATGCTGGTCGCCACCGCATTAATACGGCCGCCATCGCGGCCGAGTTGCCGGATCTCGGCACCTTCGGTGATGCGCACGCCCAGGCTGCGCACCACCCGCGCCAGTTCCGCCACATACCGATCAGGCTTGAACTCGGCGTCCAGCGGGGTATTGAAGCCGCCGATCACTTCAGGTCGCAAGGTCGGTTCACGCCGACGCAAGGCCGCGCCATCCAGCGGTTCGACTTCCATGCCCACCGAGCGCAGCGCCCGCGGCCACCAATCGAAGGCAGCCAGTTCCGCCTCGCTGCGAAACACGGTCAGATGCCCGCGCTCGCGGAACTCGCAGTCCATGGATTCGGTGCGAATCAATTCGCCGAGCAGGCGTCTCGATTCCAGCAGCAATCGCGCCTTGCCGGCGAGTGCCTGCTCGAAATCCTGCCAGTTGCAGCGCCGGGCAAATTGCCACAACCAGCGCCAGAGGATGGGATCAAAGCGCGGCCGGATGTAGAAAGGCGCGTCAGATTGGACCATCCACGTCAGTGCCTGACGCACCATGCCCGGTTTGGCCAGCGGCGGGGCGTGACTGGGGGTGATGGTGCCGCAATTGCCGTGCGAAGCACCGCTGCCTGGTGTGCTTTGGTCCAATATGGTCACTTCCCGACCTGCCTTGGCCAGGAAATAGGCGCAGGACAGGCCGATCACGCCTGCTCCCAGCACCAGAACTTCGCTTTTTTGGCTCATGCCAGAAGTCTACGGCAGGCGCGGGTGGCTGTGGTCACGGCAGCGGTGCCAAAGCGATACAGACCGCAAGTGTTCCTGCACTGGCGCCATGACGGGCGCAGCGAGGCAATCCAAGTTGTTGTTGTGAAAGCCTTTCCCAAGAACAACAGCAGAGATCGGGGTCACGATCTCCAGTCCATGCAGCGATCGTCATGGCGCAAATGGGACACCATCGACACTTGTTCCCCGCTTATGTGACGAGGTTGGCATTAAATCTGCATATGTCCTGTCCGAGCCCAATCCCCAGGGGGCTCGATCAAGTAAGGACGGTCATGCGGACTTCTACTCCCCAAGAACTCGCGTTTGCGCTCAGGTCCCCCTCCTCGGGTCCCCTGGCGGCCGTCGTTTGCGCACTGGCTGATTTGTTTGAAGACCCCAGCTTCAACGAAGGCCATCGTGCGCTGCTCAGTCAACTGCTCGCCGGCGGGGAAGTTCCCCATTTCCTCGCCGAGCGTGCGGCTGAGCGTTTGACCAGTTTCGCCAGTACGCTGGAAGATCTGCACAGCCAGATTCTTTCGGACAACGCCAGCAATCCCTTCGATGAAATCCCCAGCATCGAAGCTCCCCGCTTGCGTCGAGTGGTTTGAAGCCCAGCGGCGCGGAGTCCCTAGAGGCTCCCGCCGCTGCCCCAACGGGCTGCTGAACCGCTGAAATCCCTGCCTGGATGTACCGACTCGGAGAGCCGATTGTTGGTTGTCGGTTGTCGGTTGTCGGTTGTCGGTTGCTGGCTCGATGCTGCGGAAACCGCTTTCACTGCGCCGGGGCTGGCACCAGCAGATTGCGCTCGATGTCGGCAATGGTGCCGGTCTGCAAGCTGGGCGGCAGGTGTCCGACATCGCCAGCGGCGATCAGGCGGGTGCTGCCATCGGCCTCGATGCGGATGGTGGTCATGCTGGTGTGGCCCACCGACATTTCCAGCCAGGCCATGGTGTCCACCCCAAGCGCGCGGGTGATCAGATAGCGGGTGACATTGCCATGACAGACCATCAGCAGTCGATCGGCCTGGCCGGCGGCCGGCTTGAAACGGGTGTCGAAGACCCGATCCAGCTGATTCGCACAGGTTTCCAGCTCAGCGGCGTCGATGGTCGCGGTGATGTCACTGCGGCGCGTTGGCGGGGTGCACTCGGCGAGGTCGGCCACGCTCTCGATCGGCGCCTGGTCCAGGTCTTCGACCAGCACCCTGGCGGTTTCCTGGGCTCGGGTCATCGGACTGGCCAGAACCAGATCGAAACGCGGCAGAGCCTTCAGGCGCGCACCGAGCAAGCGCGCCTGGGCCACACCCAGATCGGTCAGACCCGGCCCGAGTTCGGGGTCGGCCGTGGGATCGGGGGCATAGTGGCCGTGGCGCACCAGCACGATGGTGCGGGCGGCAGGCTCTGCGGCAGCAAAGACCTGCCCCGGCGCAGCCAGCGCCAGCAGTAGCAGGGCTAGCCGCACTTCGAATAACCGCAGTTGAGGCAGGTCTGACAACCGTCCATCAACACCACCGCCTTGGTATTGCATTTGCCGCACATGCTGGCGCTGGGCGGAAAACTGGCACTGTCGCCGGCGGGTGCCGGCACCGGCACCACCGCCAGCGCCGCCTTGGCCTCCGTACCCGGCGCCGGCGTGCTTATTTCAGGCTTTTTTTTTGCGGATTCGCCGTGCCTGGAGTCGTATTCGGCGCGCTTCTTGGCGATGGCCTCGCGCTGCTCGATGCTGAGTTCGTCAGAGTGCAGCATGCCGATCTTCTTCAGATGGTCCTCGACCACGAAACCGAGTTCGGCCACGATCGAGGGCATGTATACGCCGCCCGACTTGAAGTAGCCGCCGCGCGGATCGAACACCGCCTTGAGCTCCTCGACGATGAAGGTGACGTCGCCGCCCTTGCGAAACACCGCGCTCATGATGCGGGTCAGCGCCACGGCCCACTGGAAGTGGTCCATGTTCTTGGAATTGATGAACACTTCAAAGGGCCGGCGCGACTCATGCTCGGTGCCTTCGTTGAGCACGATGTCGTTGATGGTCACGTACAGCGCATGCTCGAACAGCGGCGACTTGATCTTGTAGGTGCTGCCATCCAGCATCTCCGGGCGCTCGACGCGCTCGTGCATGTGGATGACTTCAGCGCCGGTGTCCTGCTCTTCCTCCACTGCCTTGGCCGCCGCGGCGGCTTCGGCCGCCTGGGCCTTCGCCAGGTCTTCCGGCTTCTGCACGGCGTAACCGGTGATCTTCTGGTTGATCTTGATGGTCATGTTCCTGGTCCTGATGCCTGCGATCGCGCTGCCCGATGACCCGGCGCGATGGCGAATTTCGACTAGCTGCGATGGGATAGCCGCGCCGGGGTCGGTACCGGCCTGCGCCCTTCCGTCCGCCTTACTGCGCGGAAATCAATTTCAGTTCATTGCCCTGCTGGTAGGCGGTGGTCACCTCAAGATCACGACCAATGCGCGCCAGTTCCAGCAGATGGTCGATCTGGATCATGCGGTCGGGATTGCTGAGCAGGACGATCTGGTCAATCACATAGCTGCGCTTGACGCCAGCCAGAGCATCTTCCAGCCCCAGCGCATCGAAGACCTCATCCTGAAACAGGAACTGGCTGTCGCCATGCGGCAGCAGTTCCACTCTGAGCTTCTGCCCCGGCACCAGATCCGCTGGCAGAGCGACCTGGTTGGGGTTGCCTGAGCCCGGCTGAATCTTCGGTGGCGCCTGATTGGCGGACAACACCGCGTCCTTCAGCGCCTGCTGGGACTTGTCGGCGCCGTACTTGGCATTGAGCTCGGCGAGATGCTTTTCATAGGCGTCACGACTGCGTGGAGCGAGCATGGTCTCGCCCTCTCCCTGCGCTGCCTGTGACCACGCCGGCGCCATGAAGATCAGCGCGCCCGCGCAGAGCAACAACCCTGTCCAGCCCCTCATGACCTGCCTCCTGACACCCCGATTGCGGGGTGCATCGAATAATGCGCTCGCCGCCTCGACGGCGGGCGAGCGTGTCCGCTTGACGCTGCCCTACTTCTTGGCAGCTGGCGTCTTCGGCGCAGCCTTCTTGGCCGGTGCCGCGGCTTTCGCTGCCGGCTTCTTGGCCGCAGCTGCCTTGGCTGGAGCAGCCTTGGCCGGAGCAGCCTTCTTCGCGGGCGCAGCCTTCTTGGCCGGAGCCGCCGCTTTCTTCGCTGCCGGTTTCTTGGCTGCCGGCGCCTTCTTGGCCGGGGCTGCCTTGCCGGTTACGGCGGCCTTGGCCTGCGCAGCAGCCTTGCCCACCTCGGCCGTAGCCTTGGCCAGACCCTTCTTGGCCGACTTGACCTGGGCTTCCACGGCCTTCTCGACCTTGGCCACCTGCTTCTTGGCTGACTTGACCTTGGCCTCTACCGCCTTTTCGACCTTGGCGACCTGCTTCTTGGCCGATTTCTGGACCTGCTTGGCCTTGGACTCAACGGCCTTCTCGACCTGGCCTGCCTTCTTGCTGACGGTTTTCTTGACTTCGTCCGCCTTGGCCTCGACGGCCTTGCGGGCCTCGCCCACTTTCTTCGCCGCCGCCTTCTTGACTTCCTTGACCTTGGCCTCGGCCGCAGCCACGACCTCTCGGCCTTCGGCGATCAGCTTTTCACCAATCGCCTCGGCCTTGCTTTTCAGGCTTGCCGGTTTCTTGGCCCCACTCTTTTTTCCGCTCATGTCGACCACTCCCTCGCTCACGTCTGCGCCCGCAGCGGGCGCGGTCAAAACTTACCGTAATAGCCTTCTTTCAGGGCATCGAACAGGTTGGCCGCGGTGTGCAACTCACCATCGTACTCGACCTCTTCATTGCCCCTGGCTTCGACCACGCTACCGTCTTCCAGTTCGAAGCGATAGGTCGTGTTCTCCAGATCATGCTCCTTCACCAGCACGCCCTGAAAGGCCTCCGGATTGAAGCGGAATGTCGTGCAGCCCTTCAAGCCCTGCTTGTGTGCATACAGATAGATATCCTTGAAGTCGGCATAAGGATAATCGGTTGGCACATTGGCGGTCTTGCTGATCGAGGAGTCCACCCATTTCTGGGCGGCGGCCTGGATGTCCACGTGCGCCTTCGGGCTGATGTCGTCGGCCGACACAAAATAGTCCGGCAGCTTTTCTTCGGCCTTGTCGCTGTAGGGCATGGCCTTGGCATTGACCAGGTGGCGGTAGGCCAGCAGCTCAAAGCTGAAGACCTCGACCTTCTCCTTGGACTTCTTGCCCTCACGGATGACATTGCGCGAATAGTGATGCGCAAACGAGGGCTCGATGCCGTTGCTGGCATTGTTGCCGATCGACAGCGAAATGGTGCCGGTAGGCGCAATCGAGCTGTGATGGGTGAATCGGGCACCGGTTTCGGCCAGTTCCGCCACCAGTTCTGGCGCTGCCGTGGCCAGCCGCTGCATGTAGCGCGAGTACCTGGCATGCAGCAAGCGGCCGGGTATGGAA
Source organism: Lysobacterales bacterium (assembly GCA_022841325.1). Taxonomy (GTDB): domain Bacteria; phylum Pseudomonadota; class Gammaproteobacteria; order Xanthomonadales; family SZUA-5; genus JADKFD01. Next base: position 58,831 of record JALHRS010000029.1, on the reverse strand, counting down.
TCACCGATCTTGTAGCCGTCGGCCTCCATTTCCGGGCGCTTGCGCAACATTTCGGCGCTGACCTCGAAAGTCTCCGACATGATCGGCGCCGGACCCTTTTCGCGCGCCAGTTCGAGGGATTCTTCCCAGCCGGCGATGGCCATGTCGCGGGCCACGCTTTCGGTGAATTCCAGGGATTCCGGCGTGCCATAGCCCATCTTGAGCATGGTCAGTGTCGATCCCAGCCCCAGAAAGCCCATGCCGTGGCGGCGCTTGCGCATGATCTCATTGCGCTGACCTTCCAGCGGCAAACCGTTGATCTCGACCACGTTGTCGAGCATGCGCGTGAACACCCGCACCACTTCCTTGTATTCATCCCAGTCGAAGCGAGCGCGCGCCGTGAACGGTTCACGCACGAACTTGGTGAGGTTGACCGAGCCCAGCAGGCAGGACCCGTAGGGCGGCAGCGGCTGCTCGCCACAGGGATTGGTGGCGCGGATGTGCTCGCACCACCAGTTGTTGTTCATCTCGTTGACGCGGTCGATCAGGATGAAACCGGGCTCGGCGAAATCGTAGGTCGAGGTCATGATCATTTCCCACAGACCCTTGGCCCTGATCTTGCCGTAGATCTTGCAGGCCACCAGACCGTCATCGCGACTGACGTAGTTGTTGCGGGTAGGCCATTCACGCCAGATCACCTGGCTGGGATCTTCCAGATCGATCTCGTGCTGCTCCTTGACGTGTACCGGGAACACCAGCGGCCAATCGGTATCGTTTTCCACCGCTTCGATGAACTGATCGGTGATCAGCAGCGACAGATTGAATTGACGCAAGCGACCATCTTCGCGCTTGGCCTTGATGAATTCCTTCACATCCGGGTGGGCGACGTCGAAGGTGCCCATCTGCGCGCCGCGACGGCCGCCGGCGCTGGACACCGTGAAGCACATCTTGTCGTAGATATCCATGAAGCTGAGCGGGCCGGAGGTGTAGGCGCCGGCACCGGAGACATAGGCACCGCGCGGACGCAGCGTCGAGAATTCGTAGCCGATGCCGCAACCGGCCTTGAGGGTCAGACCGGCCTCATGGACCTTGCCCAGGATGTCGTCCATCGAATCGGTGATGGTCCCGGACACGGTGCAGTTGATCGTACTGGTGGCCGGCTTGTGTTCCAGCGCGCCGGCATTGGAGGTGATGCGCCCGGCCGGAATCGCCCCGCGGCGCAGGGCCCACAAGAAACGCTCGTACCAGTAGGCGCGCTTGTCGGCGCTGTCTTCGGCATCTGCCAGGGCCCGCGCGACGCGCTTGAAGCTGTCGTCCATCGTCCGATCCACCGGATCACCGAGCTTGGCCTTGAGTCGATACTTCTTGTCCCAGATATCCTGGGAGGCCGGCTGCATCGGAATGTCCAGTACGTCATTGCGTACCGCTTCGAGTCGAACGGTGCTCATCAAATCTAGCCTCCCCAGGCTTTGGCGCGTTTTCTTGTATGGCGGCCGGGCAACTAGTTCTAGTGCCAGTCTGAACCCGGACCACTACATCTAGTGGTGACAACGGTCGAGGAGTTTGAGTAAGCCGACGCCATCCGTCAAGCGCGAATTGGCCCGATTGTGACTTGAACGAAGCGCAACCGACCAGCGGCGGCCATGCCGGCCAGCATCGCCGGTGGCACCCGCGCCAGCTGGATCACACACCCGACCTCAGGCGCGCAATCAGATGCCGCGGATCATGTCGTCCACGGCCTGGGGATGCGCAAACAGAAAACCCTGGCCCAAGCCGCAACCCAGATTCCGCAGGGCCTGACACTGGTCTTGGGTTTCTATGCCTTCGCCGATGACTTCCAGCCCCAGGGAATCCGCGAGTGCATGGATGGCCCTCACCACCGCCGTGCTGCCCCCGTCCCGGCCCGGGTAGAGATCGCTGACGAAGGAGCGGTCGATCTTCAGCGAGTGGATCGGAAACCGATGCAGATAGCTGAGCGAGGAGTAGCCGGTACCGAAATCATCGAGCTGCACCAGCACGCCGGCCTCGCGCAGGCGCTCCAGCAGACGTCGGACATGATCCGGATTGTCCAGCAGCGCACCTTCGGTCACTTCCAGGCGCACCCGGCGCGGGTCCAGTCCCTGGGCACCGATCAGGCGCAGCACCGATTCGTCGAAGTCGGCGGCCCGCAATTGCCGCGCCGAGACATTGATGCTGATGTAGGCATCGGCTATGGGCAGCCGGTGGGCATCGCGGCAGGCCAGCGCAAACATCTGCCAGTCGATCTGTTCGATCGAACCGTTGTCTTCAGCCACATTCAGGAAATCGCCCGGCAACAACAAGCCGCGTTCGCCATGGCGCCAGCGCAGCAGCGCCTCGTAACCGACCACGGAGGCATCCTCCAGCCGCACGATGGCCTGGAAATGCGGCTCGAACTCGCCTCGCGCCAGGGCACGACGCAGATCCCCTTCAAGATCAAGCACCCGCAAGGCTTCGGCCCGCAACCGCTCATCGAACAACTCGATCCGCTGGCGTCCCTGGGCCTTGGCCCGATACATGGCAACATCGGCATCGCGCAACAACTCTTCAGGCCGCGTGTAACGCGGATGGGCGAAGGCAATGCCGATGCTGGCCGAGGTGAACAGCTCCTTGCCACCGATGCGCATGGGTTCGGACAGCGAGGAAATCAGGCGCTCGGCCACGAAGGTGGCGCGATCGGGGTGCTCCAGATGGTCGAGCAGCACGGCGAATTCGTCGCCGCCCAGACGCGCCACGGTGTCGGGCTCACGCACGGCATGCGCCAGCCGCTCGGCTGCCTGCTTGAGCAGTTCATCGCCGACCAGATGACCGACGCTGTCGTTGATCACCTTGAAGCGGTCGAGGTCGAGAAACAGCACGGCAAAACCATTGGACTCGTTGCGCTTGTAGCGCGCCAGCGCCCGCGCCAGCCGATCCAGCAGCAGCGCCCGGTTGGGCAGACCGGTCAGCGTGTCATGCAGCGCCTGGTGCTTGAGGGTGTCCTCGATGCGCTCGCGCTCGACGATCTGATCGGTCAGCTCGCGATTGGCCACGGCCAGTTCGCGGGTGCGATCGGCCACTCGCAATTCCAGATCGGAATAGGCGCTGAGCAGCGAATCACGGGCGCGCTTGCGTTCCAGACCGTTGGCGATGTGGTAGGCGACGAAAGTCAGCAGCTCCTGATCGCGCGGCGTGAACAAATTGTCGACCGAATAGCTCTGGACGGCGATGACGCCAACCGCACGCTCATCGCAAACCAGCGGCACCCCGAGCCAGGACACTGAACGCGGACCGAAGCTCACCACCTCGCCCTTGCTCGCCAGGGACTCGATGGCATCCCGATCCACCAGCACCGGGCGCACGCTGCGCAACACGTATTCAGTCAGGCCCTTGGAGATCCGGCGACGCGCGCGGATGTTGTCGCGCTCGTCGACGGTATAGGGAAATTCCAGATACTCGCCGTCTTCGGACAGCAGTGCGATATAGAAATTGCGGGCATACAACAACTGCCCGACGATGCCGTGTACCTCGGCGTAGAACTCGTCGAGCGAATCGGCCGTACTGGAGATCTCGGCGATGCGGTACAGCGCTGCCTGCAGGCGCTCGCTGCGCTCGCGCTCCCTGACTTCCTGCCGCAAACCGTCGTTGGCGCTGGCCAGTTCATGGGTGCGCTGCTCGACATGGTGCTCCAGATCCTCCTGGGCGCGCTTGCGGTCCAGGGCGGTCAGGACGTGCTGGGCGACATAGCTCAGCAGGGTACGATCATCCTCGGTGAAGGTGTGTTCCGCGCTGTAACTCTGCACCACCAGAGCGCCGCGAACCGCGCCCGGGTTGCCCACCGGCACCCCCAGCCAGCTGATGCTGGCCGGGCCCAGAGGGAACTCACCGCTCAAACCCAGGAACTCGCGCAGCTGATCGGAAGGACCCATCTGGGCTTTGCCGCTGCGGATCATCGCCAGACTGATACTGTTTTCCAGTTCGCTGATCGGGAAGGCCTGACCGGGATTTGGCGGGTCCTGGTCCACACGGTCGGCGAAGTACAGGAAGCGGATATGGGCGCCGTCCGGGTCCACCTGCAGAATGAAGAAATTCTCGGCATACATCAGTTCGCCCATGATCTTGTGCACGCCGTGCAACATGTCCGGCATGTCCAGATCCGAGCTGGCCATGTCGGCGATCGCGTAAAGGGCGCGCTGCAGGCGCTCTGCCTGTTCCAGTCGCGTCACCGCCCGGGTCAGCGCTTCCAGCTCCAGCAAGCGCCCTACCGCGCCGGCGACGTCTTCGCGAAACTGCGCCCATTCCGCGCGGCGCGGAAACACCATCGCCACCGGGCACACCAGGGATGCACCGCCCATGACCCCGGCGACCAGTTCCTGGTGGGTCAAGGGCAGCGCATCACGACTTCCAGGAGTCAGCTGCGACAGCTGGGTCTCCGCTGCACCCAGCATGCCGGCCGGCGCAATCTGCCAGCCGCCACCGGCATTCGGACCCGCCGAACGCGACCACCAGATCAACGCCACCGGCCCGAATCGGAATCGCCGTTGTGCTTCGCGAGAGATCAGATGACCCAGGGTAATGAGGTCGGAGGCCCGCAGCAATTCGCGCACGAATCCGGCACCGCTGCCGACAACGGCATGCTCCTGACCGACAGATACCATCTCCTGCACGCATTCGCCCCGGTGGATCCTGCTTACATATTAGTCCACGAGCGGCTCCTTGGTGACGGGCCAGCTGGAAATTCAGACACCTGCGACGATTTCCATCGGTCACTGCGACAAAACCCCGATGCGAGCACCGCCATTCCGGCATGAGCTTATGAACGATCGGGAATTGGCATTCAGCCGATGGCTGCTGCAGGATAGGGCTCCGAAAATCCGCGCGCGTCCCCGGAGCAGATCATGATCTACGACAATATTCTGGAAACCATCGGCGGTACGCCGGTCGTCCGCATCAACCGACTGGCCCCGCCGGGCGTCGAGATGTACGTGAAGGTGGAGTCCTTCAATCCCGGGGCCTCGGTCAAGGATCGCCTGGCGCTGGCGATCATCCAGGACGCCGAAGCCCGCGGTACGCTCAAGCCGGGGCAAACCGTCATTGAAGCCACCAGTGGCAATACCGGTATCGCTCTGGCGATGGTGTGCGCCGCCCGCGGTTATCCCTTCGTCTCGGTGATGGTCGAGACCTTTTCCATCGAACGCCGCAAGATCATGCGTGGCTATGGCGCCAGGGTGATCCTGACGCCGGCAGCCGAGCGCGGCACCGGCATGGTCCGGCGCGCCGAGGAACTGGCCCGCAAGCACGGCTGGTTTCTGGCCCAGCAGTTCGAGAATCCGGCCAACCCGGCCTATCACCGCAACACCACCGGACCCGAAATCCTGCGCGATTTCGCCAACCGGCGGCTGGACTATTTCGTCAGCGGCTGGGGTACCGGCGGCACCATGACCGGCGCCGGACAGATGCTCAAACTGGCCAGACCGGACATCAAGATCGTGACTACCGAGCCGAGCGGCGCACGATTGCTCGCGGGCCAGCCCTGGGCACCGCACAAGATCCAGGGCTGGACTCCGGACTTCGTGCCGGCGGTACTCGATCGCAGCGTCTTCGACGACAACGTGCCGGTCGATGACCTGACGGCCCGCGACACCGCGCGCCTGCTGGCGCATCAGGAAGGCCTGTTCGTCGGCATTTCCGCCGGCGCCACCTTTGCTGCAGCGCTGGAAGTGGCCCGCAAGGCCAGCCCCGGCAGCGTGATCCTGGCAATGCTGCCCGACACCGGCGAGCGCTACCTGTCGACCTTCCTGTTCGAGGGCGTGCCCGAGGGTTCCGACGACGAGTGGCTGGCGGCGCAGTAGCGGGCACGGGGCACGGGGCACGGGGCACGGGGAAAGCTACGGGCTTTTGGCTCTTGTGGGTTCAGACTTGTCTGGACCTACCAGAGCACGAAACTGGCGTCGTTGCGAGCCCGAACTTGATCCAGGGGAAGCCATCCAGATTCTGGATCTCAACAGACCTGGATTGCTCTGTCAGTGCGATCCTCTCCACGACACCCTGTCGTAGGCCATTGAATTTCCATATTCCGGCAATAGCCGGCTTTTGTAGCCCGAAGTGCGCGCAGCGCTCTCCGGGCGGTGACGCGAAAAAGCCCCGGTGAGCCGCTGCGCGGCACACCAGGCTACGCGCAGCAGGCCAGTTCATGGCCCGTACGCAGTTTCGGGCCGAAACTGGTGGCTCGCAATGACGCTCTGGAAGGGTATGGGCGGCAGAACGCGCTTGTCCCAGCCGCGGGCTCTTCCCCTGCCCCCTGCCCCTTTTCTCCCCTGCCCCCGCTCCTACGGCCCCAACGGCGGCAGGCGCACCTCGAAACAGGCGCCGCCCAGGGATTCGGAGCGGCTGACCTTCATCTCGCCGTCGTAGGAGGCCACGATGTCGCCGATGATCGACAGGCCGATGCCGTGGCCCTGCACACGCTCGTCGCCGCGCACGCCGCGCTTGAGCACTTCGCTGATCTTGTCTTCCGGAATGCCCGGGCCGTCATCTTCAACCCGTAGCAGCAGGCCCGGGCGACGGGCGCGGGCCCGATCGATGGGAGCCGCGGTCAGCAACACCCGCGAATTGCACCACTTGAAGGCGTTGTCGAGCAGATTGCCGAGCAGTTCCATCAGATCGCCCTTGTCGCCATGGAACACGCTGCGCTCGTCGACCTCGAACTCGGCCAGCGCCCCCTTGCGGGCGTAGACCTTCTCCAGCGTCAGCGCGATTTCCTCGGCATGGGCCAGCACCGGCAAGGGCGCCGAGTAGGTCTGATGGCCGGATTTGGCGGCGCGGGCCAGCTGGTAGGCGACGATTTCGTCCATGCGCAGCACCTGCTCCAGGCCGGAGCGCTTGAGCTTGTCGACCTCGGTCTCGTTCTCGATCAGACCACGCATCACTGCCAGCGGCGTTTTCAGGCTGTGGGCCAGATCGCCCAGGGTGTTGCGATAGCGCCGCAGATGCTCGCGCTCGCTGCGGATGAAATCGTTGAGTCCACGGGTCAGTGCCGCCAGTTCCAGCGGATAGTTGCCGGACAGCTGCTCGGACTCGCCGCGCTCGACCAGCGACAGGTCGCGGGCCACGGCACGCAGCGGGCGCAGGCTCCAGAACAGCAGCAGCGCCTGGAACATCAGCAGCAGCAGCCCGAGTCCACCGAGTACCACCCACATGGTTTCGCGGAAGGCGCCGATCTGGCGCTTGACCGAACTCTGGTTCTCGCCGACGTTGATGGTCAGTCGCACATCCTTGCCGCTGGGCGAGCGGGCCTCGAAGAGCACGCCCATGCTGAGCATGTAGACGCCGCCGACGCGGGTGCGGATCGGCCCCTTGTAGGTCATCTCACCAGGCTTCAGCGCATCCTCGAAAGGCAGGTCACGATCCAGCGCCGAGCGCGATTCCCAGCGGAAGTTCTCGGCATACACCGAGGCATACAAGCCCGAACCGGGGCGATCCAGACGCGGCTCCGGCAGGAATTCTGGCACCAGCACGGCGCCGCCCACCGAAATGTCGGTACGGGCCAGAAAGGAATACAGCACCGACTGCAGCCGCTCGCGCAGCACCGAATAGGCCCAGTTCTCGAAGGCCCGCTCCAGCGCATAGCCGGTCAGCCCGATGAAGGCCGCCAGCACCAGACTGGCGGCCAGCAGCGAGCGCGCGGCCAGCGAGAATTGGCGCCTGGTGCTCATCAGGCTTGCTTACTGAGGGGGTTGTAGGTCATTAGCGGGCATGAGACGTGAAAGAAGGGGCACGGGGCACGGGGCACGGGGCACGGGGCACGGGGCACGGGGCACGGGGCACGGGGCACGGGGAAAGGCTACTGGTTTCCGGCTCTTGTAGGTCCAGACTTGTCTGGACGCTTCTGGCGGCGTGCTTGAAAAGCGTCCAGACAAGTCTGGACCCACAAGAGCGCCGGACCGGCGTCATTGCGAGCTCTTCCCGGGCCCCCTGCCCCTCCATTGCTACGCAAATCATCGTAGCAATAGAGGCGGCAGGAACAGCCGCGACCATTCACGCGCCCTCAGGACGTCCGCGGAATCGAGAAGCGATAGCCGCGGCCACGCACGGTCTCGATCGGCTTGAGCTCGCCTTCCGGATCGAGCTTCTTGCGCAGGCGCCCGATGAAGACTTCGATGACATTGCTGTCGCGATCGAAATCCTGCTCGTAGATGTGTTCGGTCAGATCGCTCTTGGACACCAGTTCACCGGCGTGCAGGATCAGGTACTCCAGCACCTTGTACTCGTAGCTGGTCAGATCCACCGACTGGTCATTGACCGTGACCGACTGTGCCGTGGTGTCGAGCTTCACCGGGCCGCACTCCAGCAGCGGCTTGCTCCAGCCGGCGCTGCGCCGCACCAGCGCATTCATGCGCGCCAGCAGTTCCTCGATGTGGAAGGGCTTGACCAGATAGTCGTCGGCCCCGCACTTGAGGCCTTCGACCTTGTCTTCCCAGCTGCCGCGCGCGGTCAGGATCAGGATCGGATAGCGACGACCGGACTCGCGCAGGCGCTTGACCACTTCCAGCCCGGGCAGCTTGGGCAGGCCGAGGTCGACGATGGCGACATCGAAGGGTACCTCCTTGCCCATGTACACGCCCTCATCGCCATCGGCGGCGGTATCCACGGCAAAGCCCTCGCGTTGCAGACGCGCGGCCAGGGTTTCACGCAGGGGTGCTTCGTCTTCGACCAACAGGACTCGCATGGGCAGGCTCCTTGAAAGCGCTCAGGCTGGAATCTGGAAAATGCGTACACGACCGTCCGGCATCAATACCTTGATGCGATAGACAACCGTACCACGAGTTCGAATGGTATCGGCAGCCAGCACCTTGCCGCCGGTCTCCCGTTCGACCTGCTCGATCGCTTCCTTCAGGGTGGCGGCAGCTGCGGGCCAGGCGGCCCACAACGACAGCCACGCGATCAATGCAACTCGGAACAAGGACGACATGCTCGGCACTGGTTATGCGTACTCCATGCATCATAGTCGGCGCGCAGGCGCCAGACCACGGAAGCTGCATCCTTGCAGACCGGGCTCTAGCCCAACCTGAACGAGGTTCACGAGAAATCTGAAACTCTTCGGATCTGCCAGCCCGCGTGTGCCGCGCAGCGGCTCACCGGGGCTTTGCCGCGTCCACTCCCGGACAGCGCTGCGCGCAGTTCCGGGCTACCACGGCGCAGGCTTCGCTCCGACAACCGACAACCAACAACCGACAACCGACAACCGACACCCTAAATCCATCCCGGACAGCGCTGCGCGCAGTTCCGGGCTACCACGGCGCAGGCTTCGCTCCGACAACCGACAACCGACAACCGACAACCGACAACCGAAAACCCTAAATCCAGCCCTGCTGCAGCCGCTCAGTGAGCGCCTCCGCGGTGGCCGGCAGCGTTTCCACCTCGGCCGGCCGCGCCAGCAGTGCTGCCAGCGCCGGCGGAACATCCACGGCGTGCCCGATCAGGGGCTCGACCACATCATCGAACTTGGCCGGATGGGCGGTGGCGACCAGCAGCATCGGGGACTTGTCGCCCTGCTGGCGCAAGGTAGCCATGATCTCGACCGCGCAAGCGGTGTGCGGGCACCAGATCTGACCATAGTCGCGCTCGCCCTCGGCGATGCGAGCCCGAATGCGGGCGTCGTCCACGCGGTGGGCGTGGATGCCACTGGCACGCAGGTCCTGATTCCGGAAGAACCAGGCCAGGCGTTCAAAATTGCTGGGATCGCCGACGTCCATGGCATTGGCCAGCGTGGCAATACTGGGACGGCCGCGGTAATCGCCACCGCCGAAGAACTCGGACAGGGTGGGATTGGCGTTGGTGGCGAAATGCACCTCGCCCAGCGGCAGTCCCATCTCCCGCACCAGCACTGCCGCCAGGGCGTTACCGAGGTTACCGGTCGGAATGATCAGCGTCGGCGCCACCCGCTGCTCTCCCGGGTTCCCGGTCCCGGGTCCCCGGTCCCGACCTAGCTTCAAAGCCGCATAGGCGTAATACGCCATCTGCGGCAGCAAACGCCCCAGCGAGATGCTGTTGGCGCTGGTCAGGGCGTAGCGCGAGGCCAGCTGGCGGTCGCCGAGCAGCTGTTTGATCACGCGCTGGCAGTCGTCAAAACTGCCGTCCACCTTGAAGGCATGGACATTGTCGCCAAAGGCGCCGAGCTGATGCGCCTGACGTGCCGACACCCGGCCATCTGGATAGAGGATGACCACCTGAAAGCCGGGGCGCCGGTGGAATGCCGCCGCGACGGCGCCGCCGGTGTCGCCCGACGTGGCCACCAGCACGGTGCGCAAAGGGTCATCGCGCGTGCGCAATCGCGCCAGACAGGCGGCCAGGAAGCGCGCAGCAAAATCCTTGAAAGCCGCGGTGGGGCCGTGAAACAGCTCCAGCAGCCAGCTGCGGCCAGCCTCGATCTCGACCATCGGTACCGGCAGATCCAGGGCCTCGCGACAGATCTCGCCGAGCTTCGGTGCCAGCGAGCTGCCGGCGAAGAAGGGCGTCAGCAGGCGCTCGGCCACTTCCGGCAGGCTCAGGCAACCCTGGAAATCTGCGATTCCGAGTTGCGGCAGGCGCTCCGGCACGTACAGACCGCCGTCGGCAGCCAGCCCGGCCGACAGCGCCGCATCCAGCGTCACCGGCCATTCCTGACGGGTATCGCGGGTACTGAAATAGCGCATGGATCATTCGCTCCTGCTGATCACGCTGGCACCGCTGTTGGCGACGGCGCTGATGATGATGTCACTGGCCAGCCCAGCGTCGGCGAAAGCCGCGGCCATGGCCTCGCCCGCTGCCGCGGCGGCGTCGCGCTGCTCGAACCAGGCGAACACGCTGGGGCCGGCGCCGGAGATCGAGGCTCCCAGCGCGCCCGCGTCCAGAGCGGCCTGCTTGACGGCGGCAAAGCCCGGGATCAGCGAGGAACGACGCGGTTCGATCAGCACATCGCGCAGACCGCGACGGATCAGCTCGAAACTGCCGGTGTAGCAGCCGGCCAGCACCAGCGCCAGGCCTTCGCTCTGGGCCACGAATTCACTCAGTGCAAACACCCCGCGCAGGGCTTCACGGGCCTTGCGCGTCTCCAGCACGAAGTGCGGATGTACCAGCACCGCAATCAGACCCGGCGGCACCGGAATCGGCACCAGCCGGTCGGGCGTCGCCAGCACCAGACCCCCCAGCAACTGCGGGCCGACATTGTCGCCATGCAGGCTGCCGCTGGCGGCGCGCTCGCCCTCCAGCGCATAGGGATAGAGCTGCGATGGCGTCAGCGGTTCGGCCAGCAGGGCATTGGCGGCGGTCAGCGCCGCGGTGGCCGAAGCTGCCGATCCACCCAGGCCTGAACCCAGCGGGATACCCTTGTCGATATCGAGCTCGATGCCGAAATCCAGGTCCAGCGCCGCGCGCCAGGCGGCGACGGCCCGCGCCGCCGTGTTGTGTTCCGGATCGAAGGGCAGATCGGTCACCACCCCGGTGATCTTACGCACCCGCACCACCGGCTCAGCGATCCGCGTCGCCGTCACCCGGTCGCCAATCCCCTCCAGCGCATGCCCGAGCAGATCAAATCCCACACCCACATTGCCCACACTCGCCGGCGCGAAGGCCGAAGCTGTGCGCACGCCAGCTTTTCCTTTTTCCCTTTTCCCTTTTCCATTTTCCTGGTCTGCACTCACAACGGTGCTCCCAGCCCGGACGCCACCCGCAGCAGATCGGCAAACACACCCGCGGCGGTCACGTCCGGACCGGCGCCGGGGCCGCGCACGATCAGAGGATTGTTGCGGTAGCGCGAAGTGGCAAAGGACACGATGTTGTCGGTCAGCGCAATGTGCGCAAAAGGATGAAAGGCCGGCAAGGCCTTCAGCACCACCTCGGCGCGACCGTCGGCTTCCAGCACCGCGCAGTAGCGCAGCACCTGATGGGCCTCGTGCGCAGTCTGGTAGCGCTCGTGCATGGGCGCGTCCAGACAGGACAGTCCGCTGAGGAACTCCTCGACGCCGGCATCGACCAGTTCGGCCGGCACCAGCGACTCGACGTGCACCTGATCCACCGACAGCTGCATGCCCATCTCGCGCGCCAGGATCACCAGCTTGCGGGCCACATCCAGACCGGAGAGATCGTCGCGCGGATCGGGCTCGGTGTAGCCGGCCGCCTTGGCCTGCCGCACCAGCTCGGAGAACGGCACCTTGCCGTCGTAGCGGTTGAACAGATAGGCCAGCGTGCCGGAGAAGATGCCCTCGATACGCTCGATGCGATCACCGGTATCGATCAGATCGCGCAGCGTGCCGATCACCGGCAGACCGGCGCCCACGGTGGCTTCGTAACGCCAGCGCGCACGCCCGCTGCGGGCGGCAGCCTGCACCGCCTGGTAGCGCTCGAAGGGTCCGCCGCCGGCCTGCTTGTTCGGGGTCAGCACATGGATGCCGGCGGCCAGCCAGCGCGGATAGTGATCGGCCACCTCGGAACTGGCCGAGCAGTCGATGATCACCGCATGCGGCAGGTGTTCGGCCTGTACATGCCGGGCGAAGGCTTCCAGATCGCAGGGCAGGCCCTGATCGGCCAGCGCCTCGCGCCAGTTCGACAGATCCAGACGCTGCTCGTCCAGCAGCATCTTGCGCGAACCGGCCAGCGCGCGCACGCGCAGATCCAGATGGGTTTCGCGCAGCAAGCGAGCGCGGGCCTCGGCAATCTGGTGCACCAGGGCCTGACCCACCTGCCCCGGCCCGATGATGCCGATGGACAGCGTTTGTGCCGACAGATAGAAGCCGGCGTGCACCGCACGCAGCGCGCGCGTGGCCTCGCCTTCGGCAATCGCCACCGAGATATTGCGCTCCGACGAGCCCTGGGCGATGGCCCGCACATTGACCTTGGCGCGCCCCAGCGCATTGAACAGCAGGGCGCAGATGCCGGGCGTACCGGCCATGCCCTCACCGACCACGGCGAGCACGCTGATGCCGCGCTCCGACATGACCCGCTGGATCTGCCCGCGGGCAATCTCGCGGGCAAAGGCCTCGGCCAGCACTTCTCGAGCCCGATCGGCATCATCGGCCTTGATCACGCAGCAGATCGAGTGCTCGGACGAGCCCTGCGAGATCATCGTCACCGACACCCGGGCGTCGCGCAGCGCTGCAAACACGCGCTCGGCGGTGCCATGCACGCCGATCATGCCGGCGCCCTCGATGGTGACGATGGCCATGCCACCAATCGTGGTGATGCCCTTGATCGGCGGCTCGGCACCGCCCTCGGCATCGATGCGGGTACCCGGATGATCCGGATTGAAGGTGTTGCGGATGAACACCGGTATGCCTTTGGCCGTGGCCGGGGCCATGGTCTGCGGATGGATCACCTTGGCGCCGAAATAGGCCAGCTCGAAGGCTTCCTCGTAGGACACATGATCCAGCACCATGGCCTCGGGCACGCGCCGCGGATCGGCCGAGAGCACGCCGTCGACATCGGTCCAGATATGGATTTCGGCGGCGTCGAACAAGGCCCCGAAGATGCTGGCCGAATAGTCGCTGCCATTGCGCCCCAGCGTGGTGATGCGCCCGTCCGACAGCCGCCGGGCAATGAAACCGGTGACCACCACACGCTTGCCGGCGTGCTGGCGACGGTACTCGGCCAGCAGCTTCTCGCTCGGCAGCCAGTCCACCGCCACATTGAGTTCGGTGGCCGTCACCCGCAATACCTCGCGGGCATCCAGGAATTCGGCGGTCTCGCCGAGCGCCCGGAAATGCGCCGACAGCATCTGCGCCGACCAGACTTCGCCCAGGCCCGCCACCAGTTCGACGATCTCGACCGGCACGGTGCCGAGCAATTCGACACTGCGCAGCAGATGGGCCAGATCGGCAAAGCTCTGGTCCAGAGCCGCGGCAAAAGCCGGCGCCTGCTGTCCGAGCAACTCGTCGGCCGTGGCCAGATGTCGCTGTTTCAGCGCTTCCAGCTCGGTGACCCAGTCGCCGGATCGGGTCGCGGCCTTCTCGGTAATGCCGATCAGGGTGTCAGTAACCCCCTGCATGGCCGATACCACGACCACTTGAGCTTCATCGTCGCGTCCGACCATGAGTCGGGCGACGGCTTGATACCGGGCAGCGTTGGCAACACTGGACCCGCCAAACTTGTGGGCGATCCACCGCATAGTGCGATATTCCTGATGGTTGATGCGGCGAAGCGACCCTCCCCGGCGCTCCGAACCTGCGACAGTGCCAGAGACCGGGCAGAGGAATCAATCCGTGAACCCCATGTGCAGGGGTGAAATCGAATGCGGGGCACGGGGTACGGGGTACGGGGTAGGGCTACGGGCTGCGAGCTCTTGTAGGTCCAGACTTGTCTGGACGCTCCTGGTGACGTGATGAAGAAGCGTCCAGACAAGTCTGGACCTACCAGTGCAAAAGCCGCGCCAGCCTGCGCCTTGGCCTACACCGACAACCAACAACCAACAAACAACAACCAACAACCAACAACCAGCTCTCACCCCACCCACTCGGTCTGCGGCCCGTAGCCGCCGGGCACGCCCTTGCTGACCACGGCCACCGCATCGTGCGGGTGCAGGCTTTCCTGGTGCACGGCACGGGCCCAGAAGTCGGCGATGCGCGGATCGGCGGCGAGCGCTGCGCGTACGCGGCGGCCGGCGTCTTCGCAGAACATCAGATTGGCCCCGTTCAAGCGCGCAAAAGCCTGTTCGTCTTCGCGCTTGACCGCGGTCTGAACCGGCGTCTTCAACGCTGATTCCAGCAGATCGATGAAATCGACGATCGGAAAATCCTGAAAGCTCGGCAGCAGACGGGCGCGCAACTGCAACAGGCTGCGCTGGCTGTGCGGCGTGGCCATGATGCCCTGCTCGGTGCCCAGCCAGGCGCGCACCTGGGCGTGACCCAGCGGCGCGTCGTCGGCGAAATCCTGCGAGAACTGCTCCTGGATCAGCTGTCGCGCCAGCGCCGCCGAACACGGGCAGGTGCTGGAATAAACCACCTCGGTCGCCAGCTCCAGGCTGTAATGACCGCGCTCGTACAGCGCCGAAATCGATACCGGGTAGCGGCGCCATCCGCTCTTGTCGCTGGCCAGCGCCGGGCGGCGGAGCATGTGATCGAAGCGGATGCGCAGGGAGGCGCTGTCGCTCAGATCCTGATGCGAATCCAGGAAATCACGGAGCAGACCGTGCACCGAGCGCGGCGTCAGGCTTTCCTCGCTCAGATGCCGGTCCACGTGCAGATATAGACGTGACATGTGGATGCCACGGGCCTCGGCCCGGCGCAGATTGACGTAGGCGCTGACCCGCGCCGGCGACTGCACCACCCTGCCATCGGCGCCGGTGATGGTCACCGGCACCTCGATCGCATCCATCCCCACCCAATCGAGCTGGCCGGCATGCTCCGATGCCAGTCCCTGGGCAATATCGGGCATGGCCCGCACCGTGGCTTCGCTACGCATCTATCGCTGAACTCCTGTCATCCGGCACCGTTGCCGGGAAGGCCGCCAATGACGACCCTGCTGAAGGCGCGATGCTAGCGGCGCCGACGTGCTGCAGGCGTCAAGTGTAGCCCAATGGCATCGAGCGCCGGCACGAGGGCTGGACGGGGGCGCGGGGCACGGGGCACGGGGCACGGGGAAAAGCCACGAGCTTTCGGCCTTTGTAGGTCCAGACTTGTCTGGACGCTTCTTCAGCGCGTCGCCGAAAGCGTCCAGACAAGTCTGGACCTACAAGAGCAGGCGTCGATGCGTTTCGCTCGAGATACCCAAATCGTAAGTTGTTGATGCGTCATTGCGAGGAGCCCAGCGACGAAGCAATCCAGTTCTTCTGAGGATGTGTATCGGGACTGCTTCACCCGGATCAAGCCCGGGGTCGCAATGACGCCGGGGGTTCATTGTCCATGGGTAGGGTCGGGCCGAAACCGGTGGCTCGCAATGACGCCCGCATTGACCTCATCCCTCGCCACGCTCCCCTAGAACAAGCTCAACTGCGCCGCTGGCGCCGGTGCACGCCGCTGCTCCTGCTCGCCGGCGAATGCCGGCAGATTCGGCACTTCCGCTCCGGCATCCTGCAGTCGCTGGTGCAGACGACGGGCCAATTGCGGTGCATGGCGGTCGTCCGGCGTGTGGGTGAAGAAATAGGGCGACAGCCCGGCCGCGAGCCACTGCGACAGCGTGTCCACCCATACGCCCAGATAGTCATCTGCGGCCTCAACCCGATTCTGACCGACAAAACGCACCATCGGCCGCTGGCCGATGGCCTGGGTGCGCAAGGGCAAGGCTGGCTTGCGTGACTGGGCCTGCTCGGTGCTGGCATCCAGCCTGGCACCGGCATGCACGCAGCGGGTATCGAAAAGGCAGCGATCGACGGAGCGTTCGCGCAACAACTCGTGCAGCGCCGCCTCATTGGCACCCTGATCGAAGAAATCCGGATGACGCACTTCCACGGCGTACTCGAACTCACCAGGCAGCTGCCGCAGGAAGGCCCGCAGTACGTCCAGATGCATCGCCCCGAATCGCGGCCCCAGCTGCAGCATGAACGGCCCCAGCCGCGGGCCCAGTGGGGCCATCAGTTTCAGGAATTCCAGCGTTTCATTGCCGCAGTTGCGCAGCATCGATCGATGACTGATCTGGCTGGGAAACTTGAAGCAGAAGCGGAAGCTTGTCGGCGTCCCATCGCGCCAGCGCGCCACCGCCGCGCTGCTTGGTAGCGCGTAGAAGGTGGAATTGCCTTCGACGCAGTCGAACACCTGCGCGTACTGGGTCAGGTAATCCTTGCGCTCGGCGCCGCGCGTATACAGCGCACCGCGCCAATCGGCGCAGGCCCACACCGGACAACCCATTCGCAGTGTCGAGGTCATCGCCCGATCCTACGCCGATGCGGCGCCTGCATGGAACCTGGACCGTACGGCAAGGACTTGCCAGAAGCGGACGCGAAGGACACGAAGGAGAAGCAGAAAGGGCGCGAAGGGAAGCGTCGGAGACGGACAAGGCGGGCTGATGCTTCTCGAAACCAGTGGCAGTGCAGCGTATCCAATCCCGCAGCAGAATCTGGTCCTGACGCCGGGCCGGGCCCCTGCCCTCTCCCTGTGGGACACACCTGAGTCCACGCCATGCGCAGCCCAGGCTCCAATCAATGGTGCTCTCCTTCGCGTCCTTGCTGCTTCTCCTTGGCGTCCTTCGCGTCCTGCTTCTGGCTGCACCGCCAACGAGGTCAGTGGTTTTCGCGAACCGCGACGGCCTTCTGACCTATCCTCCGGCAGTCACAGAACTGCCCAGCCGCGATCAACCCATGGCCGGAACCCGCTACCGAGCGCCGCAGGCGCCATCGACCGCCGTGATCACGCGCGCCGGTTTCGAGCGTCTGCGTGCCGAGCTGGACGAACTCTGGCGCGTGCGCCGACCCGAGGTGGTGCTCGCATTGAGTGCGGCGGCGGCCGAGGGTGACCGCTCGGAGAACGCCGAATACACCTACCGCAAGCGTCAACTCGGCGAGATCGACCGGCGCGTGCGCTATCTGAGCAAGCGGCTGGATCAGATGCGGGTGGTCGACACCGTACCCACCGATCTGCGCGCCGTCTTCTTCGGCGCCTGGCTGCTGCTGGAGGCGCTCGATGAGGACCGCGAGCTCAAGGTGCGCATTGTCGGCCCGGATGAAACCGATGCCAGGCTGGGCTGGATCAGCATCGATTCACCGCTGGCGCGGGCCGCACTGAAGAAGCGCATCGACGACGAATTCGAGGTCGAACTGCCCGCCGGCCGCGCCCGCTATCTGATTGTCGAGGTCAGTTACACAGGGCCGGTCTAGGCACCGGCTCAGCTGGCGAATCAGGGTTGGACCCGGGAAATCGAGAACGGCCGCGCAGGTGGGCGTCCGCGTGCTGCGCCGCAGCACATCCTCTCCTTGGCGCGATCCAGGTCAAGGCGTAGTGTCGGTGCAGCCACCATCATCGGTGCCTGCAGGACGATATTTGCGGCTGGCACGGTCGCCAGCCACCCAGATAGACGCCGTGCCGATCGCGCCCGGTTCGGGCGATCGCCACGGCTGACCACCAGCCAGGGAGACTCCGCTCATGCCCGCCTATACCACTGACCAGATCCGCAACGTCGCGCTCGTGGGCCACGCCGGCGCCGGCAAGACTTCATTGTTCGAAGCCCTGCTCTATGCCGGCGGCGCCACCACCACGCAGGGCTCGCTGGAGCGCGGCACCACGGTGTCCGACTTCGATCCGATGGAACGCGATCGCCAGCATTCGATTGCCAGTGCCATCGCCTCCATCGACCACGCTGACACCCACGTCAATCTGATCGACACCCCGGGATACCCGGATTTCCGCGGCCCCACGCTGTCGGCGCTGGCCGCCGTGGAAACCTGCGCCATCGTGGTCAACGCCAGCAACGGCATCGAGTATTCGACCACGCGGATGATGGACTACGCCAAGGGCCGTCGGCTGTGCCGGCTGCTGATCGTCAACAAGATCGATCAGGACGGCAATGACCTGGAGATGCTGGTCGAACAGCTGCGCGAGAGCTTCGGCAACGAATGCCTGCCGATCAACCTGCCAGCCAAGGGTCGCTCGACCGTGGTCGACTGCTTCTTCAACCCCAGCGGCGAATCCGACTTTTCCTCGGTGGCCGAAGCCCATCAACGCATCATCGATCAGGTGGTCGAGATCAATGAAGACATCATGGGCCGCTATCTGGAGGAGGGCGAAGAGGGCTTGTCCGGCCAGGAATTGCACGACGCCTTCGAGCAATGCCTGCGCGAGGGTCATCTGGTGCCGATCTGCTTTGTCTCCGCGCGCAGCGGCGCCGGTGTCAAGGAACTGCTGGATCTGTTCGAAAAGCTGATGCCGAATCCGGCCGAGGCCAATCCGCCACTGTTCGTCAAGGGCAGTGGTGCCAGAGCCGAGCCCTTCCGCACCGTACCCGACCCCGGCAAGCATGTGGTCGCCGATGTCTTCAAGATCGTCAATGATCCCTTTGTCGGCAAGCTCAGCGTCTTCCGCATCTATCAGGGCACGGTGCGCAAGGACACCCAGCTGCTGATCGACGATGGCAAGAAACCCTTCAAGGTCGGCCATCTGTTCAAGCTCAGGGGCAAGGATCACATGGAGATCGAGGACGCGATCCCCGGTGACATTGCCGCGGTGGCCAAGATCGAGGACATCCATTTCGATGCGGTGCTGCACGACAGCCACGACGAAGACGAGATCCGCCTGAAACCGATCAATTTTCCGCAGCCGATGTTCGGCCTGGCCATCGAACCGGCCACCCGCGGTCAGGAGCAGAAGCTGGCCACGGCGTTGCACAAGCTGTCGGAGGAGGATCCCTGCTTCCGCATCGAGCACCACAAGGAACTCAATGAGACCGTGATTCGCGGCCTCGGCGATCTGCATCTGCGGGTCATGCTGGAACGCATGAAGGAGCGTTACGGCGTCGATGTGCTCACCCGACCGCCGCGCATCGCCTACCGGGAAACCGTTTCAGCCAATGCCGACGGCCACCATCGCCACAAGAAGCAGACCGGTGGCGCCGGCCAGTTCGGCGAGGTCTATCTGCGCATCGAGCCGCTACCGCGCGGCGCCGGCTTCGAGTTCATCGACGAGGTCAAGGGCGGCACCATTCCCGGCCAGTTCCTGCCGGCCATCGAAAAGGGCGTGCGCCAGGTGCTGGAGCACGGTGTCATTGCCGGTTACCAGATCCACGATGTGCGCGTCATCGTCTACGACGGCAAGCACCACCCGGTGGATTCCAAGGAAGTGGCTTTCATCAGCGCCGGCAAGAAGGCCTTCATCGACGCCGTGACCAAGGCCAGGCCGCTGGTGCTGGAGCCCATCGTCAATCTCGATGTGACCATCCCGGCCGATCATGTCGGCGACATCACCGGTGGCCTCGCCACCAAGCGCGCCAGGATCAACGGCACCGACTCCCTGCGCGGCGACGAGATGATCGTCAAGGCGCAGGCGCCACTGGCGGAGATCTCCGAATACAGCAATGAACTCAAGGCCGTCACTGCCGGACGCGGGCGCTACACCATCGAACTCAGCCACTACGAGGCGGTCCCCGGCAACGTGCAGAAACAGCTGGTGGAGAGCTACAAGCCGAGGCACGAGGAGGAGTAGTTGTTGTTGAGGGCACGAGGGCGAGAAGGCACGCAAAGCCGGCCTCAGCGCGAGTTCTTGAGCTTGCGTGCCCTCGCGCCCTCAAATCAACGACTTGCGGCATGCTTGGTGAGAGCCGGCTGTGCCGGCGATGATCGCGCTGGCGAGTGACTGTCGCGGACGAAGTCCGCTCCCACAGCCTCAGGCAGACTTCTCCACAGCAGCGCTGCGCTGCTCGTGCTGGCGCCCGGCCACAAAGCCGACCCAGGCGGTCACGCCGGCCATGATCGCGCCCCAGATGTAGATGCCGCCGGTACCCAGGCCGACCAGGGCCATACCCTTGATCGACCATTGCGTGGCCACATCGCTCAGGCGGTAGACAAAGGTGTCGATGAAACTCTTTCCCTTGTAGCGCACCTCGCGATTGAGCGTGGTGTAGCAACTGGCGATGGCCGGCTCACCGAAGGCGAAGCGGATGCCGCGACTGAGCACCTGGAACAGGCCGATCATGAAGGCAGTCGGCAGCAGCGCCAGCGCACCCAGTCCGGCCATCAGCATCAGCGGCATCAGCGTCATCAGCCGCGCAGTGCCGAGCCGCAGGAACAGCCAACGCGCCAGAAACACTTCCAGCGTGAAGGCCAGCAGGTTGGTCAGCAGATCGATACGGGCGAAATAGGCCGCGCGCAGCGCATCGTCCGCGTACAGCGCGCGCACCATGAAGCCTTGCTGCTGATAGAGGATGCCGCCACCGATGCCACTCAGCAGCGTCAGCAAGGCCAGCCAGCGCAGCGGAATCTGCTGCACCACCAATCGGAAGGCGGCCAGGCTGGTGCCGCCGATCAGTGCATCCATATCGCCAGCATCCGAGCGACCACTGGCGGCCCGGGCATGCCGACCCAGCAGAATGGCGCAGCCCATCGACAGCGCCAGAAAGCCGAAGGACAGCAGCAGTACGCCATCGATGTCGATCTGTCCGGCCAGCAGCATGGTCAATCCGGCCCCGCTCAGGCCGCCGGCCGATCCGCCTGCTGCAATGAAACCAAACACGCGCTTGGCCTGTCCTGGATCGAACACATCGGTCATGTAGCTCCAGAACACCGAGACCGTGAACAGATTGGCCACCGACAGCCAGATGTAGAACACCAGAGCCATGCCGGTGCGCCACTCCGGTATCTGCCAGACCGCCAGAAAACCGAGGATGCAGGCCAGAAAGAAGGCATAGACCACCGGCACGAACACGCGCCGGGCAAAACGTGACACCAGCGCGCCATACAGCGGCTGAGCCAGCAGCATGCACAGAAAACTGCCGGTGTAGAGCCAGTTGTAATATTCGGGTCCGATGCGCACGCCCATGGCTTCACGCACCGAACGCAGCATGTAATAGCTGGTCAGCAGGCCGAAGAAGTAGACGAAAGCGATCAGCAGCGCTGCGCGCTCGCGCCGGTCTACCTCGAACAGGGCTTTCAACTGCATCCTGACAGTGCCTTGGTTGAGCTGCGCCGCAGCATGAATGAAGCCGGGGCTTGACTGCGTTGGGCTACCCGAGGCTGACCGGCATCATGCCCAAAGGGCGGCCGGTCGACCAGTCGCGGCCGATCAGCAAGCGCGCCGCCCCTTCGCAGTCAGGGCAGATGCCACGGTTTTTCGTATCCGGCGGGCTGCTAGACTCGTTCGAAGGCCAAGGTCGAGGGCAGCATTGATGGGTTTCACACAGACGCCACCGCAATTGTCCAATCCCTACCTGACGGACCGCGTCCTGCAATCGGTACTGCGCCGGGCGATGCCGCCCGCGCTGTTCGAGCACTTTCATGAGGAAGCCAACGAACTCGGCCAGGTCATCGCCGACGAACTCTATCCGCAGCAATTGCGCGAGCGCCTGATCGAACCGGTGCACACCCCCTTCGACGCCTGGGGCCGTCGCATCGATCACATCGAGTTCACGCCGCTGTGGCAGCAGATGCCGCAACTGGCCACCCGTTTCGGGCTGGTCTGGCATGGCTACGACCAGAGCAAGGGCGCGCACGCCCGCTTGTTCCAGTTCGGCATGGTCTACCTCGCCAGCGCGGCGACGGATTTCTACACCTGCCCCCTGGCGATGACCGACGGCGCCGCCCGGGCGCTGGTGGAATCGGGCAATTCGGCGCTGGTGCAGAGAGCCCTGCCCCATCTGACCGCACGCGAAGCGCACCAGCTCTGGACCAGCGGCCAGTGGATGACCGAAACCAGTGGCGGCTCGGATGTCGGCGGCACCGAGACCCGGGCCGAATGTGACGCCGACGGCCAGTGGCGGGTCCATGGCCGCAAGTGGTTCACCTCGGCAGCGACCTCGGAGATGGCCTTGCTGCTGGCGCGCCCGAGTGGCGGCGCCGATGGCACCGACGGTCTGGCGCTGTTCTATTGCGAACCCCGCGATCGCGGTGGCCGTTTGCAGAACATCATCGTCGATCGGCTCAAGGACAAGCTCGGCAGCCGCAAGTTGCCGACCGCGGAATTGCAGCTGGACGGCACCCCGGTGGAACTGGTCGGCGAGGCCAGTCACGGCGTACGCATGATCGCCCCGGTGCTGAACCAGACCCGCGTCTGGAACGCCCTGGCTGCGCTCAGTGTTTACCGCCGCGGATTGCAGCTGCTGCGCGACTACGCCGCGCGGCGCCGGGTTTTCGGTCGCATGCTCAGCGAACAGCCCCTGCATCAACACACCATGGCTGGATTGCAGGCCGAATTCGAAGCCGGACTGCATCTGTCCCTGTATGTCGCCGAAATGCTGGGCAAGTCCGAACTCGGTCTGCTCGATGATCGCCATCGTCTGTTGCTGCGGCTGCTGATACCGATCACCAAGCTGCTGACCGGCAAGCAGACCGTCAATGGCATCAGCGAGATCGTCGAAGGCTTTGGTGGCGCCGGCTATATTGAAGACACCGGGCTGCCGGCCCTGCTGCGCGATGCCCAGGTGTTCAGCATCTGGGAGGGCACCACCAATGTGCTGTCGCTGGATGCGCTCAAGATTCTCTCCAGTGATCACAGCTGGGCCGCACTGCATGCGGCGCTGGTGGCCCTGCTCAGTCAGGCGGGCACCGATTTCGACGCCATCGCCGCACAGATACGAGAAGCCTATGAATCGGCCTACGCGGCGCTGCACAACGAACACGGCGCGAATCGCGGCGAGGCGCTCGGCCGCGGGATCGCGATGACGCTGGGACGCTGCTTTGCGCTGGCCGTGCTGTTGCGCCATGCGGCCTGGTCGCTACGCGCCGAGGGCGATCCGCGACCCGCTGCCGCGGCGCGACGCTTTTCTGCTCATGGCCTGCTCTGCCTGCAGGCCGGTGAGGCGCTGGACTCGCGCATCCTCGCCATCGACGAACTGGAGTAGCTCCGTGCAGCATTTGTGCATCGTGACCACCGGCGGCACCATCGACAAGGTGTATTTCGACGATCTCTCGACCTTCCAGGTCGGTGAACCGGCGATCGGCCGGATTCTCGACAACCTCGGTGTGGCTTTCACCTACAACGTCATTGCGCTGATGCGCAAGGACAGCCTGCATGTCACCGATGACGATCGCGAACTGGTACGCCACACCATCAGCGCCCAGCCGCACGCGCATGTGCTGGTCACTCACGGCACCGACAGCATGGTCGCCACCGCGCGCGTGCTGGCGCAGATTCCAGACAAGACCATCGTCCTGACCGGCGCCCTCAATCCGGCCCGTTTTCAGGGTTCGGATGCCGTCTTCAACATCGGCTGCGCCATCGGTGCCGTGCAGGTGCTGCCGCCGGGCGTACACATCGCCATGAACGGCCGGGTCTGGGATCCGTTCAAGGTACGCAAGAACCGCGACGCCAATCGCTTCGAGGCCGGCTGAGAGCGCGGCCAGACAGGCGCAACTCCAGCGCGCGTGGGAAGGGGCCCGCGCTGCTGCTGTGGAGGGCGCCGCGCCGCGGCGCCGCATTGCCGGGCCTGAAGATCAACAGCGGCCGCGCAGGCGCGCGTCCCTCCACAAAACCGCTTCGATCCAGCTGGGTCGCCAGTTTCCGAAGCCGGGTACGTCGGCGGATGCCGACCATTCAGAACCCCCGGAAGCCCGGCCCGCCCCAGGCCGGAGGGATATGATCGGACCCGGATCCTCGAAGTTGGGCATGGGCATGAGCGCTGACATCAATTACCAGAACAATCCGCTGCACGGTGTCAGCTTGAAGCAGATGCTGGTTGAAATCGTGGATCATTACGGCTTCGAGTTGCTGTTTGCATACCTCAACATCAATTGTTTCAGAACCAACCCGAGCATCGAGTCCAGCGTGAAATTCCTCAAGAAGACCACCTGGGCGCGCGAAAAGGTGGAGTCCTTCTATCTCTACCAGTACAAGAATTTGCCCAGAGCCTCTGACGAACAGTTTGCATTGCCGCCGCGAGATCGCATCGTGCCCGCCGATCAATCGCCGGGCGAACCTGCCCAACTGAGCCTGGAAGCTGCCGAACGGCTGGCCGAGAAACGTCTGAGAAAATCAGCCGAGCGCAGCCAGATGGCCGCAGATCGCTCGGGCACGGAGAGACATCCTGCCAATCGGCGTGGCGGTCGCTCTACCGACCATCGAAAATCTGGGAGTTTCGGGACGGATGAGACGGACCGATCGACAACTCCAGCCACGTCGGCGACCGGTGCTGTAGATCCCTGGGCGAAGTGGCGCAAGTAGGTTCGGTACAGCGCAGTCTGCACCCGAGTACCGACAGGTATCAGGCACGCCGGTTTGGCCGCTGTGGGAGCGGCTTCAGCCGCGATCCGGGACCCGGGGACAAGCGCTGTACCTATCGCTGACAGAGTCCGCCCACAGGGAAGAGCGTCCAGACAAGTCTGGACCTACCACGGCCAGCAGCCCGCCTTGCTCCGCGTCCTCCGCGCCTCCGAGTAGCGGTGGGTAGTTAGTGACGGTGCAGCAAAGAGCGCTCACGCGGAGGCGCGGAGAAAAGCGTTGATCGTTGGCCGCGTAGCGGGTTACGTGACTGATGCGGCTGTCGGATTCTGTGGGGGCTTCAACCGCGATCTTCCGTGATTGACCCGGGTGGACGCAGCAACAGCCATCGCGGCTGAAGCCGCTCCCACAGGCGCCGATCATGCAAGGCCGGGGCAAGGGCGCCAGAGCGCCTAGTGCACCTCGGCGATCCCGGATGCCTTGCGGTCATCCGACCATTAAAAAAAAGCCCCGGCTTGCGCCGGGGCCTTGATTTGCCACTCAGTTAAAGCTGCTCAGAACTGCAGGCTCCACTTGTCGAGGTAACCGGTGTCGCCGCGGGCATTGTCGTTCACGCGCAGCTTCCAGGTACCGTTGGCCGCCTCGGTGGAGGCGTTCACGGTGAAGGTCTGAATGATGTTGTCGCCACTACCGCCACTGCGGTTGTGCAAGACATAGACCGAACCGTCCGGTGCGATCAGATCCACCTTCAGATCGCCCTTGTAGGTGTGGTAGATGGTCACGGCCACCTGCAGGTTCGAGGGTGCATTGCCGGTACGGCCAGACACACCGATCGGGCTCTCGATGGTGGTGTTGTCGAGAATGCTGTAGTCGGTCAGGTTCTCGAAGAAGCTCGGCTGCGTGCCGCCACCCGAAACCGTCCAGTTGGCAGTGATCGTGAAGGTCTGGTTGCCGGTGGCATAGCCGTACACACGAATGTAGTAGGTGCCGGCGCTGGGCGCTGCAAAGGCGCAGCTCTCGTTACCGGAACCGGTGTACGGACGGCAGTCGTAGGCTGACAGGCTGGGGGCGGACCCATAGCGAACGTAGAGGTCGACATCACCGCTGGCATTGGTGGTCGCGATCGTGAGGTTGGAAGAACCCGCCGGCACCACCACCGTGTACTCCGCGAAGCTGCTGTTGGCGCTGGTGGAGTTGGTGCTGCCGTTGACTCCCACACCCTTGCTGAGCACGGTGCTGCCTGCAGGCGGCGCGGTCACCGTCACCGCACGCGAGGTGCTGTTGCTGGCACCGCCGTTGTCGGTGACTGTCAGGGTCACCGTGTAGGTGCCGGCGCTGGCATAGGTGCGGCTGGGATTGGTCGCCGTGGAGGTCGAGCCATCTCCGAAGTTCCAGCTGCGCGAGGCGATGGTGCCGTCACTGTCCGTGGAGGCGTCCGAGAACGACGCTGTCAGGCCGCTGGTGGTGAAGCTGAAGTTGGCGGTCGGCGCGGCATTGCTGCCTCCGGTGACCGCGGCAATCGTCGCTGCCGCGTTGATGATGCCGGCACCGCAACCCGAACAGCTGGTCGGGAAGGCCCGGGCGTTGTTCTTCAGCAGCGTCTCAAGCTGAGCCGGCGTCTGACTGGCCTTGCTGAGCACCAGGGCAGCCAGACCCGCCACGTGCGGCGTGGCCATCGAGGTACCCTGATACCAGGCGTAGCTCTGTGAACCCGGGGTCGTGGTGCCCGAGTTCAGCGTTGACAGAATGCCGTTGCTGGAGGAACTGCGCACATCGCCACCCGGTGCGGCGATGTCGACCAGCGTTCCGTAGTTCGAGTAGTAGGCCCGACCGCCACTGCGGTTGGTGGCTGCCACGGCAATCACGTTGCTGCAGTTCGCCGGTGTAGCGCCCGATACGTTCACGTTGGAGTTACCAGCGGCGACAATGACCGAGGTTCCGCGGCCAACGGCGCCGTTGATGGCGTTCTGGTAGGTGCTGGCACAGGTGCTGCTGCTGCCGCCCAGGCTCATGTTGATGACCTTGGCCGGCGTGGCATTGGCAGGAATACCGGAGACACTGCCGCCCGAGGCCCAGGTGATGGCATCCGCGATATCCGACAGTGTGCCGCCGCAAGCCGCCAGTACGCGTACCGGCTGAATCTTTGCGTTGAAGGCCACGCCGGCGACACCGGCGGCATTGTTGGTCACCGCCGCAACAGTGCCGGCCACATGGGTGCCATGCCAGCTGGAATTGGAGGCCGGAGAGCCCGAATAGCACTGACCCGCAGTGGTCCAGTCGCCTTCATCGGCGGGATTCGAGTCGCGGCCGTTGCCATCACGGGCATTGGTCGAGCTCGAAACGAAATCATAACCGGCGACCACGTTGGCGTTGAGATCGGTGTGGCTGGTGATGCCGGTATCGAGTACCGCCACGACCACGCCGCTGCCGGTGGCATTGTCCCAGGCCGTCGGCAGATTGGCGCCACCGGTGGCTTCGAAATAGTGCCACTGCTGGCTGTAGGAGGAATCATTGGGTGAGAGGAAGGGCACCATGATCTGATCGGGCTCGACATAAGCCACGTTGGGATCGGCAGCCAGCTCATTCATGACCTTGAGCAGGTTGCTGTCGTCCAACGCTTTTCCGATCTTCACGAGGTGCCCGCCGGTGGACAGCGTACGCACATAGCTCAGCGTCTGGCCAGTCCTTGAAGCAACCTGGTCCAGATGGCGACTGACGGCAGTCACGGCATCCCCTGCCGCCCGTGCGTCGCCTTCGCCGTAGCCCACAATGATGGCGTCGTATTGATACGTGTCAGCCAGCGCGGCGGCATTCACTCTTGCATTTGCAGCGCCGATGAGCGGATCGCTGCCTCCTCCCCCGAGTGTCTGCGCGCTGCTTGCTCCGGCCATCAGCAGGCCGGTCAGCAAGGCTGTACCAAGTAACGATTGCGTGAACTTGCTCTTCATGTGCAGTAATCCCCAGATTGAATACGCTTTGTTGCCACAGTTCCGCACCGCTGAAGCGGTGCCCTCCCAGAACGTCAACGCCCATCCGTGTGCGAACTTCGTCCTCCCCAGGGCGATGTTCGCTGATGAATGGGCAGCGCGACCTTATGATTCGCTGCGGGGTCGGTCAATCAGGGCACAATCTGTAGCAGTGCTTTGGACGTGCTGCGCCGCAGCAATCACAAACCTCGGGGCCTCCGAGACGCACCTGAACGGAAGCAGAATGCGATGGTTAAGGTTTATTCAGGATTGGTGTCCGTCGAAACCATTTTGTGCAGCGCACAACAAGTCGCGGACTGAATGACATACGAATAGATCATATTTCACGCGCTTGTCCTGCGCTGTCAGCGCCGGCAGCACACAAGGACCTTCGGCGATCGGATTCAGGCGCGCAGACGTTCGCGCAGATGCACCGGTTTCGGTCGACGCCACCACAGCAGGGCCGCGATCAGGATCAGCCAGGGCTGCAAGCGGTGGGCCCAGAGCATGCGGCTATGGGCTACGCTCCGGGCGTTGCCGAAGAATACGGCGACAGCGGCCGGCGGATAACCCTTGATGGCCTCTTCCAGCGGCGTGGCCACCGCTCGGGCAGTGTCATCACCCAGCGTCTGCAATCCCGGAATCATGCGCAGCACATCGCCGCCCAGCACATAGGTGGCGGCTACCAGGGCGTCGCCATTGAAGCCATTGCGAATCGCAGTACCGATACGCGGCTCGCTGGCCAGCGCGCTGAAAGTCAGCATGTTGTAGATCAGCGTACCGAGACATACGATCACGGCAGTCGCCGCAGGCAGGTAGCCACGGGATACAGATTGACCCTTGCTTGCACGCATTTCGGTTTCCAGAGTTCCCGGCGATGGCTCATGGTAGCGCAGCATCGGCGCTGTTCCTGCGGCAACCGTCTCAGCTGCGACCACAGGCGAGCCGCAAATGGACGCCGGAGACTGCCCGCGCCGGTCTACAACTTTGATTATCCTGATGAGGCGCACACTCGTGAGGCGTTTTTCGTTGCAGAATGGGCGCACAGGGAGCGGGAGAAGAGCGCATGAGTTCAAGCGCCATGCCACAAGACCATAGCGATCAAAGCCACGTCGAGCGAGCGCGGGAAGAGCTGCGCACGCATGCGACGAGCCTGATGCTGGCGTGGGAGAAACTCAATTCCAGCCGCTGGAATGCGGCGCATGGACGCGGCCTGCAGCTGGCCGCGAAGCAATTGGTGCGTGCCTGCGAGCGCCTGCGTCTCTCCCTGTCGCGCAAGGCCGGCGAGCTCGAGACCTTCGTCCGCGTTTTTGTCGACACCTCGCTGGTCCCGAACAACGAACAGCTGCGCACGCTGTCGGCATTGGTGAGCACACTGGCCAGCACCGTGCTGGCGCTGGACATGGTCAGTGCCAGCGAAGCGCAGGCGGGCAAGCCGGCCACAACCCCAGGCGCTGCCGCGCCAGCCGCAGTGGCGCCAGCCGCCGTGGCCAGCAACACGCCGATCCGCGCTGAATCCAGCGCACCGGCACCGGAGCCGCGTGCGCGCAGGGCAGTCCACGAGGATCTGATCGTTCTCATTGGCGATGCCGACGAGTTCGGCGTGGAACTCGCCCCGGCCTTCGCCGAGCATGGCTACAGCGTCAAGAGCTTTACCCGCTCCGAGCCGGCCCTGGCCCTGATGGCGACGATGATCCCCCGGGTTGTGGTGCTGGCGCCGGCCGCGTCCAATGCCGTACCGATGCTGCGCCGGGTGGTGGTTGCCCGCGCCGAGCTACAGGAGTCGCATCGCGAGCCGACGCTGGCGGTGGTGACTCCGCGCCAGGATCTGGGTCGCCGTCTGGTTGCCCTGCGTCAGGGCGTGCGCTATTTCGAGCCGCCACTGGACCCCTTGGCGATGCTGGTGGCGCTGACCAGCGAAGCTGTCAACGTAGGTTCGCCCAGCCGTGTGCTGTTGGTCGACGGCGATCGTGAACGCGGCCATCAGTCGGCCAGCTGGCTCAAGGAGGCCGGCTATACCGTGCGCTTCTGTCAGAGCTCTGCCGACGCGCTGGACGCCATCGAGAGCTTCAAACCGCAGGTGGCAGTCATCGATGCCGACATGCGCGGCGCCGAATCGATGCGTCTGGTCAACGGCCTGCGCGACAACCCGCTGAGCGCCGACATACCGGTGGTGCTGGCGGCAAGTTCTCGCGAGCTGGCACTGCGCGAACAGGCCATCGCCGGCGGTGCCGACGAGTACCTGCTGAAACCGTTGAAACCACGACATCTGGTCAGTGTCATCGAATCGCGACTGAAGCGCAGCAAGCGCTTTGCGCCGAAGCGCTCACTTGGGCGCGATGAATCCACCGGCCTGTATTCGCGCCGCGAGTTCATTGATCGCGCCGATGCCGCCGTTGGCCAGAAGAATGCCGTCGTGCTGTTCATCGTGCTGGATGAGCACGAGAGCCTGCGCAAGCAGCTGGGAATTTCCGGCCAGACCCGGCTTGACCTGGTGGTCGGCCAGGCGCTGAAGGAGAACCTGCGAGCCGAGGATCTGCCGGCGCTGTATCAGGATTGTCGCTATCTGGTGCTGCTGCGCCGCGGTGACCGCGCGGCGGCGCTGGCCAGCGCCGAGAACCTGCGTGAAAGTCTGTCCCGCCGGCGTATCCAGATCGGCGAACGCGAAGTGCCACTGCAGGCCAGTCTGGGCCTGGCCAACCTGGATGGCGACAGCGCCGACGTCGGCGTCCACAACGCCGAAGCCGCCGGTCTTGCCGCCATGCATCTGGGTGGCAACCGCAGCATGTGGTACGAGACCAGCAGCGCCAGCCTGATTCCAGCCGAGCGCGATTCGCAGCTGCGCGGACTGATGCAGACGCGCCGGTTCGGCCAGTACATGGAGATTCGAGGCGCCCCGCTGCTGCCGCTGCGCGGTCGCGTGCCTGGCCAGTACGAACTGGTGCTGCAGTGGCGACCGGGCGGCAACGCCCAGGCGGCCGCCAGCCAGTCCGACATGGTCCGGCTGGCGCGGGACGCCGGTTGCGTCAAGGATTTCGATCGTTTTGTGGTCGGCGAGGCGCTCTCGGTACGCGCCGATCTGCTCAAACGCGGTCGTCAGGTACGTCTGGTGCTGGATCTGTCACCGTGGACGCTGGACGACGGTGGTTTTGCCGACTCGCTGGAACATCTGCTGCGTGAGCGTCGCCTGTCGGGCACCGGCCTGGCGCTGACCCTGCCGGCAGCCGTGCTCGGCGACCGGGTGGATGCGCTGGTGGCATTGGCGCAACGCCTCAAACCGCTGGCCATTCGGGTCGGACTGCGCGATATCGGCAGGGACATGACCCTGGTGCCACGCCTGCGTGGTGTACCGGTGGACTATCTGCGACTGGCTCCGGAGCTCTCGTCCGGCGTCAGCAGCGGCGACCGCGCCACCGAGCTGCTCAGCGCGCTGATCCGCCGTGCCCATCAGGGCGGCATGATGGTGATCGGCTGCAGCGTCGACAATCGCGAGCAGGCACAGCATCTGAAGCTGGTTGGCGTCGATTATGTGGAAAGCCCCAGCCTCGGCGCACCCTCGACCCAGTTCGACTTCGATTTCGCACGCTGGATGACCGATCTGCAGAAGGCACCGGCCTGAGTTGTCGCGCTTCGCTGCGGGCAACACGTGCAGGAGCAATGGTCCTTTGCGGACAAGAATGCTGTGCTTCGCAGCGGCTACTTCGATGCGACAGCCTCGCGTTTGGCCTCGCGCGTGCGCAGCCACAATCCCAGGAAATAGACCAGAGCAAGACCGGCTTCGGCCAGCGCCCAGCCGCGCTCGGCCGGGGTTGCGAAGGCTTCCATCGCACCGTGGCAGAAATACACCCACGCGGCGATACCGCCGTAGATCCACGGTCCGCGCAAGCGGAAGGCCAGTGCCGCGCAATAAGGCAGCAGCGGCAGCAGGATGGCCGCCAGTCCCGGCGCCAGGCCCGAGGCCTCGGCGTGCACCGAGAAGTGCCAGCCCAGCCGCAGCAGCAGCATGGCCACCAGCGAAACCGCACACAGGCGCGCGCCGCTCATGGCCGATCCAGTCTGGCGGCGATCGTCGCCACCCGCTTGCCCAGCGCACGCGCCAGGGCTTTCTCGTCATCGCCCAGCTGCACCGCACCCTGCGTGCGCGCCAGATGCCCGGCGCCATAGGGCGAGCCGCCGCCCTGGGTGCGGCTCAGGCCCGGCTCCGAGTAGGGCAATCCCACCAGCAGCATGCCGTGATGCAACAGCGGCAGCATCATGCTCAACAAAGTGCTCTCCTGTCCGCCATGGGGACTGCTGGTTGACGTGAAGACGGCAGCCGGCTTGCCGGCCAGGGTGCCATTGAGCCATTGGCTGGCGGTGCTGTCGATGAAGTATTTGAGCGGCGCCGCCATGTTGCCAAAGCGGGTCGGACTGCCCAGGATCAAACCCCGGCACTCGGCCAGATCGTCGGCGCTGACGTAGGGTGGGCCGTCGTCCGGCACCTCGGGCGCCGGCACCGCACCAGCGGCGGGCACCAGTTCGGGCACCGTGCGCAGGCGTGCCTGCATGCCGGTCACTTCCTCCACCCCTGCGGCCACGCGCCGCGCCAACTGCGCCGTGCTGCCGTGACGGCTGTAATACAGAACCAGAATGCAGGACATCGTTTGCCGCCGGTAAACAGGAAAGCGGATGTTAGACCGGTTCGTGCGAGCGACTCGTTTAGACTCGCCCGATATGAGTGCGATCAAGCCCAATCGATGACGCCGCGCCCCACTCTGAGCACGGCGCTGGTCAATGCCATCCAGGAGCCGCTGGCCTTTTCGCGCTTCATTGCCCGGCGTTTCAGTGACGATCAGTGCTTCGAGTCGGCGGGCGCGCTGTCGTACACGACGATCTTCGCACTGGTGCCGCTGCTGACGGTGGCACTCAGCATCTTTGCCTCGTTCCAGGAATTCAGCCGTTTCAGTGAAGCGGTCACCAGTTTCGTGTTCCGGCATTTCGTGCCGACCTCGGGTGTGGAGATCGAAGCCTATGTGCGCGACTTCGTCTCGAAAGCATCGCACCTGACCGTCTTCGGTACCGTGGCCCTGTTTGTCAGCGGATTGCTGCTGATGACCTCGATCGAACATTCCTTCAACCGCATCTGGCGCGTGGTGACGCCGCGCCGGGCGCTGGCGCGCTTCGTGGTGTTCTGGACCACGCTGACCCTCGGCCCCTTGCTGGTCGGGGCCGGCCTCGCGGTCAGTTCGGCACTACTGGCAAGCCCCTACCTGTCGGACTTTTCCTACGCCTACCAGCTGGAGACGATGGCGCTGGCGGCGATGCCCTTTCTGGTGACTTTCGCTGCCGCAAGTCTGTCCTATCTGATCATTCCCAACTGCCCGGTCCGAATGCGGCATGCGCTGCTGGGTGGTCTGTTCACGGCGACCGCCTTCGAGGTGGCCAAGATCGGCTTCGCCCAGTTCGTGGGGCACTTTGGCAGCTATCGCCAGATCTATGGCGCGGTCGCCATCATTCCGCTGTTCCTGCTGTGGATTTACGTGTCCTGGGTGGTCGCCTTGCTGGGCGCGTCGCTGTCGGCGGCTCTGGGCGCCTTCACCCATGAAGCCAACAAGCGCGATCTGCCCGATCGCGAGCGTTTCCCGGCCCTGCTGCAACTGCTGGCCCAGTTGCGCGCGGCGCAGGCGCAGGGTGTGGGCCTGTCGATCGGCGATCTGGCCACCACCCTGCCCGAGGTCCCGGAATCCACCATCGCCGAACTGCTGCGACTGCTGGAGAGCCTGAACATCGCGCAGCGCACGGATATCGGCAGCTGGATCCTGTCGCGCGATCCTGATCTGGTGCGCATACGCGAACTCTACCGCTCCGGGGCATTCCTGTTGCCGCTGTCCGGCGAGAAGCGCTCCGGCACCAGCGAGGGCGAGGTCGACGGCCGTATAGACCAGCTCTGCGAAAGCGCCGCGCAGGCGGCCGAAAGCGAACTGGATCGCGCGCTGGCGCAGTTGCTCGAACCGCTTCCCGCTGCCAATCCGAAATCTGATCAGCCCGGCCGGTTTGAGGCGCAGACACCAATACCACCGGCCACAGGGCAGACTCCAGCGGAAGCGGCCGTCGAGGCTGAACGGCCACCGGCATGACTGCGCGGCCAATGTCATCGACCGCGCCCCGCGCCGGTCATTGCATACTGATTCCCTGATCCCAAGGATATTCCCATGAGAGCCTTTCCCCGTGTCGTCACCCTGACCCTCGGCCTGATCGCCGCCAGCCTGTTGCATGCCGCGCCGGTCGAACTCAAGGTGACCACGCTGGATGGGAAGGCCTTTGCCGTGTCCGACCATGCCGGCCAGTGGATCGTGGTCAACTACTGGGCCACTTGGTGCGGCCCGTGCATCAAGGAAATGCCCGAACTCGATGCGCTCGACCGCGAGCGCGATGACGTGCTGGTGCTGGGCCTGGCCTTCGAAGACACCTCGGCCGAAGACCTGCAGCGTTTTCTGGGCAAGCATCCAGTGCAGTACGCGATTGCCCAGATCGATGTCTATGCCCCGCCCGAGGCCTTCGCCGTGCCACGGGGACTCCCGACTACACATCTGCTCGGCCCGGACGGCAGCTTGCGCCAGAGTTTCATCGGCCCGGTGACCCGCGCCGATCTGGAGCGGGCCATCGCCAGCAATCCCCCTGAAATCAAGCGCTGAGGCGGGATGATGCCGGTCAGGCTCTATCTGGTCAGCGGCCGCGTGCAGGGCGTGTGCTTCCGCGCATCGACCCAGCAGCGCGCCCGGGAACTCGGCATCAACGGCCATGCGCTGAACCTCGCCGACGGCCGCGTCGAAGTGCTGGCACAAGCCGACGAAGCCACGCTGGCACAGCTGGAAAGCTGGCTCTGGCGCGGGCCACCGCAGGCCAGGGTGGATTCGGTGGTGGCGGAAGACAGTGGGGAGTCGGTCGGGGCCGGATTTGGCATTCGTTGAGATTGGGTGTCGAGGGCGAGAATTCTCCGAGCAAACCAGCGGCAACCCATTGATTTCTAGGCTCGACAGACAGGGGCAGGGGGCAGGCGTCCAAACCCGCCGCACGATCTGACCATGCAGCGAGATCGGTCCCCTGCCCCCTGCCCCGTGCCCCCTTTTCCCTTGTTCGATGCGCGAAGAAGCGCAGCACCGCGGTCGACCTGGACTTCCGAGAACCCTGTGGCATCCTTTCCGCCCGCCTTTCCCGATCCGCCGCCATGCCCGATTCCCATCCGGTCATCCACACCGAACGCCTGATCCTGCGCCCGCCGCTGCTGGAAGATCTGGAGCGCTGGGTCGAGTTCATGTCCGACCCGGAAACCGCCAGCTTCATCGGCGGCGTGCAGCCGCGACAGATGGTCTGGCGCAGCCTGATGTGCATGGCCGGCGCCTGGGCACTGAGCGGCGTCAGCATGTTCTCGGTGATCGAGCGCGACAGCGGTCGCTGGATCGGCCGGCTCGGGCCCTGGCAACCCGAGGGCTGGCCCGGCACCGAGGTCGGTTGGGGTCTGCATCGCGACGCCTGGGGCAAGGGCTACGCGCTGGAAGGTGCGCGCGCCGCCATCGACTACGCCTTTGACCAACTCGGCTGGACCGAGGTGATCCATTGCATCGATCCGGACAACAAGCCCTCGCAGCGCGTCGCCCAGGGCCTGGGTTCGACATTGATTGGCCCCGCCACCCTGCCCGCGCCTTTCGAACACCTGCCCTGCGAGAAATGGGGACAGACCCGCGAGCAATGGCGCAGCCGCGCCCGCCAGGGGCTTTGAAGAGGGCCCTGCGCCGGCGCGGCACAGAATCTAAAGGCACGGCGGGACGTAGGCCGAGGGTGCCGCGTAGCGGCTCCCCGGCGCTGTTGATCGCACCCTGCTCACCTGCCATGGACCGGGATGCGCTGGCGTAGGCCGGATCCTTCGCGTCGACAGACGTCAATAGAGCCACAAGCCACACACGCGAGGCGCCCGGCGCCTTGCGGTTTACAGAACCGCGGCCGCCGGCGCGAAATCCCGCTGGCGCTCCTCCAAGCCCACGCGCGCCGGAGCCGCGCTACGGCCGCAGCGCCATCGCGAAGGTTGGAAAATCAACAATGCGCGATACGGGTTCATGGCCAGCGTGCGGTGTCGGACCGACACGGGTGGCTCGCAGGGACAAACCAACAACCCGCGATGCCGGTCCATGCCACGCTTATCGCCAGGAGCAACTGGAACTCCCTCGCCGCCAACCCCAAAGCCTGCGAAACTTGGCGACCACGCCATCGACACGGGAGCCGCCATGGGCAAGACCAGGGACACGATGAAGGGCAAGGACTACCGCAAGGCGCTGGAGCCGCTGCAGGAAGAACTCAACGTCATGCATCGCTGGCTGCAGCACACCGGACAGCGGCTGCTGGTGGTCTTCGAAGGCCGCGACACCGCTGGCAAGGGCGGCGCCATCAATGCCATCAGCGAATGTCTGAATCCGCGCGCCTGCCGGGTGGTGGCGCTGAGCAAGCCGACCGAGAAGGAACGCACGCAGTGGTATTTCCAGCGTTACGTCGAGCATCTGCCGAGTGCCGGCGAGATCGTGCTCTTCGATCGCAGCTGGTACAACCGCGCCGGCGTCGAGAAGGTCATGGGCTTCTGCAACGATGCCGAATACGCCAGCTTCCTGGAAGACTGCCCCAAGTTCGAGCGCATGCTGGTCAACAGCGGCATCCTGTTGTTCAAGTACTGGTTCGGCTGTGACCAGAAGGAGCAGGAGCAGCGCCTGGCCGAGCGTCTCAATGATCCGATCAAGCGCTGGAAGATCTCGCCGATCGATCTGGCCGCGCGCGAACGCTATGCCGATTACACCGTCGCCCGCGACCGCATGCTCGAAGCCACCGATCTGCCGGAAGCGCCCTGGACCCTGGTGGACATGAACGATCAGAAACGCGGGCGGCTGAACACCATCCGTCATCTGCTCGATCACCTGCCCGATCACGAGGTGGCCATGGACCCGCTGGAGTTGCCGCCGCTGAGCAAGCGCGCCGCCAGGGAAAGCTATCCGCGTGGCGTGAACCGGGTCAAGGCTGTTTATTGAGGCGAGCCCGGGCTGGCTCGCGGCCGCGACTCGGCTACACTGAAGGCCGGAATCGCCCCCCAAGGAAGGTACGCATGGTCTGGTTCAGAAGCTGCGCAATGTTCGGCTTGTCCGTATTCCTGGCCGCGCCGCTGGCAGGCGTCGCCGAGGATGATTCCGACTGGTCTGGGCTGACCCCTTTTGGCGCGACCTTGAGCGGCAATGCCGAGGGCACCATCCCGGCCTGGGAGGGCGGCATCCAGCAGCCGATCGCCGCCTATGCCGGCCCGGGCACGCTGCATGCCGATCCCCATGCCGATGACGCCGTGCTGTATACGGTGACGGCCGAGAATCTGGAGCAGTACGCCGCGCTGCTGAGCCCCGGGCTGCAGGCGATGCTGAAGCGCTATCCGCAGAGCTTCCGGATTCCGGTCTATCCCAGCCGGCGCAGCCATGCGGCGCCGCAGTGGGTGTACGACAACACCCGCAAGAATGCGCAGAGCGCACGCCTGACCGAGGACGGCAACGGCATCGAAGGCGCCTACGGCGGCATCCCCTTCCCGCTGGCAAAGCTGCCGCTGCAGATCTACTGGAATCACGTCACCCGCTGGCGTGGACAGTTCATTTCCAACGAGGGTATCGATGCCAGCGTCTATCCGGATGGCAAGCTCAGCCTGGTGTCCCGCAACACCGACGTGAAGTTTCAGTACTACGACCCCGAGGGCAATGCCGATACCCTGAACAACCGTCTGTTCGCGCTGAAGTCGGCGGTGACGTCGCCGCCGCGACTGGCACGTTCGGGTGTGCTGGTGCACGAAACCCTGAATCAGGATGCCGCTTCGCGCCAGGCCTGGGTCTACGACAACGGCCGCCGTCGCGTGCTGCGGGCGCCACTGTTGGCCTTCGACATGAGCGTCAGCGCGGCCGACGGCCTGATGACCGCCGACGACACCGATATGGTCAATGGATCACCCAGTCGCTTCGAGTGGAAGCTGATCGGCAAGCAGGAGATGCTGATCCCGTACAACAACTACGCGCTGGAACAGATCGAGGTCGAAAAGCTGCTGACGCCCAATCATCTGAATCCCGATCAGACCCGTTTCGAGCTCCACCGGGTGTGGGTGATCGAAGCCACGCTCAAGACCGAATGGCGGCATGTCTACAGCCGCCGCGTGTTCTATCTGGATGAAGACAGCTGGAGTGTCGCCATCGCCGATCAGTACGACACCAATGCCAAGCTCTGGCGCGTCAGCCTGGCCTTCTTGAAGAACTTCTACGAGCTGCCGGCCACGCTGCCGGCGGCCTACGTCTTCCATGATCTGCAGTCCGGCCGCTACCACGCGCAAGGACTGGCCAGGGATGGCAAGGAAGCAATGACCCTGGAGCCGGTTCCGGCCGACACCCAGTTCACGCCCGCGGCGCTAAGCAAGTTCATTCGCTGATCCGAAAGCACGGGGCACGGGGCACGGGGCACGGGGCACGGGGAAAGGCTAAGACTCTTCGTGCCCCCGGCGCTTTCGCCTAGGCAGCCAGCGCCGCTGCCCTGGCAATGGCGTCGCCCAGCACCTCGGGCGGCTGCGCGCCGGAGACGCCCTCGCGCAACTGCGGGAACACGAAACAGGGCACGCCGCTGATGCCCATGCGTCGCGCCAGTTCCTCATCGGCACGCACCTCATCGGCAAAAGCGCTGCCACTCAGCAAGGACTGCACCTGCTCATCGGCCAGTCCGCACTCCACGCCCAGCGCCCGCAAGGTGGCGTGATCCGAGATCGCGCGTCCCTCCTGCAGATAGGCCTCGAACAGGCGCTCCTTGAGTTCGGTCTGCAGTCCCTGCCGATGCGCCAGCGCCAGTAGCCGGTGGGCATCGAAGGTGTTTGACGGGCGGATGCGATCGAAGCGCAGCTCCAGCCCGCGAGCGCGTCCGGCCTGCACCATGCGGGCGATGAAGCCCTCACCTTCGGCCCGGGTCTTGCCGTATTTCTCGGCCAGCCTGGCCGCATAGTCGACCTGCTCGGGCGCTTCCATCGGCGCCTGCGGATTCAACTCGAAAGCCCGCCAGCGCAGCAACACCGGAACGGATGAGGCGGCCATTGCCTGTTCCAGCGAACGCTTGCCGACCCAGCACCAGGGGCAGGCGATATCCGACCAGATTTCGATCTCTACTGTTTTCATGGCCTGCAGTCTAGAAGAGCCGGAGATGACGCCAGGTGAAGCCGGCTCAGCTGAGATCATGCATCGAGGCACTCGCGCCCGGCATTCGTCAGCTCTAGCGTTCCACCGATGGCGCTGCCGCATCCACGGCCACCACTCTGGCCGCTTTCTGGCCGCGACGCCAACCATCGGCGGCATAGAGCGCCAGTGCCGCCCAGATGCAGCCGAACCCGACAGCCTGGGTGACATCGAAGCTTTCGCCCAGGATGAAGATGCCGCACAGCAGTTGCAGGCTGGGGCCGATGTACTGCAGCAGGCCGATCAGTGAATAGGGTATGCGCCGCGCGCCGTAGGCAAATCCGATCAGCGGCAGCGCCGTCAGCGCACCACCGACGATCAGCAAGGCATCGGTGCGCAGATCGCCGCCGGCGAATACGCCCAGGCCCTGCCATTCGGTCCACAGCAACCAGCCCAGCGCCACCGGAAACAGGATCAGACTCTCGATGGCCAGACCCGGCACCGAATCCACCGCCACCAGCTTGCGGATCAGGCCGTACACCCCAAAGCTGCAGGCCAGCGCCAGCGCGATCCAGGGCGGCTCGCCATGCACCAGCGCCAGCCACAGCACGCCCGCCGCGGCTATCGCCACCGCTGTCCACTGCGTCTTGTTCAGGCGCTCATGCAGCACCACCACGCCGAGCAGCACATTGACCAGCGGGTTGATGAAATAGCCCAGACTGGCCTCGACCACACGACCGTTGGTGACCGCCCAGATATAGATGCCCCAGTTGATGCTGATCAGCACACTGGACACCAGCAACATGCGCCCTACCTTCGCACCAGACAGGGCTCGACCGAGCCAGCTGCTGCCATCGCGAATCAGCAGGTAGCCAACCACGAACACGCCGCACCAGATCACCCGATGGGCAATGATCTGCATCGCCGGCACCGCCTTCAGCAGATACCAATAGAGCGGAAACACCCCCCAGAGCACGAACGCAGAGATTGCCGCCAGCAAGCCGCGGCGATCGACAGGAGCAGAGGGGGTCATTTCTTCGGGGGTTCAACGAGCGAGCGGGCGCCGATATTACGATTTCACGCGAGCGAAGTCCGTGAATCCCGAGCAACTCCAGGTCCGCCCCTTGCGATGATGGGCCTGAGGTCATGTTGTCCGACTCCTGATCCCACATTTGATGCCTGGAGGATGTGCGCCCCTGCCGCCTGGCTCGAATTCCGCCATCATTCGACCAGAACTCTGATCAGTGGATGGCTCGGTGAGCAAAGACACGGCAAATCGTGAAATGCGCCTTCTGGCCGCGGCAACGCCGCGGGCTCTGGCCTTGCTGGAATTGCTGGCGCTGCGGCCCGATGGCACGACATTGAACCTGCTGGGTTTGTTGTACGGATTTGCAGGCTATGAGACAGGCGCTGCCGGCTTGTCTCCAGAGGTGGTGCGCGTTAGCTTGATGCCGGTGGCCGGGCTGCTCGGCGAGCCCATCCATCAGGCCTGTCAGCGCCTGCGCACACCAGCGCTGCGTCGCCACCTGCTGGACAGCTTTCAGGACTCCAACCGCGCCGTCCTGTGGCGCAAGACCTGCGAGCAAATCGGCGATAGGGTGCGCAAGATCGGCCATCTCCATCGCCCGCAGGCGCAAGCCTTTGCCCTGCGCGCGCTGATGCTGGCCGGCGTCAGTCCCCAGCATATCTCCAGGGCACTGCTCGATGGCCCGTCCGCGGACCCACTGGATTGGTATGAAGCGCAGCGCGACGTCATGCCGAGCCCTGTCGTACTCGAGCGCTTGCTGCGGCTGGATCCTGAACTGGCACTGCGTCAGATCGCTCACCTGTTGTACGTGCGCTCGAACTCGCCGCTGCCGGACATGCCCGCGCTGTTCGATGCAGCCATTCCCTTGATGCCTCGCTGCGATATTGGTCAGGTGCCGATGCGCGCCATTGCCATGGCTGCCTGGATTGCCGGCCGTAGTGACGTGCTGGCTGCGGTTCCTGACTCCGCTGTTTTCGCCCGCCGGGATTTGGCACTGCTGGACCTCGCCGTCAGCAGTGATCGCCCGGAAGCGGTGGTGGCATTCGTGCGTGCGGCCGGCAAGAAGCCCTCGAAAAAGGCGCCATTCAAGTTCGCCTGTGCCGAGCCGTGGCTGGAATTGCCAGGGGCGCTGGCGCGCCTGGCGCTGTTGGCCAGCGGCAATACTGACGACCGCGCGCTGCTGGAGCGGATGCTGCGCAAATTGTGGAAGGATCAGCTCGGCCAGCAGACCGATCGCTGGATAGACAACGCCCTGCAGTGCCAGCTGCGCGGCCAGACCTGGTCCTCACCGCGGATGGCAGAGCCCGCCGCCGGTGAGCCGCAGGCCAAGTTGAACGTCAGCTCCACCCTGGTCTTGCTGCTGCTGGCGCACTGGAACGGAACGCCGCTCGATCCGCTGGTTTCGCAGACGGTGGACCACAGTCTTGCCCACTTTCAGGCCCTGCAACTCACGCCGCTGGTCGATCTGTTGCTGTCCATCCGCGACCGATCCACGCGCGCCGGCCCTGCGCTCTGGTTGCAGCAGCAGCGCCCCTGGCAGCGCCTGCTGAGTGCGCTGGATGAGCTATCCCGCGCCGCCGAAAAGTCGGAGCAGAAAACCGCCGGTGCCAGCAAGTGCTCGCGCATCCGGGTGATGGTCGGCGAATTGAATCCATACGGGCACCATACCCAGATCCGCTTTCTGGAGCAGCGCCAGACCGCGACGGGCTGGACTCCGGGACGGCAGCTGAACAGCCCTACCCAGATGCAAGCGGCGATGAGCCGACTGGCGCTGGACAATGATGGCGATCGGCTGTTGCTGAAGGCCCTCTCGGCGCCAGACTGCGGCTACTACGCCGAGCGCCTGTGGGCCGAGAGTCCGGTGTTCGATTGTCTGGGCGGATGTTCCGAGCTGGTCGCGGAATCTGATCAGCGGGCGCTGCGTTTCGAGTTGCTGAAACCGGTGCTCACGGTTGAGCGGCGCCCTGATCAAAGCCTGTCGCTGACCCTGAGCCCAAAGCCCAATCCGCAGGCACCCTCGCAACTGACGCTGGTCGATGATCGACTGCAGCTGATCCGCTTTTCCGATCAGCATTTGCGCATTGCCCGACTGATCGAGAGTGGCGGCGATCTGCCCGAAGACAGCATGCCCGAGCTGGTCAAGCTGCTGCCTGGCTTGTCGCGCGCGCTGGGCGTGGATGCGCGCCTGCCCGACGCTCAGGCCCTGGCCGAGATCGATCACCGCATCCATGCCCTGATCGAACCGCTGCGCGAGGGCCTGCGCGTGCGCTTACGGGTACGACCGCTGGGCGAATTCGGCGTGTACCTGCTGCCAGGCAGCGGCCACCAAGAATTGATCGGCGTGCGTGAAGGCCTGCCGGTGCGCGGCACGCGTGATCTGGACGCTGAGCAGCAATCCCTGGCAACGCTGATGCAGCGCGTGCCGGAATTGTCCGGCGCGGAGTCGGTCGAGGGGCTGGATTTTGGCGACGCGCCGACCGCACTGGAGATCCTGTCTGCCCTGTCTGA
Organism: Lysobacterales bacterium; assembly: GCA_022841325.1. GTDB lineage: Bacteria > Pseudomonadota > Gammaproteobacteria > Xanthomonadales > SZUA-5 > JADKFD01. The sequence goes on along the minus strand of JALHRS010000029.1, from coordinate 16,395 downwards.
ACATCCGCAGCAAGTTCCGCTGAACTGGCCTGCGGAGCGGCGCTGGAGCATGACCCGCACGCATGGCGCCGCCAGCCTGCAACTCAAGGTCAAGGCTCAGAAAGACTGGTTCCACGCCGAGGGCGGTCTGGCGCTGGATGACGGCAGCGTGGTCACGCTGGCCACACTGCTGGAAGCGCTGCCATCGTCGCAGGGGCGTTTCGTGCGCCTCGAAGGCGATCGGATCATAGCCCTGAGCCAGGATCTGACCCGCCGACTCAACAGCCTGCGGGCACTGGCCGACGACCGCGGTCGCATCGAACTGGCGCCGGTAGCCGCTGCCGCGCTGCAGCCGCTACTCGATTCCGAAGCAGAACTTGATCTGGACCAGAGCTTCCGCGAGCAGTTGCAGCGGATGGAGAACGCTGCCGCCAAGGATCACCCGCTGCCGCGCAATCTGCAGGTGGAACTACGCGATTACCAACTGGATGGCTATCGCTGGTTGATGCGATTGGCGGACTGGGGCGGCGGCGCTTGCCTGGCCGACGACATGGGCCTGGGCAAGACCATCCAGGCACTGGCGGTGCTGGCGGCAAGGGCAGCCAAGGGCCCGGCGTTGGTCGTGGCTCCCACCTCCGTGGTCAGCAATTGGCGTAATGAATTGAACCGATTTGCGCCGGCACTGGAGGTCATCACCTACGGCGACGGCGATCGCAGCGCTGCCCTCGAGTCGCTGGCACCCGGATCAGTCCTGCTGGTGAGCTACGGCTTGCTGACCGTCAATATCGAGGCCTTCGCCGAGATCCGCTTCGCCACGCTGGTGCTGGACGAGGCCCAGGCGGTGAAGAACGCACAGGCCCAACGCACTTTGGCGGTGCGGCGTATCCAGGCCGATGCTCGTATCGCCACCACCGGCACCCCGATCGAAAATCATCTGGGCGAGCTCTGGAGCCTGATGCGCATCCTCAATCCAGGCTTGCTCGGCAGCCAGGAATGCTTTTCCAAACGCTTCATGGCTCCGCTGGAACGCGACTCGCGCGCGCCCGAGCGCGAGACGCTCAGGCGTCTGATCGGACCCTTCCTGCTGCGCCGGCTGAAGTCACAGGTACTCGACGAGTTGCCGCCACGTACCGAGATCGTCGTCACCATCGAACCCGGCGCCGAAGAAGCGGCACTGCTGGCGGCGGTGCGGCGCCAGGCCATTGAACGCCTGGCGCAGGGCGGTGTCGCCGAAGAGAGCAAGCGTTTCCATGTGTTGGCGGAACTCACCCGATTGCGCCGGGCCGCCTGCCATCCGCGCCTGGTCGCCCCGGAATTCAAGCTGGCCGGCGCCAAGCTGGAGCAACTACTGGAACTGGTGCAGGAACTGAAGGAGAACCACCATCGCGCCCTGGTGTTCAGTCAGTTCACCGACTACCTGGCCATCGTCCGCGAAGTCTTCGACGCGCAAGGTATCAGCTACCAGTATCTGGACGGCAGCACCTCGATCAAGGCGCGCGAAAACGCCGTCCGCGATTTTCAGAACGGCTCGGGCGATGTCTTTCTGCTCAGCCTCAAGGCCGGCGGCGTCGGCCTCAATCTGACCGCCGCCGACTACGTGATTCACCTCGACCCCTGGTGGAACCCGGCGGTGGAACAACAAGCCACCGACCGCGCTCACCGCATCGGCCAGACCCGACCGGTCACCGTTTACAAACTGGTCGTCAAAGGCAGCATCGAAGAACAGATCCTGTCACTGCATGGCAGCAAGCGCGAACTGGTCGACAGCGTGCTCGGCGAACAGGAGATGAGGCAGCCGATCAGCGTGGACGAGTTGGTGGGTCTGTTGCAAGGCTGACACGATCCTTGCACAGCCGCGCTCAGTTGCATCACTGCTCAGGCCGAAACAGGCGACTCTCCGGGCTCCTGTAGGTCCAGACTTGTCTGGACGCTTTTTGCGAAGTGACGAAGGAGCGTCCAGACAAGTCTGGACCCACAAGAGCGGACGGCCCGTTCGCGAGCCGAAGAAAGTCGCATACCATGACGCCGGTTTGTAGGCGCGCTGCTATCCAGCCACCGCTGCGAAAGCCAATTCGATTTCCCGCGCACCCTGCTCCCCGTAGCGCTTGGCGATCCGCATCGGCGGATACAGATCCGGGTCGGCGAAAATCTCCACCAGCGCCAGATGGATGGCATCTACGTCATCGCCATAGAGAAAATAACTCCAACGATTCTCCGTTCCCGTTGCCGCGCCACTGCGGACCAGTCCTGCGGCCTTCAGTCTGGCAACGACGCCTATCATGGTGCTTCGCACAGCATCGGCGTGCGCATTACTGATGGCCTGTTCGCCGTCCAGATCGAAGATCAAGGTGAACTGCTGCGGTTGCTCACGCACCACGGCGCGATAGCCGCGATGCTGGAGCTCCCCCAATAGCAGCCGTTCGTAGTGCAGCCGCGAGCCCTGAAACCAGGTCGTGGCCAGCATTTCCGGGTAGTAGCTACCGTCCAGCCTGCGAGCCGCCTGATCCGATTGCGCCTCTATCGACAGCAATTGCAGGTAATCGGCCAGTCCGCTGCTGGCAATGACCTGATCATTGCGGCCGATGACATCCCGCAGATGCGCCCACAGGGCTTCGTCGGTCAGCGCCTTTTGCTGTGCCCAGCTCAGCTCCCATTCGTAGCGCGGAAAGGCCAGGGCCGCCTGCGCGTCGCCGCGCTCACGCAGCGCGCGCCGCTGCGCCCAGATCGGCGGATCTTCGCCTCGGCACCACTGCTCGAACTCGGCGTCCGGGCAGCGGAAATGCTCGCGATACTGGCGCATGAAGTCAGCAAAGGACTCGCGGTAGACGATGGCGCCACCGATCTGCGGATCCACAGCCTCGTAGCCTTCGCGGTGAAAGCGCTTCAGCAGACCGTGTATCGCCGAGTAGACGGCGCGCACTTCCGCCCCCATGGACATGGCCAGGGCGATGCGGTCATGGCTGACGTAAACATCTCCCAGTTCCGAGCTGAAAGCCGTGAACATACCGTCGTCGTCGTCGAAACGGATGTCGGGCTCGAAAGCCACCAGGATCTCCCGCGCCCGCTGCAGACGCCGAAGCTGATCCGGATGCGGCTCACCCTTGCGACCGCGTTTGCGCAAGGCCGCGGGAATGCGAAGCGAGAAGTCGTAGGACATGGGCGAATCCCGATTGATCCAGGTAGGGTCGGCTGTCGAGCACCGGCATTTTCGAGCCAGCGGTCATGGCCTTGCCGGCAGGCGTGGCGGCGACGATATCAGCGAACGCCCAGCCAGGTTCAGTGCGAAGTGTCCTGAGAGTCTTGGTGTCACGGCGCACCGACGTCGCGCACGCGCGGGTCTAGTTTGCGATGACCGGACGCAGGCCAATCACCGGCAGCGCCGCGACCTTCGCCATCACTGGAGCACGCCATGAACAAAGATCAGGTAGACGGGCACATCAAGGAAATCAAAGGCAAGGTCAAGGAAGTCACCGGTCGGGTGATCGGCGACAAGACCATGGAGAACAAGGGCAAACTGCAAAATGCCGTCGGCAAGGCTCAGGCCGGCTATGGCGATGTCAAGGAAGACATCAAGGACGCGATTTGATCCTTTGGTGAACAATGCCTTCCGCGCCCGTGTGGCGCGGAAGGCGCAGTGCCGTGACTCGACGCGTGCAGCGACTCGGCTTTTCACCGAGTTTCCGTATTGCTGCGGTGACTTCGCGGTGACAAACCCCGAAAGCAACAAAGCCCCGCAATGCGAGGCCTTGAGAAGTTCTGGTTTTTCAATCGCTTGCGTGGTGGGCGGTGCAGGGATCGAACCTGCGACCCTTGCCGTGTGAAGGCAATGCTCTACCGCTGAGCTAACCGCCCGATGCAAGCTAGCCGCGAAGCATAGGCGCTGGCGCGGCTGATCGTCAACCCGGCTTTGCGATTGACGGAATCAAGAGCGTCCAGACAAGTCTGGACCTACAACAGCAGGCGGACTCTGTGCTGCGCTGTGGCTGCGCGTGGGCAAGATCATCCGCCGCTGACGCGGCGGATGAGAGTTCAGTGCGTGTCGCGGCCGCGGCGGTTGTCGACGTGCTCGCGGGCGCGGTCGTAGGCGCTCTGGTTGCGATAGCCATAGTCAGACCGATCGTAGCTGGCGCGTCGATAGTCGTTGCGACCAGAGCCGTGACGATCGCGGTCGTAACCACGCGCGTATCCCCGGTTGTACCGGCTGTGGTCGCGGTAGCCGTAGTCACGATGGCCGTAGCTGCGATAGCCACGATCGTAGTAGCGCGGTCCGCTGCTGTAGCGATAGCCGTAGCTGTAGCCACCGTAATAGCGGGGTGCGTAATAGCTGCTGTAGTAGCGCGGGGCGTAGTAGCCACCGTAATGACGCGAGCCACAGCCGTAATAGCAATCGTCGTAGTAGCGCGCGTAGTAGCGCGGCGAGGAACGGTAACTGCTGAGGTACCAGGGATCCGCCCAGGGATCGCGGTAGCCGTAGCCACTGTAGCCCCAACTGGGTCCATAGCCGAAAGCGCTGAAGGAGCGATAGCCATGGTTGCCGATGGCGACGGAGTAGCCACCATGGCGGCCATAGTCGGTGTAGCCAATGGACCAGTTACCGGCGCTGGCGGCGCCCGCGTAGCTGAATCCGACGAAAGTGATCAACAGTGCCAGCCAACGAATCATGGTGATGTCCTCCGTTCCTTCGCCCCGCGAGGTCTTTCCAAAGTAAAGGACGCGGCTGAATCGCGGATGAAGTTCGGCGCTTGTGTGGTCGTCTGTTCAGCAGGCACAGGCCGCCTGACAAGGTCATTGCGAGGCAACTGGTTCGGCTCTCCATGAACCCATACCGTAATTTGTTGATTCGTCATTGCGAGGAGCGCAGCGACGAAGCAATCCAGTGCTTCTGAAACTCCCCCCTCTGGATTGCTTCCCCCGGATCAAGTCCGGGGTCGCAATGACGCTGGAAGTTCATGGTCCGTGGGCAGTTTCGGGTCGAAACAGGCGGCTCGCAATGACGCCGGCACTGGGTGGTGCGGCCATTTCGGTCGTAGCCGCGGCCTATCGAAGCCAATCAACCCACCCTGCCCTACGCCTCCGCCAGAGGCCGCAGCCAGAAAGCCCGGTGTATGCGCTGGTCGCGCACGAAGTCGGGTGGGATGCTGGCCTCGGTGACGTCGTCGACGCGGGCAATCGCGGACAGTTCCGGATCGATCTTGAAGCGTCGCAGATTGCAGACGAACAGCACCTGGCCGCCCGGCGCCAGGCAGCGCAGGGCATCGCGCAACAGGGCCGCGTGATCGCGCTGCACGTCGAAGACCGTCGGCGTGCGCTTGGAGTTGGAGAAGGTCGGCGGATCAACGTAGATCAGGTCGAACTGGCCGCGGCAGTGGCCCAGCCAGCGCACCGCATCATCGGCCACCAGGCGGTGACGACGGCTGTCGATCTGGTTCAGACGGAAGTTGCGCTCGGCCCACTGGATATAAGTCGGTGACAGGTCAACGCTGGTGCTCTCGCTGGCGCCGCCCAGCACCGCCGCCACCGTGGCCGATGCGGTGTAGCAGAACAGGTTGAGAAAACGCAGCCCGCGTGCGCTGTCCTGGATCCAGGCGCGAACCTGGCGGCCGTCGAGGAACAGGCCGGAATCCAGGTAATCCTGCAGATTCACTTCCAGCCGGGCATCGGCTTCGCGCACGATGAAATGATCACCGCTGTGGTCCTGTCGCCGGTACTGACCCTCGGGCGTCTGACTGCGACGCTGCTTGAGGTAGATGCGCTCGGTGGGAATATCGAAGGCACGACGTGCGGCGAACACCAGATCCTTGAAGCGCTCCTCGGTCTTGGCCTGCGGGATCTCGCTTGGCGCCTGATACTCCTGGATGTGCAATCGATCGCCATAGACATCGATGGCGGCCGCGTATTCGGGCAGATCGGCGTCGTAAACGCGATAGCACTCGATCTGCTCGCGCTCCAGCCAGCGCTTCAGGCGCTTGCGATTCTTGTTGATGCGGTTGTAGACCATCTCTGCACCGGGACTGCGGAAGCGCACCGGTGCATCGGCGCGGTGCTCGGCCGCGGCAGTGATCGGACCGGTGATCAACAGGCATTCCAGACTGCCGTTGTAGATCTTCTGGATCTTCTCGGCGCGCAGCTCGGTGGCCCGCGCCAGCGCGTCGCTGCCGGCGATCAGGGCAAAGCGCCAGCCGACAAAACCCTGCTTCAGGCCGGCACCGAATTCGCGGTGCAGCGGCATCAGTTCGCGCTCCTGCCCGAGGCGCTGGCCATAAGGCAGATTGCCTACGACCAGGCCGGCGGCAAAGTTCGCCGGCGGTTTCAGGCGCGTAGCGTCCAGTGTGCCGAGTTGGCAGAAACCGGCCATGCGCGCCGTCTGCAACTGGCCGCGGGCGATACGGATGGCCTGGGCATCACTGTCGCTACCGAAGGCGCGGGCGCGCATCTGCCGCAGGCCCTGCTGGGCGCGTTCATCGGCCGCGGCTCGCACCTCGTTCCACAGGCTCGCATCGTGCCCGCCCCAGCGTGACCAGGCGAAATCCTCGCGCAGGTTCTGCGCCGGCACCCCGGCCGCCATCCACAGCGCCTCGATCAGCAGAGTTCCACCGCCGCAGAAGGGATCGACGATGGCCACTTCCTCGCCGGACATTTCCGGCCAGCCGGCGCGCACCAGCACGCCCGCGGCCAGATTCTCCTTGATCGGCGCTTCGTGACCGGGCCGTCGATAACCGCGTTCGTGCAGGGCGCCGCCAACCATGTCCAGCGACACCGCCGCGCGCGAGCCCTTCAGGGCCACGTTGACGGTGACATCGGGCGATTCGGCGTCGACGAAGGGTCGCGCCCCGCCGTGTTCGCGGAAGGCATCGGCAATGGCGTCCTTGACCCGCAGCATGGCGAAGCGGGTGTCATTGAAGGCCGGTGACTTGCCCGCCACCTGCACCGCAAAGCGATGATCGGCACTGAAATGTTCATGCCAGCGCACTGTGCGCGCGAGCGCATAGAGATCGTCCGGATTGGCAATCTCGCCCGCCGCCAGACGCAGCAGCCAGCGACTGGGCAGTCGCGCCTGGTAGCCGATGGCATAGGCCACAGCGAGCGTGGCCGAGCACTCGACGCCGGCCACGGTTTCGCGGATGTCCTCGGCGCCGAGCGCGGCCAGTTCACGCGCCAGCAGGGTTTCCAGGCCGCGCGCGCAGGTGGCGAAAAAGCTCAGCGTGCTCATGCCGCCACCGCCGCTGCGCGCGGCTGCCAGCGACGCAGAAAGCGCTCGAAGTCGGCGTCGATGGCGTCGATGACGTCGGTCAGGCGATGGTCGGCGTCGTACAACTTGAGATCGGCCGCGCTGGACCTGGCCAGCGCGTAGACCTCATCGGGCCCGATCAGCTCGTCATGCCAGCCATGGACGATGGCGATATGGGTCGCCCGCAGTTCCAGATCCGGCGCAATGCCGGGCAGACGCACCGGCGGGGCCAGCAGGAACAGGCCGTCGATATCCCGCTGCAAGGAAGCCAGCCCGGAGACGTAGGCGCCGAGGCTGGACCCGACCAGGATCAGCGGGCGCGGCGCCGCGTCGATCTTGGGCAACAAGCGATCCAGCCGCTGCAGTGGATCGACGATGCCCTGGTCGTCGACCCGTTCACAGCTGAATCCCAGTGCCTGGGCCACCTGGGCCAGGCGCGTGACCTTGGTGGCATTGGGACCGCTTTCCATGCCATGCGACAGGATCACATGGCCAGTTGCTGCTGAAACAGACATCGACGACTCCAGAGATGGGCGACGCCGCTGCGGCGGCAGACTGCCGCGCGCCGCGCTGACGATGCCCGTATCCTACCGAAGCTGCAGCCACTACCCGCGGATAGGCCGATGTTTATCGCGCAAGCCCTGCCCTATGCGAACAGACTCGACCGCCGCGCAGTCGATGAAATCCGCCTGCTGGTCATCCATTGCACCGAATTGCCGGATCTGGCGATGGCCCGCGAATACGGCGAGCAGGTGGTCCATCCCAGCGGCACCGGCAACAGCGGGCATTACTACATCGATCGCGACGGCAGCTGCGTCGAATATGTGCCCATCGAGGCGATTTCCCATCACACCCGCGGCTGGAACCCGCAATCGGTCGGCATCGAACTGGTCAATACCGGGCGCTATCCGGACTGGCTGGATTCGCGCCGGCAGCAGATGAGCGAGCCCTATCCGCCGGCACAGATCGCTGCGCTGCTGGCCTTGATCGCCGATCTGCGCCAGCGCTGCCCAATGCTCACCGATATTGCCGGGCACGAAGACCTGGACCTGAATGAGGTGCCGGCCAGCGACGACGCCGCGCTGAAGGTGCGGCGCAAGCGCGATCCGGGCCCGATGTTTCCGTGGACTGAGGTGGTGGCAGCCAGCGGCTTGCGCAGACGCATGGCCGCGGAGATGCCATGAATCGGCATTCTGGGTCAGTGGCGGGGCGGCTCCTGTAGGTCACGTTGGCCGCGCAGCGGGCTACGTGACCCATAACAGCCGCTCCGCCACGCCCTTCATCACAACCACTCCATGACCTGTGACCTCCATACGCCGGCGTAGCGTAGATTGTTCAGGACCATGGCCACCATAATGACGAATCTTCTTCCGTCAAGATGACCATGCCATCCGATCTTCTGAGCTTCTTCGCCAGCGGCCTCACCGGTTCACCGTGGTGGTTGGTGCTGCTGTACTCTGTCTGCGTGACCCAGCTGACCATCTTCGCGGTCACCCTGTACCTGCATCGCAGCCAGGCCCATCGTGGGGTCGATTTCCATCCGGTGATAGCCCACATCTTCCGCTTCTGGGCCTGGCTGACCACCGCCATGGTCACCAAGGAATGGGTGGCGATCCATCGCAAGCACCACGCCAAGTGCGAAACCGAAGAGGATCCGCATAGCCCGCAGATCTACGGCATCAGGAAGGTGCTGTTCCATGGCGTGACCCTGTACCAGCAGGCGCGCAAGGATCGGGCGATGGTGGAGCAGTACGGCTCGAACACGCCGGACGACTGGCTGGAACGCCACATCTACGCGCCGCTGCCGGCACTCGGGCCGACGCTGATGGCGCTGATCAATGTCAGCCTGTTCGGTTCCATCGGCTTGGCCATCTGGGCCATCCAGATGCTGTGGATACCGGTGATGGCCGCGGGTGTGGTCAATGGGCTCGGCCACTGGTGGGGTTATCGCAATTTCGAGACCACCGACAGCTCGACCAATCTCACGCCCTGGGCCTTCTTCATCGGCGGCGAAGAGCTGCACAACAACCATCACGCCTATCCGAGCTCATCGAAGTTCGCGCTGCGTCGCTATGAGTTCGACATCGGCTGGGTGGTGATCCGCATGCTGTCGGCGCTGGGCCTGGCCAAGGTCACCCGCGTGGCGCCGAGTCTGGCGGTACGGCCCAATGTCAACCTGCCGGACATGGACACGGTGCGGGCGCTGCTGGCTCACCGCTTCGGGGTGATGCGCGAGTACTTCCGCGGCGTGATCGTGCCGGTACTGCGCGAGGAAGCCGATCGCGCTGGCGACAAGATGTCGCAGCTGCGCGGTCGTTTGCGCCGGGCGCTGGCCAACAACGGTCGCTGGCTGGATGAGGAATCGCGCGAACGCATGGGCGCCTGGGTGCGCGAGCGGCCGCTGATCAGCGTGGTCATGGACTACCAGCGTCGATTGTCCGAAACCCTGGAGCGCTCTGGCCGCAACGGCGATGCCCTGATCGAAGCCCTGCGCGTGTGGTGCGAAGACGCCGAACGTTCAGGCGTTGCCGCACTGGAGCAGTTTGCCCGGCGTATCAAGGGCTATCAGCTGGTCGGGGCGTGAGTGGGGAAGAGGATTCGAGCAGAGCTAGCGCGGCTCCGGCGCGCGTCGAATCGTGGCTGCGCGCAAGAATCGTTCGCGTCGGCCGCTGCGGCACGCCCTGCCGGGCGCCGCGCGCTGGCTATTCACAGGCCGGAATTGAATCTGCGCGCGCGCGGACCCGGCCTGCGCTCCGCGGAGCGTCGGTCTCGAATCGCGGGCTGAGCCCGCTCCCACAAAGGCTCAATCGGCGCACGCCAGCCACGAGCGAACTCGCATGACCCAGTCGGCCACCGCGCCGCGGCCGGCCTATGGATTGATCGCCCTGCTGGCCGGGCTGTCGATGCTCGGCCCTTTTGCCATCGACACCTTCTTTCCGGCCTTTCCGGCCATCGCCGGCGCGCTTTCGGCCACGCCTTTCCAGATGCAGCAGACCCTGTCGCTGTATCTGGTGGCCTACGCGCTGATGGCCTTGCTGCATGGTGGCGTGTCCGATGCGCTGGGCCGGCGCCCGGTGATCCTGGTGTCGATGGCGATCTTCACGCTGGCCTCGATCGGCTGCGCGCTGTCGCAAACGATCGAGCAACTGCTGGCCTTTCGCGTGCTGCAGGGCCTGAGCGCCGGTGCTGGTGTCATCGTCGGCCGCGCCATTGTTCGCGACTGCTTCGAGGGCGCCCGCGCGCAACGCGTGATGAGCGGCATCAGCATGATCTTCGGCATCGCCCCGGCGCTGGCACCGATCATCGGCGGCTATCTGCTGGTGCTGGGCTGGCGCGCATCCTTCTGGTTCCTGGTGCTGCTGGCCGTGGGCCTGCTGCTGGCCTGCTGGCGCCTGCTGCCGGAAACGCTGCCCGCGGACGCGCGCAAGCCGCTGGATGCCCGACAGCTCAGCCGTGGCTATCTGCACATGCTCAAGCACGGCCGCTTCGTGCTGCTGTGCTTTGCCGGCGGATTCAATTTCGCCGCGCTGTTCCTGTACATCAGTTCGGCGCCGGCTTTCGTGCTAGACATCCTCAAGCTCAACGAACTGCAGTTCGGCGCCTTCTTCGTCCCCACCATCAGCGGCATGGTGATCGGCTCCTTCGTCAGCGGCCGCATGGCCGGCCGGGTACAGCCTCGCAGCGGCCTCAAGCTGGCCTATGCGCTGATGCTGATCGCCGGGGTCTCGAACATCCTCTACACCCAGTCCGTGGTCCAGGTGCAGTGGCCGTGGGCGGTGCTGCCGATCGCGCTGACCGCTTTCGGCGTGGCCATCGCCTTCCCGCTGCTGACCATCGCCTGCATGGATCTGTTTCCCGATCGCCGCGGCGGCGTCAGCTCATTGCAGATGTTCCTCAGTCTGCTGGTCAACGCCACCATCGCCGGACTGGTGGCGCCCCTGGTGCACCAGAGCGCCCGATCCCTGGCGATCGGGTCGATGCTGCTGACGGTGGCCGGCATGATCCTGTACGTCCATGCGCGGTCGGCGATACCGAAGACCGCCGCGGCGGGTCCGGCGTGAGGTGCTGGTAACCCCTGGCGGTACGCTGGTTCGCGTATCAAACCATGGAGGTAGGTCACGTTGACCCGAAGGGCCTATGCCACAGCTGCGTCTACCTGGGACCCAGGCCGGGAGCGTTAACGCAGAGAACGCTGAGAGGCGCAGAGAACGCGGAGAAGAGCCGAACAAGATGGCTCTTGCCCTTCTCTGCGTACTTTGCGGCTCTCAGCGTTCTCCGCAATTTGCCTATGGTCGCAGCCCTCCGCCGTTTCAGATCTTCGCGATGACGGTCGCGACGCAAGGTCGCTCCCAACAACACGGCGCGAGTTGTGCAGATCAGGCAGGCCACTTTGCGGCCAAGGTAATGTACATTTAAATCAATGATTTACTGTGTGGCAAGAGATGACTGTCCCCGCGATCGCAAGCCGGTCCGGTCGCGGATGAATCCGCTCCCACAGGTGCGCTTCCCCTACGCGGGCAGCTCGCGCAGCAACAGGCCCAGCAACACGGCATCCTGCAGCTCGCCAGCCACCAGCCAGCGCTCGCGGGCGTAGCCTTCGCGCTGGAAGCCGAGGCGCTCGACCAGTTTCAGTGACGCCGTATTGCGCGGATCGACATCGGCCTCGATACGCCGCAGCTGCATCTGGTCACGGCTGTGTTCGAACAGCCGACGCAGGGCCGCCTGGGCGTAGCCGCGTCCCCACCACGCTGAACCGAGGATGTAGCCGATCTCGGCCCGGCCCTGCTTGAGGTCGAGGTTGAACAGCGTGGTGGTGCCGATGATGCGGCCGTCGTCGACGTGCTCGATGCCCCACTGGAACAGATCGCCGCGCTCGCGACCGCTGTCGATCGCCGCCAGGTAGCCACGGGTCTCGTCGAGGTCGACAAAGGCCGGGCGGCTCCAGTAGCGCATCGCAGTCGTGTCCGAAAACACGGTGTGCAGATCGGCCAGATCGGGCTCGCCCAGCTGTCGCAGGCGCACCGGACCGGCCTCCAGCGTCGGCAGTGTGTGGCTCATTGACGTGTTTCCACCTTGGGCAGGGACTGCAGGTAAATGTATAGCGCACGGAACTCGCTGTCGGTCATGGTCGAGATAGCCGACCACAGCATGAATCCCTTCATCTCGACTCTCCGGCGGACGTTCCACAATCACGATACGTGCACGATATCAAGCCGCCAGGGAGGCCACGCCTGCGCTGGAAGTCATGTCCGCCGGCCGGTCGTGGCGGGCATTCAGGGGGACAGAACGGCGGCAACGCCAGTCGCGGATGAATCCGCTCCCACAGGTGGGTTCCACGCGCTGGTGCTCTGCGGTGCGAGCGGATTCATCCGCGACCAGGCCGCCTCAGTGCCAGTTCGGTCACCCAAGGGGCAGAGGCCACTCCCGCAGCCGCCCGCTGTCGTCACAAAGCAGTAGACTTCGGCCCTCCCGTGCCCACCGACCCCGCCCATGTCCGCAGCCGACGCCCTCGGCCCCGATAGTCCTTTTGCCGCGGACCCGAACTTCCTGCCGCGAGAGCAGCAACAGCGCATGGCGGCGGCGATCGAAAACGTGCTCGACGAGCGCGGATCGCTGGTGGTCGAAGCCGGCACCGGCACCGGCAAGACCTTCGCCTATCTGGTGCCGGCACTGCTGGGCAATCGACGGGTCATCATCTCCACCGGCACCAAGACCCTGCAGGATCAGCTCTTTCATCGCGATCTGCCCAAGGTCTGCGCCACACTGAAGCTGAACCCGAAGAAGGCGCTGCTCAAGGGCCGGGCCAATTATCTGTGTCTGCACCGGCTCGATCTGGCCGAGGAGCAGGCGCGCCTGGCCAGCCGCGAGGCGGTGCGTGATCTGGCCGAGATCCGCACCTGGGCCAGACTGACCCGCCACGGCGATCGCATGGAACTGGATGCGGTGGCGGAAGATTCCAGCGTCTGGCCCTGGGTGACCTCGACTGCCGACAACTGCCTGGGCAGCGAATGCCCCAAGTTCAACGATTGCTATGTGGTCAAGGCCAGGCGCAAGGCCCAGGAATCGGATGTGGTGGTGGTCAATCACCATCTGCTGTTTGCCGACCTTGCCATCAAGCGCGAGGGCTTTGGCGAAATCCTGCCCGGCGCCCAGGCTTTCATCCTCGACGAAGCGCATCAGATTGCCGAGGTCGCCAGCCAGTTCTTCACCACCTCGGTGAGCTTCCGGCAGCTGACTGAACTTTGTCGCGACACGCTCACCGAAGCGGCCGCGCAAACCGGCGGTCTGGCGCTGCTGAAGCCGGCAGTGACCGATCTGGAACAGGCCACCCGCGAATTTCGCCTGGCGCTGGACGATCTGCCGAATAAGGGTTCCTGGGCACTCGCCAGCGAACGCCCGACCGTGGTTGAAGCCCGCGATGCGCTCGCCCGGGCACTGGATGCCCTGGTGCAGGCACTGGAAGCCCAGGCCGAACGCAGCACCGGCCTCGAAAGCTGCGCCGCCCGCGCCGGCGAATCGGCCTCGCGTCTGCAGCGGGTCACGGGCAGCGGTCTGGCTGGCGAGATCTGCTGGTTCGAACTGTTCCAGCGCGGCTTCGCGCTGCACGCGACGCCGCTCGATGCCGCTGAACCGCTGGCCGAATACCGGATCAACTCGCGCGCCGCCTGGATTGCCACCTCGGCAACGCTGGCGGTGGGCACGTCCTTCGCACTGTTCCAGAACAGCACCGGCTTCAGCGACGCCCAGACGCTGCAACTCGACAGTCCCTTCGACTACCCCAATCAGTCGCTGCTGTATCAGCCCACACGCATGCCCGAACCCAACACCTACGGTTACACCGAGGCCGTGATCGAGGCTGCGCTGCCGGTGCTGACGGCCTCGAGGGGGCGCGCCTTCCTGCTGTTCACTTCGCACCGCGCCCTGCGCGAGGCCGCGGAAATCCTGCGTGCCGTCGCCCATTTCCCGCTGTTCGTGCAGGGCGAACGTCCGCGACCGGCGCTGCTGGCCGACTTCATCGAATCTGGCAACGGTGTGCTGCTGGGTGCCGCCAGTTTCTGGGAAGGCGTGGACGTACCCGGCGATGCCCTGTCACTGGTTGTCATCGACAAGCTGCCCTTCGCCCAGATTGGCGATCCGGTGATGGAGGCCAGGCTCGATTCGATCCGCAAGAACGGCGGCAATCCCTTCCGCGACTACCAGCTACCCAGCGCGGTGCTGGCCCTCAAGCAGGGTGCCGGACGGCTGATCCGCAGCACCCGTGATCGCGGCGTGCTGATGCTCTGCGACCCGCGCCTCAACACCAAGGCCTATGGCCGGCAGTTCCTCGATTCACTGCCACCGATGCGCCGTACCCGGGTGCTGGCGGATGTCGAGGCCTTTTTTACCGGATAGCCATCGCTCTACTGTGGGAGCGGGCTCTGCCCGCGATCATCGGTGGGCCGCTCGAAAAGCCAGTCACGGATTAATCCGCTCCCACAGGGGGACGCTCTCCTGTGGGAGCGGGCTCTGCCCGCGATCATCGGTGGGCCGATCGAAAAGCCTGTCGCGGATGAATCCGCTCCCACTGGCACCGCCGATCCGGGCCCATTCAGCGCCCCTGACAGACCGGCGCGCTAAGATGAGTACCGAATCCACGGGCAAAGGAGTGGCTTATGCGCATACTCATCCTGACTCTGGCTTCACTGCTGCTGATCAGTTGCGGCGAAACACCGCCACCGGCACCGCCGCCGGCTCCGGCAGCCCCTGTTGCCCCTCCCGATGCCGACGGCGACGGCGTGACCGACACCGCCGATGCCTGCCCCACCACCGCCAGCGGCGTAGCCGTTGATGCCAAGGGCTGTGATCTCGACAGCGATGGCGACGGCGTGGCCGATACCATGGACCAGTGCCCGGACAGTGCGAGTGGCGAGGCAGTCGATGCGACCGGCTGCAAGCCGCGCCTGGAAAGCGAACAGTCGATGACGCTGAAGGTCGACTTCGCCAGCGGCTCGGCGAACATCATCGGCGATGCCGCCAACGGCGTGCTGCTGGACGTCATCGCCCTGCTGCAGAAGTACCCGGAGAGCAGCGTCCGCATCGAGGGCTATACCGATAACCGCGGTTCCTCGGCCCGCAATCTGGAATTGTCCCAGCAACGTGCTGAAGCCGTGGCCAGGGTCGTGGTCGAGCAATTGGGCATTGATGCCAGCCGGGTCACGGCGGTGGGCATGGGTGATGCCAATCCGGTGGCCTCCAACGACACCCGGGAAGGTCGAGACCAGAATCGCCGGGTGGTTGCCGTGGTCCTGCCGGGACAGTAGTCCGCACTGCTCACCGGACCGGTATCAGGTCCGGTGAGTCTGACATCGGTAGGCTGGCGTACCGACTGCTCGCAGCCTCGCGTCCAGACTGCATCGGCACGCTCGGCGCACGCGCCGGGCGCTGCCCCACTTCCTTGATGCAGGGACAGACCATGTACGCAAATCCGATTGCCGTCGCCGTGCTTGCGGCCCTGTGCCTGTCTGCGCCGGTCGCGGCTGCAATGCCCACCGAAGCACCCGCTCAAGACCCGAATGCTGCAGCCCCGGCGCATGCCGAAATCGTGCAGGACAGCGCCAGCGACGATGTCATGCGCGCCCAGGTCTGGCTCGATCGTGCCCACTTCTCGCCAGGCGAAATCGACGGCGTGTTCGGTTCGAATGTGTCCAAGGCGGTCGCCGGCTTCCAGCGCAGCCGCGGCCTGCCCGACAGCGGCATGCTCGACGATGCCACCTGGATCGAACTGGAGCGTGAGGGCGCACCGGCACTGATCGACTACACCATCACCGCCGAGGACGCTGCCGGACCCTACATCGAGATTCCCACCGATCTGGTGGCGCGGTCCGAACTGACGGCGCTGGGTTTCCGTTCGGCGGACGAAGCTCTGGGCGAACGCTTTCACGCCAGCCCGGCGTTGCTGCTAGCGCTGAATCCCGGCAAGCGCCTGGATCTGGCCGGAGAAATCATCCAGGTGCCGAATATCGGCGATCTGTCGGAATTGCCCAAGGCCAACCGGGTCATCGTCGATCAGTCCGATCTGACGGTGATGCTGGTAGATGCTGATGATCGGGTGATCGCGCAGTTTCCGGCGACCACCGGCAGCAGCCATGATCCGCTGCCGATCGGCGACTGGAAGATCAAGGGAGTCGCCCGCAATCCGGTGTTCCACT
>JALHRS010000028.1 GCA_022841325.1 Lysobacterales bacterium | reverse complement strand
GGACCCGCCAGGTGCTGGCGGTGAAGTGCGATTACAGCCGGGCGATGGGAGCCGTGGAGGCCTTGGTCGAGAAGGCGGCGGAGATGGGCCAGCGCTGGCTGCGCGGCATTGCGACGGCCAGGCGATTGGCTTCTGCCTAGTCAGATTTCGTCAGACATCATTCGACCACCCTGACGCGTCTCCGATATCTCCGTCCACAAGGCCCCATCGGCGAACATCACCGGAATCGTAGGTTGGCTGCAAGCCGGGCGGATCGAAAAAGCTGCGGATCCAAAGTTCAGATGCTCACTTGCGATGTCGTCGAGACCGCGAGTCTCGGAGCTGATTGCCAATTTTGGCTCTTGGGTGTCCACCGAATTCCACCGCGAGCGCATGGGTGTCCACCGCGAGCGCACCGCGAGCGCATCCACCGCGAGCGCAACCTCCTTGGCTCTTGGGTGTCCACCGCGAGCGTCCCCGCGAGCGCATGGGTGTCCACCGCGAGCGTCCTCCACCGCGAGCGCATCCACCGCGAGCGCATGGGTGTCCACCGCGAGCGCGTCCACCGCGAGCGCGCACCGCGAGCGCATCCACCGCGAGCGCAACCTCCTTGGCGGTGGGGTGTCCCCCGCGAGCGACCGCGAGCGCACTTGGGTGTCCACCGAATTCACAGGTGTCCACCGAATTCAGCGAGGCATCTTGCAGCAGCTAAAACTGCCGCTACCTGAGATCAACGCGTCGTTGTAGTGACAATTCCAAGATTCCCGCATAGCGGAATCAATAATTTATGGCTGCGGCTGCGGAACTTGGGGCGCCCGAACCTTGGGTGTTCGGCAAGCTCACCCTGCCGAATCGCCTGGTGCCTCAGCGGCGAATCATGAGTGGCCGGTCAGCGTTTGATCTGCAGTATGCTCAAGTCGCGCTGGTAAACGTCATATGTCCCCGAGGTGATGCCCACGCCATTCGGGTACAGCGACAATCGGTAATAATAGGTGCCGGGTGCCAGCGCCATCTCCACGAAGCTGATGTGTCCGCCGCCGCCGAATCCGAGCGAGCTGCTCGAAGCGCCATTGGGAGTGCGGATGTAACAAATTCCGCTGGTATAGGTGACGTTGGTCGGCGCGGGAAATGCGGGGTCGGTGTCGCGCTGCAGAACCAGGAAATAGCCGCCAATCGAGCTCGCGCTGCCATCGAGATTTCCGCCGAAGATGCGCGCAAAGCCGGAAATGAACACGGCCGAGTTGTTGGCACCATTGCCGTCGACAATAGTGATGCTGGTGGTGGTTCCGTTCAGGGCATTGAAGGCGCCATTGGTGAAGGGCACCGCCTGAACGGTACCGGAATGTACACCGGTGATTTCCTGATTGACGAAATCACCAACGATGCGGACATCGCCACTCACATGCAGTCTGTGATTCGGTGCGGGCGTGTTGACGCCGACATTGGTGCCGTCATTGGTCAAAGTGCTGTTGGCGACCCAGGTAGTACCGTCATACCGCAAGGTCTGCCCGGTGCTGCCGGGGCCGAGCGTGCCGGTGGCGCCGGTCGGACCCTGTGGTCCCGTGGCGCCGGTTGATCCAGTCGGCCCGACCAGACCTTGCTGTCCGGTGGCGCCAGTGGCGCCGATCATTCCGGTTGCGCCGGTAGGGCCGGTAGGGCCGGCAGTTCCGGTGGCGCCGGTTGATCCGGTCGCGCCGGCAGGCCCGGTTGCTCCGGTTGCTCCGGTCGCTCCCGTTGTGCCGGTGGATCCGGTGGGTCCGACAGGGCCGGCAGTTCCGGTGGCGCCGGTTGATCCGGTCGCTCCCGTTGTGCCGGTGGATCCGGTGGGTCCGACAGGGCCGGCAATTCCGGTGGCGCCGGTTGATCCGGTCGCGCCGGCAGGCCCGGTTGCTCCGGTCGCTCCCGTTGTGCCGGTGGGTCCGACAGGGCCGGCAGTTCCGGTGGCGCCGGTTGATCCGGTCGCGCCGGCAGGCCCGGTTGCTCCGGTCGCTCCCGTTGTGCCCGTGGGTCCGACAGGGCCGGCAATTCCGGTGGCGCCAGTTGCACCGTTGGCGCCGGTTGCACCCGTCGACCCGGCCGCGCCGGCCGGTCCCGTCGCACCGGTCGGGCCGATTGCACCTGTAGCCCCGGTCGGCCCCATGGAGCCGGTGGCTCCCGTGGCGCCAGTGGCCCCGGGAATGCCGGGGTTGCCAGTAGCGCCGGTCGGACCGATTGCACCTGTAGCCCCGGTTGGCCCAGTCGCCCCGGTAGCGCCTGCGGGTACGACTGCGCAGCGACCGAGTTGGCCGCTCGCAGTGTCAAAACACAGGAACTGGTCTTCGATGCTTGCGCCTGGCAGCGCCGGAACCAACACGCTGCCGTCATCGTTGACCCGCAGTCGCACGACCGAGCCAGACTGACTATTGATCTCGAATCCGTCCCCGGTTGCCAGTTGTGCCTCGATATCGGCGGCGCTGGCGATGCTGCTGAACAGCGCGGCCTGGACCGCGATCGACAAGGGACGCCTCAGAAGTCGAAAAGCTCGCATGCACTGACCCTCCAGACCAGGATAGCGATCGGCAATGCGATCATCAGGCCAAGATTAGCACTGGTGGATCTGTAGACGCAGCCCGCGCAGCAAGCATTGATGAAAAACGCATCTGTCCAGATGCCCGGAAATTCCATTTCGGATGATGCACGTGGCTGTGCGCGCCGCGCCGCATCTCGTGCGCTGGCCGCAACGTGGCAATTGACGATCGCCTGATCGGAAGACCAGCAGCGGGCAAGGTGGGCGCCGGTGTTCGAACGCGTAAGGGGGGTTCCCGGGTAGGGTGGAACCCGCACGGCTCTATCGTGCGGATTCCACCGTGTCGTTTGCCGCGGTGACTAGTCTGCCAGGCACGCTCAAGGAACGAGAGCCCAATAGACCGCGCGAACCAGCGACAGGGCGTAGGCAGGGCGGGTTCCAGCCTACGATCTGTCGAAAACCCGCATCTGTCGTGAATCCAACCACAGCAATGGACCCCCAGAAGCGCCACGACAAATCGGGCAGAACATGGGAGGGGAAGTTCCTCTGCTCGCCAAGGCGTAGCGTGCCGCCGAGGCACTCGAGTCTGGGCGGGGCGGATTCCGGCTCAGGCCAGGCGTTGACAGATGGAAGTGCAGGCGCGGTATTCAGCTGCGAAATCAATCGTCAGGAACGCCGACTCTGGAGATCAACTCGCGCGCTGCCCTTCGACCCGACAGCAGTGCCCCGTGCACGGTGCCCGGATATTCGGCGTGGGTGGCCTCGCCAGCGAAGAAAACTCGCGCATCGATCGATTCTGCCAGCTGCTCACAGGCGCGTTGCAGACCGCCGGGCCGTACGACCGAATAGCTGCCCAGCGACGCCGGATCGACGCTCCACTGGGTGCGCAGGAAACCGACAGGCGCCGGCGGCGGACGTCCGAACATCGCCGCGAGTTCAGCCAGCGCATCGGCCTGTGCGGCGGCTTCGGGCATGCGCTCAAGCCGACGGTTGTGCGCGCCGGCGCTGAGCAGGGCCAGGATCGGCTCGCCGGTCAGCGGCAACAGATTCCACACTTCGACAGTCTTGCCGGGCGGCCCGTCGAGGCGCAGCAGGCGCTCGACCTCGCGCGGCCAGAACGCGCGCTCAAAGCGCAGTACGCGCTTGCCCAGCGAAGCCATGCCCAGTTGCGACATTGCCTGCTGCTTGCCGGCCCCGAGTCCGCCGCCGAAACGAATCGTGCCCGCCGCCAACACCCCCAGCGGAACGCTGACCACCACTGCGGCCGCACGCTGCACGCCGCTGTGGGTCTGCACGCGGCAACCCTCGGCAGCCCAGTCGATCGCCTGCACAGGTTCGCCGCGGCGGATGTCGAGTCCCGCAGCCAGATGCTCGACCAATGGGCCATAGCCCTCGCGCAGCAGCAGGTCATCGCCCGGGAAGGCCTCGTCCTGATCCAGCGCCCACAACCCGATTGCCGCAGCGTCCTCGCCGTATTCAGCCTCCACTTCAGCGCTCAGCAAATGACGACGGGTGCGGCGCTCATCGGCGTCTTCGGCATCCGCGAGTACGGCTGCGAAGCCCTGTTCGACACTGGCCTGGCGGCCGAGGGCCTCGCGCTGTTCGATCAACGCTTCTACGTCGCTCTCGCATTGCTCCAGCCACTCGTCAGCCTCGTCGGCATCGATGCGTTTGCCTTCGGCGTAGAGCGCCCGTGAATCGAAATCGGTGACCCGGGTGTGGATCCCCGCCTCTGCCGCCAGCGCGGTCAGCGGATTGCCGCGCTCGCCGTGGATCCAGGCCGCGCCGAGGTCAATTGCCGGTCCCAGCGAGTGATCGCTGAAGGTGCGTCCACCGATCCGGTCCCGCGCCTCCAGCACCCGTACCCGCCATCCCTGGTCCTGCAGCGCCCGCGCCGCAGCGAGTCCGGCCACGCCGGCGCCGACCACGATCACGTCCACGCCCGCCGCCGCCCTCAGCGAAGGACCCCAGGATGACGCCAAACCCAAGCCCAGCGCGGTGACGAATCGACGACGCGACAGCATGAGCATCTCCCCCGATGGCATCAACGACCATCAGACGCTAGGGCGCTGCGCTTGGCAAGGGCCCGTCATCGCTGGCACCGTGCGGCCGTCCGAGCGCGTGTTCAAGGTGTGGCAATCGGATGCCGTACGGGCTGCGTTTCAGTCTTGGGCATGACATTGCTTCGAAGTTGGCTTCGGAGTTCGACCAAGGCGGGCGGAATCCGCTCTTGCGCAAAAGACCTCAAGCCCAGGTCGCTCATCAGCGTAAGCAGCTTGCTGCGTAGCCGGTTGCCCTCTGCTTCTGCGATGAGGGCATCTGTCAGCCAGATACTCAGCGAAATCTGTACCACCGGCTGGGTCGCAGAAGCGGACAGTTCGATCGCGTCATCGATATCTGATCGGGCTTCATCCAGGCGGTTCTGGCGCAGGTAGGCGTACGCGAGAAAGCGTTTGATGTTGGCCTGCACATTGCTGTTGCCTTGCATATGAGTCGCTGCAAGTTCCCAGCAGGTGCGGGCCATGGCCTCCGCTTCTGGCCAGTGTTCCAGGCGCACTTCGCATCGTGCCGTGTTCCAGGCCGCGTTGTAGGCATAACCCCCGTAAGTTTCCAGGTTCCGTACATGACTGAGCGCTTCGTATCCCTTGGCCGCGCATTCGGCGTAGCGCCCCTGCTGGAAATAGAGTGAGCCCCAGGTATCGGCGATCTCGGTTCTGACATAGGCCGGAATTTCCACTCGCTGGCTTGCATCTATCGCTGCAATCACCGATTGCGCTGCCTTCAGCGTGCTTTCCGCTGCTGGCAGGTCCTTGTCGAAGATCTGGGCATGGGCCAGATTCGTGCTGCTCTGGACCCAGCGCAGGCTCTCCCGCCCGGTCAGCCGTTCCGTGGCCTGCAAGGTTCTTTCTGCCAGTTGGTGAGCCTCGGGCCTGCGGAAGGTGAGTGCTTTGCCGGTCATCTGGCGCAAGACTTCCAGCTCCAACACGGGAATGGCGTTGCTTTCCGCGAATTTCAGGGCGCTGGCGAAGGTCGCATCGGCGGCGGCAACATCTCCCCGCCGATACTCCGCCATGCCCTTGATCAGCATGCTGGCACCCATCCGTTCCCGGGAGAGCGGGCTCTCCATGCGATGGGCGTCGATCACGGTCTTCGCAGCCTGCTCCGCCAGCGGCAGATCGCCGGCGGAAAACGCACATTCGGCCTGGACTGAAAGACGGTACACCGCAGGGAAATCCAGTGCCGGCCGAGCGGACAGCTCTGCTGGCGACGACGCGATCAGCGCGAGACAGCGCCGGGTGTCGCCGAGACTGTAGAAGATCGAGGCCATCGTTGCCTCCAGCATCACTCGATCACCGGCGGCCATGGCCTTGTCGTCGACCAGCGCGCTCACCGCGCGGTCCATGGCGGCGGCCACGGTCAGTGGTTGGGAATCTGCCGCTGTCGGCGTGCTGCTGATCCTGAAGGGATCAGCCTGAGTCAAGGTCTTGACCAGAAATGCCAGCACATTGGAAGCACGCTTCTCGTTCTGGACTGCAATATCCCGCTCTGCAGTGAGCCGGATGGTGAAGAACACGATCAGCGAAACGATCAATGTCGAAGCCGCCAGCGCCAGCAGGCTGGTGACCAGATTGCGCGCGAAAAAGTGGCTCACGCTGCTTCGCAGCTTGCCACTGTCGGCGAGCAGCGGACGCCCCTGAATGACCCTGGACAGGTCTGCACGAAGATCGGACACAGCCCGATATCGATCTTCCGGGGCGGCTTGGGTGGCACGACTGACAACCGCGCCCAGATCACGCCTCCTCAGTCCGGACATGGCTTCCCGGGGACTGGCCTCAGCAAGGAGTTCCTGGAGGATCAGTCCCAGCTGATAGATGTCCGAGAGTGTCGTGATTTCGCCGCCCTGCAACTGCTCCGGGCTGGCATAGCCGGGCGTCATGTAACGGTCTGGCAGGTCTTCACAGGCGTGATTGAAGGCGATTCCGAAGTCCAGCAGTCTGGGGTGCCGATGAGCGTCGACAAGGATGTTGGCCGGTTTCAGGTCGCGATGGATGATCAGTCGCGCGTGGGCGTATTCCACCGCCGAGCAGAGTTCATCGAAGAACCTCAGCTGTTCGCGCCATCCGGGTCGGTTCTCCGAGGAATAGCGGTTCAGCGGCGTGCCTTCGACATAGCCCATGGCGAACCACAGGATCTCCTCACTCTCCTGTCCCGCTTCAATCAGGCTGACGATGTAGGGGTGATTGAGTGAGGCCACCACTTCCATTTCGCGCTGGAAGCGTTCGTGGGCGATGGAGGCCTTGCGCACGACCTTGATGGCGGCGTGCTGCTCCACCTCGGATTCCTTGCGAACCGCACGGAACACCGTGCCGGAACCGCCGGAGCCTATGCGTTCGAGCAGTGTCCAGGCGCCAAGCCGGGTTCCTGCCGGAAGCTCGATGGCATCGGCTGAACTGCTCAGGAGATCGTTGAACAGGCGGCCTCCAAGTGCACCGCCAGTCTCGAAATTGAACCGAAATTTGCCATTCACGGTATCTGATTCCAGCAGTGCGCGTTGGAGGCCTCGGAGAATGTGGAAGGCTGTCGTGTCCCATCCCCAGGTCGGGTCGATCGCCGCGCCATTATCGGCAAGCTTCTGCCGGTAGTGACATCCCAAGGTGTTCGGCCGCAGCGATGACATGCGCCGGGATCGTCAGGCAGCGATAGAATCGGGCTTTCCGTGGGTCGGCGTAACCATGTCACTGCCCCTGATCAGTTCCTGGCTTGCGAGTGATTTCGACGCACAGATCGCCGCCGTGCTGACGGCCATCGGTATCGAAGACGATCCCAACGATCCGGAGGCGGGCGCTGTCGTCGCGCTGGAACTTGGCCTGAGCGACGGCGATGTCATTCAGGTCGATCCGGACACTGGCGAAATTCTGCTGCGTACCGAGCGCGCGCAGATCCTGCGCAACATCGAAGTGGCCGCCGCGCGGGGAGATCGCACGATCTCGGAGCTGCTCGACAACGGCGATATTCGGCGCGCCGATTTGCGCGATGAGGAAGTTGCCAGCTTCAAGGGCCGGGGCAAGGGCTTTCTCAGCTTGCCGATGTCGGCTGCCGACCAGACCTAATGATGGAATCCGTGCGCATGCTTTGGCGCGGTGATCAGTGACGATGCCGCCAAGCATGATATGGCGCCATGTCGATGCTGATTGGTCACCGCGGGAGCGGCGGAATCCGCCCTGTGGAGCTGCTCGCTCATTCTTGAACTCAAGGTAGGCGGGTTGTTCCCTACGCGTGTTTTGCATGGCAACGCTTTCTGACGTTGCAGATCAGATTCACGATGGGCTGCTGGTTGCTACGCAGGCGGCCTCGGATACCCATCGGGGGCCGCTTTCGAATGCGATTGGCGAACTGGCGCAATACCTCAACTCCATCGTCGAGGCTGGCGGACTGAATCCCTCCCCTGAGCAATGGAGCGAGCTGAGGACCCTCGAGAGCGCGACGCTCACGCTGCTGCGTGAGGAGCGCGCGACGCCGGTGGTCGTCGCACTACGGCCCAAACGCACAGGATCGCCAAGCGGCTGCAAACCGATCTGGCCGGCGGCGAGTGGCTGACACCATGGCACGATGACGCCTTTCTGATGCTAATCGAGAAATCTCTGGAACCAGATCTGCTGCAACGGGCGGAATCGATCCGTGTGGCGATCGCTGCCGAGTTGGTTGAATTTGGCGGCAGCGATGTCAGCGTCTCGGTGCTGCCATTGCCAGCAGAAGACTTGCCCTCGGCTGAAACCCTCATAGAACTATCGGAGCGGACGCTTGCGGTGGCCCGCCACGCCGGTGGTGCGCGTGTTCAGAAGGCCATGACCGAGGCGCCGCTGGACCTTTCGCCAGATCTGTCGCTGGCAACGCAGAAGGCATTGGCGCTGCCACCAACGGCTGACAATGTGTTGCTGCTCTATCAGGCGATCGTGCCGCTGCATGGTGCTGCTCTACCGCAATATCATCAGCATTTGAGATTGCGTGCGAACCCGGGGAGCCAACTCATTGCCACCAGGCGTCAATGGCTGTCCATGGCGCGGCAGGCTGGCCAGGTCGTCGTCTACGTTCGGTCTGGGGCAGGGCGCGGGCGAATCTGGACTTGATCAAACCCCCGGCGAATGCCGATCGGCCAACCAGGAAGACGGTTGCGGGGTCGGTTCTGGGGCGGTCGCTTCAAGTGTCAGGTGCTGCAGGTCGAATCGGCGCTGCTGGCGGCGATGGTCCAGGTCGATCTGAACCCGGTGAGGGCGAAGGCTTGTGCTGCCTTGGACGCATGCCCCACGGGTGCGCTTAGGGCGCCGACGCGGTGCTCATGTATTCGATGGCGGCGCGCACTTCATCGTCGCTCAGAGTCATGAAACCACCCTTGGGCGGCATCATGCCTTTCTTGCCGGTGAACCCCTTGGTCGCGTGCTCGAACAGCAACGCCTCGCCTTGGGCCAGGCGGGGCCCCCAGTCGGCTGCGTCGCCCAGCTTGGGTGCGCCAGCCAGGCCGGTCGCGTGGCAAGTGGCGCAAGCCTTTCTGTAGACGTCCTCACCAACGATGGCGGTCGCTGCCGTGGCGACCGTCGGAACGGTATCTCCCGCCGCAGCCGCGACGTCGCTGGTGGCGGCCGAGGGCGCTGCCGGCGCCGGGCTGGTGCCGACTTCAGGGGGCAAGGGCGCTGGATCCTGCGGCTTGCAGGCGACGACGCTGAGTGCGGTCCACAGGGCAAGGATCAATCTATTCATTCGACTTACTCTTTTCGGCTGTCAGGTCACGAGAGATCACCCGCCGCAGCATCCACCGCAGCAGTCGCTGGGCGCGGCCTGCGCGGTCTGGATGCGGTTCGCACGCAGGATGTCGACCAGGGTGCTCGCGGGCAGTATCGATTCCACCTGCAACGCCCCGTCGGTCAATTCCACGATGGCGGAGGGATCGCGTTGATGGATGGCGTCGCGGGCGCGTTCAAGGATGTCCGGGCTCATGGGGGGATCGAGGCATGGGATGGAGTGCGGATGATGGTGCGGCCAAGCCGTCGCGCGCCTTGACCCAGGTCAGTTGGTCGGCGCCGAAGCCGTCTCCCGGCAACAATTCGCCCTTTTCATGCGCGCCTGGGGCGACCAGAAGCAGCAGATGATTCACCCATCGATGGTCAGCGCCTTGATCCGCATGCCGCCATTGCGCGCTAAACTCGCTGTTCCTTGCGCCTGGAGTTTGCGGGATGGATTTGCGTCAAGTATTGCTGCCGCTGGCTTTTGCCGCGGTCTCCGGGGCTGCTGCGGCGGAGCCGGTTCCTACCGTGATTGTCGACATTCATGCGCTGGGCGCAGACCGGTTGCAGGCGATGAAGAACGAGAGCTCGGTACGTTGGGCGGCGGAGTTCGGCAATGAGTTGCTGCTCGGCGTGGATCCGGCGCGACTGGGCGAATGGACCAAGCGCCCGCGTGTGCGCGATGGACTTGGCTTGCTGGCGCCCGAGGAGATCTGGATTCGCGATCATGTCTGTGCCCATCAGGCTCTGCAGCCGGCGTTGGGCGTGGTGGGTGGTTACGAGGTCCTGCGTCAGCCCGCCAGCGTGATCCGTTTTGCCGAGCGCTCGGGCGTCGTCGGCAGCGCGCTGCCGGCGAACGGGGTCGTTGCCCGCGAACAACGCAACGAGGCCCATCCCAAAGCGGCGACGGCGGTGTCGTCTGCTGTTCAGAACCTGGTCGATCGAGTGGATGCCGAGCGCTGGTTCGCCACCATGAGCGCACTGGCAAGCTTCAATCGAAACAGCTTCAGTCCGGCATTGGGCGCCGCCCGTGACTGGATATCCGCGCATTTTGATGCCAACGGTCTGGTCAGCAGCAGATTCACCTTCACGCTGGAGAACCTCAGCAATTGCACGCCGTCGCCGCCGCCGATCAACATCGACAATCCGATCGGGCTCAAACTGGGGCAGACCTTGCCGGACGAATGGGTGGTGGTCGGTGCGCACTATGACTCGCGCAATGTTGCCCGCTGCGATGGCACCGTAGCCCCCCAGCCTGGAGCCAATGACAACGCTTCGGGTTGCGCAGGGGTCATCGAGTTGGCGCGCGTGTTTGCGAATGTGGCCACCGAACGTTCGGTGTTGTTCATGTGTTTCTCGGGCGAAGAGCAGGGTCTTTGGGGCAGCCGCCGTTATGTGGAATCGTTGCAGGCCTCGGGTGAGATTTCCAAGGTCAAGCACATGATCAATCTGGACATGCTCGGCTATGACGCCAGTGGCCCGCTGGATGCGCGCGTTGAAACCACCGCCGCGCACGCCGCACTGCTGGGCGAGTACAGCGCCGCGGCGGCGACCTATGCGCCGGAGTTGAACATCATCACCAGCAGTTCCACCGGCGGCGGCTCGGATCACTGGTATTTTCTGGGCGCAGGGGTGCCTTCGGTGTTCACCTGGGAAAACGGCGCCAGCGTCTATCCGCACTATCACAAGGAAACAGACGTGCCTGCCAACATGACCAGGGCGCGAGAACTGGCCGGCGGCATTCTGAAGATGGACGCCGCGATGCTGGCCCAGAAAGCCGGACTCGCCACCCTGTTTGCCGACGGTTTCGAGTAGGTGATTGGAGATCTTTCGATTTCCGATCTGGTCCACTAGCTGGCATCCGTCGCCCGGATTCACGCGATGAATGGAGATTCCCAAGGGAGAAACTCATGAGCGCACGCGTCCACAGCCTCGTTCTCGCGCTGGTCCTTGCCACCGCACTGGCGGCTTGCCAGCAGCCTCAGACCGAGTCCAGCCCGACTCCGGAACCCGCACCGGCCACCACCGAGGCATCGGTGCCGCAGACCACAGATACCATTGCCGAGAAGGTCGCCGCCTACGCCGAGGTCACGCTCAGCGCTGATCTATCGGCCTTGAGCGACGGCGACCGTCAGGCCATCGTCCATCTGCTGCAGGCCGGCGAGATCATGGACGAGCTGTTCTGGAGGCAGGTCTGGGGTGACAAGGACGCTCTGCTGAAAGGCATCACCGATCCGGCAATGCGCCGTTTTGTCGAGATCAATTATGGTCCCTGGGATCGCCTCGATGGCGACAAGCCCTTTGTCCCGGGCATCGGCGAACGCCCGCCGGGCGCACAGTTCTATCCCGCGGACATGAGCAAGGAAGAATTCGCCGCTGCCGATCTGCCCGGCAAGGACAGTCTGTACACGCTGATCCGCCGCGATGACGCCGGCAAGCTGATCGTCGTGCCCTACCACGAGGCCTGGAAGGCAGAACTCGAACAGGCCGCCGGACTGCTGCGGCAGGCAGCCGAGGTGGCATCGGATGCTGGATTCGCCGCTTACCTGAAACTGCGCGCCGACGCCCTGCTGAGTGGTGATTATCAGCCCAGCGACATGGCCTGGATGGACATGAAGAGCAGCCCGATCGATGTGGTGATCGGGCCTATCGAGAGCTACCAGGATGCGCTGTTTGGCACCAAGACCGCCTTCGAGGCCTTCGTGCTGGTCAAGGACATCGAGTGGAGCGAGCGCCTGGCACGTTTTGCCCAGCACCTGCCGGCCTTGCAGCGTGGCTTGCCGGTGGCGGAGGCATACAAGGCCGAAATGCCCGGCACCGACGCCGATCTCAACGCCTATTTCGCGATCTATTACGGTGGTGATGCCAATTCCGGCGCCAAGACCATCGCCATCAATCTGCCGAACGACGAGGCGGTGCAGATGGCCAAGGGCTCGCGCCGGCTGCAACTGGAAAACACCATGCGCGCCAAGTTCGACAGCATCGTCGCGCCGATCGCCGATGTCCTGATCGCTCCCGAACAGCGCGAGCATGTGAAGTTCGACGCCTTCTTCGAGAACGTCATGTTCCACGAAGTGGCGCATGGCCTCGGCATCAAGAACACGCTTGACGGCCAGGGGACGGTTCGTGAGGCGCTGACCGATCTGGCCGGCAGCTACGAGGAAGGCAAGGCCGACATCCTCGGCCTGTACATGATCGGCAAACTCGGTGAGATGGGCGAACTGGATGCCGCCAGGCTCAAGGACAACCATGTGACCTTCCTTGCCGGCATTTTCCGCTCGGTACGCTTCGGCGCCAGCAGCGCCCACGGCCAGGCCAATATGGTGGCCTTCAATTACCTGCAGCGCGAGGGCGCCTTCGCCCGCGATCCGGGCAGCGGCCGCTACAGCGTCGACTTCGACAGGATGGCCGCCGCCGTCAACAGTCTGTCGGCGAAGATCCTGACCCTGCAGGGCGATGGCGATTACGACGGCGCCACCAGCTTCCAGAAGGAATTCGGAACAGTAGGTTCGGCGCTGCAGGCCGACCTTGACCGTCTGCAGGAACAGAAGATTCCCGTGGATATCGTGCTCAAGCAGGGCCGCGAGGTACTCGGGCTCTAAGGAACGCGACCTTGCCGTGGAGCCACGGCGGCGCCCATGGCTGGAGGCTCAGCCCCTGGCGTCAGGCCCTCGCGCTTCGGCCCAGCGGATGGTTCCGCGCCCGGCTGCCTTGGCGGCGTACATGGCGCCATCGGCCAGACGCAGCAGATCGCCGGTTTCCGCGGATCGCTGGTCGGCGGCGGTGATGCCGATGCTGGCGCCGATCCGTGCCTCAGGTGCTGCCGCCATGGGCTCGGACAGTGCAGCGATGAGGCGTTCGGCCAGGGCTTGCGCTTCCTCGGGTACTGCCAGGGATTCGGCGACGATCACGAACTCGTCGCCACCATGGCGGGATACCAGGTCGCCGGGTCGGGTCGCGGCCCGGAGTCGCGCCGCCACCTCCACCAGCACGCGGTCGCCGGTTTCATGCCCGAGGCAGTCGTTGACCTGTTTGAAACCATCCAGATCGATCAGCAACAGCACCAGTGGTGAGCTGGGAGAACAACGTCTTCGGGCCTGTTCCAGATGCGCGTGCAGGGCAGCACGATTGGCGAGCCCGGTGAGGTTGTCGTGCAGGGCCATCTCGCGCAGCTTGCCATTGGCGATCGCAAGCGCTTCGGTGCGCTCGGCAACGCGCTGTTCAAGTTCGCGTTCGTGTTGCTGCACCGATTCCAGCAGGTCCTGCTTGGCCGCCAGCGCCAGGGCTTGCGCCTGGGTCTTCTCCTGTTTCATCTGATTGAAGCGTTCGGCCAGCGCAAAGGACAGCAGCAGCATTTCCAGCGCCGAGCCGACCTGCATGCCGTGCAGGGTCAGGAAATGGGTGGGCAACAGTCCGAAATTGCGCAGGGCCATCAACATGCCGCTGAGCAACAGCACGCTCCACGCCAGCACGTACAGGCGCGCGCCCGGGAATCCCCGACGGGCGCAGTAAACGCCGCAGCCCAGCATCAGGATGCAATTGATCAGCGTGGCGACCGACATCACTTGCATACCTGCACGCAGCGGCGCGTACAGGCCTACGGCAATCACCGCGACATGCAGCCAGGCCCCGTAGCCCAGCCACTGGTGCCAGCGCGGGGCGCGAGTGGCAGTGCCCAGGAAATCGCGAGCGAACAACGGGCCGACCACACCTGCCATCGCGAAGCTGACCACCAGCGCACGATTGCTCCAGTCCACCGAATCGGGCCACAGATACTGACCGGCCAGACCGTAGATCGATGCGATACCGGTGCCGACGCCGATCACGAACAGCACGTAGTACAGGTAGGCACGGTCGCGCAGTGCCACATACAACAACAGGTTGTAGCTGGCCAGGGCCAGCAGCATGCCGAAGTACAGGGCATAGGCGGCATAGCTGTTTTCACTGTGGGAGTGAAACGCCGCGGCTCGCCAGAGCACGGGATTGAGGGTCAGGCTGCCCTCCGAACTGGCGCGCAGCAACAGCTGGCGCGACTCCCCGGGCGCCAGTGTCACGGCGAAAACAGCGTTGCGGTGCGGGATCGAGCGCTCGGAGAAGATCACGCGATCACCGCTGCGCTGTACCGGGGCCTCTCCGTCGTGGAGTTCGGCCTGATCGAGCGAGGCGTAATCGAGTTCGATCCGCCATTCGCTCACGGTAGGGAGCGCCGAGCGCAGCGACAACTGCAACCACATGGCACCGCGCGTGTAGCCGAAATTCAAGCCGCTTCCGGGGGTCAAGGTCTGAAAGCGATCGATCTGGGCCCGCACCGCGGCCACCTCCAGACCGGCTTCGGGATCGGGCAGGACGCTGAGATGCCCGCGCAATTCGATCCGTGCAGGCGTCGATGGGTCCAGCACCAGTTCGGCTGCATGCACCATGCCGCCGAGCAATAGCCACAACGCCATTCCTGCCCGCAACGCTGCTGTCATCGCGCTCTCCCGCCAGCGGGTCAAGATAACATCCATGGCCCGCGGGATTGAGAGCGTCGTTGGCGATCCCAGGATCGGAGCTCACTCGCCCTCCGCGAGCCTGCTGTGGGAATCGGGTGTGGGTTCCTTGGCTGACATGGGTCCGGGCTGCTGCCCGCGAGCGACGGCGTGTTCGGTCGCGGCTTTACCGGAACCCATCTGCGCTGTCACATTGTTCGCGCCGTCGGTAGTAGTTCGATACACCGAAGGAGCAGACCATGATCGAAGCCACCAGAGCAGAGCCCGATCCATCCGATTCCATTCTGATGTCACTGGCGCGTGCGGCGATGGCCACACGCACCGAAGGCGACCGGCCTTCCTGGCCTGAGCTCGATCTCGACGACCCGGAACAGCGCAAATTCGGCGACTACGAGCTGCTGGAGGAAATCGGCCGCGGCGGCATGGGCGTGGTCTATCGCGCACGGCAGCGCTCGCTGGACCGGGATGTGGCGATCAAGTTCATTGCCGCTGGGATCGCCGACAGCGTCAATGTCGCCCGTTTTCTGGGGGAAGCACGCGCGGCGGCGCGACTGATGCATCCCAACATCGTGCCCGTGCACGAAGTCGGCTCCATCGATGGCCTGCACTATTTCTCGATGCCCTTGATCAGGGGCCGCTCGCTTGCCCAGCAGCTGGACGAGCGCTTGCCCGGCGAAGATGAAGCCATCGCGCTGCTGCTGAAACTCTGTGACTCGATCGACTACGCCCATCGACTGGGTCTGCTGCACCTCGATCTGAAGCCGGCCAATGTGCTGATCGGTGAGCACGGCGAACCGCTGGTTGCCGACTTCGGCCTGGCCCGGCATATGGATGAGCGGCAGGGCATCGATGCCCAGGAAGTTTCCGGCACACCGAGCTTCATGGCGCCCGAGCAGGTGCTGATCAAACAGTATCGGCTGACGCCGGCGACCGATCTGTATGCGCTCGGCGCCATGCTCTATCTGATGCTGACCGGGGCGTCGCCGCACGGAA
Source organism: Lysobacterales bacterium (assembly GCA_022841325.1). Classification (GTDB taxonomy): domain Bacteria; phylum Pseudomonadota; class Gammaproteobacteria; order Xanthomonadales; family SZUA-5; genus JADKFD01. Next base: position 59,785 of record JALHRS010000028.1, on the reverse strand, counting down.
CGGGCGGCCCTGATGAGCTGACGCAGCGCGCCATCGCCGGCCGTGTCAGGCCCGTGCGCGAACTGAATCCGGCGGTCTCGGCCGATCTGGCGGCGGTCTGCATGAAATGCCTGGAACTGATGCCGCGCGATAGATATGCCCGCGTCGCCGATCTGGCCGACGACCTTCGCCGTATCCGCGATGGCCATCCGGTCAGCGTGCGTACGCCCGGCCGCTGGGAACGCCTGCGGCGTTGGTACCAGCGAGACCGGCGATACGCGAACACGGTTTTTGCCATGGTGCTCACCGCGTTTGTTGGTACCGTCTTGTCGACTTCCGGCTGGTTGGTCGCCGAGCATCAGCGAAGTCTCGCCGACGCACATCGACAACTGGCCGAGCAGGAGCGCCGTGTCGCGCTCACCGAACGCGATCGTGCGCTCGACGCCAGTCAGCTCGGCGCCTGGCTGTTTGCGCGTTCGCGGCTCCCGGCCAACGGGGAAGCGGATCAGGCTCAGGCCTTGATCCGATGGCTGTCCGATCGCTTGCCAGGTTCGGATCGTCAGGCGGCCGTGCTCGACACCTTCGCCAGGGCCCTGGCCACGGAGGACCTCGGCGCGCTCGACAGCCTGGTGCAGCCCCTGGTCCAGGTGCTGGGCCGTGACTACCGCCGGCAGGTCATCGCTGCGTTGGAGCGGGGGACGCGTCCGGATCGATACGCTATGGCCGCGCGCCTCGCCTGGTTTGACGAGCGTGACAGCGAAGACCCACTGGAATTCAGGCGGCTGCTGGATCTCGCCATTGCCGCGCAGCCCGAGGATCCTGTCGGCTGGCAGATTGCGACACTGTTCTGTTTCGGCCCCGACGGACAGCGCTGCCTGCGTCCGGAAGCGTCGGCGCGCCTGCAGGCGCTGGACCCAGACAATGCCTTTCATTGGTTGTTGTCGGCGGATACCGACAACGATGCCGAAGCCGCGCAGGCGCTTGCCGAAGCTACGCGCCGTAGTCGCTTCGACGATTACTACACGACCACGTTTGTCGCTTACATCAAGGCCTTCGATCTGGCCGGCGTGCCGGCACCGCAATTACTGTCCGGTCCGATCAGGACCTTGTTGCCGAAGGAGCGTCCCGAGCAGTTGATCGCGCTTTGGGAGAGCGCATCGTTTCCGGTTCCGCACTACGTCACGAGACTGCTGCGTCCTTGCGATCCCCTGCGTTCAGGCCAGATTCCCGCCGATCGGCATGAGCAATGCCTGCGCCTGGGACAGCTGATGGCGCATTCGAAATCGAGTCTGCTGGCGCGCCAGCTGGGCGGCGTGCTGATTCGGCGTTTCGCGCCGGATACGCCCGAGGCAGCCGACGCTTACGATTTCCGCCGTCGCTATCTGTACACGGTCGAGCGCACCGAGCAGATCAATCTGGCGCGTCACTATTCCTACCCACTCAGCGAGTTCCTGCGCGTTATCGAGCAGTCGGGTGAATATGAGGCGTGGATGGAACGCTTGAAATTCCTCGGTGAACCGACCGAGCCGCCACCGGACTGGACGCCCGCCAACCCGGACGCACTGCTGCTGCCTGAGCAGCGCAGGTCGCGGCCCTGACGCGCCAGTTTCTGATTCGATCAAGTCTGGCACCGGCGACGACCGGGTCGGGCGAGAGCTGGTCGGTGGTAGCCTGGCCAAGCGCAAAGGCACGTCGGCCAGGGTGGGCTGGCTGCATCATCAGAACGGATCGCCGTCCGCGCCTGAGGACCGCGTATTCTTGATGCCATGCCCGATCGCCCCATGAGTTTCAGGCCGGAGTTCACCCTTGCCGCCACAGTTTCCAAGCACCAAATGGAGCCTGATTCGCGCCAGCGCCATCGACGAGCCGCATCGGCGCCGGGCCTTCGAGGAACTGGCCACTGAATATCGGCGCGCCATCCTGGCCTTCTTTCGAGCCCGGCTCGGATCTCAGGAAGCGGACGACGCGACCCAGGAATTCCTGACGATCAGCTATGAACGCGCCTGGTGGTCGCGTGCCGATGCCATGGCTGGCAGTTTTCGGGGATTCCTGCTGCTGCTGTTGCGCCGTCACCTGGGTCGATTACGCCAGTCTGCGATGACTGGATGCGTGCCTGACGCATCCGAGATCGACCATCTGGTCGATGCCGCGGCGCCCATGGACCTGCAATTCGATCGCCGATTCGCCCTGGTGCTGACCGCCCGTGCCCTTGATCAGTTACGGCTCGACTACCAGCGGCGAGACCGCGGGGCGCTGGTGGAACGCCTCTTGCCGCTGCTCAGTTCGGCGCCGGAGTACGGGGAGCTGAAGATCGCCGCGCACGAGCTGGGCCTTGCTCCAAATACCCTCAGCGTGGAGCTGAAGCGCCTGCGCTCGCGGCTGCAGGCGCGTCTGCGTGACGAACTGCGTGAGCTCTGCCTGGATGAGGTCAGCTTCGAAGCCGAATGGAAATTCCTGCGCCAGATCCTGGGGCCCGTGAGCTGACCCACGAGGCGGGTTCCGGGGCAGGGTAGCTCAGCGCGTACTGGGCTTGATCGGGCTTCGCGGCGTCGCACCCCGTACTTCGGCCACGTGCGGAATTGGATCAGCAATTGCGAGCTGCCGGTGCCGACCCTGTGCGGGTGCCGGCAGTTGCACTACCCGCATGGGTGTCCGGTGATATCCATCCGGTGATATCCGACCGAACGACCGATGTCGGCGCCCGCCTGAGCAGCACTCAGGCGGGCATTGACTGCTACCAGCCGCGATAGCCGTAACCGTAGCCGCGGCGCGGATGATGGTAGCGAAGCTCGTAGCGTGTCGGTCGGTAATCGCGCGGAATGTAGGCGCGCCGGCTGTCGTAGTGGCCGTAGCCGCGATTGTCATAACGACGGTTGTCGTAGCGACCCTGGTGGTTGCCATAACGATAACCGCTGCCGTAGCCGTAGCTGTTCCCATCGTCTACCGCAATGTAACTGCGATCATTCCGGGGATTGTTGTGGTCGTAGACGTGGATATCGTCGTAGCCATCATCGATATAGGTCACATCGGCATTGTTGCCGTAAAGATCGACTTCCCAGCTTTTTTCCTTGTCCTGAGCAAGGGCGCTCGACGCGAAGCCGAACAGAAGCGCCAAAACAGCAATCGAACTGAATATCCGTATGTTCATCGTCGCACCCCCTTGTTGTAGGTGCATGCACAGTGAGCCATCCAGTATTAACGCGCGCCGTCCAAATCTGCCTCGGACCCGCGTGCGTGCTGCTGCAGATGCTGGCGTTCAGTTTGGTGCTGGTGATCGCTTGCCCGGGTGATCGAAAAGGTCGAAGCATCCGGAAGCAGGCCGCGATGGATGCGGTGGGCACAGCAAGTAGTGTCGTTCACGCCGGCGCTCGCCCAGGCGCTGGAGCTGCACAAGCGATGCATTGGAATCTAGTGTGCCGGGCGTGGAGGATACTGCTGGCGAGCTTGTGCTTGCCGTAGCCTCGCGTTTTCCCTGGAGTCTTGATCATGCCGCGACTGTGCGCCGTGTTGTTCATGCTGTTCGCGTTGCAATCAACGTCTGCTCAAGCCGGCGAGGTCGAGGTGCACTCCAGTCTGCTGCAGGCGTTGACTTGTGCAAAGTCGCCGCTCGATGCCGTGCAGGAGCTGTCCGCGGCCGGCAACAGCCGTGTTGAGGAAGGCTTTGTCGGCTATGAGTTCGGTGAGGAAATGGACACGGTCTACGGCGTTGCGCTGAGCAACTCCCTGCGACTGGCCGGAGCCAGTACCGCAAACGTCGTGGCTTCCCTGGCCTACCCGTATGAAGGATTCGGAGCGTACGTGCACGCGCGCTTCGATGGCGATTTTCAGGAGGTCGTGAAAGCGCTGAAACTCGTCAGGAACAAGGCCAAGGGCGACTATCAGCGCGCCATGCCGGCACAGGATGCGGACGATGTCTGCCCTTTGACCATCGAACTCAAGCCGCTGGATGACGGGCAGTTCTTGCTGGGTTGTGGATGGTGTAACGGCTGACGGGACAGTCGGATAGAGGATTTGCCAACGGCGGATTCACCACCTGTGGGAGCGGACTCTGTCCGCGATCGGGAGTGCCGCGAAGACCGGTCGCGGATGAATCCGCTCCCACAGCGGCGGATGCGCCGCGTTACGAGGTTCCCGCCTGCCTTCGACGGGGCGCGTGTTCGCGCATCACGCTAGTGCAGCAGCGCCTTCGCCGCCTCCACCCGTAGAGCCAGCGGGGCGCGCTCGTCGTTCATCACCTGCAGCAGGAACTGTCTGGGGCTGAGTTGCCCGGATTCGGTCGGTGAAGGAGCGGATGGCTTGCCGGCCTGGCTGCTGGATGCCTGCGACCCGTCCTCGGCAGGCGCACCGGGCGCCGGCGCCAGCAGCTGCTGCAAGGCAGCGGCAAATGCGCCTGGCGAGATGCTGACCAGGCGCCGGAGTACACTCGCCTGGCCATCGTCGCCGGGTGCAATGTCCATCCACGGGGTCTCGGCGAACATCGGTGCCAGGTCCGGGGTTACGAAGGCCGACCAATAGCCGGTTCCCGGCTTTGGCCCGGGCACCAGATCGGCGTGACGAAACTGCCCTGGCTGCTCGGGGTCTGCGGCCGGCAGCAAGCGGAGGCGTTTGCTGGCGATATCCGCCCAGTAGCGCAGGCGCAGGCCTTCCAGAAACGCCTGAGCCTGCCCGACCGCTACCGGCTCGGCCAGCGAGAACCACAGCTGAAATCCATCGGTGCCGGACACGGCGATGGCCGGTGCCGGCAGCTCCAGGTCCGACTGTACCCCGCGCCAGAGCAGGTCCAGCGCTTCCCAGTCGGCCGGCCGCGCCAGTTCCATCACCATGGCCCGCACCATCGCGCCTTGATCGATCAGGCCTGCACCCGTCGTCTGGGCCTGGGGCTCTGCGGCAGCCTCTGGCAGAAAGAGTCGATGCAATTCAGTCTGCAGCTTGCTCATGGTGCAATCAGGCACAGGAAGGTGGCGACGACTCTACGTCAGTCTGCAGGCGGGCAACAGAACGGTCCCGGCGACTGGGAAGGTGCGTGGATACCGCCGATCTACGCCCCGCACCTGACCCCGCAGAAGGCGCGCATCCTGTTGATGCTGGCGCTCAGCCGAACTCGGGACGATCTCGAAATCCGGCAGATTTTCGAGCGCTATTGATCTGTTGGGCTTTCCATGAACCGTTATCGTCAATCGCTGAATTCAAGAGACTGGCGCCATGCGGCTTTTCGTAGCCCGAAGTGCGCGCAGCGCTCTCCGGGCGGTGACGCGAAAGCGCCCCGCTGAGCCGCTGCGCGGCACAACGGGCTACACACGACGGCATGCACCGGTTCAAGGTCACCGACCGAGGGCTCACATCGCAGGCCTGCTCATCCTGCGCTGACCCGCAACGCCCCCGCCCATGGGCTGCGCCTTCGCATGGCTGCCAATGCCACGCAGGGCGCCGATGTCCTGCAGCGTGATCGCAGCCTCGGCAGTGGTAGCGCCGACCACACCTACGGGCGGACACGTCAGCTCGTGGGTCGCCTCCCGCGGTTCAGATTCGGCCCATCAACACCAGAACCAGCACGATGACCAGGACCAGTCCCAGGCCGCCGCTGGGCCCATAGCCCCAGGATCGGCTGTGGCCCCAATTGGGAAGGGCTCCCAACAGCATCAGGACAACGATGATCAACAACAGCATGCCTATGGACATTTTGCGCTCCTTCAGTGCAAGGGATCGGGGCAAGCACCTGGCATGGCCTGGCACTTGCGCACCACCAATCTGCGCCGTGAGGCACGCCCCGGTCGGTGCGCTGTCCCACCGAGCAGAAGTCGGGACCGGGCCATGTGGCCGATGCGGGTCGTGCCGGCAGCGAAACGATCAGCCAGCGCGCTGATTGGCCTGAAGTGGGACGAGCGTGCGCCGTCGCACCGACGGCGCGAACTGCTTCATGCAGATTGTCGGCACGTTACACACCCACAGGAGTTGCACCATGAAAATGAAAATGATGCCGGCGGCGCTGATCGCCATGCTGTTCCTCGGCGCCTGCCAGGAAACGCCGCAGGACACCGCCAAGGATGTCGTGGCAGCGAAGCAGGATGCTGCCCAGGACACCAGTGCCGCGCGCGAGAGCAAGGATCAGATCGTGGCCCAGGCCAATGAGGACGTGGCGGTCGCGCGCGAGGACTACGCAGACAAGGAATCCTCGGCTTTCGGCAAGCTCACGGCAGCCGAGGCCGAAGCGATGGCGAAGACTGCCAGAGCGGACTTTGAACTGGCCAGCACCCAGGCCAATGGCCGCGCCGAAGTGGCCAGGCAGGCCTGTGGTGCCTTGAAGGGCGCCGTCAAGGACGCATGCCTGAGTCAGGCCGAAGCCGAGCTGGCTTCGCAGCTGGCTGACGCCACTGCCATACGCGACATGGCTCTGGTGGCCGCAGAACACCACGAGTAAGGCAGGACCAGCGCATCGGTAGTTGCCTCAGGCAAGCCCGTCACCCAGCAGTGACGGGCACGTTCCGACGGGTTCAGGTCGAAACCTCACCCAAGGTGCCGTCCCGGCGAGATCACAATCGAATCGGAAGCATCAGGTGCGCTGCCTTGGGCGGCGTGCAGGTGTTGCTGTGCCTTCTTTTCCACCCGGCGGTAGGATCCAGCCATCCACCCAGATTTGGGGACGATGGTTGCGATGAATGCCGACAAGACCAGCCCCGATCCGCTGATCACTGATCTGTTCGCACCCAGGCCGGGACATTGGGGTTTGCGCGGCGATCCCATGCTCTGGGACGAATTGGCCGAACGCTTCGCCTACCTGCCGCTTCCGGCCAGCGCCGAGGATCTGCGTGCGCTGCTGGAGGAAGGCTACGTACGACTGACCGGGCAGGCGCTGGAGCTGGACGATCAGGTACGGATCGATCGCTACGGTACGGCTGGCATGTCCGGCGGACTGGTGTCTCCCAAATTCTGGAGAACCGAGGCGATACCGTTGCTATTGAAGCGCTACGCGGCTTGCGCTGCAAACCCGGCCAACTCCAGTTCTCGCTCCGCGACCTGAACGCCAGATCCGGACTGAGTGCGTTGTCGAGCTTCCAGCTGCAGCTCATTGACCGCCAGGCACTGAGCAGACCCCCGGCGCCGACAGCAGCGAGCTCAGCTGCATCTGTTTGGCACCGTCGCGACCATTCAGGGTGGCCAAGCCGGATAGACGCGAGGGGTTGTCGGTGCTGCAGTTCAGAATCAGCGTCAGCTCGCCCCAGCGCGGTAATGGGACCGCGTCGGGATTCTGTGCCTGCGCGAAACTGCCGTTCGAACCACCGCAGTAGAGTGTGAATACGCTGCTCTCACCAAAGCGCATCGGCGAGTCGGCAATCGGGCGGGTGCCGACCAGCCACAGCATTTGCCCGCCCAGGGCGTAGCCAAAGTAAGCGATGGAGACGAATCGATCGTCCTTGACGAAGTAGAAGCCGTCACCCGGCGAGGCTGCATCAAAAAACACCGCGCTGGCAGTGCCTACAGGCTGTGCCGCGGTCTTGTCGCGGAAAAATGACCAGACGGCCTCTGCCATCTCGATGTCCGCATTCTGCTTGCCGAGCACCGTCAGCAGGTTGGCGGGATAACGCTCGCTGATGCTGGGATCGGTATGGCCGCCGCCGAGGATGGTGTACAGGGCGACTTCCCGCGCGCTGTCAGCTCCGCGGTACAGGCGTTTCTCCACCGTGCTGCCGTCGGCTGCGTTGATGTCAGGCAGCGTCGTGAACTGGGGCGTGGTGTTGAGCCGATTCCGCTGCACCCAATAGTCCACCGTGCTGGCATTCGAGTAGACCGCGCCTCGAGCCGAGGCCATCTGTCCGCCGCCGAAAGGCAGCAGTGGATCGGCGGTGCCGTTCATGATCAGGGCCGAGATCGGCAGCGTCGATTCGGTGCACTCCGAGTTGACGGCGTTGGCCGCCGAGATGGCTGCAAACGCCGCCAGTCTCTCGGGCAGCTCCTGCGCCAGCCGGATGCTGAAGTGGCCACCGTTCGAGGTGCCCTGCGCGTACACACGTCGAGGATCGGCTTGATACTGGGCCACGACGAGATCCAGCAAGGCGGCGACGAAGGCGACATCGTCGGCCGTGGAATTGGTCGGCGCATCGGCGCGACAGTCATTCCAGCCCTTGTTGTTGCTGGAGCTGAAGAGGCCGTTGGGCACCAGCAGGATCAGGTTCTCGCGCTCGGCGATCTCCAGCCATTTCTTGTAGGGCGCCGGGTTTGCGGCCAGTCCGAGCAGTTCGTCATAGTTGCTGCTGTGGCCGTGAAAGAGCAGCACAACCGGCGCATTCGCAGCCTGTTCAGGAAGGAAAAGGTGATATTGCCGGGTGACGCCGGCAACGCTGATCGACTTCCCGGTCAGCAATCCCCGCTCCATCGCCAATGCCTGGCTGTGAGTGGCGTCGACTGCAAGCAGGGCCAGCGCGACGAGTAGCAGCGAAAAGGGGCTGGTGATCGCGTTCATGGGTTTTCCGGAGTTTCTGGTGGGTGTCGCTTTCGGTAATCGATCTGCCTGATGGCGAGCCGCTAAATCATTGTGCGCAGGAGCGAGCTTCTTTCAACGCTCCATGGCAGCTTTGGTTGACCCGAGGCTGTTTGATTGCCGGTGGGCGCGTTCCAGAACTGGGGTTCCTGGGTGCTAGAACTGCTGCCCGATCTCCAGGAACAGGGTGCCGTCGCCACTTTCGCGCACGCCATAGCCGAACAGCATCGGCCCGATCCAGGAGTCGAAGCCGAGGTAGAGACCGGCGTTGACCACGCTGCGATCCAGCTGCAGCTGCGAGCGCTGGTCCCAGGCGTTGGTGAATTCGACGGTGCCGCCGAAGTAGGCGCTGCGACCCAGCACATCGGCCAGTTCGTACAGGTAGCCGCCAATCAGCACGGCGTAGTTCTGGCCGCTGAGCTCATTGCGGCGGTAGCCGATGCCGCGGCCGCGACCACCCAGACGATAGATGCTCTGCAGCGGCGCGGTGCCCGAGGTCGTGCTGTGCAGGCGCAAGCCGTATTGCAGGGCATGCTTGCCGATCCCGCGGGCGCCGATGACATCAAGATCGGCCTGGACAAAGTTGCTGTCGGCGCCCAAGGCCTTGCGCGAGCCGAGCATGCCGATGCGGGCGAAATAACCCTGACGCGGGAAATACAGATTGTCGAGACGGTCCAGGGTCAGCGCCGCGCTGACATCACCGATCTGGTAGCTGACTTCGGGCAGCGCCGGATCGCCGGTGGCGACCAGGGTTTCACCCAGACCGCGCCTGATGCCGATGTTCAGGGCCCCGAGGCTGCCGAACTCGCGCACCCAGGCCGCACGGGTGGTCAACTGGCGGACCTCGTAGGTGGCGGTATTGTTGCCGTCGCCATCGTAGGTCTGGATGTCGGCGGTCTCGTAGAACCCTCTGAACAGCAGCGCGTTGCGGCTGAGCGGATCGAGCGGACGGTTGTACTCGAGTCCCAGCGTTGGTTCGCTGCCGATCTGCGCGAACACCCGTGCTTCCGTGCCCAGCGGCGAGATCGGCGCGAGCAGCAGCGAGGCCCGGAAATTGGCGCTGAATTCGCTGCCGAAGTCGGAGCTCAGGGCCAGGCCGATCTGCACATAGTTGGGACCATGGGATTTGGGTACTGCGGTCACGACCACACCGGTCTGGCCGTGCTCGCGGACCACCTGATAGCTCACCGATGCGAAAGTGCCGATGCCGTAGATCACCCGCAGCTGGCTCTCCAGCGAGACCATGTCCAGCGGCTGCCCGATCGCCACGTCGATGCGCGCCAGGATCACTTCATTGGCGTAGGGCGTGCGGTTGTCGAGGCGGATGAAGTGGATCACCGGTCTCAGATCTCTGGCCAGCATGCGCTCTCTGGCCGGTGGGGACGAACTCAGTTCGGCCAGCCGAGCACTGAGCGCAAGGCCGGCATCCAGCCCGATCTGTATGGCCAGCTCGCCCTGGTCGAAGTCCGCTGATCCCAGCTCAGTCCCCAACGCCGGGGTGATCAGCAGATCGCGCTCGCCCATGCTGGCGATGGCGACGCGGGTGTTGCCCACCGTCATCAGGCTGGTCAGTTGATTGATGACGGTCAGCAGATTGGCGCTGCTGTCCAGCCGGTCCAGCGGCATGCCGACATTGACCGCAATCACCACCTCGGCGCCCATCGCCCGCACCACCTCCACCGGCAATTGGTCGGCGAGGCCGCCATCGACCAGAATCCGGTCGTCAATCTCGACCGGATCCAGCACCGCCGGTAGCGACATGCTGGCGCGCAGGGCGGTCGCCAGGCTGCCGTGGTCCAGAATCACCGGCAGGCCGGTATTGAGGTTGGTGGCGACCGCCCGAAACGGTATCGGCAGCTGATCGAAGTGACTGACTCCGTTGGCAGCCACGGTGGATTTCTCCAGAAAGGCCTGGATCCGCTGCCCGGCGACCACGCCGGTCGCAATCGTCAGCCCGCTGCGATCCAGCCCGACGCCGATGCTGTTCAGCGACAGCCGGTCCTCTTCCTTGCGACGGATCGAGCGCTCCGGGCGTTCCAGCGCATCGTTGAACATGGTGCCCCAGTCCAGCGACAGCACGATCTCTTCCATTTCGTCGACCGGCATGCCCAGCGCGTAGAAGCCGCCCACCAGGGCGCCCATGCTGGTGCCGGCGATGCAATCGACGTGTACACCAGCGCTTTCCAGCGCCTTGATGACGCCGATATGGGCGATACCGCGGGCACCGCCGCCACTCAGGACCAGACCGATTCGCGGCCGGTGATCGCCTTCGGCGCGAGATCCGCAGTGGTTGGTCGTGTCCGCGGGCTGATCTGCTGCCAGCGCCGCGGTGGATAGGCACAGCGCCAGTACGGCGCTCGTGAGGGGCCGCATCTGCCGTCACTCCTGTCGCTGCCGTCCTGGCAGCCGAGGCCGCATTCTGGCAGCTATGGACAGACGAAAGCCGGCGACGCGGGGGAAATCTCCCGAATGCGGGCGCCTCGCACAGGCTCGCAATCAGAATGATCCTGGCAACGGTTGAGGCGCAGAACAGGGGAAGGACTGCGGCGCCACTGTACGCAGACCCCGGCGAGCAGACCGCACCGAGCGGGGCGGTCTGCTCCACGCATCGGTGCCCTCAGGGCTGCCGGGTGTAGGTGATCTCCATCATCCGGAATTCCTTGCCGTCGGCACCCGGAACATACATCTCGAAGACTTCCGTATCGGCTCCGGTCCAGCGCGAGACCATGCGCGAGGTGATGGTCTTCTTGTTGACCGGTTCAACCCAGCTGCCGACAAAGGTGCAGGTCATGTTTGCATCGCAATCACCTTCGCTGACCATGATGCCGGTGGTCATGCTGTCGTTCCAGGTCGACCAGTGCTTGCCGGTGACATTGTCGTAGCCGCGCATGCCATGGCCCCGGAAGGGTTGGCCCATCATGGTCGAGTCGAAGTCCTCGACCAGCACCCGGCCATCGAGAATCAGGCTGCGCCGGGTGCTGCCTTGCTCGATGACGGGATCGGTGTCGGGTGTCTGCCAGCTCTTGATCTGGGCCTTGTAGTTGCCGACCTGTTTGGCCATCGCCTGATTCGGTGCGGTCAATGCTCCGGCCCTGGCCCAGGCCTCCATTTCGGCTTTCTGTTCCGGTGTCATCTCCGGCGCCGCGTCCTGGGCGGAAAGGGGCATGGCAAGTGCCAGCGCGAGAAATGCCAGGGGTGTTGCGAGCATGCGGTTCATGGCGCTTCCTTCTGAAGTAGAACAGAGGCAATCAACAGCGCAGTCCATGTTACTCCTGTGCGCCGGGGTCGGTCGCGTCGGGGACTCTGGACTCGCATTCTCCACGCAAGCGGCGCCGGAATCGGCCGTGGCAAGGATCTGGCGTCAACCGCGAGTGACGCAGCCGCAAAGTCGCATCGCTTCTTGCGCTGGCGACTCGCAACTACGGCGGCGGCCCGCCGGGCAGTTGACGCTTGTGGCGCCAGAAGCGCGCCATCAGCGGCTTGACGCTGATGCCGTGCAGCAGAATCGACAGAGTGACGACGATCAGCGTGATCTGGATCAGCTCCAGCGACAGCGCCTGCGGCAGGCCGTGCTGGATGGCGTACATCAGGTAGTAGAGCGAACCGATGCCGCGCACGCCGAACCATCCGGTCATGCCGCGCACGCGCCAGGAACTGCCGCTGCCGATCAGCCCGGCATAGACGCTGACCGGGCGGGCAACGAGGAACAGGAACAGGGCAAAGCCGACGGCACGCCAGCTCCAGGAATCGACAAACAGGGTGCCGCCGATGAGGATCACCAGCAGCACCTCGGAGAGTCTGCCCAGATGCTCCTTGAATACCAGCGAGCCTTCGCTGACGGTTTCCACGGCTGGCAGATCGGAATGGGCTGCAGCGACTGCCGCTGTCGCGGTCGTGGTGTGTTCCGGGGCCGGAATGAGCGCCATTCGAGCCAGTCTGGATTCGGTCTGTCGCAAAGCCACGGCGGAGAAGAACACCGCCAGGAAGCCCCAGGAGCTGATCATCACCGACACGCCATAGACCGCGGCCATCAGCCCCAGACCCAGAAAATCATCCATCAACTCATGCCTGGACGGACCCCGACGCAGTTTCCAGCCCAGATGAGCCAGCGCGGAGCCGGCGAGCACGCCGACCCCGATCCCCGCGACCGTGGCCCACAGCACATCGCGCAGCAGCCAGACCGAGCCGAACTCCCCCAATCCGTGCAGGCCCAGCAGGCCCATCCCCAGCATCACGAAGGGAAAGGCGCTGCCATCGTTCATGCCGGCCTCGCAGGTCAGTGTGAAGCGCAACTGATCGTTGTCCGTGGTGTGTCGCAGCTGTACGTCGCTGGCCAGTACCGGATCGGTGGGTGCAACGATGGCGCCCAGCAAGATACCAGCGCCCAAAGGCAGTCCCAGGACGTACCAGGCGAATGCGGCGACCATGGCCACAGTCAGGGTCATCGACACCGTGGCCAGGAGAATCGGCGTGCGCCAGCGCTCCAGCTTGAAGGGCGCCGGCATCTTGATCCCGGCCGAGAACAACGAGATCAACACCGCCACTTCGGTCAGGATCTCCAGCAGCGCCGACTGCTTCAGCGGGTTGAAATGGAACAGATTCAGCATGCTCGGGCCGAACAGCACGCCAACCGCCAGATAGATGATGGGCGAGGTGACAGCCGAGCGTTTGAGCGCCGACACCGTCAGGCCGATCAACAGCAACAGCCCGCCAACGAGCATGAACCACTGCGCGTTGTTCATGGATTCTGCCGGACTGGCAACTGCGGCATGAAACTCAAGCCGGGGCGGCCTGCGGCATCTTCGGTCATTTGCATATTCGTCCGATTTCGAGTGAGCAGCTTGCGTCGTACTCGTGCCTGGGAGACCGAGCCGAGGATGCGTTTCGACTCGAACCGCCTCTGTCGAGGTATTCGAAACGCCGACTTCTCGATGGAGGCGGTTCACCTCGGTCACCGGCATCCTACTCCTATTGCCCCTGTTCGCGATGCCGACGCTCGGCCATCATGCGCGTGTCGTGGCTTGCCGCACGCTGCATCAAGCCGGTCTGGATTGCGAGGTTTCCCGATGTCCGAGTTCGTCCTGAAAACCGCCGATGGTCGCGCTTTTCTGACCATCACCGAAGTCGCCGAAGGCCCGTTCTTCGTCAATGAACTGTTCCGGCGCAAGTTCGGTGGCGACGCCCCGGACATCCCGCGCCACTTCATCGCCTTCTACAAGGACCAGGACGGCGCCCTGCATGTGGCCGGGTTCTCGCACATGCTGCGCTTCAATCGGGTCTATCTGTCCGGTGGTTCCTGCAGCGACGGCGTCACGCTGAGGCGCATGAGTGCCGAGGAACTGGAGCTGGTGCAGTCGCAGGGCGGAATCTGGGCGATGGTGCTGCGCCACGCCTTCCATCGTCTGGATGGCGAATGCGATGCCTACTTCGGTCATTGCGGCGACAGAAGAGCCCGCGAGGTGGCGCTGGCCACCGGTTTCGAGGCCACCCACACGCCGGTGCACATCGCCCGCTGGCATAAACAGCTACCCGAATCAGAAAAGGCGGCGTTGCTGGAATCGGTGATCGCGATCGGCTTGTTCTAGGCGCTGGGTCTGGTCGACGCTGGGAGGCTGTTGCTGAAGCTGGCATTTGTTTTCGAAAGCCGCTATTGCACCGGTCCAGGTCAGTGTCGAGTCCCGAGACATGAAATCCAATCTGCCCCATGCCCTCGTTCGTGAGGTCAGCGCCAGTCTGGGCGAATGCCAGCTGTCCTTCGTCGGCCGCGCACCCATCGATGTGGACCTGGCGCGACGGCAGCATCGGGCTTACCAGCAGGCCCTGGCCGAGGCAGGCTGCACGCTGGTGTCGGTGCCGGCGGAAGCGCAGATGCCGGATGCCGTGTTTGTCGAGGATACGGTGCTGGTGCTGGACGAACTGGCGGTCATGACCCGGCCCGGTGCAGCGTCCAGACGCAGCGAATCAGCCTCGGTGGCCGAGGTCATCGGGCGCTACCGGCCGCTGCTGTGGATCGATGAGCCGGGCACGCTCGATGGTGGCGATGTGCTTCGCATCGGTCGTGACATCTACGTCGGTGCGTCTGCCCGTTCCAACGACGCCGCGGTGGCGCAGTTGCGCAAGGCGCTGCTGGGCTACGGTTATCGGGTTCATCAGGTGGCGATCCAGGGCTGTCTGCATCTGAAATCGGCCGTGACCCAGATCAACGACGACACCCTGCTGGTGCAACCGCAATGGCTGGTCGACGCCAGGGTCTTTGCCGGCTATCGCCGCATCGAGGTCGATCCCGCCGAAGAGCATGCGGCCAATGCGCTGCGGATCGGCCGGTCGGTGGTCTACCCCAGCTGTTTCCCGCGCACCCAGGCCCGGATCGAATCTGTCGGCGTGGAGGTGCGCGCGGTCGATGTGTCGGAATTGCAGAAGGCCGAGGGCGCGGTGACCTGTTGCAGCGTGCTGTTCAAGGCATAGATCTGGTCCGAACAGTAGCGGAGCAAGCTCCGCTCTACGAGAGCGGCGGTGTGCGAGGTCTTGTTCCACCACGGCATCGGTGTACGAGGCTCTGGTAGTGCCGAGCTTGCTCGGCAGGGTGTGCCGCATTTCAAGGCGGCGGGAAGAGCCAGAACACAAGCCCGGCAGAAGCAGCGGAGCAAGCTCCGCTCTACGAGAGCGGGGTTGTGCGAGGCTCTGGTAGTGCCGAGTTTGCTCGGCAGGGTGCGCCGCGCTTGCCGCAACAAGCGCAAACAATGATCTGTGCGAGTTGACGCGAAACCGACGGTTGATCGATAACCATCGCCGTCTTGCGTCTGGCCAGCTCCGGGCGCGTGCCCTTCCCCGGAGATCGCCCATGTTCCAGCGCACCGCGCTCGCTCTCGCTTTGTCCCTGGTGGCCGGAAGCCTGGCTGCCCAGATATCGACCACACCCCAGCAGGGACTGGCCGAGCACACACCCAGACACACCAGCATCGTAGACGCCCGCATCGTCATCGCGCCCGGCAAGGTGATCGAAAACGGCAGCGTTGAAGTCCGCGACGGGCTGATTGTCGATGTCCGCGCTGGTCGGCGTGAGGCCCCCGGGGCCGTGATCCTGGAGGCGCACGGCAAGACCGTGTTCCCGGCTTTCATTGATGTGCATGGCAGCTACGGTTTCGATGGCAAGGCGCGTTGCCCAACATCGGAGACTGCTGGTGCCGGTTCCGGGCGTCGTGGTGGCCGCGGCGGCTTCGGCGAGGGTGGCTCGGCCAGTGCGCCGATCGCGCCGGCCGCGCGTCACTGGAATGATCGGGTATGCCCGGAGCGCGATGTCAGTCGCAATCTGGCGCTGGACGCAGATAGCGCCAAGTCGCTGCGCCATCTGGGCTTTGCCGCCTCGGTGGCCGCGCCCGGCAGCGGCGTCTTGCGTGGTCAGAGTGCGCTGCTCAGCCTGCGCGATCAGCCGACGCCGCAACAGAACCTGTTGGCGCGACGAGTGGCGCAGTACGCCGCCTTCGAAGCCGATTTCAGTTTCGGCGGGGTCTATCCCGGCTCGAAAATGGGCGCCATCGCGCTGATTCGCCAGGCTTTCCTGGATGCCGGTTGGCAGCGCGATCTGCTCGCCTGGCAGCAGAAGAATGGGGGTGAACGCGCCGAGGCCAATTCGGCGCTCGACGCCCTGTTGCCGGTGCTTGATGGCCAGCAGGCCATGGTCTTCGACGCCGATGACGAGCTGGATGTGGTGCGGGCTGCACGCATTGCTGCCGAGTTTGGTTTGCAACGGGCCTGGGTGCTCGGGACCGGCAACGAATACCGGGTACTCGATCAACTGCCCGATGGCATCGGCATGTTGCTGCCGCTGAATTTCCCCAAGGCGCCGGAGGTGAGCGATGCCGAGGCCGCCCTGGAGCTCAGTCTGGCGGAACTGGAGCAGTGGCGTTACGCGCCGTACAACCCGGCCAAGGTGGCGGCCAGCGGCCATCCCTACGCGCTGACGCTGGCCGGCCTGGACAAGCCCGATGCCGAGTTCTGGCCGGCACTGCGCAAGGCGATCAGGTACGGTCTGAGTGCAGACCAGGCGCTCGCCGCGCTGACCACCAACCCGGCCCGTTTCCTCGGCGCGCAGGGCAAGCTCGGTGAGATCAAGGCCGGGCAGCCAGCCAATCTGCTGATTGCCGACGCCACCTTGTTCAGTGCCGATGACGCTCAGATCTTCGAAGTCTGGGCTGATGGCGCCCGCGATCAGATCAAGGCACTGGACGCGCCCGAGATTACCGGTCTGTGGACGGTCAACTGGATGGGCGCATCAGGACCGGCTGAGTGGATTATCGAAGGCAAGCCGGATGCCTTGAAGATCAAGGCGGGTGAGCACAAGGCCAGCGCGAAGCTGAGCAAGGGACGCCTGCTGATCACAGCGCCCGGCGAGTGGTTTGGCGCCGAGCAGAAAGCCACGCTGGAGGCGGCACTGTCTGCCGGCAAGCTGGATGGCCGCTGGCTGAGCGAGGACGGGCGCGTGCGCAACTGGAGTGCGATGCGCACCGGTGCAGCGCCGGAGCCGACGGAAGGTTCAAGGCTGGCAGACGGTGCGCAGCGCGATGGCGGCCAGGAAGGCTCCGACGAGGCCACCGAGCACGGTGGTCGCAGCCTGGCGGACAAGAACGAGAAAGTGCCAGCTTTTCCGACTCAGACTCGCTACCCGGCAGGCGATTTTGGTCGGGTCGGGCTGCCGCCACGGATCGATGCGCTGGTGATTCGCGATGCCACGGTGTGGATGACCGGTGGATCCGAGCCGCTGACCGAGACCGATGTGCTGGTCGAGCGTGGTCGCATCAGCGACGTGGGCCCGGATCTTCCGGCGCCCCGCGGCGCGATCGAAGTCGACGGCCGCGGTCTGCATCTGACGCCGGGCCTGATCGACGCCCATTCGCATATTGCCGGCAGCGGCAACATCAATGAGCCCAGCCACGCGATCACCTCGGAAGTGCGGCTGGGCGACATCGTCGATCCCACCGATATCAATATCTACCGCGAACTCGCCGGTGGCACCACCACCTCGCACGTGCTGCATGGTTCAGCCAATCCCATCGGCGGGCAGTCGCAGCTGGTCAAGCACCGCTGGGGCGCAGGGGCGGAGGACCTCAAGTTCGCTGGCGCCACACCAACGATCAAGTTCGCGCTGGGCGAGAACGTCAAGCAGTCGAACTGGGGGCCGGTGGCGGTGCCGCGCTATCCGCAAACCCGCATGGGCGTGGAGCAGCTGCTCAAGGATGCCTTCGTGCAGGCGCGTGCCTACGAGACTGCTCGGGCCAGCAAGAAAGGCCCGCCGCAGCGGCGCGATCTGCGCATGGAGGCGCTGGTCGAGATCCTCAACCATCAGCGTCTGGTGCACATCCATTCCTACCGGCAGGACGAAATCCTGATGTTTGCGCGGCTGTCGGCCGAGCTTCGCATCAAGGTGGCGGCTTTCCAGCATGTGCTGGAGGGCTACAAGGTGGCCGAAGTGCTGGCCGAAGTGGGCGCTGGGGCCTCCACCTTTTCCGACTGGTGGGGCTTCAAGATGGAAACCATCGACGCCATTCCCTACAACGCCGCCATCATGATGAGGCAGGGCGTGCTGACCTCGCTCAATTCCGACAGCAATGATCTCGGCCGGCGCCTCAATACCGAGGCTGGCAAGACTGGGCGCTATGGCGGCTTGAGCGATACCGAAGCGCTGGCGCTGGTCACCCGCAATCCGGCGCAACAACTGCGCGTGGGTGATCGCGTGGGCAGCATCAAGGCGGGCATGGACGCCGATCTGGTGCTGTGGAGTCATCACCCGCTGTCCTCGTATGCGCGTCCCAGGAAGGTCTGGATCGATGGCCGCGAGTACTTCGATCAGGCCGCCGATCAGGCCGAGCAGCAGCGCATTGTCGCTGCCCGCGCCGAACTGGTGCAGGCGGCCCTGGCCGAAGCGCCGAAGGGAGGAGCTCCAGGCGGCCCCGGCGGGCCCGGCAAGCCACGGCTGTTGATCGATCCGACCCGTTACGCGGTGCTCAATTCCAGACTGGCTGCCCTGCGCGGCGCCTACCACAACGGCGAAGCCGTTCACTATTGCCAGGGAGAGCACTGAGATGGGCATCGATTCGTACAGGATGGTAGCTGGCCTGGTCTCGCTGCTGTGCCTCGCTACAGCAGCTCCCGCAGCCACGCTCTACACCGGCGCGACCATCCATCCGGTGTCTTCGGCGGCCATCGAGAACGGCCAGATGCTGGTCGATGGCGGCAAGATCATTGCCGTGGGCGCCGATCTGTCGGCGCAGGCCGCTGATGCCGAGCGTGTCGATCTCAGCGGGCGCTGGGTGGTGCCGGCCTTCATCGCTGCCAATTCGGTCATGGGGCTGACCGAAATCGAAACTGTGCGTGGCACGGTGGACGTCGCCGAAACCGGCGCCATCAATCCGAATGCGCGGGCGCAGGTGGCGATCAATCCGGATTCGGATCTGCTGCCCGTAGCCCGCGCCAACGGCGTGCTCTATGTGCACGTGGTGCCGCAGGCCGGGCAGGGCGGCATCGTCGCCGGGCAGTCGGCGCTGATCCAGCTGGATGGCTGGACCTGGGAGCAGATGACGGTGCGGGCGCCGATTGGTCTGCACCTGATGTGGCCGTCGACGCGCCTGCCACCCTGGCTGCCGGCACCAATGCGTGGCGAAGCCATCAAGGGCGCCGCGCGCAGTCGCGAACTGATCGATCAGGCCTTTGATGACGCCGCAGCCTATCGCACGGCGAAGGTCGCCGGCACCGTTGCCGCTCCGGACGCACGCTGGGAAGCCATGGTGCCGGTGCTGGAGGGCAAGATCCGCCTGTACATCCACGCCCTGGATCTGCAGCAGATCCGCGAGGCGCTGGATTTCACGCGGCAACGCGGGCTGGAATTCGTGCTGGTCGGTGGCCAGGACGCCTGGCGCATCGCCGACGAGCTGAAGGCGCGGGCAGTGCCGGTGATCCTGCACACGCCCTGGGAGTTGCCGCTGCGGCGACATGAGGGATTTGACACCAGCTACGCCAATGCCGCCAGGCTGGCAGCGGCCGGTATCGAAGTGGCCATTGCCTCGGATGCCAGCAGCTTTGCCGCAACCATGGAACGCAATCTGCCCTATGCCGCGGGACAGGCGGTCGCCTTTGGCCTGCCCTGGGAGCAGGGCCTGCGCGCCATCACCCTGGCGCCCGCACAGATCCTTGGCGTGGCCGATCGCCTGGGTTCATTGGAAGCTGGCAAGGACGCCAGCTTCGTGGTCAGCGACGGCGATCCGCTGGATGTGCGCAGCAGCATCGTCGCCGCCTACCTCAACGGCGAGCCGGTGGACCTCAGTTCCAGGCACACGCGCTTGCGCGACAGGTACCAGCGCAAGTTTGAGGAGTTGGGGCGCTAGAGATCACCTGAGCAAGACGGGAACCGTCATTTCCGCGAAAGCGGGTACCCGTCATTCCCGCGAAACGGCAATCGTCATTCCCGCGAAAGCGGCAATCGTCATTCCCGCGAAAGCGGCAATCGTCATTCCCGCGAAAGCGGGAATCCAGCGTGTTCCAGCAACGGCCCAAGCCTGGATTCCCGCATACGCGGGAATGACGAGGTGTACCAGCAACGGCGCAAGCCTGGATTCCCGCGTACGCGGGAATGACGAGGTGTTCCAGTAACGGCCCAAGCCTGGATTCCCGCATACGCGGGAATGACGACGTCTACCAGCAACGGCCCAAGCCTGGACTCCCGCGTACGCGGGAATGACGAGGTGTTCGGCACGCGCAACGTCTCCCCGGTACTGATCAGAACTACTGCTTCAACCGATACCCGGTGCGGAAGATCCACCAGACAATCACCAGGCACAGCGCAAAGAAGCCGAGGGTGGCGGCCAGGCTGATCCCCACCGCCACATCGGCGCTGCCGTAGAAACTCCAGCGAAAGCCGCTGACCAGATAGACGATGGGGTTGAACAGGGCCACGGTCTTCCAGGCGCCGGGGAGCATGTCGATGGAATAGAAGGCGCCGCCGAGGAAGGTCAGTGGGGTCACGATCAGCATCGGAATCACCTGCAGCTGTTCCCAGTTCTGCGCCCAGATGCCGGTGATGAAGCCGAACAGGCAGAAGGTGGTGGCGGTCAGCACCAGAAAAGCCATCATCCACAGCGGGTGAGCCACGTCGATGGGCACGAACAGATGCGCGGTGGCGAAGATCACCAGTCCCAGAATCACTGATTTGGTGGCAGCCGCACCGACATAGCCGAGCACGATCTCGAAGGGCGAGATCGGCGCCGACAGCAACTCGTAGATGGTGCCGGTCCAGCGCGGAAAATGGATGCCGAAGGAGGCGTTGTTGATGCTCTCGGTCAACACCGACAGCATGATCAGGCCGGGGACGATGAAGGCGCCGTAGCTGACGCCGTCGACCTCGCCCATGCGCGAGCCGATGGCGGCCCCGAAGACCACGAAATACAGCGAGGTGGTGATCACCGGCGTCAGCAGGCTCTGGCCCAGCGTGCGCATGAAGCGCGAGATCTCGAAATGGTAGATCGCCCAGACGCCACGGGCATTGAAGGCGGGAACCCGCGCTGGTGTGCTCATGCCGGCACCCCGTCGCGCTCGCTGGTCAGGCTGACGAAGATGTCTTCCAGCGAACTCTGTTCGGTGTTCAGGTCACGGAAACTGATGCCGAGGTCGGCCATGCGCCTGAGCAGGCGCGGAATGCCGGTGTGCTCGTCGTGGATATCGAAGTGGTATTCCAGTTCGAAGCCATCGCCCTTCAGCGTCAGATTCCATTCCGCCAGTTCCGGCGGGATCGCGCTCAAGGCTTCCGGCAGATGCAGGGTCAGGGTCTTGCTGCCGAGCTTGCGCATCAGCTGGGACTTGTCCTCGACCAGAATCAGCTCGCCCTTGCTGATCACGCCGATGCGATCGGCCATTTCCTCGGCTTCCTCGATGTAATGCGTGGTCAGGATGATGGTGACACCCTGTTCGCGCAGGCCGCGCACCAGCGCCCACATGTCGCGGCGCAGCTCGACATCGACACCGGCCGTCGGCTCATCCAGAAACAGCACGCTGGGCTCGTGCGCCAGGGCCTTGGCGATCATCACCCGGCGTTTCATGCCGCCGGACAGCGTCTGGATGCGTGACTTGCGCTTGTCCCACAGCGACAGATCGCGCAGCACTTTCTCGACGTAGTCCGGTCGCGGCGGCAGCCCGAACAGGCCGCGCGTGAAACTGACCGTGGCCAGCGGTGTCTCGAACATGTCGGTAGCCAGTTCCTGCGGCACCAGGCCGATGCGCACCCGCGCCTCGCGGTAGTCGCGGGCATGGTCGAAGCCGTCGACGGTGACACTGCCGGTGCTGGCGGTGACGATGCCGCAGACGATGCTGATCAAGGTGGTCTTGCCGGCGCCATTGGGCCCGAGCAAGGCAAAGATCTCGCCCTTGTCGACACCAAGATTGATCGGCTTCAGCGCCTGAACGCCGGAGGTGTAGGTCTTGCTGAGATCGGAGATGCGCAGGATCGGATTCATTCGACCAGACTAGAGCTTTCGGGCGGCTCGGGAAACCAGTAGCCCGGGTAAGCGCAGCGCACCCGGGGACTGCGTCCTGCGACCACCATGCCTGCTTGCCCCGGGTGCGCCGCGCTGACCTGGGCTACAACTTCCTTCAGAGCAGCAAGGATCGGCCTTTGGGTAGGAGCGACCTTGCGTCGCGACCAGCAGCCACGGGTTCGCGGCACTGATGAATGATGCCCAAGGTCGTGGGACCAGAAGCGCCAACGCGGAGAACGCAGAGGGCCGCAGAGGACGCAGAGTACGCAGAGAAAATGCTCTCCTGATCTGCTGGGCCCCTCTCCGCGTTCTCTGCGCGTCTCCGCGTTCTCTGCGTTCCGCTACTGGCAACAATTCTGCACGGGCCTACACCAGCGCGGTCGGACACGGACGGTCGCACCGCGAGGGCGCTGCTATACCAGATCGCTGCGCAGCGCCGCCACCACGGCGCGTTCGAAGGCGCCGGGATCGCCATGACGCCAGGCGCCAAGCTCCTCGCTACCCCAGCGGTGGCGGATGCGGCCCTCATGCAGCAGCACGGCATCGGTCAGCAGCGTCGGCGCAATCTCCAGGCCGTGGGTCGCGAGCAGCACGCCGCACTGCTGGCGCTCGCAGCGGTCGAGCAGTTCCAGCTTCAGCTCGTGGCTGGAGATCGGATCGAGGCCGTTCATGACCTCGTCCAGGATCAGCAAGGGCGGATCGCAGGTCAGCGCCATCAGGATCGCGAATTTCTGCCGCGTGCCCAGCGAATAGCTTTCGATACGACGATCGATCCAGGGCATGGCGCCCAGGCGCTCGGCCAGTTCCAGCAAGGCCGGCGGTGGTTCG
Organism: Lysobacterales bacterium; assembly: GCA_022841325.1. Classification (GTDB taxonomy): domain Bacteria; phylum Pseudomonadota; class Gammaproteobacteria; order Xanthomonadales; family SZUA-5; genus JADKFD01. The sequence continues at coordinate 36,982 of JALHRS010000028.1, read as the reverse complement.
GGCAGGCCGCGTGCGGCCGCCACTACCGACAGCGACTGGCGACCAGTCAGCGACAGCGGCAAGCGCGCCGGATCAGGGGCATAGCCAAAGCCCGCCTTTGCCCTGAGTGCATCGGTGACCAGATCAATCCCGGCGATCCGTACCTGGCCGGAGCCTGGCATCAGCAAGCCGGTGATGGCACGGATCAGGCTGGTCTTTCCCGAGCCGTTCGGTCCCACCAGTCCCATCAGTTGGCCGGGCCGGATCGCCAGATCGACACCCCGCAGCACGGGCTGATTGCCGTAGGCGAGCGTGAGTCCCGTGACCTCAAGCAATGTTTCCTTATTCATGCATTTCCCCTGCGCCAGGCGCTGATCGCGCATCCCAGCAACACGATCGGTGCCGCTGGCGGCAACACTTGCAGGCAAGCCACCACGAGTACGGCATGCAACATCAGCAGCAGCGGGTAGCGCCGCGGCTGCAGTCGCGTGGCAAATCCGCAGAGCACGGCATCGGCCACGGCCCCGATGAGGCTGATGCCGACGAGCAGCGTCATCAGCAGCGGCGCACCGATGGCATGCAGGCAGGCGCAGACGACAGCAGCGGCTATCGCCATGCGCTTCAGCAGTGGCGGCAGATAGGCCGCGAACAGACGTCGCGGTGTCAGTGCCTCGGCGGCCAGCCACTGGGCGTCGATCAGATAGCGCGCGCGCCAGTGCGAGACCAGGTCGATCAGCAGCGACAGGGTGCTCAGCAGCACCAGCAGCGCCAGCAGGGCGATCACGGGGATGGATGGCGGAAACAGCAGAAAACTGCCGCCGATCCACGGTGCCGTTTTCGGCAGTCGCGCCGATGCCGGTTCCAGTGCGGCGCCCAGCAGTGGCAATCCTGATACCGAGTCGGGTACCGGCACAGATTGTCGTGCTGTACCGATGGCCGCCGCCTCGGGGGGTGTCGTCCCAGCCGGAATCCATGCTCCCGCCAGCGCGCCGACGGAGATGCCCAATGCCAATGCCAGGCACAGCTGCGTGCTGTGATCGGGACTGCGCCAGCTGGCCCACAGCAACAGGAGCATTGCCGCCAGCCCGAGAATCAACAGCCGCGGTGCACGCTGACGGGCTCTGGCCAGGCTGCGCTGGGTCTCGGCCACTGGCAGGGCGCTGAGCCAGTCGCCCTGGTGCTGTTTCAGCATCTGCGCGTGAAAGCGGCGCGCCTGCATCAGAAAGCCCGCGCACACCAGCATGCCCAGCAGGGCCGATGGCCAGGGCTGCGCCCAGGGTGTCTGGCTGCTCAGCAGGAGCTGCCACCAGCTGTCCATCAGCCACAGCCCAAAACCCACGAAGGCCAGTGCCGCCAGAATCTGGAACAGCGCCTCATCCAGCCGCGCCCGCCATGCCGCGATCAGGTTCAGGCGCTCGAAATGGGCGGCGAGCAGATCAGGATTGGCGCGGTCGGCGGTCATTCCCCGCTTAGGCAGGGCAGGGAGCGCAGAGTTCCGGCGGCGGTGGCGAGAGCCCAGCACCGGCGTCATTGCGAGCCACCGGTCCCGTCCCGAAACTGCCCACGGGCCATGAGCCGTAGGTTGGGCTAAGCGCAGCGTGCCCAACAATGGACGCCGGTGTTGGGCACGCTGCGCTTAGCCCAACCTACGTCAACGACCACAAGTCAACACGTTAGGCCACGGGTTCATGGAGAGCACAGCGAGGCAATCCAGAACCACGCCAGCAAGTTCTTGGATTGCTTCGTCACTCCGTTCCTCGCAATGACGCCGGCCTTTCGCTTCCCCCTGCCCCGTGTCCCCTTCCCCGTGCCCCCTCTAGGCCGCCGATGCCAGCAGCAGCCGCAGCGGTTCCGGTCTGTGAAAGGCAAAACCCTGCACCGCGTCCACGCCCAGTTGCTGCAGGATCGGGCTCAGGCGCGCGTCTTCTACCGATTCGGCGACCGTGCGCTTGCCCAATACCCGTGCGATCTCGACGATGGACTTGACGATGGCCAGTGACAGCTCATTGCGGTCGACATCGCGGACAAAGCTGCCATCGATCTTGAAAACGTCGACATCCAAATCGCGCAGATAGGCGAAGGAGCAGAAGCCGGTGCCGAAATCGTCCAGCGCAAAGCGCACGCCCATGGCCTTGAACTGGGCGATCAGCTGGCGCGCGTGATCGAGATCGCGCACGGCGCTGGTTTCGGTGATTTCCAGGCAGATCTGCGCCGGATCCACGCTGCTCCCCTTGAGGCGCCGGCTGAGGAAGCTTGCGAAGTCGGCATCGGCCAGAGTGGATGCCGACAGATTGATGTTGAGGTGCATACGGCTGGCTCTGGGATCAGACTCCAGCCAGCGCAGACTGCGATCGATGACATGGCGGTCGATGCGCGCCGACATCCCGAAGCGTTCTGCGGCGGGAATGAAGCGACCCGGCAACAGCGGTTCCTCGTATCCGTCGCGCAGGCGCAGCAGTATCTCGCAGGTCTCGAATTCCTCGGCTTCGAAGGACAGGATGCGCTGGCCGTAGAGTTCGAACAGATCGTTCTCGAAGGCAGAATTGATGCGCACTACCCAGCCCATGCTCTCGGTGCGCTCGAGCACCGCGGCGTTGTCGGGGGACTGCAGCTGAATCTGATTGCCGCCCAGTTCCTTGGCGGCGTAGCAGGCGGTGTCGGCCTGCGCCAGCAACTCTGCCACGCTGGCGCGGCGAGCGGGGAAGGGCACCAGACCAATGCTGGCCGTCAGGGCGAAGACGTGATCTTCCCAGGCAAAACGAAACTCGGATATGGCCAGGCGCAGCTTCTCGGTATCGGCTGTGGCGCGCTCCAGGGGCGCATGTTCCCAGAGCACGCCGAATTCGTCTGCGCCCAGGCGTGCCAGGTACACATCCTCATCGAGCTTGGCACGCATCACGCTGGCCAGCTGGCGAATGGCCTGATCGCCTGCGGCGTGGCTGGCGAGGTCATTGACCAGCTTGAACTGATCGAGGTCGACATAGGCGATGGCCCCGCCGCGACCGATTTCCGGCCGGTCGGACAGCGCCCGGGCCAGCGTCTCCTCGAAGGCGGTCCGACTGCGCAATCCGGTGAGCCGGTCGGTGCGCGCGCGCTGGAGCATGTCGAAGGCACTGGTGCGCATGCGGAAATTGGCCACGGATACCAGTTGCGGAACAATGGCGATCACGCTCAGCAAGGACAGCAGGATGAAGGTTTCGAGCAGGCTCCCGGGCGCGCGGAATCCGCCGACGTTGAGCCCGATCAGCGTGACCACGACGAATGCGAAGGTCATCGTCGCGGCAGCCGTGAATATCGGTTCGAAGCGCAGCGCGCTCCACAGCAGCAGGGTCAGCGGCAGCGAGCTCAAGCCCAGCGCATACGCCGGGCTGGCGGCGCTGGCCTGGGTGACCAGAGCCATGCCCGAGATGCTGGCTGCCAGCCAGATCAGCTTCTCGCTGCGGCCGGCGAACTCAAGCGGTACTTCAATCCAGCTGCCGCGCTCCAGCGAACGCAGCACCATCAGGGTCAGCGGCGTCACGGCAACGATGCCGAACAGATCGCCGGCCACCCACTTGCCCAGGGCCGGCCCGAAATCCTCTGGCGGGATCATGCTGGCCAGCAGCATGCCGCAAACGCCAATGACCGCACTCACCACCGCATTGAAGGCGCCGCCGGCCAGCATCAGAAAGCCGTTGGTGACCCTGAGTGTGATCAATTCAGGACCGGCCACGCGCCGGACCAGCCAGACCGATGCGAGCGTGGCCAGCGTGTTGCTGGCCAGCGAAAAGGGAAAGAACAGCCACGGTACTGGCGAGATCAGAAGATGGGTCAGGGCGATGCCGCAAGGAATGATGGGCCACCAGCGTGGACCATGAAACAGCAATACCGCATAAGCCAGGCCGGCCGATGGCCAGATCAGCGTGACATCGGTGGGTTGGGAAACGAACACCACCGCGAACTCCGCCGCCACCACGTAAAGCGTGACGTAGATGAGGAAACGCAGGGCGGTGGCGCGCTCGGTCGGCATCGTTCCGAAGTGTACTTGGTCGCTGCCAGTTTTTTTCAGCCTGAGTGTGTCGATTGGCTATTTGCTGCAGAGTGGGGTCGGGGAACGATCTGCTCTCGACCCTATCTGGCACCGGGGCTAGCGACGCAGATCATCCTGAAGCATCCACATACGGGCGCTGCGAGGCGGCAGACTGATGCGCTCATTGTCGTGATCGATGCGCAACAGGTGCCCGCTCAGCACGTCACGGTAATTTCGTTGCCCAAGGAGCTTGGCGGCGGAGAAATCCAGATCGATCTCGACGGCATTGCCGCACTTGTTGATGCCCACCATTCCGAGCACGCCGCGTCGGAATAGCAGGAAGCAGGGTCCAGCTGCCAGCATGCGCATGTCACTGCCGGCCGTGCGATTGTGAAAGCCGATCATCGCAGCGAGATCGGCGCGCAGGTAGGCGTCGATCCAGCGGCCATCACCGCTCTCGTTGTGATCGCTGTAGACCATCGGTATCCCACCGGCGCGTCCCAGCAGATAGGCGTAGGCCAGGGTCTCGTCGACCGGGTCCAGCAGCAGGCCGCGAAAGCCGGCGTTGTTGGGCATGTCGTGGGTGAGTGCAAAGGTGATTGCGCGGTCATCGGCCAGCGCCTGACCGGTGCGCACGGGATCAGCCAGTATGGCCAGGTCGCCGCCGAAACCGAAACCCTGGCGCAGGCTGGCGTGCAGCGGGAAGTCGTAGGCGCTGTGCGTGGTCTGGGCCAGCCAGGGCGCCAGAAAGCGCTCGTATTCGATGTTGCCGACGCCACCGCCGGTGATCAGTTCGCCGAAGATCAGCATGCCGTCGGTGATGTCCGGGGTGAAGATCCGCGCCAGCTGCTTGAGGCTCATGTGCTTGGCGGCATCGATGCGAAAGCCGCTGACACCCAGGCTCTTCAGTGCCCGCAGATAACTGCGCTGAGCGGCGACGGCAACATTGCCGTCGCCTAGATCAGGGAGTCCCGGATCGCCACCACCGCCGCACAGGCGCCAGTTCTGCACCTGGAAGACGTGGTTGTAATCCTGGATACAGCGCGCCTCGTGGAAGTCGTTGCCCGAATACAGATTGACGGAGAGATCGCCGAACAGGCGCTGGCGCTCGAAATAGGCGGGACTGGATGCATAGATCGCCAGCACCCGCGAACCCGGATAGTTGAGATCCGGTCGCTGCCCGGCCTCGTTGGCCATATGGTTGATGACGATGTCTGCATACAGGCGCAGGCCGACCGCCGCCAGTTGCCCGGACATGGCGCGGAAGTCCTCGGTATTGCCGAGCGGATTGTCGATCAGGCGAAAATCCTGTGGCTGATAGCGCGCCCACCAGGCGTTGCCTTCGGATCTCAGCGGCGGTGACACCAGCACACTGGCGTAGCCCTCAGCCTTGATCGACGAAGCCTGGGCCGCAACGTCGGCATAGCGCCAGTTGAAGGCGTGCAGCATGACTTCGGCGCTGCCTGAGCGGGTGAGGGTCAGCGCGACCAGCAACAGCAGCAGTCGGATCAGGGTCGTATTCATGGCCGGATGCAGTGTCCAGGACAACTGCATGAGAGTGTAAAAGCCTGAACGCGCTGTGCCGGCGCGTGCAAACGTATGCAGCGCGGGGCGGGAGGTTGTGGCGCCGGTCGCAACCGGCAGTGCGGCGCTTCTGGAGGGCGCCGCGCTGCGGCGCCGCTCTTGACGTTGCCGAAGACCGAGAGCGGCCGCGCAGGCACGCGGCCCTCCGCGGAGCCGGTGCCGGCCGGGCGGGCGATCGCGGACAGAGTCCGCTCCCACAGGCAGGGCTGCGCAACCGCCAAACCTCCGGCCCGGCTGGCTACCCAAGGATGCGAGCCTTTCCCGTGCCCCGTGCCCCGTGCCCCGTGCCCCGTTTCCGCGCCCCGCCATCCGCCGCATCCGGCTAGGATGCGTCTTCCCACCGCTCAAGGCCCAGTCCATGTCCGCTCTGCGCAGCTTGCGCCTCAAACCCGAGGCCGAACGTCGTTTGCGCCTGGGGCATTCCTGGGTCTACGCCAATGAATTCGAGGGCAAGCTCGGGGCGCTGGGCCTGCAGGCTGGGCAACAGGTCGAGCTGATCACCGCCAGGGGCCGCAGTCTGGGTGCGGCCTACGTCAATCCCAATGTGCTGATTGCCGGTCGTTTGCTGCACGCGCCCTCCGACGGCTTCGACGTGCGGGCCTGGCTGCGCCAGCGCATTCAGGGCGCGCTGGCCATGCGTCAGCGCCTGGGTGTCGCTCAGGCTGGTCGGCTGATCTTCGGTGAAAGTGATGGCTTGCCCGGTCTGGTGGTCGATCGTTATGGGCCGCTGCTGTCGGCGCAGCTGGGTACGGCGGGCATGGCCGTCCTGGCGGACGAAATTGCCGATGAGCTGCGCCAGATCAACGGCGTCGAGGCGCTGGTCTGGCGCAACGATGCGGCCGGACGTGAACTGGAAGGCCTGCCACGCGAAGTCGTCGTCGCTTTTGGGGAGGTTGTCGAACCGATCTGGATCGAAGAGAACGGCGCGCGCTTCGGCATTTCGCCGATCTCCGGACAGAAGACCGGATGGTTCTTCGATCAGCGCGACAATCGCGCGGCGCTGATGCCCTTCGTGGCCGGTGCGCGCGTGCTCGATCTGTTCAGTTATGGCGGCGGTTGGGGCGTGTGCAGCGCCGCTCACGGCGCCCATTCGGCGTTGTGCGTCGACAGTTCCGGCGCCGCGCTGGAAGCGGTGCAGCGCAATGCTAAGGCCAGTGGCGTCGGCGATCGGGTGTCGGTGCTGGACGCGGATGCCTTCGACGCCTGCCGGCAGTTGCGGGATGCCGGCGAACGCTTCGATGTCGTCGTGGTGGATCCCCCGGCCTTCATCAAGCGCAAGAAGGATGCCGAGGCCGGCACGCTGGCCTACCGGCGCATCAACGAAGCCGCGCTGAAGCTGGTCACCGACGGTGGCCTGATCGTCAGCTGCTCGTGTTCGCATCACTTCAGCGCCGATGCCCTGCTCGATGCCCTGAACCGCGCCGCCTGTGCCCTGGGCGTGCGGCTGCGCGTGCTCAGGCGTCTGGCGCAATCGGCCGATCACCCGATCCATCCGGGCATGCCTGAAACCGAGTACCTGAAGGGATTCCTGGCGGAAGTGCGGCGGCCATGAGCGCGCGCTGCAGCCTTGGAGTAGAGAGCGGGACGCCAAGTACGCGAAGGAAAAGCAGAAAGAAGAGCAGGAAAGAAATGCATGGTCGGGACTGCGCGCCGACGGGTCCGCGCCTCGCGACTCCATCCGACTGCATTGCTGTTCTCTGCGTCCTTTCTGCTTTTCCTTCGTGTCCTTTGCGTCCTGCTTCTGCACACGATCTGGCGATGCGATTGGATGCTTGCGATCAGCCTCGCGGTACTCGGGTGTCCTGCAAGGCGCATGGTCTGGACGCTCGGTGGCCAATGGCTCGAAAGCGTCCAGACAAGTCTGGACCTACCAAAGCCGGGCGCCGAACCCTGATCCTGCCGATCATCGCCTATGATTCGGTGCTGATCCCGTCCCGCTGCCGACCTTCCTGATGCCCTTCATTCACGATATTGATCCGGTTGCCTTGCAGCTCGGGCCGCTGGCGATCCGCTGGTACGGGCTGATGTATCTGGCTGCCGGTGTGGCTGCCTTCCTGCTGGCGCGCCGGCGCGCGGCCGAGAGCTGGCGTGGTTTCAAGCCGGAGCAGATCGAAGACATCATTTTCTACGGCATGCTCGGCGTCATCATCGGTGGCCGCCTGGGCTCGGTGGTGTTCTATCACTTCGATGAATTCCTGGCCGATCCGCTGATGCTGGTGCGCGTCTGGGAAGGCGGCATGAGTTTCCATGGAGGCCTGCTGGGTGTGCTGGTGGCGGTGGGCTGGTATGCGCGCAAGCATGGCCACGCCGTGTTTGGCATCTACGATTTCATTGCACCCATCGTGCCGATCGGCCTCGGCTTGGGACGCATCGGCAATTTCATCGGCGGCGAGTTATGGGGACACAAGACCGATCTGCCCTGGGGTGTGATCTTTCCACATGCCGTGCCGGGCGGGCCGTACACGGTTGAGCAGATCCAGGCCCTGGTCGCGCAGGGGCAGTTGCTGGGCGAAGCCCGGCATCCCTCGCAGCTCTATCAGGCCTTCTGGGAAGGCATGGTCCTGTTCGCCATCGTCTGGTGGTTCTCGCGCAAGCCACGGCCGCTGATGGCTACGTCCGGCGTGTTCCTGATCGTCTACGGCATCGGCCGCATTGCCGTGGAGTCCGTCCGTGAGCCCGATGCCAACATCGGCTATCTGGCCTGGGGCTGGCTGACCATGGGCCAGCTGCTGTCCACCCCGATGGTGCTGCTGGGTGTGGGCCTGCTGCTGTGGCCGAGAATCAGCGGCCAGGCAGGAAAAGGGGAAATGGAAAATGGAAAAGGGTAGTAGCGGAGCAGCAGCCGGCGTCTGCGCGGACTTCCCGCTTGCCTCTGATGTGTCGGCGCGACGCTGCCTGCGGGTCACTAGCCCCGGCGTCATTGCGAGCGCAGCGAAGCAATCCAGGATCATGCCGCACAGCGCTGGATTGCTTCGTCGCTACGCTCCTCGCAATGACGCATCAACAATTGACATGTTGGTTTCCTGGAGAGCGCACCAAAGCACGCAAGGCTCGCCGCCGGGCCGCCGCCCCCATGCGTCCCGTGCTTTCCCCTTTTCCTTTTTCCTTCTCCCCTTTCCCCGCTCTCGATGAACCAATACCACCAGCTCCTCCGCCACATCCTTGACCACGGCTCGGTCAAGACCGACCGCACCGGCACCGGCACGCGTTCGGTTTTCGGCTATCAGATGCGCTTTGATCTGGCCGACGGGTTTCCGCTGGTCACCACCAAGAAACTGCATCTGAAGTCGATAATCCACGAACTGCTGTGGTTCATCGCTGGCGATACCAATGTCGGCTATCTGCAGCAACACGGCGTGAGCATCTGGGACGAATGGGCCGATGCCAGCGGCGATCTGGGACCGGTCTACGGCAAGCAGTGGCGCTCGTGGGCGGCGCCGGGTGGACAGTCCATCGATCAGCTGGGACAGGTGATCAACCAGATCCGCAGCAACCCGGATTCACGTCGATTGCTGGTCAGCGCCTGGAATCCGGCCGATCTGCCAGCGATGGCGCTGGCGCCCTGTCACGCGCTGTTCCAGTTCTATGTGGCGGATGGGCGCCTGTCCTGCCAGCTCTACCAGCGCAGCGCCGATGTGTTTCTCGGCGTGCCCTTCAATATTGCTTCCTATGCCTTGCTGACAGCCATGGTGGCCCAGGTCTGTGATCTGGTTCCCGGCGATTTCGTGCACACGCTGGGTGACGCGCACCTGTATCTGAATCATCTGCAGCAAGCGGAGTTGCAGCTCACCCGCGAACCCTACGCGCTGCCGCAACTGAGACTGAATCCGGCACGGCGCCAGCTGGAGGATTTCAGCTTCGATGACATCGAGATCATCGGCTACCAGTCGCACCCCGCCATCAAGGCGCCGATCGCGGTGTAGCGATTCGAGGATCGCAGCCGGGCGGCATTTGCTGGGCGAGAGCTTCAACGCGAAGAACGCGCAGAGTAGTTTTTACTGAAAATCTCTGGATCTACTCTGCGTTCTCTGCGCCCCTTTGCGTTCTCCGCGTTGAAAATCGACCAACGACCTGCGCCAGGTCCGGGTATTCACCGCGCCGACCCCGCTGCGTGTCCTCGTCACTCAAAGCCATTGGCGAACACCGGCCAGCGGGCAAAGCCGGCGCTGTACCAGATGGCGTTCAGCAGGATCTGGAAGTTGTTGCCGGGGGTCAGTGCGTTGGGCTGGTATTCGCCGGGCTGGTAGACGATGGCCACGCCCTGCCAGGTCGGCTGCCGCAGCTGGTAGCCGAGCAGGTGCTGGGTACCGTTCTGGTTGTAGTTGCTGGCGAACAGCGGCTGGAAGAATCCGCCGACCGGCAGGCGGGTCATGGTCGGGTAGCGTTCGTCCGGGCTGTTGTTGAAGGCCGGATAGTTGCCGGCGGCGATGCCGTTGGCTGGATCGGCGTAGCTCAGCACGGCGGGATAGCTGATGCCGTTGCTGCTGACGAAGTGCTCCGCTGCGACATTGATGACGTTCTGGCCCTCGACGGTATTCCAGAACACCGCGCCGCTGGCCTGTGCACCCAGCAGTGTCTGCATGGATTCCTTGCCGGGCAGCAGATAGATGCCATGGTGGAAGGAAACCACGCCGCCGCCTTGCTGCAGGAATTGCTGCACCGCCGCCACGAAGGCCTCCTGGCGCGCCACGACGTTGTTGCCGTCGTCGGGGATGCGGTGCGAGAAGTAGATCAGCACATCGTAGGCCAGGGGATCGGTCGGAGCCCGCAGCAATCGGCTGGTCGCTTGCTCGATGCTGTTGGTGGGCAGTTCCAGCAGAGCCTCAGGGCTGCTGTCGATGTTGAGCGCGGGCGTCGCCGCCAGTGCCGCCGAGATTTCGCCGGGCTGGGTCAGCTGGGCCGGCGTCAGGCCGTGCGGATTGACCTCGTCGCTGAGGATCAGGACGCGCAGTGGCGGATGCGGCGGCAGGGTCTGGGCTGCGGCTGTCAGGCAGCTCAGGCCAAGTGCAGCCATGAGGATGGCCGACAGGCGTGTGAACTGCTTTGGTAGGTCCAGACTGGTCTGGGCGCTTGTTGCCCATCGACGAAGGAGCTTCCAGGCCAGTCTGGACCTGGCAGAGCTCGCATCCGGCTTTTGCCAGGCATCCGGCGATGGGTTCAAGGCGAGCCTCCATTGCCTCCAGGAGCGTCGGGGAGCCGCTGTGCGGCGCCCTCGGACTACCTCAGGTAGAACGCTGAAGATCGACTTCGGGGGACAGTCTGCTGCAGGACCGGCTCTCAGGCCCGGCCGCTGAACTCGCCGGTTTCGGTGTTGACCTTCACCCGCGTGCCATTCTCGATGTACTCCGGCACGTGGATTTCGAGGCCGGTCGAGAGTTTGGCCGGCTTGGCCCGCCCGGTGGCGCTGGCGCCCTTGACGTAGGGTGCGGTGTCGACAACGTCCAGTTCCACCGAAGGCGGCAACTTCAGCCCCACCGGCTCGCCGTCGATCAGCAGCAGTTGCACGCCTTCCAGCGCGCCATCGGCCGAATACAGCGGCAGATCACCCACCATCGCTGGCGACAGCGTGTACTGGGTGTAGTCCTCGTTGTCCATGAACACGTAGTTGTCGCCGTCCATGTACGAGAAGGTGCTGTCGCGACGCAGCAACTCGGCCTCGGTCAACTCGTCATCGGCGCGCAGGCTGACGTCAGTCTTGATGTCGGTGCCCACCTGGTACATGACAAAACGGAAAGTCGTGTTGCCGCCACGCCCGGTCGGCGCGCTGCGTTCCACATCACGAATCGACCAGTATTTGCCCTGGTATTCAACAACGGTGCCGCGTTTGATGTCGGTGGCTTTCATGGGAGTGGGAAAAGGGAAAAGGGAAAAGGGAAAAGGGAAAAGGGAAAAGGGAAAAGCGGGGTACGGGGTGCTTGAGATCAGATCGGCATGGGTCGGGAAAGGCATCTCGTGGCCAGGAAACTGACCTGCAGTGGAGGCGTCATTGCGAGGAGCGCAGCGACGAAGCAATCCAGTGCTTCTGAAGCTGTGCCTCTGGATTGCTTCCCCGGGATCAAGTCCGGGGTCGCAATGACGCTGACCAGGAAACGCCGCTGCTCGGTCAATCGACGTCGTCAATGGAAAGGAGTCATCAGAAATAGACAGGAGGCTCGGGCTGGTGCGAGAGCCCGCTCTTCCCTTTTCCATTTTCCCTTTCCCCTTTTCCCGCTTCACTTGGGCTGCATCCTCACCGCCCCGTCCAGCCTCAGCGTCGTGCCGTTCATGTAGCGGTTCTGCAGGATGAAGCACACGGCGTCGGCGAATTCGGCGGGTTCACCCAGGCGCGACGGGAAGGGGACCATCGCTTCGAGGCTGGCCTTGACCTCGTCGGGCATGCCGCCGGCCATCGGGGTCATGAAGATGCCTGGGGCGATGGTCATGACGCGGATCCCGAAGCGGGCCAGTTCGCGCGCCATCGGCAGGGTCATGCCGACGATGCCGCCCTTGCTGGCCGAATAGGCGGCCTGGCCGATCTGGCCTTCGAAGGCAGCGACCGAGGCGGTGTTGATGATCACGCCGCGTTCGCCATCGTCGCCAGCGGCGTTGCTCTGCATGATCTGGGCGCCGGCCTTGGCGACGTTGAAGCTGCCGACCAGATTGACGCGGATGGTGCTTTCGAACTGCGCCAGCGGCATCGGACCCTGCTTGCCCAGCACCCGACCGGCGCCGAGCACGCCGGCGCAGTTGATCACCGTGTTGATGCCGCCGATGACGATCGACGCGGCTGTCAGACTGCCACTGACGCCCTCCTCGTTGGTGACATCGGTGCGGAAATAGCGGGCGCGCGCACCCAGCGCCTCAACCGCCGCCGCACCCTTGTCATCCTGGACATCCAGCAGCGCGACGCTGGCGCCTTCCTGGATCAGACGTTCGGCCACGGCATAGCCCAGTCCCGAGGCACCGCCGGTGATGGCGGCCTTGACCTGATCGAGTTTCATGGGGTGCTCCGGCAGTGGCTGAGGCCGCGGAGGATAGCGGGGAAGGGAGCTTGGGGAGAAGCCAGGGTGCTGCACCTGTGGGAGCGGATTCATCCGCGATCGCCGCTCACCGTGTGGCAAAGCATCGCGGACAGAGTCCGCTCCCACAGCAAGCCGGCTGCCGACACCAACAACCAACAACCAACAACCAACAACCAACAACCAACAACCAACAACCAACAACCAACAACCAACAACTAGCTCTTCCGCAGTCGCCGGCGCTCGTGGCTGAACCGGCTCATGCGGGCGAAGAACCTGCGATAGGGCGTGGCCGAGGTGAAATGCCGCCAGGCGGTATGTTCGGCAAAGAACCTCTGCATGGTTTCGGGGTGCTGCGGATAGCGCATCCAGTCGCTGACCGGCTGGTCCAGTCGGCGCAGGAACAGATTGGGGCCGACAGCTGGCGATTCGGGCAGCACCTCGAAGCCACTGCGCCAGGCCAGCATGGACAGGGTTTCGCGGGTGAATCCGTGCACATGGCCGAAATGCCAGCGTGCGCTGGGGCTGCGCTGCGGGTCGGAGATGTCCGGTACGTGGATATGGAACAGGCCATCGCTGGTCAGCAGTCGGTGCACCAGCGCGAAGGCCTGCTGTGGTGCCGGCAGATGCTCGAACACATGCGAACTGGTCACCAGATCGAAGCTGCCCGGCGTCAGTGGCGCCTGCTCCAGCGTGGTCGCGTGGATATCGGCCTGATAGTGCTCGCGGGCGAAAGCGGAGTAGCCCTGATGCGGTTCGACACCGGTGGCATTCCAGCCGGCGGCATCGGCGGCGGCCACGAAGGCGCCGGTGCCCGAGCCGATGTCGAGCACCCGATCGCCCTTGCGCAACAGTGGTGCCAGCAATGCCACCCGTTCGCGCGCGCCGCGCTCGTCGCGCAACAGGGATTTGGCGCGGGGCCTGGAGTCACCGTGATAGTGCTGGCGGTATTCGTCGCGGTAATAGCGCTCGATGTCGGCCTCGGTCGGCATCGGATCGAGAAAAACCAGTCCGCAGCCGCGGCAGAGCACGTTGCGCAGCGGCATCAGATAACGATCGCGGGTACCGACGACCGTGCGCTCAAGACCGTCGCAGAGCGCGCAAGGCCGGGATTCGCCAGTGAATCGGTAGGGTCGCAGACGCTGCAGCCAGGACAAGGGTGTGTTTCCGAGGTTGCGGGTCGGCATGGTAGCGCGCACCGGAGGGTGGTCGTAAGAGGCCCGCGTGTATGCGCACTGAATTGTTCGTGGCGGCAATCACCCCAAGACCGGTAGACTACCTCCCCGGTCTGTACTTACCGGATTCCCCGATGACTCCCTTGATTTTCGTCACCGGCGGTGTCGTGTCCTCCCTGGGCAAAGGCATCGCTTCGGCTTCTTTGGCAGCCATCCTGGAAACGCGCGGTCTGCGCGTGACGATGATGAAGCTGGATCCTTACATCAATGTGGATCCGGGCACGATGAGCCCCTTCCAGCATGGTGAGGTCTATGTCACCGACGACGGTGCCGAGACCGACCTTGATCTTGGCCACTACGAGCGTTTCGTGCGCACCCGCATGACTCGCAAGAACAATGTCACCACCGGTCGAATCTACGAGAACGTGATCCGCAAGGAGCGCCGGGGCGATTATCTGGGCGCGACGGTGCAGGTGATCCCGCACATCACCGACGAGATCAAGCGCTGCATCGACGAGGCCACGAAGGGTTTCGATGTGGCCCTGGTCGAGGTCGGCGGCACGGTCGGCGACATCGAGTCGCTGCCCTTTCTGGAAGCCATCCGCCAGATCCGCATCGAGCGTGGTCCGGATTACGCGCTGTTCATCCATCTGACCCTGGTGCCTTTCATCAAGGCGGCCGGTGAGATCAAGACCAAGCCCACCCAGCATTCGGTCAAGGAACTGCGCTCGATCGGTATCCAGCCCGACATCCTGCTGTGCCGCTCCGAACAGCCCTTGCCGGAATCCGAACGCCGCAAGATCGCGCTGTTCACCAATGTGCCGGTGAATGCGGTGATTTCGGCCATCGATGTGGACATCATCCACAAGCTGCCGATGTGGTTCCACGAGCAGGGCCTGGATCAGATCGTGGTCGACCGGCTGCGGATGAAGGCAGGTCCGGCCAATCTGTCCGAGTGGGAAGCGGTGGTCGAGGCCTGCGAGCACCCGCAGGACGAGGTCAACATCGTCATTGCCGGCAAATATGTCGAACACTCCGATGCCTACAAGTCCTTGTCCGAGGCGCTGCGGCACGGCGGTCTGCGTCAGCACACCAAGGTCAATCTGCGCTGGGTGGAATCGGAGCAGGTCGAGAAGATCGGCCCGGCCATCTTCGACGGCGCCGACGCCATTCTGGTCCCCGGCGGTTTCGGCGAGCGTGGATTCGAAGGCAAGGTCATGGCTGCCAGGCACGCGCGCACCCATCAGATTCCCTATTTCGGCATCTGCTACGGCATGCAGGCGGCGGTGGTCGATTTCGCCCGCTCGATTGCCGGTCTGGACGGCGCCAACAGCACCGAGAATTCCCGCGATTGCGTGCATCCGGTGATCGCGCTGATCACCGAATGGCGCACCAGCACCGGTGAAGTCGAGCGTCGCACCGCCACCTCCGATCTCGGCGGCACCATGCGTCTGGGCGCACAGGAATGCCGCTTGAAGCCCGGCACGCTGGCGCGTGAGGCCTATGGATGCGAGATCATTCGCGAGCGTCACCGCCATCGCTATGAATTCAACAACTTCTACCGACAGCAGCTGGAACAGCTGGGTCTGGTGATCTCGGGGCGCTCCATCGATGATCTGCTGGTCGAGATCGTCGAATTGCCCGATCACCCCTGGTATCTGGCCTGCCAGTTCCACCCGGAGTTCACCTCCACGCCGCGTGACGGTCATCCGCTGTTCGAAGGCTTCGTACGCGCGGCCCGCGCCTATCGGGCGGCGCAAAAGGCGGGTGCGGGGGAGGCAGTTGGGGTGTAGAGCTGGTTGTTGGTTGTTGGTTGTTGGTTGCTGGTTGTTGGTTGTTGGTAAGAGCGGGTTCACGCGGAGGCGCGGAGGGCGCGGAGAGGAGCGCTCAGTGCTTTGTGGGGCCAGACAAATCTGGACCTGCCGGGGGGCTCTTCCCTTGGCGCGAGCCGGGCTGTGTCTGCCCGACAGTGCGCACGGGCCTGAACCCCGGCTTGTAGGTCATGTTGTCCGCGTCAGCGGACTACGTGACATCGAGTTGCGTCACGTAGCTCACTACGCGAGCAACGTGACCTACAAAAGCAAATCAACAATTTACGATATGGATTCATGGAGAGCCGCATGTGTCGGCGCTACACTGCCTGCGGGCCATGAACTCGCCTGACGCGCGTAGCCCGATGTGCCGCGCAGCGGCTCCCCGGCGCTCTTCGCATCACCGCCCGGAGAGCGCTGCGCGCACTTCGAACTACAGGAGCTGGCTATTGCGGCTCCGCTGCCCAGCAATCTCGGCTTGCAGACATGCCCGTGCCCCTTGGCTTTTGACGCCAGTGACGCCACATCCCGTGTAACCTGACGCGTCAGCTACGCCCTTTTTCCTTTTTCCTTTTTCCCTTTCCCTTTCCCTTCTTCCATTTTCCTGCACTCAAATGAATCTCTGCGGTTTCAATATCGGTCTTGACCAACCCTTTTTCCTGATCGCGGGTCCCTGCGTGATCGAGTCCATGCAGTTGCAGCTGGACACCGCTGGCCAGCTCAAGGAGATCACTACGCGCCTGGGCATCCCTTTCATCTTCAAATCCAGCTTCGACAAGGCCAATCGTTCCTCGGGGACCAGCTTTCGTGGCCCGGGGATGGCCGAAGGGCTGAAGGTGCTGGGCGAGGTCAGGCGCCGGATCGGCGTGCCGGTGCTGACCGATGTGCACGAATACACGCCGATGGACGAGGTCGCCAGCGTGGTCGATGTGCTGCAGACGCCGGCCTTTCTGTGTCGGCAGACCGATTTCATCCAGAAGGTGGCGGCCGCCGGCAAGCCGGTGAACATCAAGAAGGGCCAGTTTCTGGCGCCCTGGGACATGCAGCACGTGGTGCGCAAGGCCCGCGACGCCGGCAACGAGCAGATCATGGTCTGCGAGCGCGGCGCCAGCTTCGGCTACAACAATCTGGTGTCCGACATGCGCTCGCTGGTGGTCATGCGCGACACCGGTGCGCCGGTGGTCTTCGATGCCACGCACTCGGTGCAGCTGCCGGGCGGGCAGGGTGCCACCTCCGGTGGTCAGCGCGAGTTCGTGCCGGCGCTGGCGCGCGCGGCCGTGGCGGTCGGTGTGTCCGGCGTGTTCATGGAAACCCATCCCGATCCGGCCCAGGCCTTGTCGGATGGCCCCAATGCCTGGCCGCTGCCGCGTATGGCGGCCTTGCTGGAAACGCTGAAGAGGCTGGATCAGGCGGTCAAGTCCCGTCCTTTCGACGAAGCAGGACTTTAGTTCAGCCCCCGGCTGCCAGGTCAGGAGGAGGCAAGCTTGCGGTCTTCATCCGCACCCAAGGGCGACCGGGCCAGCCTGGCGCTGCTGCTCGTCCTGGCGCTGTTCCTGGTGCTGGCAGTGTTTGCCGCTTACAGCATCTGGGAGGGTGATCGAGAGCGGCATATCCTGCATCCGCTACCGCAGCCCCCGGCCGAACTGGCCGATCTGCCGACCATCAGTCTGATGGCGCTACTGAATCGATCGAAGCTCGATCTGCTGTCACTGGAGTCGGATGTCCACATCCTGCGCCAGCGCCCGATCTATCAACGTTTGCCCGATGACACCCTGCCGCATCCCTCGGAGGGTTTCGAACTGCGTCTGGATTGGACCGAGGGCATGGTTTACGCCGAAGCCTCGCAGGCCGGCGACTACCGCTTGATCGTGTTCTGCGTGCCCGAACGCAAGTGTTATTCGGAGATCTACTCCGGTGCGCCGCGGGTGTTCCGCCCGGTGGCCTTCTTGCGCTTCGGCGCCCAGGATGCCGAAGCGGCTCGTCAACAGCTGGAAGCACTGCGACTGCTGATCCTGCGGGAAGGCGGGCAGCCGATTGCCGATGGCCGCAGGAGCCTGTCGCAGCGCCTGCGGGAACTGCCGCAGGTTCCCGCGTCCTGATTGCAGGGCTGAGTGGTCTCACCCAGTGAGGCTGGGTGATGAGCCTGATACTTGTCATTGTAACTTTCCGTGAGTCTGTCTGGGCCCGGCGTAGAGCGCGCCCAACCTTCGAGAAAGTTCATCATGGCAAAGATCCGATCCCGTGTTTTCCGTCTCTCCACCATTGCCGTCGGCATGCTGGCCAGCGGTGTGGCCCTGGCCGAAGCCCAGCTGGACAGCCAACTGGTCAGCCGCATGGCGGCAGTGGCGCCGACCGAAGAGCTGCATGTGGTTGTCAGCTACGGCCAGTCCGGCCCGGTGACCAACGCCCAGCTCGATACGCTGCGCAATCTGGGAATCGAACGCGGTGTGCGGATGCAGAGCCTGCCGATCGTCGGCGCGCTGGCGACCGCGGCCGAGATCAACGCGCTGGCTGGCCAGAGCGATGTGGTCTCGATCTACTACAACGCGCCGTTGCGTTACTTCAACAAGGAAGCCCGGCAGATTTCCGGCGCCGCCCGCGTGGTCGAGAATCCGGCTGACTTCGGTCGCGCCATTCCGTACAGCGGCCGGGGCGTCACCGTTCTCGTCAACGATTCGGGCATTGATGCCACCAACATGGACCTGCAGTACGGCAGCCACGTCGTCGAGAATGTACTGGCTCCGCAGAACATCCTGTTCGAAATCGCTCAGGATCTGACCGACACCAATTTCCGCGCCGTACCCTTCATCGAAGGCGTCATCAATACCGATCTTGGTTCCGGACACGGGACCCATTGCGCCGGCACCGTCGGCGGCACCGGTGCGGCCTCGAATGGCCATTACCGCGGCGTGGCCCCGGGTGCCGACCTGGTCGGTTACGGCTCCGGCGGCGTGCTGCTGATCCTGGACGCCGTTGGCGGTCTGGACTATGCGGCGACCAACCAGTTCAGCTTCGACCATCCGATCCGCGTGACCAGCAATTCCTGGGGCAGTTCGGGCAGCTTCGAGCCGCTCAATCCGGTCAATATCGCCACGCTGGAGCTGCACAAGCGCGGCATCATCAGCGTGTTCGCCGCCGGTAACGACGGTCCCGGCGAAGACACCCACAATCCCTACGCGCAGGCACCGTGGGTGGTTTCAGTTGGTGCCGGCGAAAAGGATGGCGTGCTGACTTCGTTCTCCTCGCGCGGTCGTCGCGGCGAGACGGGCAACTTCAGCATGCACGACGGCAGCCAGTGGACCTATGTCAACGAGCCGACCATTGTTGCTACCGGCAAGGACATCATTTCCACCCGCGCCCTGACCGGCTCGCTGCCGATCCTGGCCGCCACCGAGGACACGGCGATGATTCCGCCGGCCAACCTGCCCTACTACACGGTCTCCAGCGGCACCTCGATGGCCACCCCGCACGTGGCTGGCATCCTGGCCCTGATGTTCGAAGCCAATCCGAACCTGAGCTCGGCCCAGGCGCGTTCGATCCTGAAGTCGACCGCGAGCAACATGACCGGCCGTGCCAGCTGGGAAGTGGGTGCCGGGCATGTCAACGCCTACGCCGCCGTTCTTGCCGCCCAGGGTTTGCAGACCGGCTTCGGACGCACCGTCAACGCCACCCGCAGCTTCAACTCCAATGCGGTCATCGTCGCCGGCGGCGCCCCGGTGCCGTTCTCGATCTATTTCTCGCCGGTGGGTTCGGTCGAGAGCCAGACCTTCGACGTCGGTCCGGAAGTGGCTTACGTGGCGGCACGCGCCGAGGTCGGTGAGAACACCATCGCACTGGTGCTGACTGATCCAGACGGCGTCCGTTACGGGTCGTCGATCACCCTGCCGCTGCTCGGTGAGACCGCTACCGTCGGCGCACCGGCCAAGCCGGGTCGCTGGACCATCACCGTGCGCGGCATCGGTTCGGTCTCGGGCGTGGCTCTGGATCCGGCTAGGGTCACCAACGGCTATGCGCTGCCCGGCAATGTCAGTGGCCAGATCAGCTTCCTCAACAGCGGCGGCTACACCGGTCTCAACGACATCGCCAGTCATCCGGCGCGTGGAGCGATCGAGTTTGGCGTGGCCAACCGTCTGGTCGACGGCAATGGGGGTGGCAAGTTCCGCCCGAACGACAAGCTGCGTCGCAACGAACTGGCCCAGTACCTGGTGATGGGCACCAGCATCCGCCAGTCGCTGCCGCTGAACTCGACGCCGCTGTTCCTCGACCTGAACCCGGGTTCGGCCGCCTTCTCCGACGCCGCCGCGGTGGTGGCTTACGGTGCGGCACTGCGCGATCTCGGCAACAACCAGAATGGCGTGATGCTGCCCAGCAACGGTCGCTTCAACCCGACCAGTCTGGTTACCCGCGTCGATCTGGCCTATTCGCTGGTGCAGTCTGAAGCCCTGCAGAGCCAGGCGACCGCCTTCACCGGCGATCTGACCGCGTTCTTTGACGGCAAGCGGGTTCCGGTGACTGACGCCGCCTCGATTCCGCCGGCCATGCGCGGCTATGTGCAACTGGCGCTGGACCTTGGCCTGATGAACGCCTACTTCAGCGTGGTCCAGAGCCCCTACGCCCTCGAGCCGACCGTGGTCGCCAGCTTCAATCCGGCTGATTTCGTGACCCGCGCCGAGTATGCAGTGGCCGCCAGCCGCTACTACACCCAGTTCCGTTCCGCTGAAGACTGAGCTTTCAGCTACCCGGAAACGAACAGGCCCGGTCCCCGTGACCGGGCCTTCTGGTTTCTGGAGCTTGATCTCCGCTCAGCGCAAAGCGGGGCCGCAGCGCGGCGCCCCACGTCCCGCGCACCAACGGCTCAGCGAGTCTGCTGCACCAGCCAGCTGGCGATGGCCTCGATCACGGCATCATCGACGTGTCCGGTCTTCTGGTAGTCGGCAGGGCCGGGAGGATCGCCTGCCGGCATGAACAAATGGCTCAGGCCTGGGAAACTCTGCGCGCGGAAGCTGTTCACGCCGGCGAAGGCCGTGATCCAGGATTGATAGTCATCGGCCAGCGTCACCTGATAGTCGCGCTCGCCCTGCAGCAGCAGCATGGGCAGCTGCAGCCGGCGCGCAGCCGTGATCGGGTCGTGGTCGCGCAGGTCCAGCCAGTAGGCCGGCGGCGCGCCGAGCATGAGTTCCTCGTGTTCGCGGTCGGCAGCATCCAGCGCCGCAATCCGGACCAGCAAGCCCTGCATTTCGTCGAGACCGCGTTGCTCCTCGGTGCTGATCGAGCCATCGAGTTTCGCGATGTAGCGCATCTGCTGCGGAAACATCTCGGTCAGGCTGCGGGCCGGTGCCGCCAGCAGAATCATCCCGGCCACCGGTTGGGCGGCGGCGATGCGCGGCGCCAGCATGGCGCCGAGGCTGTGGCCGGCGACGAATATTGGTCGTCCAGCCAGTTCCGGCTGCTGGGCGAGCAGGCGCAGCGCAGCCGCCGCGTCGTCGATGACTTCCTCCTGGACCGTGAAGGGCTTGCCGGAGAAGCTGCCGGGATCGACCAGGCTGCGCTTGTCGTAGCGCAGCACGGCAATCTGGCGCTGGGCCAGGCCATGTGCCAGATCACGGAAGGGCTTGTTGGGGCCGATGGTCTCGTCGCGATCGTGGCTGCCCGATCCGTGCACCAGGACCACGCCGGCAATCGGCTGCCCTTCTCGCGGCAAGGTCAGCAGCCCGGGTAGCTTGATGTCGTCGGCAGCGAAGCTGAGGGCGCGTTCCTGCCAGCGGTCCGATTGCTCGGCCGCTACAGGGTCGGCTGCTGGCGCGGTTCCCGGTCGTATCCACAGGCCGCTGAGCTGGCCTTCCTGGTTGCAGCTGACCGACAGATCCAGCCAGGCTTTGGCGTGTTGCAGCGGCAGGACGACCGTCGTTCCCTGTTCTCCGGAACTGATCCGGGCCGGGCCTGTGCCCAGCCGCTCGCCGACCTGCTTGGGCAGGGTCTGCCAGATTTCGCCCAGTTTTTCCGCGCTCAGGCCATCGCGCATCGTCGGGTTGAAATCGGCGCGTGCCTGTTCGAACTCGCCGGCATCCAGCGCGGCAAGCACGGCCTGGGCGCGTTCCGGGCAACCGTCGTTGGCGGCGCCGACCGACGATGGACTCAGCATCAGGGCGCAGCCGCAGACCGCGCCGATCACAGCGAAACAGGTGTTCATACGAGGCTCCGGTCTGGGCCGGCGTTGCCGGCCTTGAAGGATCAGCTTGACTCGGTATCTGGATCGACAGCGGGCGACTTCAGTCGCCCGCTGCGACGCAGGGCATCGCGCAGCACATACTCGATCTGAGCGTTCAGGCTGCGCAGCTCGTCATCCGCCCAGCGCTGCGCCGCCTCGAGGATCTCGGCATTGATGCGCAGCGGGTAGGCTTTACGTTCGGCCATCATCGATCAGCCGTAGAGGCTGCCCGCATTGACCACCGGTTGGGCATCGTTGTCGCTGCACAGCACGACCAGCAGATTGCTGACCATCGAGGCCTTGCGTTCTTCGTCCAGATCGATGACGCCGCGCTTGCTCAGCTGTTCCAGAGCCATCTCGACCATGCTGACGGCGCCTTCGACGATCCGGGTACGCGCCGCGATGACGGCGTCCGCCTGCTGCCGGCGGAGCATGGCGTTGGCGATTTCGGGGGCGTAGGCCAGGTGACTGATACGCGCTTCGATGACCTTGACGCCGGCCTGCGCCAGACGCTCCTGGATCTCGCCCAGCAGATTCTCGGAGACTTCCTTGGAATGGCTGCGCAGCGCGATCTTGCTCTCATCATGCGCATCGTAGGGGTAGCTGGTCGCCATCTGTCGCAAGGCCGACTCGGACTGCACGTGGACAAAATTCTCGAAGTCATCGACCAGGAACAGGGCTTCGGCTGAATCCACCACCTGCCAGACCACCACCGCGGCGATCTCGATCGGCGAGCCTTCGAGCTCGTTGACCTTGAGCTTGCTGGATTCGAAGTTGCGTACCCGCAGCGACACCGCACGCTTGGAGTAGAAGGGATTGGCCCAGCGCAGACCCTCGTCACGCACGGTACCCACGTAACGACCGAAAAGCTGCAGCACCACCGCATTGTTGGGTTGCACCATGAACAGACCAAACAGCAGGAAGAACTCGACGAATCCCAGCAAGGCCAGCGGCACGGCCAGCGCAAACGATTGCGCGGCAAGCGCGCTGATGAAGCCAGCGACGGTGGCGATCAGGGCAGCCAGCAGAATCAGCAGTACCGGAATGCCGGCCCAGGTCGATTTGCGGATTTCTTTGGTCATGAGTGTATCTCCGGGTTGGTAAGCGAAAGATATCATTATGATATCAGTCTGCAATAGGCCGGAAGGCACAGGAATTGATGCGGGGTCAATGCGAGCCGCGTGGTCCGTCCCGAAACGGCCGAGGGACCATGAACTCTGGCGTCATTGCGACCCCGGACTTGATCCGGGGGAAGCAATCCAGGGGCGTGCGGCGCTACCCTGGATTGCTTCGTCGCTGCGCTCCTCGCAATGACGCATCAACATTTAGGATATGGGTTCCCGGAGAGCCAACTGTATCGGCCCGATGCTGCTCCCGGGCCATGAACTGCAGGTTGCCTCAAGGCCGAGGGTGGCGCGCAGCGGCTCCCCGGTGCTTTTCGCATCACTGTCGAGTGAAGCGGGATCGCGATGCTTCCCGAGACCGCTTGTTCACGCGGAGGCGCGGAGAACGCGGAGATGTGCATTCGCCATCGAGTGCCCTTGGCCTTTCTCCGCGGCCTCCGCGCCTCCGCGTGAGACATCCGGCTGGAACCTGTGGATCGCCGCCATCCGCGAGCGCACGCGCCTCGGATTCTTCTCTCGCCGCAGCAATCAGCCAGCGAAGCCGCCCTCGGCGAGAAACATCTGTTCTTCCCGGGTGCTGACACGGCCGAGCATGGGATTGCGGTGGGGAAAGCGGCCGAAGCGCTCGATGATTTCGCAGTGTTCGCGGGCATAGCTCAGTGCCGATCCACCCAGAACCTCGAACAGCGCGACACAGCGGCGCTGCAGGTCGATGTCTTCAGCGTGCATCAGGCTCATGTAGCAGAAGGGGCGCAGTTCCGCTTCAACCTGCTGATCGATACCGGCGTCGATGGCGGCCAGCGCAAAATGCCGCGCCAGGGGGTCCGTGGCGAAGGCGTGGGCGTTGCCGCGATAGACATTGCGTGGCAGCTGATCGAGCAGAATCTGCAGGGCCAGCGCGCCCTCGGCGTTGTCATTCCAGTGATCCAGCTGGCGCTCAGCGGCCTGCAGGTGGGCCGAGTGAAAGCGCGCGGTCAGCGCGCGATCGAAATTGTTGTCCTTCTTGAACCAGCGCGATGGTCCGGCTTCGCGCCAGAACAGGACAATGGCCGCGGCGGTGGGCCCGGCGGTGTTGGCGGTGTATTTGCTCATCGGTGATCCGGATCAGGGGCAGGAATGCAGAGGCGGCATCTTAGCCTGTGCGCCAGCGGCGAGTTGCGGTCGCGGCTGATGGGGCACTGGTCGTGCATCGATAACGGGGCACGGGGCGGGGGCAGGGGGGGTAGCCTCGCGTCATGGTCAGATCATGCGTCGTGGTGGTTGCTGCAAGCTTGGTCGATTCCGCGGTTGCTGGCGTAGGCCGGGTCCTCGCGTCGGCATCGCCCGCCCTGGCCCCAGGCGACATACGCGAGGCGCCCGGCGCATTGCGACACACAGAGCCGCGGCCGCCGGCGCGAATGCCCGCCTGGCACTCGTCCAGGTCCACGCGCGCCGGAGCCGCGCTACGGCAAGGTGACTTTGCCGACCCGATCGCGAACTACTCGCCGATATCCTCGTTCCACAATTCCGGCTTGTCGCGCATGAAGCTGCGCATCAAGTCCACGCAGCGGGGGTCGTCCACCACCGTGAGCTGCACGCCGCGACTGGCGAGGTGGGCTTCCTCGCCCAGGAAACTGCGGTTCTCACCGATGATCACCCGCGGAATGCCGTACAGCAGGATCGCGCCCGAGCACATCGGGCATGGCGAGAGCGTGGTGTAGAGGGTGCATTCGCGGTAGATCCTGGCCGGCAGTCGGCCGGCGTTCTCCAGCGCATCCATTTCGCCGTGGAGCACGGTGCTGCCCTTCTGCACCCGGCGGTTGTGGCCACGGCCGATGATCCGGCCCTCGTGCACGATCACCGAGCCGATCGGTATGCCGCCCTCGGTCAGGCCTGCTTCGGCTTCGTCGATGGCGGCCTGCAGGAAGGGATCCATGCTCGGCTCCTGCTCAGGACTGACGCGAACGCGTGGCAACGCCGGCACCGATGCCGAGCATCGCCAACGCCAGCAGCAGCAGGCTGAGGCCGCCCGGTCCGGGCACGCCGGTGGCGCGGGTGCCGGCCGACAGCACACTGATCTGTGACTGGGCCACGTTGATTTCGATCGGTCCGCCGCTGGTGGTTTCGGTCCAGCCCTTGGTGACTGCCAGGGCGCGCCAGGCGCGGCGGTAGAGCAGGCGCGCTTCGACGGTGATCTCGGTGCCCACCGGCAGATCGGCCGGGATGGCAAAGGCATAGTTGCTGACGTCGGTGGCGCCGGAGGGAATGATGGTGTTCTCGGCCACCCGCTCGGCGTCGATGAACAGCACCGGCCGCACCACCGGGCCCTGATCGTTGATCCGGCCTTCGAGTACCTTGGCAAAGCCCTTACCGGGCTGGCCGGCGAGATCCCCTGGCTGCACGCCCGGAACATTGTCGTCGGCATACCAGGGCACCACCGGTCCGCCGGTCTGGGTCAGCGGCTGGCCATTGGCGCGTACGTCCAGCACCAGCAGGGCATTGCGCACCGACACACCAGCCGGGAAGCTGTGGCCGGCGCCGCGGTTCTCGACTTCGGCGTTGATCAGCAACTGCCCCGCACTTTCACTGGCGCTGGTGCGCAGCAGGATGGCCTGCGACAGTGTGGTCGGGGTGGAGCCGATGAAATCATGGCGGTGGCGCTGGCTGGCGGGACGATCGAAACCGGCGGTGATGGCGATCGGGCCGGCGTTGGCCTCGTTCGGCATATGGCAGTCCTGGCAGCTGCGGAAGTTCGGACCGGCCACGGCGTAGGGCGAGGACAGCCATTCCAGATAGGTGTCCTGGCCCGGTGCACCGTTGTCCGGACGCACATACTGGTGACAGCCGGCGCAGATCAGTGATTGCCCGAACTGGGTCTGCAGGCTGTTGCGCATGCTGCCGTTCTCGACATCCGGCAGATTGCCGTAGACGTACAGGCCGGTGATGTAGTCCGGATCGTCCGGGAAACGGTAGATCACCTTGCCGTTGACATGGGCGATGCCATTGATGAAAGCGTCGTCCACATGCGATTGCTGGTGGCAACCCAGGCAGCTGACGCCATCCATGCCCGGTCCGGTCGAGATCGCGTCATAGGCCAGCTGGCCCGGCGTGAACACATCTTCCATCGGTGCGTGGCAGGAGGCGCAGAAACCCGATTCACCGGGATCGTGCAGATTCTTGAACACATAGCCGGCGCTGCCGCCGGGCGTGCCGGTGCCGGCATACAGATCCAGCACCCAGGTGTTGCGGGCGGCGCCGGCATGCCTGGAGGTGGACCATTGCTCATGCTGTTCGGGATGACAGGCGGCGCAGACACTGGCGTTGAGCGGCACATAGCTGGTGTTGCTGGCGGCGGGAATCCGCGCCAGGCGCACTTCGACATTGGTCAGACCGTCGACGGCAAAGGCGACATTGGTGACGTAATTGACCGCCGCATTGTGCTGGTAGGCCACGGCGGCGCCGATGTTGACCGGACCTGGCGGCGAGACATTGAGCGTGAACTCGCCATTGGCATTGCTGATCGTGGTCGGCGCCTCGGTGGCCTGCACCCGCACCAGTGCGCCGGCGATCGGCAGGCCGGTCGAATCATCGACGACACGACCGCTGATGGCGGCAGGGCATTGTGCCGAGACTGCAATGAGCAATAGGGCGACGATGGCAGCGCTGTGCCTACTTCGAATCATCCTGGAAACCTCAGTTGGACGGGGCAGAGTGGACGTTTCTGGCGGTGCATGGCTGCGTTGTAACAGGATCATGCCTGAGCTATCCGGGTCCGTTTGCCTAGCTGCGGATGTTAGCAAGAGCGGGCACGAAGGTCGCGCGCAGGGCGCGTGACCTGCGATGCTCGCTCGTGCCCCGTGCCCCGTACCTCCCTCAGCCTCAGGACGCCACCAGCTTCAGGAAGTCCGGGCTGACCGCCAGGCGGATCGCATCGAGGCGCACGCGTGCCTGCGGCAGCGCCGCGCGCAAGGCCGTGAGCTGCATCGCCAGGGCTTCGATCTCGGCATCGCGGACGCTGGGATTGACCCGCTTCAGCGCAGCCAGGCGTTCGAACTCACCGCCGAGTTCGCGTTCCAGCGTCTCGGTGGCGGCGGCGATCAGGCCCTGGGCCTCGGCGGTGGCGCGCTCCTCGGCGGCCTTTTTCATCGGCGGCACCAGGGCGCTGAGGATGGGCCGGAACTTGGCCAGATCGACCGGCTTGTCGTCGGAGCGGGTCATCGCCTGCGGCGCCGGCGCGTAGTCGCGCGGGATCAGCTTGGAATCGACCGTGATCGTGATCGGCTGCGGCGGCAGATAGCGCTCGACATCGAGGCTGCGGTCGGCCACGCATTCGAGCAGAAACACGCCGGTGATCCAGGCCGAGCGCGGTGGCAGGCTGGGATCGACCAGGAAAGCGGCGTTGCCGGTCTCGCTGCTGATCAGCAGTTCGATGGTGGCGCTGACCAGTGGATGATCCATGCGCAGCAGCGGCAGATCCTCGCGCGAGAGCGCGGTGTCGCGGTCAAAAGTCACCGTCATCGGCCCCTCGGCCGGCCACGGGAAGTCTTCGCTCGACAGGTATTCGGGGTCGAGGCGGTGATTGCGGCCGCCCATCTCCTCGGTCTCGATGCCGTATTGCTCGAACAGACGCAGCACGAAATCGTCCTCGTCGCGGCGGCTGTCGCCGGCGGCCAGTGCCATGCGCAGCAGGGCGCCGCGATCGCCGAAGCGGGTCGCCAGTTCCAGCAGTCGGTCACGGCCTTCGGCAATGGTGCGACTCAGCGTCTCGTGGGCGCTGCGGGTCTCGGCGATCAGCTGACTCAGCGGCGCGCCAGCGGTGTCCTCACCATCGGCATGCGCCAGCGCCAGTTCGATCACGCGGGCACCGAAGCGTTGGTACAGCTCGCGGCCATCGGCCGGACTGGTGCGCAGCGCGTCCAGCGCTTCGGCGTACCAGCGCGCCAGTGCTTCCTGCGCGCTACCCGGCAGCACCGCGTGGTGCAGCTCGACATCGGCGGTCTGGCCGATGCGGTCGAGGCGACCGATGCGCTGTTCAAGCAGGTCCGGATCGGCCGGGATATCCCACAGCACCAGATGATGGGCGAACTGGAAATTGCGACCCTCGGAACCGATTTCCGAACACAGCAGCACGCGGGCGCCATCTTCCTGAGCAAAGTAGGCGGCGTTGCGATCGCGCTGGGCCAGGCTCAGGCCTTCGTGGAAGCGGGCGACGCGGGCGCCACTCTTGAGCCGTAGTGCGGCTTCCAGCAGTTCGACCTTGGCCCGGGTGCGGCAGATCAGCAGCAGTTTGGCCGGCGCCAGGCTCTCGATCAGCTCGGTCAGCCATTGCAGTCGTGGATCGCGGGTCAGCGCCAGCACTGCCGGCGGCACGGCATCGGCGGCATCGCCCTCAGCAGCGGGCTGCAGGGTCAGCGGCACCGGCGGCGTGCGCAGGCCGACATCGGTCTCGAATTCCTGGCGCAGGCTGGCCAGGTATTCCTCCTGATCCTCGTGCGGCAGGTGCAGGGTGTGCAGATGGGCCACGCGGTTGGGAAAGCCGCCGACGCTGGCGCGGCGATTGCGATACATCACCCGGCCGGTACCGTGACGGTCGATCAGCGCGCCGAGCAGGCGCTGCCGGGTCTTGCCATCGGCATCGGCCTTGACCATGTCCAGCAGCGCGTCCTCGTCGCTGAGCACGCTGCGCAGGCTCTTCAGAGTCTTGGCATCGAGCTTGTCGTCACTGAGCAGGGCCTCGCCGAGTCTGGAGATGGCGTGGTAGCTCTGGGCTTCCTTCTCGAAATGCGCCAGATCGTTGTAGCGCGCGGGGTCGAGCAGCCGCAGCCGCGCAAAATGCCCGCTGCGCCCCAGTTGTTCCGGGGTGGCGGTCAACAGCACCACGCTCGGGCATTGCAGCGCCAGTTGTTCCGCCAGGGCGTATTCGGGTGAGGTTTCGTCCGGCGACCAGGCCAGATGGTGGGCCTCGTCGACCACCATCAGATCCCAGCCAGCGTCGACGATCTGGCGCGCGCGCTTGCTGCTGCCGGTCAGGAAGCCGAGATCGGTGAGGATGAACTGGTCATCCTGGAAGGGGTTCTTGCTGTCGTCGGACTGTTCGATGGAATCGGCGCGCTCGGCATCGAAGATCGAAAAGCGCAGATTGAAACGCCGCAACAGTTCGACAAACCACTGGTACATCAGCGCTTCGGGTACCAGCACCAGCACCCGCTGGGCGCGGCCACTGGCGATCATCTTCGACAGGATCAGGCCGGCTTCGATGGTCTTGCCCAGACCCACCTCATCGGCCAGCAGCACCCGCGGTTGCGGTTGCGCCAACGCCGCTTCGACCACGGCCAGCTGATGCGGCAGCAGGGAGATGCGGGCGCTGTTGATGCCCCAGCTCGGCGCCGAGCGTGCCTGCGCGCGGCGCGCCAGGGCTTCACAGCGAATGGCGAAACGGACGCTGGTGTCGGTGCGACCGGCGGTCAGGCGCTCGTCGGCGGCGCTGGCGGCCTGCACATCATCCAGCTGCGGCTCGGAGATCCATGAGCCCTGACAGCAGTAGAACATCAGCCCGTCGCGGTCCTGGGTGTCCTCCACATCCAGCATCTCGCCTTCGACGCTGATCTGGTCGCCGACGCGAAATTCGGCCCGCGACAGCGGTGCCGAAGTCAGGGCATAACGACGCAGCATGCCGGCCTTGGTGAACAACAGCTCGAGTGCGCGGTTGTCGACCTTCTTGATGGTGCCCAACCCGAGTTCGGGTTCGGCAGTGGAATACCAGCGTTGGCCGGGGACTAAGCGAAAGGTCATGGTCTGACTAGCGATATCCAGATGGGCGAGGGGTATTGCGGTTCAGCGGAACGGGCCTGCGTGGTGGGATGACGGCTGGGCACTGTGTTGAGTTTGCGAGCGACCGGCGCACGGGCGACGGGGGATCATTGGCGGCAACGGCAGTGGTTGGGTGCTTTGCCCTTGCGTGCAGCGAGCCGGGCAAATCCGCACGGGATGACCATTATCCCCCTCATTGCGAGCCTGTGGCATCCGCGCCGGCATCGTCGACCCGATCCACCCGCACGATGATGCCCAGCGCCGGATGATCGATGTAGTGCAGTTCGCCGTAATTGACAATACGTTTGCTGTTCAGGCGGAAGCGTTGCTCACCGTTGGCGCGGCCGGCCTTGCGCGACTCCACCCGCAGCAAGGCATCGACATGCACTTCGACCCCGCGTCCGAAGCGCAGCCTGAGATCGCCATCCAGTTCCGGATGGGTGGTGGCCAGAGCGCCACGTTCGGGATCGCTGCTGCTCACCTCGGCGCGGCCACGCAAACGCACCGGACGGGTGCCGCCGGCATCCTGCTGCCAACCCACATGCAACAGCGTCCGGGTACGCGCGTTTCGGGCCAATGCGTCATGGGCCCCGCCGAGCTTGAGCGCCTCGCGCGGCAGCGCCGAATACACCGCTCCACCTTCGCCCAGCAGCATGCCGCTGTAATCCGGATCGGCATCGGCCGGACTCAGCGCCGAGCCGCTGTCGGGGTTGTTGTAGGCGAACACCAGCACTTCGATCTGGATGCGACTGGATTGCGCGGGCGCGGTCGTGGCGAAGGCCAGCATCAGCGCCGCGATGACCCAGAGGAAGGGGCGGAAATGGCGGGACTGGGGGCTGGGGGCTGGGGCACGCCTGCGACCAGTTGCGCCTGCCTGAGAATCTTCAGTCAAAGCGTGAGCGGAGGGTCCAGCGTTGCCAGCAAGCTTCGGACTCTCGCCCCAGCCCGCAGTCCCCAGCCCCGCACCTGCTCCCGCTGCACCCCTCCGAAACTCGCTCATCCCTGTCCTCCCAGCATTCCGATCAGCTCATGCGCGATCTTGAGTCGTTCTGCGCCTGTATCCATCGCTCGCTTCAACTTTAGCTTGTCCTGACCTTCAAAGGCGTAACGCTTGGGTTCGCGTTGCACCAGACGGATCAGATGGGTGGGATCGACCCGGGTCTTGGCCGCAAACAGCACGCGTCCGCCGTTGGGGCCGAGTTCCAGCTTGCGGATGCCCAGTGCCTGGGCGCGCTGCTTGAGCTTGGTGATGATGAACAGATGGCGCGCCGGCTCCGGCAGCATGCCGAAACGGTCGATCATTTCCACCTGCAGTTCGTCGAGATCGCCCTGGTCGCGGGCGCTGCTGATGCGCTTGTACAGCACCAGTCGCGCGTGCACATCGGGCAGATAGTCGTCCGGAATCAGCGCCGAGATGCCGAGCTGGATCTCGACGCCGCGGTCGATGGCGGCGTCCGGATCATCCGGAATCCGGCCTTCCTTGACCGCGCGGACGGCGCGTTCCAGCATTTCCGTGTACAGCGTGAAGCCCACCGCCTCGATCTCGCCCGATTGGCCTTCACCCAGCAGTTCGCCGGCGCCGCGGATCTCCAGATCATGGGTGGACAGCGTGAAGCCGGCGCCCAGCTCTTCCAGCGAGGCGATCGCATCCAGACGCTTCTGGGCATCGGCGGTGATCGACTTCTTGTGCGGCACCACCAGATAGGCAAAGGCGCGGTGATGCGAGCGCCCGACCCGGCCGCGCAGCTGGTGCAGCTGCGACAGGCCGAAACGGTCGGCGCGATTGATGATGATGGTGTTGGCGGTGGGTACGTCGATGCCGCTCTCGATGATCGTGGTGCACACCAGCACGTTGAAGCGCTGGCGGTAGAAATCGAGCATGGCCTGTTCCAGCTCGCGCTCGGGCATCTGCCCGTGGGCGACGCGGATGCGCGCCTGCGGGACCAGCGCCTCGACTTCGCGTGCGGTCTTCTCGATGCTCTCGACTTCGTTGTGCAGGAAATACACCTGGCCGCCGCGCCCGAGTTCACGCTCGAAGGCCTCGCGCAGCAGCTGCGGATCCCATTGGGCAATGAAGGTCTTCACCGCCAGCCGATGCTGTGGCGGCGTGGCGATGATGCTGAGATCGCGTAGTCCGGTCAGCGCCATGTTCAGCGTGCGCGGAATCGGCGTGGCGGTCAGGGTCAGCAGATCGACCTCGGCCCGCAGCTTCTTCAGCTGTTCCTTCTGGCGCACGCCGAAGCGCTGTTCCTCGTCGACGATGACCAGTCCCAGCTGCTTGAAGTGCACATCGTCCTGAATCAGGCGGTGGGTGCCGACCATGACGTCGACCTTCCCATCGGCCAGTTCACTCAGGGCCAGTTTGATTTCCTTGGCGCTCTTGAATCGCGACAGCACTTCCACCCGGATCGGCCAGTCGGCAAAGCGATCGGCGAAATTGCGATAGTGCTGCTCGGCCAGCAGCGTGGTCGGCACCAGCACGGCCACCTGGCGACCGGCCTGCGCGGCGACAAAGGCGGCGCGCAGCGCCACTTCGGTCTTGCCGAAGCCGACGTCGCCGCAGACTACCCGATCCATCGGCTGCGGCTTGACCAGATCGGCCAACACCGCCTCGATGGCGGCGGCCTGATCCGGGGTTTCCTCGAAGGGAAAGCCGGCCGCGAACTGCTCGTACAGACCGCGTTCGATGACCATGGCTTCGCCCTTGCGGGCGCGGCGCTTGGCGTAGAGTTCCAGCAATTCGGCGGCGACATCGCGCACCTTTTCGGCGGCGCGCTTCTTGGCCTTGTCCCAGGCATCGCTGCCCAGCGAATGCAGCGGTGCATGTTCGGGGGCGCCGCCGGTGTAGCGACTGATCAGGTCCAGTCCCGAGACCGGCACATAGAGCTTGTCGCCGCCGGCGTATTCGATGGTGACGAATTCACCCGGCAGCCCGCCCACATCCAGCGTGATCAGCCCGACGTAGCGACCCACACCGTGGTCGTGGTGCACCACCGGCGCACCCTCGGTGAGTTCGCTCAGATCGCGGATGATCGATTCCGGATCGCGTTCGGACTTGCGGCGGCGACGTTCCTGGCGCGCCCGTTCGCCGTACAACTGGCGTTCGGTCAGGACCGTCAGTGCCGGATCGCTGAGGGCAAAACCGTCGGACAGGCTGGCGACCGCGATCGCCCAGCGGCTGTCGCCGGCGCGGAAGGCTTCCCAGCTGTCCAGCGTCTGCGGCCGCAGATCACTGGCCGACAGCAGGTCGATCAGCGCTTCACGGCGACCGGGCGAGTCGGCGGCCAGCAGCACCCTTCCGGTGTAGGCCTGCAGGAAGGCCTTGAGTTCACTCGCCGGTTCCTCGCCCTTGCGCAACACCGGCAGGCTGGGCGCCGGCTGCGAGCCGGTATCGGCGGCATCCTCGAAGCCGCCGATCAGCACGCGCTCGCGCTGGTTCAGGCGTTCGCGCAACTCATCGGGCGGCAGATAGAGTTCGGCCGGCGGCAGGATCGGCCGTTCCAGATCGTGCCGACGTTGCTGGTAGCGCTCGTGGGTGGCGGCGAAGAACTGATCGGCGGCGGCCAGCGCGCTGTCTTCCAGCACCAGCAGGCTGTCCCTGGGCAGATAGTCGAACAGGGTCGCGGTCTGTTCGAAGAACAGCGGCAGGTAGTACTCGATGCCCGAGGGCGCGCTGCCGTTCTTCAGATCCTGATACAGCGCCGAGCGCCGCACATCGAGGTCGAAGCGCTCGCGGATGGCCTCGCGCACGCGCTTCTGGTCGGGTTCGTCGAAGGGGAATTCGCGCGCGGGCAGCAGCTGGATGCGATCGACGGCACCGGCCGAGCGCTGGGTTTCCGGATCGAAGGCGCGCAGCGTGTCGATCTCGTCATCGAGCAGTTCGATGCGATAGGGCACGGCCGAGCCCGCCGGATACAGATCGAGCAGGCTGCCGCGGATGGCGAAATCGCCAGGTTCGATGACCTGGCCTACACGGCGGTAGCCAGCCTGTTCCAGGCGCGCGGCCTCGCGCTCCAGATCGAGTCGATCGCCCTGTTTCAGCATCAGCACGCGATCGCCGATGTAGCGCGTCGGCGGCAATCGCTGCATCAGCGTCGAAATCGGCACCACCAGCACGCCGCGGGTGACGCTGGGCAGTCGATACAGCGTGGCGATGCGCTGGGAAACGATGTCGGGGTGCGGCGCGAACAGATCGTAGGGCAGGGTTTCCCAGTCCGGGAAATGCAATACCGGCACGCCCGGCTCGATCAGCGCCGCCAGATCGGCCTCCAGCGCGTGGGCGCTGGCGGAATCGCGGGTGGCGGCCACGATCACCCGTCCGGAAACGCGTGCGCTTTCGGTCAGGGCCAGCGCGTGGGCGGCGCCGTGCAGCGGGCGCCAGCGTTTCCACAGCGTCGGCGCGCGCGGCAGGGGCAGGGACAGCAGGTTCGACATCGACTACAGCGGCGAAGGCTTCAGGGCGCGCGAGGATAGCAGGGGCGGGGCAGGGGATACGGGGAAAGGGGCACGGGGAAGAGCCAGGGGCTCCTGGCTTCTGTAGGTCCAGACTTGTCTGGACGCTTCTCAAGCACCAGGCCAAGAGCGTCCAGACAAGTCTGGACCTACAGATCCCTCAGGTCCGTGGCAAGAGTGGTTTAGCCTTTCCCGTGCCCCGTGCCCCGTGCCCCGTGCCCCTTCCCGGCCCTTCTAGTCCAGGAAATCGCCCAGCGGTGCCGGCCGACCGACGAAAAAACCCTGGGCATAGTCGAAGCCGATCTCGCGTACCTGCTCCAGGGTTTCGGCATCCTCAACGTGCTCGGCCACGGTGCGCTTGCCCAGCAGATGCGCAATTTCGTTGATCGAGCGGGCCATGGCCCGATCCTCAACCGAATGGGCGATGTCCTTGATGAAAGCGCCGTCGACCTTGACCACGTCAAAGGGCAGGCGCCGCAGGTACTGGTAGGAGGACCAGCCCGAGCCGAAGTCGTCGAGCACCATCGACAGCCCGCTGTCGGCCAGTCGCTGCATGCCGACGGTGGCCTCGGCCAGCTGCGCGATCGCTGCGGTTTCGGTCAGTTCGATGCACAGCTGAGCCATCGGCAGCGGTTGCTGTTGCAGGGTTTCCAGGATCTCGTCGATGAATCCGGGGTCGACGATATTGCGGGCAGACACATTGAAGGCAATGCGGAAGGCGCGCTGGCTCTTGGCATTGCGCAGGCTGCGGGTGAGTTCCTGCAACACAAAACGGTCCAGCGTCATGATCTGGCCATAGCGCTCGGCGGCAATGATGAAATCTCCGGGCAGCGCCACACCGTTCTCGGTGCGCATGCGCAGCAGGATTTCGAGATAGTCGGGATCAGCCTGAGCGCGGGCGCTGAGCGAAACCGCGCGCTGGCCATAGAGCATCAGCGACTGGGTCTTCAGTGAGCTCTCGACCCGGCCCACCCAATCCAGGCTCTCGCGCATCTGGCTCAGCAGCGTGTCATCGGCTTGATGGGCGTACAGGCGGCCGCGCCCCGAGTCCTTGGCCGCCCGGCAGGCCCGCTCGGCGTCGGCGAGCAGGCGATCGGGCGAGGTGCAGCTGTCCTCGGCAACGACCAGACCCATGCTGACGGTCATGCGGATGTTGCTGCCTTCCAGACTCAGGTCGAGTGCATTCAGCTGATCCAGCAGCGCCTGGGCGTTGCGCCGAGATGCCGTTGGCCCCACGCCCTCGAGAACCACCGCAAACTCGTCGCCGGCGATACGGGCGCAGTAGCTCTGTCCGACGGGTACGCGATCGGAATAGCGTTGCAGGGTATCGGCGACTGCGCGCAGCGCCAGGTCTCCGGCTGCCATGCCGTGCGATTGGTTGATCACGCGCAGGTGGTCCACGCCCAGCCAGAGAATGGTCAGCGGCGGCCGCTCGGGGGCCGTGGTCCATGCAATCAGGCGGCGGTCCAGTTCCTTGCGGTTGAGCAGGCCGGTCAGCGAATCATGGATCGCCTGTTCGGCCAGCTGGTTGTGCATATCTTCCATCATGCTGCGCCAGGCGCGCTCGATGACGCTGGCATCGCCCTGGTCCACCACGCGGGCGCGACCTGAGCGCAACGCGCTGGCCAGTTCCTCCCGCTGCAGATCGTCAGCACGATGTCCCAGCTGGTTGACGAACACGAAGCGACTGCGGTCCGGGGCCATCCACGCCAGCTTCAGCAGCCGGGCATTCTGCTGGTCTGCGCCGAAGGCCAGCCAATCGCCGGATTGCAGGCCAGCCAGTTGTTTGTGTACCGGACTTTGCTCCGAATCTTCGCCAGACGGCCGGTTCGCCTCCATCAGATGGCCCATGGCAGGGCTGTGATAAGGCACCCATTGGGTGGACTTGCCTCGCAGTGAATCGGTCAGCGCCGCCATCTGCCCGGACAGTGCCGAGGCATCAGCGCCATCGGCCAGATGCGAGTCCCGCAGCCAGGCAACATGCGGCTCGGCGTCGGCAACCGGCGCGCCTTCGGCCGCCAGTCGCAAGGCGTGATCCAGACCTTCGATGCGCTTCTTCAGCGACTGCCATTCCTGACTCTCGGTGCCTTCGCGCAGCAGGGTCAACAACATCGTGGCCGCGAGTCGTTGCTCGATCAGCCTCGCCAATGCTTCCGGAATCTCGCGCCCGCCAAAGCGCACCGCCAGTTCGCGCTGGACCTGCCGCCTGGCCTCTACCAGTCGTTGTTGGCCGACACAGGAATCGACCACGCGTTCTTCAATGGCATGTCCAGCCTTGCGGTGCCGGCGCAGCAGGGCTTCCAGTTGCTCGCAGGCGCTCTTGAGCTGCTCCGGAGTGAGCCGTTCGGATTGCTGCAGCCGGCCGACCAGTTCCGTGATGCTCTCGCCAATCTGGCGGATGGCCGGATCATTGCGTTCGCTACACAGCACGCTGCCGAATTCCAGCAGTGCAAACAGCTCGCGCAGGGCCTCGCCGGATTCGGCCAGCCCATCGGGGTGCAGCTGGGTGGCGAGTATTGGCGCCAACAGCGGGCGGCACCAGTTGCGAAAAGTCTGCGGTAACAGCGGGTCACGCTCGATTGCCTGCTGCAGTCGCGCCATCAGGTCGACCGCCTCCAGCTGACGATCTTCGGCGCGGGCATCCGGCTGCCCGGCGAGCAATGCCGCCTGTTCCTGGAGTTGTATGCTGAAATCGATCGCGTTGGCTCCAGACATGCCCCTGGCGATCATCGCGCGAAGGGCGTCCAGCAATGCCGCGTCGGACAGCGCTGGCGCAGGCGGCCGATCCGGGGTCGGGGTCGCGGCGGGCTGGCCCAGCGACCAGATCGCGCGTGCCGCGGAAATGGCGCTGGC
>JALHRS010000027.1 GCA_022841325.1 Lysobacterales bacterium | reverse complement strand
CGCCGGACCCCGGCCCCCTCCCCCCTCCCCCGCTTCTGCTTTCCCTCGCCCCCTGCCCCGCCTTTGCTTTCCCTTTCCCCCTGCCCCGCCTTTGCTTTCCCTTGCCCCGCTCTTGCTGTCCCTCGCCCCTGTCCCCGTCCCCGCTTCCTCAATCCCAGAACCGGAACTCGGCATAACCCAGTCGTGCCAGGTCCAAGGGCACGCCGACGCCATTGACCAGCAGCCCGACCAGACCCCAGAAGGCGCGGGCGAAGGGCGGCACCATGAACAGCAGCAGGAACAGCACCAGCACGGCATAGCCGGCATAGCGATCGAACTGGGCGCGCAGATGCGCCGGCAGATAGGGCCAGAGCACACCGTAGCCATCAAAGCCCGGCAATGGCAGCAGATTCAAGACCACCGCACTGGCCTGCAGCAGCGCCAGAAAAGCCAAAGCTGGCGCGTACTCGCTGCTGGCCACAGCGGGCATGACCAGCAACCCGGACAGCAACACCAGCAGCAGCAGATTCATGGCCGGGCCAGCCAGCGACACCGCGCTGTCCCAATGGGCCGAGCGCAGCCGACTGCGGTCGATGTAGACCGCGGCGCCGGGCAGACCGATGCCGCCCATGACCAGGAACAGCACCGGCAACAGCAGCGAAGTCACCGGGTCCAGATACTTCACCGGATTCAGCGTCAGATAGCCCTTGTCCTTGACCGTGATATCGCCGCCCCGATAGGCGACGGCCGCGTGCGCGAACTCATGCAGGCAGACCGAGAAGATCCAGAGGAACAGCACCAGGACGAAAGTCGACATCAGCAGTTCCAGGAGCGAAAGGCGGATGCTCGCACAGCTGCGGGGCTGGACGCTGTCTGCCAGGGTTCAACAGAATCGGAGATCCATCGTCAGGGCGCAGGACGCACCGGATGGCTGGCCTGATCGCCCACCACGGTATTCCAGGGTCGCACGCTCCAGCTCAACACCAGGCCGTTGGCCACGTAGGGATCGCTGCGGGCGAAACGCTCGGCCGCCGCCGGCGTGTCGCCCTGAAACAGCAGCATGGCCTGGTCTGCGGGATCGCCCAGCGCCCCACCGAGGATCAGATCCTGGGCGGCCTGGGCGGCCCAGGCCAGCTGCAGATGGGCGTTCCGAAACTCGCCACGGCGCGCCAGATAGTCGGGGGATAGCTGATAGATCAGGAGGTAGTGCATGGGTGGTTCCGAGGACGGCGCCCGCGATTGGGATCGCCAAGCTAGCAGGCTGTCGCAGCTGAAGGGAATCGGCATTGTTGGTGACTGCAGCCATTTGTTCGGGCGCCGGTGACTGGGCAATGCATGCGCTAGAATCCGCGCCACTGGTCACGGGGGCCGGTTCAACCGGAGAGTGGATATGCTGGGGATCACCCAGTACGGCACTGCGCCCACAGGCTTCTGGCGTGGTCTGCTGCTTTGTCTCACGCTGGCTGGCCTGCAGCTGTCTGCCTACGCGCAGGCCGACGACGACGAACTGCCGCGCCATCCGCTCGAGATCCAGGCCCTGACCCAACCGGACCAGGTGCTGGAAGCACTGCCGGCCGAACTGGAGCGTGCCCGGGCAGCGCGAGATTCGCGTCTGCTGGCGCTGCTGGAACTGGCTCGGGCCAATGCCTGCAGGGTCGTGGCCGACTGGACCTGTCAGCGCGATGCCGGCGCGGCGGCCGCCCTGGCCGCGCGTATGGCCGAGGACCCCATGCTTGAAGTCCGTGGCCTGATCGCGCAAAGCCGCGGCAGTTTCGCCCGCCAGGATTACACCCGCGGCGAGCGTCTGCTCGGCGATGCCCAGGTATTGCTGGAGAAACACCCCTCGCCGGCGCTCGCGGCCGACGTCTATCTGGGCTACTCCTCGCTGAGCTTCATGCTCGGCAAGCACGAATCCGCTGCCCGCTATGCCGATCTGGGACTGGAACAGCTGGGCCCGAACCAGGCGCTGGCGATGCGCGCGCGGCTGTTGCGCAATCGCGCCCGAGCCGAATCGCAGCTCAAGCAGCTGGATGCCGCGCGTGCCACGCTGACCGAGGCACTGGCTGCAGCCGACGCGGTCCAGGACCCCAAACTCGCCGCCGAACTGGCGTTGGAGTCAGCCCGTGTGGCACGCCAGGACGGCGATATCGAGACCCAGATCAAGAGCGGCCGACGGGTGCTGGATCTGGGCGCAGAACTGGCCAATACCCAACTCGACGGACTTGGCCACGAGGTGCTGGGTCTGGCCGCCATGGATGCAGGGGATCGGGAAACGGCCGAGCGCGAATTGCGCACCGCCTTCGAGTCCTTCCAGCAGCTGGGGCTGGCCCGCGACGAGTTGCGGCTGTCGCGGCAACTGATGGAGCTGATGGTCGATCACGATGCCGATTCCACGGTCTGGAACCGGCTGGTTGACCGCTTTCTCGATCTGGATCGAGAGGTCAGCCTGAGTGACCGGGCCAAGGCCGCCGATGACTATGAGGCGCGTCTGACCTACGCCAACCAGGAACTGGAGGTGGTACGCCTGGCCAGCGAGGCAGAACTGGCCAGGGAGCGCGAGCAGGCATTGGCCGAATCCAACCGGCTGACGCGCTGGCTGATGTTCGCGGCCCTCGGCATCGTCGTCATCCTGTCCTTCTTCTTTGTCCTGCAACGGCGCTTGAATCGGCGGCTGCGGGCAGCGCTCGCGGCGCGCCGCGAGAGCGAATCGAAAGCCACCGATCTGCTGCGTCTGAGCAAGGGTCTGGTGTTTCTGCACGATCTGCGCGGCGAACTGGTCATGGTCAATCTGGCCACCGCCGAGGCCCTGGGCACGCTGCCGGAACAACTGGTGGGACGGGCGCTCGGTGATTTCCTGAGCGATGAATCTCGCGTTGACTTCGAGGACTACCTGCGGCGGCTGGCCCTGCAGCATCAGGACGAAGGCACGATGCAGGTGCGACGTATGGATGCCACCGAGCGCCTGTGGCAATACAGCACCCGGGTCTCGGAGACCCGTGGCTATGCCATCGGCAGCGCCGTCGACATCACCGAGCAACAGCGCGAGGCCGAGGCACTGCGCAAGGAAAATCTGCGCGACGCCCTGACCCAGGCCTACAACCGGCGCTACTTCAACGAGTTTGAACGGCAGCAGGGCACGCACTGCTGGGGCGTGATCAATGTCGACCTCGATCAGTTCAAGCAGATCAACGACAGCCGCGGACACGAGGCTGGCGATCAGGTGCTGATCGCCATGACCCACTATCTGCAGTCCCAGATCCGCGAGAGCGATGCTGTCGTCCGTAGCGGTGGCGATGAATTCGTACTGCTGCTGGCCGATGCCAGTCGCCCCCAGGTCCAGACCTTGATTGCGCGGCTACGCGCCGACATGAACGCCGCACCGTGCCGCTACTCACTGGGCCAGGCCCTGCGCGAGAACGGCGAGAGCCTGGGTGACACCCTGGCCCGCGCCGACGCCGAGATGTACCGCCTGCGGCGGATGGCGCGCGAGGGCCGCGCTTGAGGCGCCGATGTCCTTCGTATCGGTTGGCAGCTGGCTGAGGTATTACCCGGGCATGTCTCAGTTCGCGCCGCGTCCGCGCTATCATTGCGGGTTATCCCCGCGACCGGCCTGCGGTCGAGCTCACTCAGGATGATCCCATTGGAAGAGCACTATCAGCCCGCCACGGTGGAAGTGGCCGCGCAACGGTATTGGCAAGACCGCGATGCCTATCGTGTCGTGGAGCAACGCGACAAGCCCAAATTCTACGCCTGCTCGATGCTGCCCTATCCCTCCGGAAAGCTGCACATGGGCCACGTGCGCAACTACGTCATCAACGACATCCTGACTCGCCGGCTGCGGATGAAGGGCTACAACGTCCTGATGCCGATGGGCTGGGACGCATTTGGCCTGCCCGCCGAGAATGCGGCGATGGCTTCCGGCAGACCGCCGGCCGAATGGACCCATGCCAACATCGCCGACATGAAGGCGCAAATGCAGCCGCTTGGTCTGGCGATCGATTGGTCGCGCGAGATCGCCACCTGCGAACCCGAGTACTACCGCTGGAACCAGTGGTTCTTCCTCAAGATGCTGGAAAAGGGCATTGCCTACAAGAAGACCCAGGTCGTCAACTGGGACCCGGTCGACCAGACCGTGCTCGCCAACGAGCAGGTCGTCGACGGCCGCGGCTGGCGGTCGGGCGCCATCGTCGAGAAGCGGGAGATCCCGGGCTACTATCTGGCAATCACTCGCTATGCGGAAGAGCTGCTGGCCGATATCGACGGCCTGGAGGAGTGGCCCGAGCAGGTGCGGGCGATGCAGCGCAACTGGATAGGCAAGAGCGAAGGCGTGCGCTTTGCGTTCCAGCACGCGATCCGCGACGCCGCGGGCGAGTTGATCGACGACGGCAAACTGATGGTGTTCACCACCCGCGCCGACACCATCTTGGGCGTGACCTTCTGCGCGGTGGCGGCCGAACACCCGATCGCGATCCGCGCGGCCGAGCTCAATCCCGCTCTGTCGGAATTCTGCGACGAATGCAGGCGCGGCGGCACCACCGAAGCCGAGCTGGCAGCGAACGTGAAGAAGGGTGTCCACACCGGGCTTTACGCCATCCATCCGCTGACCGGCGAACAGATCGGCATCTGGATTGGCAACTATGTGCTGATGGGCTACGGTGACGGCGCCGTGATGGGAGTTCCCGGACACGACGAACGCGATTTCGCGTTTGCGCAGCGTTACGGTATTCCGATCCGTCAGGTCGTCGCGGTCGAGGGCGAGACCTTCTCTACCGAAGCCTGGGCCGACTGGTACGCTGACAAGACCCGCGGATTCCTCGTTGGTTCGGGTCGGTACGACGGTCTGGCCTGCCAGGCCGCAGCTGCCGCCGTGGCCGCCGATCTTGCCGCACTCGGCGTCGGCGAACCCAAGACCACCTGGCGCCTGCGCGACTGGGGCATCAGCCGGCAGCGCTACTGGGGCACGCCCATACCGATCGTCCATTGCGCCGCCTGCGGCGATGTGCCGGTGCCCTACGCCGATCTGCCGGTGGTGCTGCCCACCGACTGCGTCCCGGATGGCTCCGGAAACCCGCTGCAGCAGCGGCCGGATTTCTACGAAACGACCTGTCCTACCTGCGGCGGCCCCGCCCGGCGCGAAACCGACACGATGGATAC
This sequence comes from Lysobacterales bacterium, assembly GCA_022841325.1. Lineage (GTDB taxonomy): Bacteria > Pseudomonadota > Gammaproteobacteria > Xanthomonadales > SZUA-5 > JADKFD01. Next base: position 71,063 of record JALHRS010000027.1, on the reverse strand, counting down.
CTTCGTCGATTCGAGCTGGTACTTCATGCGCTACACCTGCCCCGATGGCCTGAGCATGATCGACGAGCGCATGAAGTACTGGATGCCGATGGACCAGTACATCGGCGGCATCGAGCATGCGGTGTTGCATCTGCTCTATGCGCGCTTCTGGACGCGCGCGATGCGCGACCTCGGCCTGATCGACATCAGCGAACCGTTCACGCGACTGTTCACCCAGGGCATGCTGCTCAACGAGTGCTACTACCGCGAAGAAGACAGCGGCCGGAAGATCTGGTTCTATCCCAATCAGGTCGAGATCAGGCGCGACGAGAAGGGCCAGCCGGTCGCCGCCATTCTCAGGGACGATGGCCAGCCGGTCACCATCGGCGGCATGGAGAAGATGTCCAAATCCAAGAACAATGTCGTCGAACCCAAGGACATCATCTCCAGATATGGCGCCGACACGGCGCGCCTGTTCACGATATTCGCCGGCCCACCGGCACAGTCCGCGGCCTGGTCCGATTCCGGTGTCGAGGGTGCCTCGCGCTTCCTGCGACGTTTCTGGGCCGCAGCCCATCGGCATGCCGATGCCATCCGCTCGGCAGGCAAGGCAGGCACCTTCAACCAGGATGATCGGGCGCTGCGCTTCGAAGTGCACCGAACCCTGAAGCAGATCAACGCCGATTACGATCGCCTGCATTACAACACCATCGTTTCGGGCGTCATGAAACTGTTGAATGCACTGGACGCCTACAAGGGCAACAACGCCTTCGTGCTTCAGGAGACGATGAGCATCGCACTGCGCGTGCTGTATCCGGTCAGTCCGCACATCGCCCATGTGCTGTGGGGCGCCCTCGGCTATCGCGGCGACATCATCGACACCCCGCCACCCGAAGCCGACGAGGACGCACTGCAGCAGGATCAGGTGACGCTCGCGGTACAGGTGAACGGCAAGCTGCGCGGCGAAATCCTGGTGCCAGTCGATGCCGACGACGCCAGCATCGCAGCCATCGCGCTGGCAAACGAGAACGTGCGTCGCCACGTACCCGACGAGGGTCCGCGCAAGGTCGTGATCGTCAAGGGTCGACTGGTGAACCTGGTCGCTTGAATCCTGGCGGGCCGGGTGCGCCGTTGCGCCCCCGCGCCCGCCAGTGTCTGTTGCGCGAACAAGCGCAGCGCCAGACTCTCACCTCGCTACGGCACCCCGGAAGCCGCCTGCAGGCGCAGGAACTCGCGGCGGGTTTTCGGTCCGTAGCTGAGGAAGCTCGGGTCCGGCGCATTGCGGCCCTCCTCGCGCTCTCGGCTGATGCGATCGGCGGCCAGCAGCGGCCTGAGCACGGCGCTGTCTACCCGGTAGACCTTGAGGGCGTTGAGGCCGAAGATCTTCGCGCGCAGTTGCGGCGTGATCTCGGGGTAGCCGTAACGCTCGCGGAATTCGGGCGAAATCTGGAAGGCGCGCATGGCCTGGATCTGGTCCTGTGGGCTGCCGTACCAGATCGAATCGGTGCCCCAGAGGATATTGTCCGGCCCCAGATGCACCAGCAACTTGCCCAGCGTGTGCGCGGCGGCGTCCGGATCGCGCATCAGAAAGCGCCAGGTGGATCCAAGCTCGGCGTAGACATTGCTGCCGTGACCGAGGCCGGCCTTGCGCACCGAGCTGATCAACTGATCGACACCATCGATGCGCTTGGGGTCATAGGGCCCTTCGCCGGCCGCGGTGACGAAACCGGAGTGGTAGATCAGGAAGTTCATGTCCGGACACTGTCTGGCCACGCGCCCGACATCCACGCAGGTGCTGTGCTCGTAGGACTTCGGACCGAAAGGCAGGCCCTTGTGGATGGCGATGTTGTTGACCCCCAGCGCCCGTGCCTTCTCGATCATGGCCAGCCCGGCCTCGTCATCGAGGAAATAGCCTTTGCCCTCCGGACCCCATTGGGTGTAGGTCTTGAAGGCCGCGATCCGGTGTCTCGCTGCCAGTTCGTCCATCGCCGCCAGATCGCCGTCCTGATTGGGATTGACCCGGGCGTGCAGGTACAGCCGATGGGTACCCTCCATGCGCTCGACGATGGCTGCCGTGGCGGCGGCTTCCTCGATGGTCAGCGGCTCGTCGGCGCGGGTCGAGGGCACGAAACTCAGCACCATCAGATCAGTGTCCGAATCGATGAAGACATCGCGGATGAAGGGATCCGGGCCCAGACACTGCAAGTGATCCAGATTGCCGGGCAGAGCCGCCGCAGCGCAGCCTTCGGTGTCGGCAAAGCTGATCGGCCTCACCCCGGGCTTCACCCGGCGCGTCCAGGCCCCGGTCGGATTGACGAAGTGCCCCTGCACGTCAAAGATGAATTCCTTGCCCGCCAGCACGCTGGCGGCGGCATCCTCCTCCAGCGCGGCCTCCTTGGGCAGGGCATAGAACCCGCCGGTGCGGCCGGCCTGGGCATAGCTGCGATTCATCGCCAGCAGCGTGCTCGCCGCACCCGCCAGTGAAACCAGAAAGCTGCGGCGATCCTGTCCCAGCCGACGCGCGTGCTCGCTGGCCTGCGTCAGCGCCTGCCGCCGTGCCTCCAGATGCACAGGCTCCAGCGGGATCGGCTCGAACTCGCCATTGCTGGTGCTGTCGAGCTTGATCGGCAAGCGCGTGCCGTCGGGGTCCTGTCTTTGGTTCATGCGCTGCTCTCCTCGGCTGCGGCCGCTTCGTGTCCGGGCAATCCTCTCACCAAATCGACGTCGAAGCGCAAGACCGCGGCGACTCAGGGGCGGCCTCCAGGGCGTCATTCCCGCGAAAGCGGGAATCCAGATCTGTGCTGGGGCATTTGGGGACTGGATTCCCGCTTTCGCGGGAATGACGGCTTGGGGCTTCGCGGGAATGACGGTCGGCGCCTTCGGGGCGGCGCTCGCGGGGGTGTTTTCGGCGCTAGCCCGCATTTCTCACGCCGGTTTGAGGAATGCGGGCTAGGATAGGCGCATGCGTGCCCTGCCCTGGATGCTTGCGCTGCTGCTGTCGCTGGCCTTGCCGGCGCAGGCCACCATGCTCGGTCTGGGCGATGCCTATTTCGAAACCATCGGCGATGCGGACAGCATTCCGGACAACAATGTCACCGCGCTGGTGCAGGACCGGCGCGGTTTCATCTGGATCGGCACGCCCAACGGGCTGATCCGCTTCGACGGTTACCGCTTTGTCCGCTACGCCCGCGATCCGGACGATCCCGAGACCATCGGCGGCGTGTTCATCCGGGCGCTGCTGGTGGCCTCGGACGGCAGCCTCTGGGTAGGCACCGACGCCGACGGCGTGTCGGTGATGGATCCTGCCAGCGGCCGCTTCCGGCGTTATCGCCACGATCCTTCAGACAGTGGCAGCCTGACGCATGATCAGGTACGGGCGCTGGCCGAGGATCGGCACGGTCAGATCTGGCTCGGCACCCGCGCCGGGCTGGATCGCTTCGATCCGGCCCGGGGCGTGTTCGAGCACTACACCCGGGTGCACGGCCAAAGTTCTTCGGCCAGCGACGACCGCATCTTCGCCTTGCTGGTGGACCTGGCCGGTGATCTCTGGATCGGCAGCTGGAACGGGCTCTCGGTACGCCGCGAGCAGTCCGGCGCCTATCTGCGGGTCGGGGCCGACAGCGGGCCAGGCAGCGCCCTCGCCGGGCAGTTGATCATGAGCCTGTATCAGCTGCGCGATGGTCGCATCGGCGTCGGCACGGCCCAGGTTGGCAGTCATCTGATCCATCCCGATACGCTGGAAAGCCTCGCGGTTCCGGTGGGGCTGACGCACACGCCCAGCAGCAGTGACTCGCTGGCCCTGGCCATGATTCAGCCGCGCGATGGGGAGCTCTGGCTTGGTTCCTTCGGCGGCATCACCGTGGTCGACACCGGCAGCGGCCGGATCCTGCGCCAGATACGTCCCGATCCCTCCATCGCCTCGAGTCTGGCCCATGCCCAGATCCGCTGCTTCCTGGCCGATCAGGCCGGACAGATCTGGATGGGCGGATACAGCGGCGGGCTGCAGCGACACGATCCGCAGAACGACGCGGTGCGCGTCCTCCATCACAGCCCGGTGCAGCCGGGTTCACTGTCCAGTCCCAGCATCAGCAGCGTGCTGGAGCTGGCCACCGGCGAGATCTGGCTGGGCACGCGCGAAAATGGCATCGACGTGCTCGATCCCGCGCGCGGCATCGTCGGTGGCTACCGCCCCGATCCTGACGATCCGCAGGCGCTCGGCAACGGCATGGTCATCAGTCTGGCGCAGACGGCCGACGGCGCCGTCTACGCCGGTACGCTGGCCGGGCTCTACCGTCATGATCCACAAACCCGCCAGTTCTCGAGCATCGGCCGCGCCGAAGGGCTGAGCGGGACCACGGTGCGGGCATTGACCCCGGATCCGGGCGGCGATCTGTGGGTAGGCAGCAATACCGGCCTGGCCCGCTGGCAGGCGCAAACCGGGCGTGCCGTGGACATTCCCACCACCGAGGGCAACAGTCTGGCCGCGGATGTGAATGCGCTGCAGCTGGAGCCTTCAGGGCGACTCTGGGTGGGCAGCGCCGGTGGACTGTTCGTGCTCGAAGCGGGCAGCAAGGCCTTGCTCGCCGTGCATACCGACAACCCTGCCGATGATCCCATGGCGGACAGCATTCTCGGCCTGTTGCTGGACCGGCAGGGCCAGCTGTGGGTGGATACATCGGAAGGCCTGTTGCGCCTGCTGGGCTGGGATGGACGACACGCGCGCTTCGATGCGGTCAGCGCGCGCCTGGGATTCGGCGGCCGACCCTTCGGCGCCAATCTGCTCGAAGATCAGCGCGGCCGGATCTGGACCCAGCGCCACGTCCTCGATCCGGCGCGGGATTCGATCTACGAACTCAGCCGCGCCGATGGCCTGGACATAGGCACGGCCTGGTTTCGATCCTATGCCCAGACTGCTGCCGGATTGCTGCTCTTCGGCGGCAGCCACGGGCTGGCGCTGGTCGATCCGGAACGCTTCGAGGCCTGGGGCTATGAGCCGCCGGTGGTTGCCACCGAAGTCCGGGTCGATGGCCGGCCTCAGGCATCGGCCGACTGGGCTGCCGGGCTGTCGATCCCGGCCGCGGCGCGCACCTTCAGTGTCGAATTCGCGGCGCTCGACTACTCGGCGCCGCAGCGCATCCGCTACGCCTATCAACTGCGCGGCTTCGATGCCGACTGGATCGAGACCGATGCCGATCGCCGCATCGCCAGCTACAGCAATCTGTGGCCCGGAGATTATGAGTTGCTGATCCGCGGCAGCAATCGCAGCGGCGCCTGGACCGACCAGAATCTGCGCATTCCGGTCAAGGTGCTTCCCGAATACTGGCAGACGCCCTGGTTCGCGGCCCTGGCCGCACTGGCCCTGGGTGGCATCGGCTATGCCGGCTATCAACGCCATCTGGCGCGCATCCGCCGCCACGAGCGCGCGCTGGCGCAGATGGTGACCGAGCGCACGGCCGAACTGAGTGTGGCCAAGGAAAGAGCCGAACAGACCCTGGAGCAGCTGCGCGGCACCCAGAAACAACTGGTGGTGGCTGAAAAGATGGCCTCGCTGGGCCAGCTGGTCGCTGGCGTGGCCCATGAAATCAATACGCCGCTGGGCATCGCCCTGACCGCCGCCTCGCTGCAGAGCGAGCAGCTGGGACTGCTCAAGCGGCAGCTGGCTGCGCATGAGCTCAGGGCCTCGGACCTCGATCAGTACGTCGCCACCGCCAGCCACGCCGCCCATCTGGTCGACGACCATCTGGCGCGCGCCGCACATCTGGTGCGCAGCTTCCGCCAGGTGTCGGTGGACCGCAGCCTGGATGAGCGCCGCCGCTTCGGACTGCTGGATTATCTGCGCGATCTGGTCGAGAGCCTGGAGGTGGTCTGGAAGCGCCGGCCGATCCAGATGACGCTGAACTGCGACAGTGCCCTGATACTGGACAGTTACCCGGGCACGCTCGGCCAGATCATCACCACGCTGGCGCAGAATGCGGTGCAGCATGCCTACGACGCGGATGTTCCCGGCATCCTGCGCCTGCAGGCGCGAGCGCTGGACGCCGAATACATCGAGCTGAGCTTTGCCGATGACGGCAAGGGCATTGCTGCTGAGGACCTGCCGCGGGTCTTCGAGCCCTTCTTCACCACCCGCCGATCCGAGGGCTGCGTGGGCCTGGGCCTGCATGTGGCTTTCAATCAGGTCCATGCGCGGCTGGGTGGACATATCGAGGTGCACAGCAGCGTCGGCCTTGGCACCCGCTTCGTGTTGCGCCTGCCGGTGTCGGCGCCGGACTGAGCGCTGCACCTGTCGGCCGATGCGGCCCCGGGCAAGACTTGTTTACGTTGCGGGATATCGTCCGTCACCTGGCACCCGCCTGCGCTGGTGTACCCTGCCGATCCTTCGCTCCCGGGCTGCAGCCAGCCCGGGAGCGCCGCCCGGAAGCCCGATGCGTCGTCTGTTTGCCATCGCCCTGCTGTGCCTGTGCACCTCGTCCCGCGCCGAAACCTGGCTGCGGGTGGAGCAAGCGAGCGCTGCGCTGCGTGCTGATCTGCCCGCTGGCGCGGTCGATTACGGCGGCTTCATCTGGATGCCGGCGGTGGCGCGTCCGGACGCCGAACTCGGCGCCCGCGTCAGCCGATCGGCCAATCCCTTCCTGCTGGTCATCGATGGTCAGGCCATCGATCCGCTGGCGCTGCCGGCCGCTCCCAGCGATCCCTGGTGGCAGGATCTGCCCTCGGCTGCCGCGGACTTCCACCTGCTGCAGCTCAATGGCCCGCCGCGCAGCGCAGATCTGCAGGCCCTGCGCGCCGCCCGGATCAGACCGGTGCGCTATCTGGCGCCGTTCAGCTACATCGTCTGGGCCGATCAGTCGCAGCTCGATGCGCTGGCTGCACGCAGCACGCTGGCGCGCTGGAGCGGTCCGCTGCTGCCGGCGCAACGGGTGCCGCCGCAAAGCCGTGCGCTGGGTCCCGACCCTACACCCACCATGGCGCTGATCGATGCCGCCAGCGCCGACCGTGTGATCGCTGCGCTGGCCGAGCTCGGCGCCAGCCTGAGCAAACGCACCGCGCTGACAGCGGATCTGACCCTGGTTCAGCTGACGCTGTCGGGCGAGCGCTATCTGGCTGCAGCGCAGGTACCCGGGGTCTACACGCTGCAGCACATCGCCGCCGGCGCCGGCCCGCGCGGCGAGATCAGCAATCAGTCGATCGTTGGCGCTTACAACGGCAATCCGGGCATCTACCCGGGCTACCTCGACTGGCTGTCAAACAGCGGCGTCAGCGGTCTCGGCGTCAAGGTCAGCGTCGTCGATGGCGGCTTCCGCAGCTCGCATCAGGATCTGCTCGGCAATGTCGCCCCCTGCCAGGGCACGGCCGGCAGCTGTACCAGTCTCGATGACAACCACGGCACCCATGTGGCCGGCGCCATCGCCGGCACCGGCTTCTCCGGCGTCCTCGATGGCGGCGGCTTCCTGCGCGGTCTGGGCGTGGCCCCGGGTGCCAAGGTGATCCAGCACCGCTACGCCCCGTTTCTGGCGGCCGGGCCCGGCAGCATGGTGGTCGACGGCATGATCGACCTGTATCGGGATGTGGCCACCAGCGGCGCGCAGCTGGCCAACAACTCCTGGGGACCGACCGGCACGCCACAGGGTTATGACATCCCGACCATGCAGGTGGACATGATCGCTCGCGACGCCAGTGCGGCCATGCCGGGCAACCAGCAGCTGCTGGCCGTGTGGTCGATCATGAACGGCTTCGGCGAACGCAATACCGGCATTTGCGCGCCGAGCTCACTCGGCTCGCCCGATGAGGCCAAGAACCTGCTGTCGGTGGGCTCCACGCAACTGCTGTCGGCGAGCGCCGGTCAGATCGACGCGCTCTTCGATCTGTCGATCAACAGTGCCCACGGACCGGCCTGCGATGGCCGCCGGGTGCCGAATCTGGTGGCACCGGGTTGCTACACCGACAGCACCAATGGCAGCAGCGACAGCGCCTACACCCTGATGTGCGGCACCAGCATGGCCTCGCCCATGGTGTCGGGCGCTGCCGCCCTGTACTTCGAGCAATATCGCACGCTGCACGGCGTTGATCCGAGCCCGGCGCTGGTCAAGGCCGCCTTTACGGCCACGGCCGCCAATCTGGCCGGCCGCCTCGACGCCGATGCCCGGGCCATGCCGCAGCGCCCCAACCGCTTTGCCGGTTGGGGCCGCCTCGATCTGGACGCCGTGATCAACCCGGGCGTTGCCGTCTGGCTGCTTGATCAGACCGTCGTGTTGAGCGACAGCGGCGCGAGCTGGAACGCCTATCTGCGCCCCGCCGATCCGGACCAGCCGGTGCGGATCATGCTGGCCTGGACCGATGCCGCCGGCCCGGGCCTGGGCGGAACCACGCCGTCCTGGACCAATGATCTGGATCTGCAGCTACGACTGGGCGCGAACACCTACCTCGGCAATGTGTTTGCCGAGGGCGACGGCTATTCGGTTCCTGGCGGCGTGGCCGACGACCGGAACAATCTGGAGGGCGTGTTTCTGGCGCCGGCGGTACACGCTGGCCAGGATTTCCGCGTGCGCGTGCTGGCCGCGGTGATCGCCGCCGACGCCCTGAACCCCTGGGAACCGGCAAGCCCTCAGCAGGATTTCGCCCTGATCTGCTACAACTGCGAGCCGGGAATGCCGCCGGAGATTTTTGCCGACGGTTTTGAGGAAGGGTTGCCGCCAGCGCGCGGCGATTGACGCCTGACGCCCTCATGCCCTGCAACTGCCGGGGAGCCGCTGCGCGGCACCCTCGGCCTACTACTGACTGCCCTCGTCCCCGCTAGCCGCCGTGGTGCTCGCCGCCCTTGAGGGTATCGAGCTGGGTTTCAGGCGCCGGCTGGCAGCCGTATTGCTGGATCAGCACATCGTCGGCGGCGTCGGCCTTGGCAATGAACTGGCGCACGCGTTCGGCCAGGTGCTCGTGCTCGTCGGGCAGGAACACGTCGGAGATGTGCACCACCAGATTCAGGCGGATGGTGCTGCCGACCAGATCGAAGGCATAGGGCAGGTGCTCGGCCGAGAGCAGGTACTGGAACAGCTCATTGAGCCCGCGCGGACCGGTCTGCGCCATCGGCGAGGAGAAATTCAGGTGCTCCGAGCAGCAGCACCAGATCTTGATCGGGGCGCTGCCGATGTGGAATGACCAGTTGTGGCTGCCGTGCCGCGCCAGCACCGGATTGATCTGCGCCTTGCGCAGGGCCATCTCGACGAATTCCGCCAGCGGATGGGCCTCGGGTGCCTCGAAGTACTCACCGAAATCGTGATGGGTTTCCAGATCCGAGCCACAGCTGGGACAGTAGCGCACGGCCTGATCGATCAGTTCCTCGCAGGTCGGGCAATTGACCCCGAAATCCACCGTCTGGGCGCGGAATTCATCGATGAAACGGCGTACATCGGCGATCGGGATGCCGAAGCCGACCGAATCGGCGGCGTTCAGCTTGCAGGTGGTGACGGCGATGATGCGGCGGTGATCGTCCAGCATCGGCCCGCCGGAGTTGCCCGGATTGATGGCGGCATCGGTCTGCAGGAAATACTGCTCGTCGAGCAGCTGGCGTGCGTGCGAGATCACGCCCTCGGTCAGCGACAGCGGCAGGCCCACGGGAAATCCGAGGATGTGCACGGCCTGCTTGGGGCGCAGCTGCTCGCCGTCGCTGAGCGCCAGCACCTCGCCACTGACCGGGCGCGACAGCTCGACGATGGCCAGATCACGATGCGGGTGCACCCGGCGCACGCGGCCGATGATGCGACTGCGGTCGCGCATCTCGATGGCCACTTCGCGGTAGGGCTGGACCACATGGCAATTGGTCACCAGATGGGTGGCATCGATCAGAAAGCCCGAGCCGGTGCCGGTGCCGGTGTAGACCTGGTAGACGCCCAGGCTGTCGATGTCATCGAGCGTGTTCAGGCCCGGCGCGGCTGCGCTGATCTCAGGATTCATAACTGGTACTCCCCGGGCCGTAGTCTGGCTCTTCTTCTTCGCGATCGCGCTCGCCGTGGCTGCCGAAGATGCGGGCGGTCTGATTGGCATGATTCCAGAGCACGTCGGCGGCTTCGCGCCAGGGCTTGCTCGACACCAGGTCCAGTCCGGTGCGCAGTGCGCTCTCGACTTCGGCCGGCCAGGAATGTTCGGCCAGCAGATAAAGATAATCAGCGATCAGTTCCAGCGCTGCCTCCAGCGAGCGTCCGGTGGCGCGCAGTTCTCCGGTGGTCTGCATGCGCTGTCCGGCACCGAGCATGGAGGTCAGCAGCGAGGGCGTGCCCTCGTACAGCGGGTTCATCGCGAACTCGGCATGGCCCAGGCACTGCCGCAACTCGGCCTCGCCGACCTGGCGCATGTCCTTGATGGCCTTGGCCAGGGCGCTGTCGCGCTTGTTCGGGTTCTCGTCCTTGTCGGTGAAATCATCGGCACTTTCGTTCAGGCGCGCCCGGACACTGCCGAACAGCGGCAAGGTGTAGCGCACCTGATTGGCGGCATAGGAACCCAGCGCGTCGAGAAAGCGCACCGAGCGCCGCCGCCGCGATTCCACCATCAGCTCGTCCACTGCCGCCCAGTGCGAATTCCAGATCTCCAGCGCCCGGGTCATTTCCTCGGCACCCAGCTCGGCAATCGGCTCGCGGTCAAGCGGATCCAGACCGAAGCGCTCCTGCAGCCAGCCATCGTTGCTGTCCGATTCCATCGGCAGGCGTTGCAGTACCTCGGCCAGCTTGGCCGGATGCAGCAGCGACAGCCGATCGCTGAACTCCAGGGTCAGCTCGGACCCGCGCAGGCGTGGCTGAAACAGCTGACCGGTGGCGCTCAATCGAGTCAGCACATAGCGCAGTGCCGCGGTCGACTGCGAATCTTCACGCAGCGCGGCCAGGGCTGTCGTCAGCCGCAACACGCCGTCATCGATCGCCAGCCGCACCCGCGCCGAACCCTGGACAAAGCACAGCGGCTGCTGCGCCAGGTCTGGCAGCTCCAGCCGCGGCAGCAGATAGCGCAGGGTTTCGCTGACCGATTCCAGGTACTGACCGGCCTCGAAGGCCTCGATGGCACGATCCCGACGCGCATAGTCGCGCGGCGCGATGGCCAGACGGCGACGGATCGGTACGGGACAAAGCAGTGAAACGATGGGCATGACCACACTCGCTACGGTGAGCGCGGAGTCTTGCAGCGCGTCCTCGCAGGCGCAAGCGTCACGGTCGGCGATGGGCACGCCTGTTCATGCGCGGGCCGCGGACCAGCCTCAGGCGATCACCACCCGACCACGGCCCTCGCGCTTGGCCTGGTAACAGGCCTCGTCGACCACGCGTAGCTGATGACTCTCGTCGCCCTTCTCCGGGTGCAGCCGGGCAATGCCGATGCTGGCCCCGATCGGCTGGCCGAATTCGGAGGCCAGCCGGGCAAAGCCGGCGAGGATCAAATCGGCATAGTCGGTGAGCGCTTCGACCTCCGGCTCGCGCACCAGAGCGCAGAATTCGTCGCCGCCCAGCCGCGCCAGCGTTTCCGTGGGCATGCCGCTCTGACGCAGCAAGTCTGCGACCTTGATCAGCACCTGATCGCCCATGGCATGACCGGATCGGTCATTGACCTGCTTGAAATGATCCAGATCCAGTTGCAGCAGCCACCAGCTGCTGCCCGGCTCACGCGCCTGCGCCAGGGTCTTGCTCAGGACCTCGCCAAAGGCGCGGCGATTGAGCAGACCGGTCAGCGCATCGGTGCGCGCCAGACGTTCCAGCTCGCGCGTCAGTCGCCAGTTTTCGGTGACATCAGTGGCCGCGCCACGATAGCCCAGCAGCCGGCCGCTGCTGTCCCGAAAGGGCCGCCCGACGTGACGAAACATGGCGATCTTGCCCGACTCATCGTGCCAGGCCAGCAGTTCATCGGCGAAGGCCTCGCCGCGCGCCATCTTGCCCTCGATCTCCCGCAGGCGCGTGCTGTCGGGGTAACGTCGGCGGACGAAGGCCAGAGGGTGCTGGCCCAACAGCTGCTCGGGCCTCAGACCGGTGTGTTCGGTCAGCGAGGGCGAGATGAAGATCATGCGCAGCTGGGCATCGGTTTCCCAGAACCAGTCAGCGGCAATTTCGGAAAAGTCGGCAAAACGCCGCTGATCGAACTGGGCGCGTTCCATGGCTTCCTGTTCGCGTCGCCGGGTGGAGCCGAGGTCGGCAAACACGCTGTCCAGCAACCAGCGCAGCAGCACCGCCATCCCGAGCACGCAGATCGCCAGCATCACCGGCACTCTGCCTACCGAGGCCCGCGCCCAGGCCGGGTCGATATTGATCCACCAGGGGCCGGGCAGCTCGCGCAGGACATTGCCGATCACCAGGATCAGTATCACCACGAGTCCCCACAACAGGATCTGGCGCAACGTCGACACCAGCGAACTGATCAGCAGCAAGGCTGGCAGCGCCATGACGATGCCGATGCTGTGGCCGCCGGAAGCGAGATGAATGAAGCCGGTCAGGAAGAACATGTTGGCGATGAACACCTGCGACCAGAAATCGACATTGCCATCGCGGCGCAGGCGCCAGGCCGGCCATATCGGCATCAACGCGCCCACAGCCAGCAGCGCCGCGACCAGCAGATGGCCAACCAACAGCTCGGACAGCGCGAACAGGACGCTGGCGCCGCCCTGCATCAGCACCAGGGCAAGCACAAAGCTGCCACGCATGCGCCGACGCAGATCGTTGCGCGGGAAGGTGTCTCCCGGCAGAAAGTGATCGATCCAGCCCACCAGCATGCGAATGGCGCGCCCCCGCATTCAGCCTACCCCCGATTCGCAACTTAGCTGAGTCTACCTCTGCTCATCGGGTGACAGGGTCAACAACTTCTGCCCTCCAGCGCTGTTACTAACGCACCTGCAGCAGACGTTCCACGTAACGGGCCAGCAGATCCACTTCGATGTTCACCGCGGCACCAGTGGCGAGCGTGCCAAAAGTGGTGTTTTCGAGCGTATGCGGAATCAGATTGACGCCAAAACCCTCGGGGTACAACTCATTCACGGTCAGGCTGACGCCGTTGACGGCGATCGAACCCTTGCTGGCGACAAAGCCGCGCAACGCGGCCGGAATCTCGAAAACCCAGCGCTGCGAGCGCGCCTCGTTGCTGATCGATCGGACGGTTCCGACGCCATCGACATGGCCACTGACGAAGTGCCCGCCCAGCGGCGTCGCCAGCGTCAGCGAGCGCTCCAGGTTCACCCCATCACCAGCGCGACAGGCGCCCAGCGTCGTGTGCTCCAGGGTTTCCACCGAGACGTCGGCCGCAAAACCTGCGGCGTCCAGATCCAGTGCCGTCAGACAGACGCCTGAGACGGCGATGCTGTCGCCCTCGCTGACGCCTTCCAGACTGAGCCCGCCACAGGCGATGCGCAGACGGACATCGCCGCCGCGGGCCTCCACGGCCTGAATGCGTCCTATCGCCTGTATCAATCCGGTGAACATGGTGCTTCTACCTCGAGTCTGCGTTCGTATGGGGTCCGCTGCCGTGAGCACGGGCCGGATCGGTCCACGACCAGGTGGGAGCTGGCGGCGGTGGTCGCAGGATCAGCCGCAGATCCGGACCGACGGGATCGATCGAGTGCCAGGACCAGCGGCTGAGTTCATCCAGCGCAGCCGGTTCGCGCAGCTGCAGAGCCGGTCGCGCCTGATGCCCCAGGAAGGTCGGCGCCACATACCAGATCAGCTCATCGACCAGTCCGGATTCGATCACCGCACCGGCCAGTCTGGGGCCGGCCTCCACCAGCACTTCGTTGTGGCCGCGCTGTGCCAGCGCAAATACCAGCCTCGACCATTGCAGACCGCCATCCTGCCGCGGCACCGTGATCTGCTCGACCCGCTCGGCCAGCTCGGCGCGATCGGGCGCATCCGCAGCGGTCACCATCAGTATCGGCCCGGGCTCGTCGAGCAGGCGTGAGCCGGCCGGCAAGCGATAGTGGCTGTCGAGCACGATGCGCTCGGGCGTGCCGTGCCCCGAATCGCCGGGCAAGCGCACCGTCAGCCGCGGGTTGTCGGCCAGTACGCTGCCGATGCCGGTGACGATGGCGCTGGAGCGCGCCCGCCAGTGCTGCACATCCGCCCTCGCCTCGGGCGAGGTGATCCATTGACTGCGGCCATCCGCCAGCGCCGTCCGGCCATCCAGACTGACTCCGAGCTTGACCCGGATCCACGGCCGCTGGCGCGTGTGCCTGAAGATGAATCCGGCGTTGAGTTCATGCGCAGCGGCCGCTTCGACGCCGACGTCCACGGCAATACCGGCGGCGCGCAGCCGCGCCAGTCCGGCACCGGCCACTTGCGGGTAGGGGTCTTCCAGGGCCACCACCACGCGCGCCACGCCGGCGGCGATCAGCGCATCCGCACACGGTGGGGTACGCCCATGATGGGCGCAGGGTTCGAGCGTGACGTAGGCCGTGGCGCCGCGGGCCAGTTCACCGGCCTGCGCCAGCGCGTGCACTTCGGCATGGGCCTCGCCGGCACGCCGATGCCAGCCTGAGCCAACGATCCGCCCATCGCGCACCAGAATGCAGCCTACGCGCGGATTCGGATGGGTGGTGTAAAGGCCGCGATGCGCCAGCTCCAGCGCCTGACGCATGTAGTGCTGATCAGCCGAAATGGCGTCCGCTGACGGTCCAGCCGCGGTCGTCGATCCCGGTGAGTTCGGCGAGTTCACTGGCCAGCTTGACCAGACGGCGGCCGTCGGCGAGCCGCACCCAGTAAACGCGTTCGCGCGCCCCCACCTGCGCGGCAATGACCTGCGCCATCCAGCCCTGGCCTTCGCCGGCAATCACGGCCAGTTGCTGGCCCGGCTGCGGAGACCAGCGGGTATCCGCTTCGGTGGCGGTCCGCGCTACGTCGCTGCATTCGCTCTTGAAGTTGTCCATCGACTGAAAACGCCCGGCACAGCGATTGCGCCGTCATAACCACTAGATGTCGCGCACGCTCCAGATGTCTCATCACGCCCTCGTGACAAAGGGTGAAAACCGCAGCCGTTCAGCTTTTCTTGTTGACCAGGACCAGTTCTTCCAGCAGTGGCAATTGCTGCGCGCTGAGCCCCGGCAACTCCTTTTCCAGGCGTTCGACCTCCTCGCGAAAGGCCTGCACATCCTCAAAGCGGCGGTAGACCGAGGCAAAGCGCACATAGGCCACCTGATCGATGCGCTTGAGTTCCTCCATCATCCATTCGCCCACGGTGCCGGCCGGAATCTCACGCTCGCCACTGGTGCGCAGCTTGCGCATCAGCACATCGATGACGTGATCGATGTCCTCCAGCGACACCGGCCGCTTCTCGAAGGCCCGTGCCAGGCCGCCGCGCAACTTCTGTTCATTGAAGGGCTCGCGTCGACCGTCGCGCTTGACGATCTGCGGCAGCTTGATCTCGGCGGTTTCATAGGTCGAAAAGCGGGCGCTGCATTCCGGGCACTCGCGGCGCCGACGCACCTGCATCCCATCCTCGGTGACCCGCGAATCCACCACCCGGGTGTCGTCGTGACTGCAGAAGGGGCAGCGCATGTCAGGGGCGGGAAAAAGGAAAAAGGAAAATGGAAAAGGGAAGAGCAAAGGCGGCCCGGGGCCAGACTGTTGCTTTCCCTCCTATTCTTGTACCCGGCACACTCGGGTCAAAGCGAAGAAGGGAACTCGTGGACAAGGACAGGAGTTGACCAGGTGCAGCAGAGTCCCAAAGATCCGCGACAGAGCCGCCGAACGCATCAATCAGGCGACCCGCCAATCGGACCACGAGGCTTGCTCTTCCCTTTTCCATTTTCCCTTTTCCTTTTTTCCCGCTCCACTCACCCATACACCGGAAACCGCCGGCACTGCTCGGTCACGGCAGTACGTACGCGGGCGATGACGGCTTCGTCGGTGGGAGCGTCAAGGACGTCGGCGATCCAGCCGGCCAGCGCGCGGGCTTCTTGCTCGTCGTAGCCGCGGGTGGTGATGGCCGGGGTGCCCAGACGCAGACCCGAGGTGACGAAGGGCGAGCGCGGATCGCCGGGGACGGCGTTCTTGTTGACCGTGATGTGGGCCGCGCCGAGCGCGGCCTCGGCATCCTTGCCGGTCAGCTCCTTGCCGACCAGGCTGAGCAGGAACAGATGGTTCTCGGTGCCGCTGGAAACGATCTTGTAGCCGCGCTCGATCAGAACCTCGGCCATGGCCTTGGCGTTGACCACGACCTGGGTCTGGTAGGCCTTGAATTCGGGCTGCAGGGCTTCCAGGAAGGCGACCGCCTTGGCCGCGATCACGTGCATCAGCGGACCGCCCTGGGTGCCCGGAAACACCATCGACTGCAGCTTCTTTTCGATCTCCGGATTGGCCTTGGCCAGGATCACGCCGCCGCGCGGACCGCGCAGGGTCTTGTGGGTGGTGCTGGTGACCACGTCGGCATGCGGAATCGGGCTGGGGTAGACGCCGGCCGCCACCAGGCCGGCGATATGGGCCATGTCGACCACGAACAGGGCATCCACCGACCTGGCGATCGCGGCCATGCGCGCCCAGTCGACCACCTGCGAGTAGGCCGAAAATCCGCCGATCAGCATCTTCGGCTTGTGTTCCTGCGCCAGCCGCTCCATCTCGACGTAGTCGATCTGCTCGGTGGCCGGGTCCAGACCGTACTGCACGGCGTTGAAGAGCTTGCCGGAAAAATTGACCTTGGCACCATGGGTCAGATGACCGCCGTGGGCCAGACTCATGCCGAGGATGGTGTCGCCGGGATTGAGCAGCGCCAGGAACACCGCCGCATTGGCCTGCGAACCGGCGTGCGGCTGCACATTGGCGTAGTCGCAGCCGAACAGCTGTTTGGCGCGCTCGATGGCCAGGCGCTCGGCCACGTCCACATACTCGCAGCCCCCGTAATAGCGCTTGCCCGGGTAGCCCTCGGCATATTTGTTGGTCAGCACCGAGCCCTGGGCCTCCAGCACACGTGGGCTGGCATAATTTTCCGACGCGATCAGTTCGACATGATCTTCCTGGCGCTGGCGTTCGGCCACCATCGAGGCGGCAAGTTCGGGATCCAGATCGGCAATGGTCATCGAGCGCGAGAACATGGCGGCAGGCCGTCCAAAAGTCGGGGGCACAGAGCATAACGGCGCCAGCGTGTCTAATGCGAAAAGCCGCCGGGCAGGCTGATGGCAAAGTGCAGCCACCGGCTTCACCCGCCCGGGTAGCCAGGATTCGGGTTTTCAGGCGGACAGCGGTCCCGATGCGGCCCCGCCCCTGACTTTCGTCCGTTTACAGCGTCTGGTGCAGGATGCAAACTTCACCTTCTGTTAACTTATTGTCGGGAGTCTCCGCATGCGCCTCACACGACTGTTCCTGGCCCTGGCCGCTGGCACGCTGGCCACGCAGGCTCTGGCGATTACCTCGGACGAGGTCAACGCCGGTATCCAGTTCAATTTCGCCAACCCGGGCGCGCGCGCACTGGGCATGGGCGGCGCCTTCCTCGGCCTCGCCGATGACGCCACGGCCGCCTACACCAATCCGGCGGGCCTGACGATTCTGGCGGCTTCAGAAATTGCCGTTGAGTATCGCCATACCGATTTCACCACGCCTTTCAGCTCCGGTGGCAGCTTCCGCACCACACCCTTCGACGGCAGCAATCTGGGCAGTTCCCGTGCCGACAGCAACAATGACTCGCTGTCTTTCCTGTCCTACACCTATGCCGGTGACGGCTGGGCACTGGCCGCCTACCGACACCAGCCGCTGGCCTTCGACCTGCAGTATCTGCAGGACGATATTGCCGTGCTGGGCCCGGGCGGTACCCAGATCGCCAACCTGCCGACCAAGGCCACCCGCCTGGAAACCGATCTGATCAATTACGGCGTGTCCGGCGCCTATCGCTTCAATGAGCATTTCTCGATGGGCATAGGCCTGGTCTATTCGCAGTTCGATCTGGAATCCGACACGATCCGTGCCGGACAGAACATCCAGCTGCAGCGGGGTGATGACTCCGACGTCACCTACACCGTCGGCGCGTTGTGGACGGTCAACGATCGCTGGGCGCTGGGCGCCGCCTACCGCCGCGGCGGCAGCTTCAAGTACCGCGCCGGCAATTTCGACACCGAGGGCAATCCGCTGATTGTCGTCGACACCGGCTTTGATGTGCCGCACGTGTTCGGACTGGGCGTGAGCTGGCGACCGAGCGACAACTTCGCGCTGGCGCTGGACGTCAACCGGGTGTCCTACAGCCGGCTGACCGACAGCTATGACGACATCTTCAATTCGGCGACGGTGCTCAAGTCCAGCGACGGCACCGAGGTCCGTCTCGGCGGTGAATACGTATTCACCCAATTCGCCAATCCCTTCTCGCTGCGGGGCGGACTCTGGCATGAACCCGAGCACGCGCTGTTCGCGACTGGGCCGGCGGATGATCCCAATGTCGATGTGGATCGCGCGTTCTTCCGCCGCGGCAGCGACGAGATGCATTACACACTGGGCCTGGGCTGGGCTTTTCCGCGCTTCCAGTTTGATCTGGCTGCCGACTGGTCAGACAACGTCGACAGCTACTCAGCTTCGGGTGTGGTGCGCTTCTGAGCCCGTCGTGCCGGGGCGCTGCAATGGCGCCTCGGCACGATCGCCTCCCACCGGCACGGTCGATGAGCTGGCTGCGCCGACTCCAAAGTCGGGCACCGGCTCCTGTATTGTCTAGCCCAGCTGCAAGCGCCGTCGGGAGAGCACATGGCCACCATCGAAGCCAAAGTACCGGATATCGGTAACTATCAAGACGTTCCTGTGATCGAGCTGCTGGTGAAGGCTGGCGACGTGGTCAAACTCGACCAGGGCCTGATCTCCCTGGAGTCCGACAAGGCCACCATGGAAGTGCCGTCGCCCGCTGCCGGCAGGATCATCGAACTCAAGGTCAAGGTCGACGACACCTTGTCTGAAGGTGATCTGGTGGCATTGATCGAAACCGAGGCCGGCGAATCGGACGGGTCCGACAAGCCTGCAGACAAGTCGAAGGACAAGCCCACGGACAAGGTCCCGGACCAGTCCGACAAATCCGCAGACAAGTCCTCGGCTGCGGATTCGAGCTCGGCTCCGAAACCGACAGCCGATGCATCGCCCGCCCCCGCTTCATCACGGGCACCGGCTCCTGCTGCCAGATCAGCCTTTGAAACGGCTGCGGTCAGCGCCTCGGCGAGCGAACTGCCTCCGGCCGAGCGACCCCATGCCAGTCCCGGTGTGCGCCTGTTTGCACGCGAGCTTGGCGTCGACCTGACTCGGGTCAGCGGCAGCGGCCGCAAGGGTCGGATCACTCGCGAAGACGTGCAGGCGCATGTCAAGGCGGCCCTGGCGGCGCCGGCTGGCGCGCCTGCCCGCGCCAGTGGTGGCAACGGGCTCAATCTGCTGCCCTGGCCACAGGTGGATTTCTCCAAATTCGGGCCGGTGGAAACCCAGGCGCTGTCGCGGATCAAGAAGATTTCCGGCGCCAATCTGGCCCGTAACTGGGCCATGATTCCGCACGTCACCCAGTTCGACGAAGCCGACATCACCGAGATGGAAGCCTTCCGCAAGCGTCTGGCGGAGGAGAACAAGGAGCTCAAGGTCACGCCTCTGGTGTTCCTGATCAAGGCCGTGGTGGCTGCCCTGAAGCGCTTCCCGAGTTTCAATGCCTCGCTGGATGCCAGCGGCGAGAACCTGGTGCTGAAGCAGTATTTCCACGTGGGTATCGCCGTGGACACGCCCGATGGTCTGGTGGTGCCGGTGATCCGCGACTGCGATCAGAAGGGCCTGGTCGAACTGGCCAAGGACCTCGGCGTGATGTCGGCCAAGGCACGCGAGCGCAAGATGGGACCGGCCGACATGCAGGGCGGCTGCTTCTCGATCAGTTCCCTGGGCGGCATCGGCGGCAACGCCTTCACGCCGATCATCAATGCCCCGGAAGTGGCCATCCTCGGCGTCAGCAAGAGCGCCACCAAACCGGTATGGAACGGCAAGGAGTTCACGCCGCGGCTGATGCTGCCCCTGTCACTGAGCTACGACCACCGCGTCATCGACGGCGCCGAAGCCGCGCGCTTCACGAGCTATCTGGCACAACAGCTGGGGGATATCCGGAGGTTGCTGCTTTGAGGAAGAGCGGGACAAGGGACACGGGGCACAGGGCACGGGAAAAGCACAAGGCCCGCGGATTGTTGCGCGCACTCCAATCTGAGCGTATCGCTGCCGGCCTTGCGCCCGTGCCCCCTGCCCCCTGCCCCCTGCCCCGCTTCTACTGATCTCCATGGACTCCCGCCAACAAGACATCGTCGACGAGTTCGCCCTGTTCGGTGACTGGTCCGAGCGCTATCAGTATCTGATCGATCTCGGCAAGAAGCTGCCGGAGTACCCCGAGGCCGACCGCAACGAGCATTGGCGGGTGCTGGGCTGCCAGTCCATGGTCTGGCTCAAGCCTGAAGGATCGGCTGCACGGATGGATTTTTCCGCGACCAGTGATTCGGCCATAGTCCGCGGCCTGATTGCGCTGGTCCTGCGCGTCTATTCCGGGCGCAGCGCCGAGGAAATCGCCAGTACCGAGCCCGAGTTCGTGGAGGGCATCGGCCTGTCTGGACACCTGTCGCCGACTCGAAAGAATGGCCTGGCTGCGATGCTGGCCAAGATCCGCGAGTACGCCCGCGCCACCCTGATCTGAGTCCCTCCCGTGCCAATGCTGCTGGCCGAAGATCTGCTGATCCTGACCATCGATCCCGTCGGCGGCCTGGTTGGCGATGGCAAGCATGCGACCAGTCGCGATGCACTGGCGCGGGCCTTGCTGGTGGACCTGATCGCGCGCGGCGCGGTGGTGCTGGAAAGCGGCGATTTTCGGCTGGTCGATCCGCTACCGCAGTCGCATCGATTGCTGACCGAGGCCGCTCACGCGCTGGGCGATGCCAGACTGGCGCCAGAAAAGGCCGTGGCCCGGTTGCGACGACGCATGTGGTCGGTGCGCAGCGACCTGCTCGACGGCTTCGAGCGTCTGGGGATCGTGCATCGTCTGTCGGGTGGCTTGTTCGGACGATTCGGCGGCAGCCGCTATGCGCTGCAGTCCACGCAGACACGCGGCGAGCGCCTGGCCAAGCTCAAACGCGGATACGATGCGCTCGATCTGGAAGATCTGGCTGCAGTCGCGCTGGCCCTGCTGGCCGAGGCCTTCGGCGTCAGCGCCTATTTCCTCGGCCCGGAACAGCGCCTGAAGATGCGCGCATGGGCACGCAAGGCGGCGTTGCCGCTGGCCGACGATTCGACGGAACTTGCAGTCAGACGGGAACGTCTCGCTGCGATGCTGAAGCTGCTGCCGCTGGAGTGATCTGCTTCACCGAGGCAGGAGAAGCACTGCTGCGAACTGGCGTGGCTGCTGTTGCCTGTTCCAGCCACGAGCGCCGGTAGATCACCGGCGCCGCTGACCAATCAGTCGCCCATCTGCCGCTGGCGATGTTCCCAGCGTTCCTGGGCATCCAGACACAGGGTGGCGATCGGACGAGCTTCGAGCCGGTCCAGGCCGATTTCCTCATCGGTTTCTTCGCAATAACCGTAGCGGCCGTCATCAATGCGCTTGATCGCCTTGTCGATCTTGCCGATCAGCTTGCGATAGCGATCCCGCGTGCGCAGTTCCAGCGAGTTCTCGGTTTCACGCGTTGCCCGCTCCGCCTCGTCACCGACATCGCGGACTTCGTCACGCAGATTTTCGATGGTCTGCTGTGACTCTTCGATCAGTTCATGCCGCCAGATCGACAGCTTGCGCCGGAAGTACTCCAGATGCTCCGGGGACATGTACTCCTCGGAACTGCTCGGGCGATAGCCCGCCGGCAATTCGAGCTTGGGCACATAACCCTTGGGCAAGGCCTGATCAGCTGCACTCACCCATTCGGGCAAGCTCTTGTTCTGTTTCGATTTTGCGGCCTTGACAGCAGCAGCACTGGGCTTGGCTGCCTTGGTCTTTGCCTTGGTGGTCGCCATTTTTGTTCGTCTCTCCTCTACTTCGGATCGCGCCGATCACAGTAGCCGCCGACCGGGGCGCCGGAAAGCAAGCCGAGCTATATAACCCAAGCCCATGACAGCGGCAAGCGCAAACCATCAATTAGGGCATTTCAAGTCGAAATTAACGCGGCATCCGGTGGCAGCGGCGCTCGACCTGCTCGCGCATGGCCCATGCCGGCAGCAGCGAACGTCAGCGCAAGGCGGAGCAGGGATGGCGGATCAGCGACGGAGTTTCAAACGCGGGCTGACCAGCCCGGGGATGGGGCGAGTGCTGCGCCGCTTCAGCACTGGACCCCGTGGCAGGACGTGGCGCGATTGCCGCCCCCACGTCCCGACAGAACCAGCCGATTCCGACTCAGCGGAAGGAACCCGGCAGGAAAGAGTGCCACTGCAGGCTTTGCTCGGCGGAGACATCGCCGCCCGAGTTGCCGACGCCACGTTCCGCCGGCGCGACGGTCTCGGCCAGATTCGGGCTACGATCGCCATCGCCAGAAGACGATACCTGACTGAAGACGCCCACCACACCGAGCGCGGCGTAGACCGCCAGTACCAGGATGCTGAAGCGCATGCGTTTGGGGTTCATGATCCACCTCTTCGAGCGTCTTGCTCGGGTACGTTCGAGCACAATTCGTGCCAGGCGCAAGAATGGCCCCACAGCCGTGGAGAAACCGTCGGCACGCCCCGAAATGCCTCCATGGCACGCCGAACTGCGGGCAGCTCGGCCAAGTGCGTCCGCTGGCGTACACCGGGGTGTCCGCTGGCGGACACGCTGCAGCGCAGCACGACCGCGGCCGCTGCGCCCCTTATGCTCGGCAGTCTATGCAAGCAATCATCGAATGGCCCACCTCCAAAGCGCTGGATCGGCTCAGTGGCGCCCGCCTCAAGGGCGCGCTGATCGCCGGCGCGGGTCGCGTGCTGTCCAAGCGCGACGATCTCAACCGCATCAATGTGTTTCCGGTGCCAGACGGCGATACCGGCACCAATCTCGCCTTCACCATGATCGCGGTGCTGAAGACCGTGCGCCGCCTGCGCGGTGCTGACGTCAGCACCGTGCTGGGCGGCGTGGCCCGTGAAGCCATCGACGGTGCACGCGGCAATTCGGGCGCAATTCTGGCCCAGTTCTTTCAAGGACTTGCCGATGGCCTGGGGCGCTGCCGAGATGCGGGAGCGGCAGATCTGGCCGGCGCCGCCAGCAGCGCGGCACTGGCCGCCCGTGCCTGCCTGGCGGACCCGCGCGAGGGCACCATGCTCAGCGTCATCACCGATTTCGCCCATGAACTGAAGCGTCAGGTCGAACTGGGCGTGGCTGATCTGACACTGTTGTTCAAGCGAGCACTTGAGCGAGCTCGCCAATCTTTGGCGAATACACCCAACCAGTTGCCCGTGCTGCGCGCTGCGGGAGTGGTCGATGCCGGCGCCGCCGGCTTCGTCGACTTTCTGGAGGGCGTCCAGGATTTCATCGAGCGTGGTCGCGGTGCCCTGCGCGTGGCCCCGGATGCGCGCGTACACGATGGCTGCGCCCATGATGAGGTGCACCTGGAGGCGGTCGAAAGCGCCAGTCAGTACCGCTATTGCACCGAGTGCGTGCTCACCGGCAGCGATCTGGACCTGACCCGGGTGCGCGGTGCGCTGACGCAGCTGGCGCTGGATTCTCTGGTGGTGGCCG
The DNA here is from genome assembly GCA_022841325.1 of Lysobacterales bacterium. Classification (GTDB taxonomy): domain Bacteria; phylum Pseudomonadota; class Gammaproteobacteria; order Xanthomonadales; family SZUA-5; genus JADKFD01. The sequence goes on along the minus strand of JALHRS010000027.1, from coordinate 47,477 downwards.
GCGGCCGCGAGCGCGTGCGTGTGCATGCCCATATCGATCGCCCCAATCAGCTGTTCGAGCAGCTCTCGGGCCTGGGCACCGTCACCCAGCGCAAGGCCGACGACATGCAGGCACAGGCCCGGATGCGGGCTGCGCCGTTCCAGCGCGTCCGCATCGTCACCGATTCCGCTGGCGACGTGCCGGCGACCGAGGCCGAACGCCTGGGCATCACCATCGTCCCGGTTCGAGTGAATTTTGGTGACGATGACTACCTCGATCGCATCACCCTGTCGCCGCGTGAGCTGTACGCCCGTCTGCGCCAGAACCTGAAGCCGCCGCAGACCTCGCAACCGCCACCCGGCGATTTCCGCCGGGCCTACGATCTGGTCCTGGCACATTGCGAGCAGCTGGTGTCGGTCGAGCTGTCGAGCCGGCTGTCCGGCACCTTCCAGGCCGCGCAGACCGCCGCCAGGGAGAGCGGGCGCGAGCGCATCAGCGTGCTCGACACCCGCAATGCCTCGGCCGGTCAGGGCCTGATCACGATGGTGGCGGCGGAATGCGCCCAGGCCGGTGGCGACGCCGATGCCGTCCTGGCCGCCGCCCGCGATGCCATGACCCGCACCCGCACTTTCGCCCTGATCCGGGATCTGCGCTACGGCGTGCAGGGTGGCCGCATGCCGGCTATCGCCGAGCGCCTGGCCCGCTGGTTCGGCCTGACCGTGCTGATCGCCGACAAGGACGGGCTGGTGCGACCGTTCTCGGCCCTGGTCGGGCGCCAACGCCTGATCGAGCGCTACGCGGCGGTGATCGCCCGTCGCCTGCCTGCACATCGCAGCTGCAGAGCCGTGGTCGGCCATTGCGATGCCGCCGACGATGCCGCCAATCTGGCGGCGGTCATGCGCCACACCATTCCCACGCTGGGCAAGATCTGGGTGGTGGAAACCGGGCCCGCCATCGGCGTGCACGCCGGGCCCGGCTCTCTGGTGGTCGGTCTGCAATGGGTGGCGGAGCCGTGATCGTGCTGCTGGCCAAGCTGCTGGCCAGCTATCTGCTGGGCAGCGTGGTCGGCAGCCTGCTGCTCGGGCGTCTGCGCGGTGTCGATATCCGCAACGTGGGCAGCGGCAATGCCGGCGCCACCAATGCGCTGCGTACCCAGGGCAAGCTGTTTGCACTGGGCACGGCGCTGATCGATTTCGGCAAGGGCGTGCTGGCGGCGGCGCTGATTGCACCGCTGGCGATCGTCGACTCGCCGCTGGGCCTGACCGAAACCCAGCTCGCCTGCGGACTGGCCGCCGCGGTCGGCCACTGCTACCCGCTCTACCACGGTTTCCGCGGCGGCAAGGGCGCCGGCACCCTGATCGGCGTGGTGCTGTGGATGTTCCCGATGGTCGCGCTGGCGATGCTGGCAGTCTGGTTGCTGGTGCTGATCAGCACAGGCTATGTCGGCTTGAGCACAGTCCTGGCGGGCCTGTGCTTCCCGATCGCCCTGTACCTGCTGCAGTCACCGCTGAGCGCTGGCCTGGCGTCCATGGCCGTGGCCGCCGCCGCCCTGCTGGTCTACACCCATCGCAGCAACCTGGCGCGCCTGCGCGCCGGCAACGAGCACCGCTTCGAGAGGGTGCGTCTGCTGGCGCTGCTGTTCGGCCGTCGCGGCCCTTGAACCAGGCCGCCCGTCGCTGATCCATGCAGACCCTGGAGCCGCTCAACGCCGAGGCCATTTATCGGCACAGCCGCGCCTTCGAACTCGAAATCCACGCGCAGCTGGACTCGACCCAGGATCGCGCCCGCCAGCGCCTGCTGCTGGGCCAGGCAGTTCCTTCTGCGGTCGTCGCCGATACCCAGAGCGCCGGACGCGGCCAGCATGGCCGCCGCTGGCTGTCGCCGCCCGGCGCGGCGGTCTATCTGACTGCGAACTGGCCGACGGCGCGAACACCGGCGCAGCTGGCCGGCCTGTCGCTGGCGGTGGGTCTGGCAATCCGCCGCACGCTGGCGCACTGGCAGGTCGATGCCCGACTGAAATGGCCCAACGATGTCTGGGTGGACCAGCGCAAGCTGGCCGGCGTGCTGATCGATGTGCTCGCGCAGCCCCCCGGTGCGCAGCTATTGATCGGCATCGGGCTCAATCTACGGCTACCGGAAAGCGCTGCCCAGGATCTGGACCAGCCCTGGACCGAACTCTCGCACTGGCTGTCGCCACTGCCCTCACGCAATCTGCTCATCGGCCGCCTGCTGCACGAACTCCAGGGCGTGCTGTGCAGCTTTGAAGCTGCCGGCTTCGGCGCCTTCGCCGACGAATGGCAAAGCGCCGATGCTCTGTCCGGGCAACAGCTCTGGTGGCGTGGCAGCGCCGGCGTTGAGCGCGGTCATGCCCTCGGGGTCGATGAGCTCGGTAGACTGCGTGTGGACATCGACGGCAAGCTGCGACTGCTGTCGGCTGGCGAAGTCAGCGTCCGCCCCTTTTGAATCGAGGTGTAACTCATGACAAGCCCGAGACTGCTGCTGGATCTGGGGAACAGCCGCCTGAAATGGGCGTTGGCCGATGGCAGCCAGCTGCAACTCGGCGCGCCTGTCGCCCATGAGCCCGGTGGATTGGGCGATCTGGCGCCGCTATGGGCTGCAGCAGCAGGCGCCGGCTCGGTCTGGCTGTCGTCCACCGCCCTGAGCCTGAGTCCGGCATTGGTTCGGGCCGTCGCTGAGCGCCTGGATCTGGAGACCCAGGTCTTCGTCTCGCCCAAGGAAGCCCTCGGCATCCGCAGCGCCTACGACCAACCCGCCAGTCTGGGCAGCGACCGTTTTCTGGCCATGGCCGGCGCCCGCACCCAGGTTTCGGGGGCCTTTCTGGTGGCCGATGCCGGTACCGCCCTGACCCTGGACATGGTCGACGACGGTGGTCAGCACCTGGGCGGCTTGATCGTGCCCAGCCCGGTGTTGATGCGCGATGCACTGCACCGCGGCACCGCCGGTATCCGCACTGGCGAACGGGTGCGCGTGCGTGAATTCGCACGCAACACCGACGATGCCGTATGGAGCGGTGCCTGCCTGGCATGCGCAGCGCTGATCGGCCACGCCTACCGGCACGGGGCGCTGGGCGTGGGCGCCGACGTCGAACTGCTGCTCGCCGGCGGCTCGATGCCGGCGCTGGCTCCGCACCTGAGCATGCCGCATCGGCACCTGCCGAATCTGGTGCTCGAAGGCCTGTCGTTGTGGGCCAGCACCACGCTGGCCGCTGCCGGCTGATCTCCCGACGGCCACTGTTGCCACGGCCGGGGAGCGCCACCCAGCGCGCGCCCACGCATCGTGGTGCATGATGACCCCACCGCCAGGACAGGGAGTTCAATGGATGACAGTGGGCAGGGTGAGAGCAGAGGCGTCCGGACAAGTCCGGACCCACGAAAGCCACAAGGCCGAACCGAGCCGCCGCTACCGGGTAGATCTTCGAGGCCGTTGTGCGCTCGTTCTGGCACTGCTGTTCGGCATGCTCACCGCCGCGCAGTCGGCCACGCTGCCGGCCGGAATCACGCTCGATCAACCGTTGCGGCAGGGCCAGCTGGTCGTCGGCCACACCGAAGCCGGGGCGCGGGTCAGTGTCGATCAGCGCAATCTGCGCGTGGATGCACAGGGTCGTTTCGTCTTTGGCCTGGCCCGCGATCAGCGGCGTATCAGCCTGTGCGTAAGGCTGGCTGCCGACACCCGCGCCCGGTGCGCAGGTCTGGCGGTGGCAGCGCGCGATTACGCCATCGAGCGGGTCAGCGGCTTGCCGCCAGCCACGGTAACCCCGGATCCGGAAGAACAGGCGCGGATTGCCCGCGAGAATGCGCTGATTGCGCAGGCCCGCGAGCGCGACGAGCCGCGCAGCGACTTCCTGCTGCCCTGGGTACGCCCGGCGCAAGGTCGCATCAGCGGTGTCTACGGCAGCCAGCGGATCCTCAATGGTGAGCCCAGGAGCCCGCATCTGGGTCTGGACATTGCCGCACCCACCGGCACCCAGATCCGGGCGCCGGCTCCGGGGGTCGTGACCCTGGTGCATCCGGGCATGCTGCTGTCCGGACAGACGGTGATCGTCGACCACGGCCACGGCGTCAACTCGGTCTACATCCACATGAGCCGTACCGACGTGCAGCAGGGTCAAGTCCTCAAGACCGGCGACCCGATCGGCGCCATCGGCATGACCGGCCGCGCCAGCGGCCCGCATCTGCACTGGGGTCTGAACTGGTTTGAGGTCAAGCTGGATCCGGCGCTGGTGGCGCCGTAAAGGACAGGGGCAGGGGGCAGGGGGCAGGGGGCCAAGCTCGCTGCAAAGGCAGATCGTGCGGCGGAGTGGGTTGTGCTCATTCACGCGACAAACAAGGGGCGAGCCGCAGTGGAAAGGACCCAAGCTCGATACAAACCCAGATCGCGCGACAGGGTGGGTCCGGTGCCACTTGCCCCCTGCCCCTATTTCGGTGACGGCAAGATCAATGGCACGACCACCTCAGCTGAGATTGATCTCGGAGAAGTCGAAATCCAGGCGTGGGCCGGCGGTGGCCAGGGTGTCGCCCTGTAGATAATCCGCGCCCATGCTCCAGAACTGGGCGATGGCGTTGAGGTCGCGGACCTCCTCCAGGATCAGCTCACGGCGCTCGCGATACCAGGGCTGCAACATCGGCCCGATGATCTCGGGCTGACTGGCCTGCAGCACCCCAGCGGGCAAGCGCAGAACGTCCAGGGGCAACTTGGCCAGTTCCGCCACATGGGCCAGACGGCCCGATCGTTCGACCGCGCCCAGACGCAGGCCCAGGGCATGCAACCGTTCGAGCAGACGGGTGGCGTATGCCGATTCGATCAGGAAGGAGGCTTCGAACTCCAGGGTCAGACGTTGCTCGCTGGACTTGCGCCGGGTGATTTCGCCATGCAGCCAGACCAGCTGGGCGCGATCAAAGGAAGGGTAATCCACCGGCACCAGCAGATCGCTGACCCGATTGGGGCCGTGCTTCTCTTCCAGCGCCTGCAGCGCGCGTCCAATGGCCATGCGGTCCACGGCGCCCTGCAACTTGAGTTCGCGGGCGATGGGCGCGAATTCCTCGCGGCCGATGCTGGCCAGCGGCTGCCTGGAGTCGCGCAGATGCAGCACCATCGCATAACGCCCGGCCTCGGTTCCGCGCAGCGGAATCAGAGGCTGATAATCAATGGCCATGGCACGCACGGCCTTGTCTTCGCGCAGCAATTCGCGAATCAGCAGGATGCGCTCGGGCGTCAGACCGTGTGCCGACGCCGACAGGATACCCTCGACGCGGTTGCCGCCCAGCCTGGAGGCCGTGCGTGCAGCCGAGAATGCCGCTCCCAACCAGTCATCAACGCTGCGCGCGGCCTTGCTGGCCAGCGACAAACCTACGCTGACGCTGAGCCTCTGGTCTTCCCCTTCGACCTTGAACGCCAACTCATGAACGCTCTTGCACAAAGCCTCCGCCAGGGCCAGGAAGTCTTCACGATTGCCACGTTCAGCCAACACCGCAAAGCCGAATTCCTGAATCAGGCAGTAGCGGTCATCAGGGGCGAAGTGACGAGTGAGGCGCACGGCGATCGCCTGCTCCAGCTCATGCGCGACCGACAGCTTCAGACGCTCCTGCAATTCGTGAGCCTGATCCACCAGGATCACCAGCAAGGCGACGTCCTGCGGGCCGGCTCTCTGACCGACTTCGCGCACTTCCTCGAGAAAGGCCCCGCGACGCAAGTGGCCATGCGCGTCCGCAGGGCGCCGACCAAGCTGCTTGCTGAGCGCACGCACGCGCTTGACCCGGCTGCGCAGCGCGCTCACCAGCAGGCGCGGCCTGACCGGCTTGGTCAGGAAATCATCGCCGCCGGCCTGTATCGCCTTGAAGCGCGCCTGCTCGCTGTGTTCGGCTGACAGAAACACGATGGGCAGCACCATGGCATCGACCTGCTGCCGCAGCTGGGCAGTCAGGGTCAGGCCATCGACGCCAGGCATGTACAGATCGGTAAGCACCGCATCGGGCCTGAAGCTGCTCACCAGCCCGGGCACGGCCTCGGGATTTGATGTCGTTTGGACCTGCATGCCGGCGCGGCCCAGAATGACCTCGCAGAAGGCGCACAGATCCGCATCGTCGTCGACCACCAGCACCCGAAAGGGCTCGGCACTCACTGGTGCCATCAACTCCTTGACACGCGCCACCACCGAAGGGGCATCCAGCTGCGCGAGTACCAGATCGGCACCACCGAGCTGCGCCTGCAAACGTGCTGCCGGGTCACCGCTATCGATGCCGATCAGCGGCAGGCGCGCAGCATCGGGCAGGGTCAGGGCCAGTTCGTCCAGCATCTCGGCAACGGTAGCCACCAATCCCGCTTCCACCAATATCGCTTCGGGCAGATGGCAACGCAGCGCATCGGACAGCGTGGACGCATCGGCGAAAGCAGCCAGCAGCAGGTGCTGCACCCGCAGCGCCGCTTCCAGCCCTACCGGTTCATCCAGGCTGGGTGTCAGCAGATACACCACCGCCGCGCTCGCCACCCGGCCTGCTGGCGCCTGATCGAGCACCCGATCCTGGGCGGTCTGGATCAGGGCTGCCAGCTCCTCGCGCTGCGCCGCGCTCGGCACCTTCGCGCCCTCGGCAAAAACGCCGACATAGGCGTAAACATCGAGAAGGGCAGCTTGTACCTCGGCCAAACCGAGGTTGCCGGCATGGTCCGCCAGGCTGGCAAGATCATCCTGATGGGTCTGAGTGGGTTCGTTGGGCCAGTCGGCCGCCATCAGTCGCTGGGTCTCGACCAGTACTGCCCTGGCTTTCTCGACGAAGGCCGATATCGGGCTCAACGAAGGCTGCACGTAGTCAATCCTGCAAACAAGGAGAGCTGCAGTCTATGCGCCGCGGATGAACGAGCAGTCAACTCAGGTTGATCTCGGAAAAATCGAAATCCAGCCGTGGGCTGGCAGCAGCGAGGGAATCGCCCTGCAGATAATCGCAGCCCATGCTCCAGAAGCGGGCAATGGCAGTCAGATCGCGCACATCCTCGGCAATCAATTCGCGCCGTCCCCGATACCAGACTTCGAGCATCGGGCCGATGACCTCCGGTTCCATGGCCTGCAGCGCAGCTGCCGGCAAGCGCATGACCTCAAGTGGCAGCTTCGCCAGCTGTTCGATATGCGAAAGCCTGCCCGAGCGCTCGATCGCGCCCAGGCGCACGCCCTGCGTGCGCAGCCGATCCAGCAGCCGGCCGGCATGACTGGATTCGGTCAGAAAGGCGGCATCGAATTCCAGCGTCAGCCGTTGCTCCGTCAGCTTGCGCTGGCTGAACTCACCCTGGATCCAGGCCAGTTGCTGGCGGTCTATGGACCGGAAATCCACCGGCACGAGAATGTCACTGACCCGGTTGCGACTGCGCTGGTCGTCCAGTGCCTGCAGCGCCAGACTGATCGCGAGCCGATCGATCTCGGCCTGCAAGCCGAGCTCCCGCGCTACCGGCACAAACTCCTGGCGGGCAATACCCGACAGCGGCGAGCGGCGATCGCGCAAGTGCATGTTCAGGGCATAGCGCCCGGGCTCGCTGGCCCGCAGCGGAATCAGCGGCTGGTAGTCGATCGCCATCGCTGCCTTCGAGATACCCTTGCGCAGCAACTCGCGGACGTACATCAGGCGCTCGGGCGACAGACTGCCCGACTCCGAGAGGATGCCCTCGACCCGATTGCCGCCCATGCGCGCGGCAGCGCGCACGGCGGCGAAGGCAGCGTTGATCCAGTCGTCCACGCTCCGGTCCACCCGCGGCATCAAGGCCATGCCGAGGCTGACCGTCAGCGACATGTCGTGTCCGTCCACCTTGAAGGGCAGCTCGGAGACGGCCGTTCGCAACGCCTCGACGAAGGGCAGCAGCTGATCCCGGCGCTCACGCTCGATCAGCAGGCCGAAGCCAAATTCCTGAATCAGGCAATAGCTGTCGCCACGCTCGAAGCTCTGCGCCAGTCTCAGTGCCATGGCCTGCTCCAGCTCATGCCCGACGGAGAGACTGAGTCGTTCCTGCAGCTCGGAGGCCTGATCCACGGTGATCACGATCAGACCGACGATAGGGCCCGGCGGGCGCTGCTTGACCTGGCGCAGCAGATCCAGAAAGGCACCGCGGCGCAGATGGCCCTGGGCATCCCCAGGCCGGCTGCCGAGCTGCTTGCCCAGGGCCCGCACGCGCTTGATGCGGCTGCGAACAGCAGTCACCAGGTGCCGTGGCCGGATCGGCTTGGTCAGAAAGTCATCGCCGCCGACCTGGATGGCCTGAAAGCGCGCCTGCTCGCTCTGCTCGCCGGACAGAAACACGATCGGCAGAACCACGGCATCGGCCTGCAGCCGCAGTTGCGCGGTCAGGGTCAGGCCGTCGACGCCGGGCATGTACAGATCCATCAGGATCAGATCAGGCTTGAACTGGCGCACGCGATGGGCGACGGCGGCCGAGTCCATGACCGACTCGACGCGCATGCCGGCGCGACCCAGGATGGACTCGCAATAGGTGCACATCTGGCGATCGTCATCGACCACCAGCACCCGGAAGGGCTCGGTACTCTGGCTGGCCAGCAGTTCCTTCAGCTGGGCGCCGATGGTGGGATCATCGAGCTGCGCCAGAAACAGATCGGCGCCGCCGACCAGTGATTGCAGACGCGCCGAAGCCTCGCCACTGTTGACGCCAACAAGCGGCAGCCGGGTGGCTTCAGGCATCGAGGGCGCCAGTTCATCCAGCATCTCCGATACCGCTGCCACCAGCGCCGATTCCACCAATATCGATTGCGGCAAATGCGTGCGCAGTGCATCGGCAAAGGCGTCGCCGTCGTCGAAAATCGCCAGTTGCATGCCCTCCTGGCGCAATCGCGGCCGCAGACTGGTCGGCACCTCCAGGCTGGGCGCCAGCAGGAAGACCACGGCACCGGAGACCGACCCCAGTGCTGGCGTCAGTTCCATCACCGCCGCCTGGGCGTTCTGGATCAGCTGATCGAGTTCGCTGCGCTGCTGCGGACTGGGTTTGACCGTGCCCTCGGCAAAAACGCTGACGTAGGCATACAGATCCAGCACCGCGGCATGAATGGCGTCCAACGCCAGATTGCCGGCGTAGTCGGCAAGATTGCCCAGATCATCCTGATGGCGCTCGGCCTGATCGGCCTCCCAGTCGCTGGCATTGAGCCGGTGGGTCTCGATCAGGACGCCCTTGGCCTTGTCGGCAAACGCGGCGATGAGTTTGGGGGAAGGCTCCATGGACTACCCGGCATGGCCAGATCCATCGAGTCTAGCCTGAATGCCGGGTGGGAAAAGTCGACGAATGGCTAAGGCCGGGTCACCGACGTGAACCAAGGATGGCATGACGCTGGCATCGTGACGGGCGACGATCAGCAGTCGGATCAGCCTGCTAGAGTCGCGGCTCTAGGCAGTTTGTCAGCATTCGGGAAGGGCATCACGCATGGCGCAGAGTCGTCGAACCAAGATCATTGCCACGTTGGGACCAGCCACCGACAAACCCGGCATGCTGGCCAAGGTCATCGAAGCCGGGGCTGATGTGATCCGCCTCAACCTCTCCCACGGTACCGCCGAAGACCAGCTGCGTCGGGCCGATGACTTGCGCCGGGTTGCCGCCTCACTGGGTGTGGAAGTGGCCATTCTGGCCGATCTGCAGGGCCCCAAGATTCGTATCGAGCGCTTCGCCGAGGGCCCGGTGGAACTCGAAGCAGAACAGCCCTTCATTCTCGATTGCGCCGACCAGCCGGCGCCCGGCAGCGTGCATCGCGTCGGCGTCAGCTACAAACGGCTGTGCCAGGATGTCTTCCCTGGCGACACGTTGATGCTGGACGATGGCCTGCTCAGCCTCGCCGTCGAGCGCATCGAAGGTCTGGAAATTCACACCCGGGTGTTGATCGGCGGCATGCTCTCCGACCGCAAGGGCATCAACCGCCTCGGCGGCGGCCTGTCGGTGGATGCGCTCAGCGACAAGGATCGCCGCGATATCGAATTGGCCGCCCGCATGGGCGCCGACTATCTGGCCGTGTCCTTCCCGCGCTCGGCCGCGGACATGAATCAGGCCCGGGCGTTGCTGCGCGGCGCCGGCTCCTCGGCAGCACTGGTGGCCAAGATCGAGCGCGCCGAAGCGATCGAGAATCTGGGCGAGATCATCGACGCCTCCGACGCCGTGCTGGTGGCGCGTGGTGATCTCGGTGTGGAGATCGGCTACGCCGAGCTGCCCGGCCTGCAGAAACGCATCATCCGCGAATCGCTGGCGCGCCAGCGGGTGGTGATCACCGCCACCCAGATGCTGCAATCGATGGTGGATTCGCCGATACCGACACGGGCCGAGGTGCTGGATGTCGCCAACGCCGTGATCGACGGCAGCGACGCGGTGATGCTCTCGGCCGAAACCGCCTCGGGCAAACATCCGAACAAGGCAGTGGCGGCCATGCGCAGCATCTGCGAGGCCGCCGAACGCCAGTTCGAGCCGATGGAATCGAGCATGGTCACGCCGCCGGAAATCCACCGCACCGATCAGGCCATCGCCATGGCCGCCATGGCGTTGTCGAACCGCATCGGCGTGCGCGCCATCATCGCCCTGACCGAATCCGGCGCGACCGCGCAGTGGCTGTCGCGTTTCCGCTCGCGCATTCCAATCTATGCCATGAGCCGCCATCAGATGGCGCGTCAGCGCATGAGCCTGTACCGCGATGTCTATCCGGTGGCTTTCGATCCCCAGGGCGGCGGCGTGACCCATTCCACCCGACTGGCGGTGGAGCTGCTGCACGCGCAGGGCCGCCTCAGCAGCGGTGATCGCGTGGTGGTCACCACCGGCGATCACACCGGACTGCTCGGTGGCACCAACACGCTCAAACTGTTGCGCGTGGGAGTGGATGGCACGCCTGAGGGCATGAGCGACTTGTAGCTGCGGGGCACGGGGCACGGGGCACGGGGCACGGGGCACGGGGCACGGGGCACGGGGCACGGGGCACGGGAAAAGGCTACAGGTCTGAGGCTGTTGTAGGTCCAGACTTGTCTGGACGCTCCTGGCGAGGTGCCGAAAAAGCGTCCAGACAAGTCCGGACCTACAGGAGAGTGCTCTTGACGAAACAAAAAAACGCCGGGCGTCCTGCCCGGCGTCAAATCCCGTTCGCTGTCGCTTGCCATTCCCGGGAAAGAATGCGGAGTGTTGCGCCCTTGCCATTAAGACCGGCTTGGCTACGCTTAGTTCCAGCTTCCACGATCAACATCAGACCCGTTCACTCTGCGACAACAGAATCACTCCGGGGCTTCCGCGCCCGAGTAACTGATCGCCTTCACACCTTCGACGCTGCCTACCCGGGCGGAGTCACTGATGTAGAGCTTGGTCGCATCGTTCTCGATCCGGATCTGGCCGCGCACTTCGCTGCCCGGGCCGATCACCACCACCGGGGGCTTCGACTTGCCGCCCCAGCCCCAGTTGCCCTTGGGTTTGCGCACGATGACGTCGCCGCCAACGATGCTGCCATCCAGCACTTCGGCACGGCCATTGACCATCTCGACATTGCCACCGATCCGGCTGGCCCGCAGCAGCAAACCGCCATTGACGGTCTCTGCGTTCCTGGCCACGCTGACCTGATCGAGCTGCACCCGGCCATTGACGGTGGACACCGAACCCTGCACGGTCGATCCAGCACCGATCTCGATGCGTCCGTTGACCGTTTCAACATCACCGGACGCTGTCAGCCCGGCGCCGACGCGGATGCTGCCGTTGACGGTTTCCAGCTTGCTTACGCTGACATCATCGGCAACATCAATGCTGCCGTTGACGGTTTCCACGCCATCGGCGCTGGACTTGCTTTCCAGACCGATGCTGCCGTTGACCGTCTCCACATCCTTGACCGCCGTGCCGGCACGAACCGTCAGCGACTTGTTGACCGAATCGCCGCTGGTGCCCGGCTCCACCACGGTGGCAGCCCAGACCGAACCGGCGACAGCCGTCAGCAACGCAACAACCAGAATCTGTTTTCTCATGGCATCAACCTCAATGTTTGACAGGGGGCTCGCTGGCTGCTGCCGGCGGCGATGTCTCCGCAGTCTCGGCAGCAACCGGCTCAGCCGGTGCGTATTCGCTCATCTCGGCCAGGGCATGCAGCAGGCGATCGACAAAGCGTGCTTCCATTGAGTTGTCCATGTCTGACTCCTTGTGGTCTCCGTGTATCGGCGTTGACGCATACCCTATGCCATCCATTGGACGCACCGACAGGGCCCTTGGTTATGGGTCTGCGGGTAAACCGATGGCAGGGGGGGTGTTGGTTGTTGGTTGTTGGTTGTTGGTTGTTGGTTGTTGGTTGTTGGTTGTTGGTTGTTGGTTGTTGGTTGTCGGTTGTCGGTTGTTGGTTGTCGGGGCACGGGCACCGGGCACGGGGCAGGCTCTTGCCCCGAACCTGCGGGATCTGTAGGTCCAGACTTGTCTGGACGCTCTTGGCTTCAGCCGGCCCACAGGCCATCAGTGAGGTAGCGCGGCTCCGGCGCGCGGAAGATCGGGTTGTGCGCCACGGTGGGTCGCGCCGGCGGCCGCGGGCTCCGCTATTGCCCCTGGAGGCGTCATTGCGAGGAGCGCGCCTTTAGCCGCGAGCGCAGCGTGGCGGGACGAAGCAATCCAGGGTATCGCCACACGTCCCGGATTGCTTCCACCGGATCTAGTCCGGGGTCGCAATGACGCCATCTACGGGAAGGCCCCAAATCCTGGGTCCCCCCGTGCCCCGTGCCCCGTGCCCCGACAACCAACAACCGACAACCGACAACCGACAACCGACAAGCAAGTCAAGCTACCATCGCAGCCCTCGGAACCTGCCGTGGGACCCTATGCGACCCAAACCGATCTTGTTGCTCATTCTGGATGGCTGGGGCCATGCCGAGGCCGCCGCCGACAATGCGATTTCCCAGGCGCAATGCCCCAACTGGCGGCGGATCTGGTCGCAGTGGCCGCACACCTTGATCCGCACCGATGGTCTGGCCGTGGGCCTGCCCGAGGGTCAGATGGGCAATTCCGAAGTGGGACACATGAACCTCGGGGCCGGCCGCATCGTCTACCAGGACCTGACCCGGGTCGACGCTGCCATCGCCGATGGCAGCTTCGAGCACAATCCGGCTCTGGTCGGCGCCGCCGAGTCGGTGAAGGCCGGCGGGCACACGCTGCACGTGCTCGGACTGCTGTCTCCGGGCGGCGTGCACAGCCACGAGTCACAGCTTTTTGCGCTGATCAGACTGGCGGCCGAACGCGGTGCCCGCATCGCCGTCCACGCCTTCCTCGATGGCCGCGACACCCCGCCGCGCAGCGCCGCCGAATCCCTGGCCCGGCTGCAGTCGCTGTGCGAGAGCCTGCCCTCGGCGCGCATTGCCAGCATCGGCGGGCGCTATTTCGCCATGGATCGCGATCAGCGCTGGGATCGGGTCGAACGGGCCTGGCGGGCCATGGTCGATGCCGACGGCGCCTTTGACTACGGCGATGCCGCGGCGGCGCTGGAAGCCGCCTACGCTCGCGGCGAAAATGACGAGTTCGTGCAGCCCAGCACCATCGCCGGCGGCTGCCGCATCGCCGACGGCGATGCCGTCGTGTTCATGAATTTCCGGGCCGATCGCGCGCGCGAGATCACCCAGGCCTTTGTGCGCGCCGATTTCTCCGGTTTCAGCCGCCGCCATGTCCCGGCACTGGCCGATTTTGTCAGCCTCACCGAATACGCCAGCGATCTGCCCACCACCGTGGCCTTTCCGCCGCAGAGCATGCAGCAGACGCTACCGGAGATTCTGGCGGCCGCCGGCCTGACGCAGCTGCGGATTGCCGAAACCGAAAAATACGCACACGTGACCTTCTTCTTCAGCGGTGGTCGGGAGTCGCTCTATCCCGGCGAGGAACGGGTACTGGTGCCCTCGCCCCGCGTCGCCACCTACGATCTGCAGCCGGAAATGAGCTGTCCGGAAGTCACCGCCAAGCTGGTCGCGGCGATCCGCGAACAGCGCCACGACTTCATCGTCTGCAATATCGCCAACCCGGACATGGTCGGTCATACCGGCATCCTCAAGGCGGCGATCAAGGCGGTCGAGGCCGTGGACGTGGCCCTCGGCGCACTGGAGGCGGCGATCATCGAAGTCGGCGGCGAGATGTTGATCACCGCCGATCATGGCAATCTGGAAGACATGTGGGACGAAGACAGCGGCCAGGCCAACACCCAGCATTCGACCAACCCGGTGCCGCTGGTCTACGTCGGCCGCGCCGCCAGCCTGCGCAGCGGCGGCTCGCTGCAGGACGTGGCGCCAACCGTGCTGGCGCTGATGGGTTTGCCCAAACCGGCGCAGATGACCGGCGAGTCCCTGGTTGAACTGAGCACCGGGGAGTCCTGAGCCGATGCGCGCCGCGCTGCTGATCTTGCTGCTGTTCGGTGCCGCGACTGGGGCACAGGATCTGCCCAGCAGCAGCGATGAAGCCAATCTGGTGGATCGACTGGGCGCGGTGCGCGAACAACTGGCGAAAGCCGAACGCGAACGCGCCGAGCGCGCCGGCGCGGTTGATCAGGCGCTGGCCGAGCTGGCGAAGATCGAGCGCCAGATTGCCGAGCGCAACCGGGTGCTCCAGGAACTGGCCGAGAAAACCGCTGCCGAAGAAGCGAGGCTGATCGAACTGCTGGCCGAACGCACCCGCCTCGAAACCGAACTGTCCGGGGAGAAGGAGTCGCTGGCTGCCCTGCTGCGCTCCACCTACGCGCTCGGCAAGCTGGACACGCTCAAACTGGTGCTGGCCCAGGATCAGTTGGCCGATACCGGTCGTTTGCTCGCCTACCACACGCAGCTGCAGCGGGTGCGCCTGAGCCGGATCACCCATGTGCGTGAATTGCTGCGTTCATTGCAGCAGGTGCAGCAGGACACGGAAACCGCCAGGGCGGCGCTGGCCGCACTACGCCAGACCGAATCGGAAAACGTGGCCGCGCTGAAGGACGAGCGCCAACGGCGCGCCGTGATTCTCGCGGGGCTGCGCAAGGCCCTGGCGAAGGTCGAAGCCAGAGTCGGAGAACTCGACCGCGATCGCGGCGAGATCGAGGATCTGCTCGCCCAGTTGCGCGACGTCATCGGCGATGTGCCGGCGCTGATGCCGGACGACCGGCCCTTTGTCGAACTCAAGGGTCGCTTGGCCAAACCGCTGGCCGGCGAGCTCACGCTGGGATTCGGCGAGGAGCACCTGGGCCGCACCAGCGCCGGGGTCCGCATCAGTGCGCCGCGCGGCACCGAGGTGCGCGCAGTCGCCCGCGGCCGGGTGGCCTTCTCGGACTGGTTGCGCGGGTATGGACTGCTACTGATCCTGGATCATGGCGATGGCTACATGAGTCTGTACGGGCGCTGCGAGTCACTGCTCGCCAGCGAAGGTGAATGGGTGGATGCCGGCGCCACCGTGGCTCTGGCCGGCGACTCCGGCGGCGCCAGCCAGACCGGCCTCTATTTCGAGCTGCGCCACCGCGGCCAGGCCCTGGATCCTGCCGCGTGGTGGCGGAAGTAGGGGCGAGGGCACGGGGCACGGGGCACGGGGCACGGGGCACGGGGCACGGGGCACGGGGCACGGGGCACGGGGAAAGGCTACAGGCTTGAGGGCTTTTGTAGGTCCAGACTTGTCTGGACGCTAGTCGAACGCCAGACCAAGAGCGTCCAGACAAGTCTGGACCTACCCCAACCTGCGTCATTGCGAGGAGCGCAGCGAGGAAGCAATCCAGGGTATCACCGCACGCCACTGGATTGCTTCCCCCGGATCTAGTCCGGGGTCGCAATGACGCCGGAGGTCTAGTCCCGAGTCCCGAGTCCCGAGTCCCGGGTCCCGGGTCCCGACAGCGGAAATACCCACGACGCGTGGCCCAACCGGCCATCCCCCGCACAAAGCTCTGGCAATTCCACGCGCCGTCGCCAAATATGTCCTTCTCTGATCCTGGTTTCCCGGCACCCATGAATGCACGTCTGCTGATACGAATCCTTCTGCCCTGGCTACTGCTCTGCGCGCCTGCGATCTGGGCAGCCGGGGAGGTCACGGAAACGCAGGACCCCGAGGCCACCCTCAGCGACGAGGTCAGCGTCGAGGACATCCGCGTGTTCACGGCCGTGTTCCGCGAGGTCCAGCGCTCCTACGTCGAACCGGTCAGCGCCGAGCAGCTGATGAAGTCGGCGATTCGCGGCCTGCTGCTGGATCTGGACCCGCACAGCGCCTATCTGCAGAAGACCGATCTGCAATCACTCACTGATGACACCAGTGGCCGCTACGGTGGCCTGGGCATCGAAGTCCAGATCCGCGGCGGCATGCTGACCGTGATCGCCCCCATCGACGACACCCCGGCAGCGCGTGCCGGCATTCAGCCCGGCGATGTCATCACCCGCATCGATGGCGTTGCCGTCGAGAGCGAGAACGCCGATGTCGCCATCGACCGCATGCGTGGCAAGGCTGGCAGCAAGGTCGAACTCACCGTGATGCGCGCCGGACAGCCCTCCTTCGATCTGACCCTGGTGCGCGAAGTCATCGACATCACCGCCGTGCGCGGACGCCTGCTGGCACCGGGTTTCGGCTATGTGCGCATCGCCGCGTTCCAGACCAATACCGCCACCGAAACCGCCAAGCGCATCGCTGCCCTGATCAAGCCGGGCGAGCCGCTGAACGGTCTGGTGCTCGATCTGCGCAGCAATCCCGGTGGCCTGCTCGACGCCGCCGTCGACGTCAGCGATCTGTTTCTGGAGTCCGGCCCGATCGTCAGCACGCGCGGACGGGTGGCGCTGGCCAGCGCCGAGTTCACCGCCAATCCGGGCGATGTGCTCAAGGGCGCGCCGCTGGTGATTCTGGTCGACGGCGGCTCGGCCTCGGCCAGCGAGATCGTGGCCGGCGCCCTGCAGGATCGCAAACGAGCGCTGATCCTGGGCCAACGCACCTTCGGCAAGGGCTCGGTGCAATCGGTACTGCCGCTGGCCAGTGGCGAGGCCATCAAGCTCACCACCGCGCTCTACTACACGCCCAGCGGCCGCTCGATCCAGGCCGAGGGCATCGAACCCGATGTGCAGCTGCAGGCAGCCGAACTGAAGCCACTCGGTTCCATCAACCGCGATCTGACCGAGGCCGATCTACCCGGTCATCTCGGCAACGGCAACAGCCGCAGCATCCCCGAGGACGACCATGAAGCGACTGCAACCGCAGTCCCCAGCAGCGATCCGACCCGCGATTTCGTGCTCGGCGAGGCGCTGAACATCCTCAAGGCACTGGCGCGCTGGACCGCGCCGGCTGATAGCGCAGCCGGGGACGTGGCCGAGGCGCCGTCAGAATCCGCGCGAGAGTGAGGACTGCAGAGCGCCCTTGCGGCGCGGCCGGGGATGCGACGATCCAGTTTTGATTCAGGCCAAGGCCTGGAGCCAGACTAGGGACGGAAAGGGAAGAGAGGATCCAATCCGCTGAAGCTGTGGGTCTGGATTGCTTCGCTGGGCTTTCCAGGAATCCAAGTCGCAAGTTGTTGATGCGTCATTGCGAGGAGCGCAGCGACGAAGCAATCCAGTGCTTCTGCGGCTGTGCGTCTGGATTGCTTCCCCCCGATCAAGTCCGGGGTCGCAATGACGCCGGGGGTTCATGGCATGTGGGCAGATTCGGGACGGAACAGGTGGCTGGCAAGAACGCCTCCTGGTGCATGAGCGTCCAGACAAGTCTGGACCCACAGAAGCCCGCTTTGAACCGCTCTTCGCGAAACCAGCAACCCGCCTCAACCCAGACGCGAAGGTGGCAGGGGCAGGGTCACGATCTTGTCGCCACTGACGCCGTCGCGGATGACCGCAACCCCGCGCGTCGCGACTTCCTCGATGCGGACGATGCTCTGCATCGGCAGATGCAACACCTTGGTGTCGGCAAATTCCTCGCGCAGGCGCTCCTCGGTGGGATCCACCAGCATGCCCTCGCGCGAACCGAATTCCAGATCCGACACGCAGGTGAAGCCCCAGAGCTCGCTGCTGGTCACGTGCCGCGCATACAGCTCGTAGACCTTGCCCTGATTGTGGAAGACGATCTTGTAGAGTTTCCTGGTGGCCATTTCGAAAAGCCGTCAAGGCAGTAAAAAGTGAAACGTAAAACGTCAATGGTCGCACGCCGCTGCAGCGCGCTCCAGTTGACGTTTTACGTTTCACTGCTTCACCGCTTCACCCCTAGACCAACCTCGCATCGCGCCGATACAGCCAAGGCCGCAGCGTCAGCGCCAGGAACAGGCCGTTGACGAAGCCGAAGACATGCGCCCACCAGGCGATGGCGCCGGTGCGTGAGCCCATGGTCTCCAGCACCTGGAACAGCAGCCAGATGCCGATCAGGTGCACGGCCGGCACCCGCACCAGCTGGAAATACAGCCCCAGCGGCAGAATCACGCCCAGGTTCGAGGTCGGGAACAGCAGCACATAGGCACCGATCAGGGCCGAAACCGCGCCGCTGGAACCAATGATCGGCGCGTTTGCCAGAGGCGACACCAGCGCCGCAAACAGATTCGCCGCGGCACCGGCAATCAGAAACAGCAACAGCATTCTGAACGGTCCGAGATTGCGTTCCACGGCACCACCAAACAGCCCCAGAAACAGCAGATTGCCGAACAGATGGGTCCAGTCGGCGTGCACGAACAGGGCGCTGAACAAGCGCAATCCAGGACCTGCCAACAGGGCCGATAAGTTCAACTGCAGCTCGGCTGGCACGGTTCCCCAGCTCTGCAGCAGCACCAGCCTTTCTGAAGGTGACATCAAGGCCTGCCAGACCGCAATCACCAGACAGGCGCAGACCAGCAAAGGTGTCGCCCAGCGCAGTCTGCGCTTGCGCTTCTCGTCGATGTGAACGAACACCGCCTGCTCCCGCGGGCTCAGTAGGCCTGGTTGGGCAGCAGGAAGCGCTGACCGCGGAACTCGAGCACGACGCCATCTGCGACGATGTCGAGCAGGGTCAGTTCAGGCCCGGGGGCCGGCGACTCCACCGTGAAACGCTTGCCATTGAGCACGATGAAGCGATCTTCTCGCACCGGACTGTAGACGTGCATGGTCAGATCCAGCTTCGGCAATTCCTTGCGCGTGCCATAAGGCAACTCATACATCAGCGGCAACTTCTCTTCCGGCTTCATCGTCGACGGATCAGCCGCAGCGGGATTGAAGTCGGCCGGCGGCGTGGCCATCGCCACGGTCGCAGTGGGCGCAGCCACCGTTGCTGCGGCCGGTTCAGGCATGGCTTGGGGCGTGGCGACCGGCGCGCTCGGCGGAGTGGCCACCGGAACTGCGGGCGTCTGGCTGGCTACGGCCGTGGTCGGGCTGACCGATGGCGTATACAGGGCCGCGCGTTGCGGCACCGGTAGTCCGCCGCCGGACACCGTGCCGCCATTGCCGTCGCCGCCGACCCCGCCAAAAGCCGCTTCGGCGGCCGGGCGAGCCGGCACGGCAGCCGAGGCTGCAGCCACAGGCGCTGGTGCAGCCGCGCTGGCCATTGCCGGTGGTGGACTGGTCGTGTCGACCGTTTCACTCTGATCAACACCTGCCAGCGCGGCGCCGGTTGGCTCAGCGGTGGGTGCCGCAGGATCCCGCGCCAGGAAAAACCAGCTGCCGCCCAGCCCGGCCATCAACAGCACCGCACCGGCGCCCACGGCCCAGGGGGCGCGACGCGGGCGTCGCGGCGTACCGAACTGCGCATGCAGATTCGGCGGCAGACCGCGTCGGCGTTCAGCCTCGGATTTCTTCAGCGCATCCAGTATCAGGGACATACATCAACCTCGGGGCAATTCCAGGCGCGCAAGGCGCGGGCCATCCTCATCGTAACTGGCCAGGGCCATCTGTGTTTCCGGCCCGGCAATCCCATCAGCGACCAGCCCCAAACGAATCTGCAAGCGTCGTAAGCGGCGTTCCAACTCGATATCGAAGACTTCGCCCTGTCCAATCGGGCCTTCCAGACCTTCTTGGACCTCAGCCGCGGCCAAACGTTCACGCAGCCAGTCTACTCCGGGTCCGCGATCGCCGTTGCGCAAGGTGGCCGGCACCCATTCTGGTGCACGCCACATCACCCGATAGTCTCCCAACCAGTGGAGCTCGATCAAGGACCGCGGCAGGGTCAGAATCTCGCCACCCAGCTCGATTCGGGCCTGCCGCTCATCCAGTGCCAGCAGTACCGCCGAGGCAAAACCGCTCTCGCTACGCAATCGGAGTATCACCGGACGACCCAGCTTGCCCAGCCGTCCAAGCGGCCCGGAGGCTCGCAAACAGTTGATACCGGGTTCGATCCGACCACCGCAGGCGGCGAGTCTGGTCAGCTGATCCGCCGTCGCCGGCCATTGCCAGAGTTCGGCCAGGCGCTGCCAGGGGCGCATGTCCGACTCCTGGTGACTCCCCAGCAAGCGCTGCAGCGCATCGGCCGGAGCCTCGGTGGGCGCCGCTGGGGCATCGGCGGCCACCGCTTCAGTGGCAGATTCCGGTGCCCGCGGCCAGCGCCATGCCATCAGCGACAGGGCGATCAGCGCCAGCGCCGCCGCCACACTCATCCACAACCGGCGGCGGCGCCGGGAACCGCCATGCAGTGCCTCATCGGCGGCCTCGTCGATGACCCGCTCATTGATGCTGTCGAGCGAGCGTGCATAGCCCGCCACCAGGGCGCGATCGGCAATCACATTGATCAGGCGCGGCACGCCACCGGAACGGCGATGCAGGGTGCGCAGCGCCAGCCGGGTGAAGGGCAGGCGCTCGCTGCCCACCACATGCAGCCGATGCCGCACATAGGTTTCGGTCTCGTCGGCCTCCAGCGGCGTCAGGTGGTAACGCGCCGTGATCCGTTGTGCCAGCTGTCGCAGGTCCGGCCGGTCGAGCAGTTCGCGCAGTTCCGGCTGGCCCAGCAGGATGATCTGCAGCAGTTTCTGCGTGGCCGTTTCCAGATTGGTCAGCAGCCGCACCTGCTCCAGCGATTCGACCGAAAGGTTCTGGGCCTCGTCGATGATCACGACCACCCGCTCGCCGGCGGCGTGCGCCTTGAGCAGAAAGGCGTTCAGCCTATCGGTCAGCGTTTTCAGGCTGCCGCGCGCATCCTCGATCTCGAGATGCAGTTCTTCGCAGATGGTCTCCAGCAGCTCCACCGGGCTCAGCAGCGGATTCAGCAACAGCGCCACCCGGGTCTTGTCAGGCAGTTGCTCCAGCAGCAACCGGCACAGGGTGGTCTTGCCGGTGCCGACCTCGCCAGTCAGCTGCACGAAACCGCCAGAGCCTCCCTGGCCGACACCGTACAACAGATGTGCCAGCCCGTCCCGGTGGCGCTCGCTCAAATAGACGAAGCGCGGATCCGGGGTAATCGAGAAGGGCGCCTCGGAGAGGCCGTAGAAATCTAGGTACATCGGCTCATTCTAGCCTGCCTGCGGTTAACGGACTGCGGCCGGCGCGGAAAGTTCGTCTGCGGCACGGGTGCTTGCCCCGGCAAGGCGGCTGCGCTACCTTGCGCGCCCATGAGCAAGACCGAATCCAATTCCCCGGCGCAGCCCGGTGCCATCGCTGATTTCGAGAAGTCTCTGGACGAACTCGAGTCGCTGGTGGCGCGCATGGAGCATGGCGAACTGACGCTGGAAGATTCGGTCAAGGCCTTCGAGCGCGGCATGTTGCTGTACCAGAACTGCCAGCAGGCGCTGAACGAGGCTGAGTTGCGTGTCGATCTGTTGCTCAAGGGCAACGATCCCAGCGGTCGCGTGCGGCTGGATCCGGAAACACCCTGAGCCACCGCACGATGCCTTTTCCGGTTCTGGAGTTTCTTGCCGAGGCGGCCGCACGCGCCGAGCACGCGCTGCAAGGCTCGCTGCCAGCGGCCGAGCAGCTCCCCCAGCGCCTGCACCAGGCCATGCGCTACAGCGTGCTGGGCGGCGGCAAGCGATTGCGGCCGGCCCTGGTCTACGCCGCCGGCAAGGCGCTGGGTGCGCCGCCCGAGCAGCTCGATCCTCCCGCCGCGGCGGTGGAGATCATCCACGCCTATTCACTGATCCATGACGATCTGCCGGCCATGGACAACGACGAGCTGCGCCGCGGCAAGCCCACCTGCCATATCGCCTTTGGCGAAGCCGAGGCCATTCTGGCCGGAGACGCCCTGCAGGCCCTAGCCTTCGAGGTGCTGGCCAGCGCCTCGGGTCTGTGGCCGGCCACGGCGCAGCTGGCCATGCTGCGGCTGCTGGCCGGCGCCTGCGGATCGCGCGGCATGGCCGGTGGGCAGGCCATAGACCTGGCCGCCGTAGGGCAGTCGCTGACGCTGCCGGAACTGGAGCGGATGCATCGCTACAAGACCGGTGAGCTCATTCGAGCCTCGGTACTGCTCGGGGCATTGGCGGCCGGCTGTGCAGAGCATAGCGAGCAATACGCAGCACTGGATTGCTATGGCCGCGAGTTGGGCTTTGCCTTCCAGATTCATGACGACATCCTCGACGTGCTCGGCACCACCGAAATCCTGGGCAAGCCCCAGGGTTCCGATCTGGCCCGCGGCAAGCCGACCTATCCGGCCCTGGTCGGCATAGATGAATCGCGACGCTTGACCCAACTGCATCTGGCGGCCGCCATCGGCGCCCTCAGTGAATTCGATCAGAAGGCCGACACGCTGCGCGGGCTGGCTCACTATGTGGCCGAGCGGGAGAGCTGAGGCGGTTGTCGGTTGTCGGTTGTCGGTTGTCGGTTGTCGGTTGTCGGTTGTCGGTTGCTGGTTGCTGGTTGCTGGTTGCTGGTTGCGGGTTGCGGGTTGCTGGTTGGCAAGAATGATCTCACGCGGAGTGGCGCCTGCTTCCGTAGGTCACGTTGGCCGCGTAGCGGGCTACGTGACGCTCTACGTGCGGGAGCTCGTGCAGGTCCGGACTTGTCCGGCCACTCCGGATAAGGGAACGTCTGTAGGTCCAGACTCGTCTGGACGCTTCTGCTCCGGTTGATGGCAAAGCGTCCAGACAAGTCTGGACCTACAACAGCAAGCACCGGCGCAGGTCCTCGCCTGCGCCAGCTTTGACCGACAACCCACAACCCACAACCCACAACCCACAACCCACAACCAACAACCGACAACCGACAACCAACAGCCCGCCCTCACCCCGCCTTGCGCGTGTTCTTGGCCACATAGCGCAGCAGTTCGCGGAAATACAGGCCGGGTAGCCAACGCTTCAGCCACCAGCGGATGCGGGTGTCCTTGTGTGGCAGCAGCAGGAAGCGGCCGCGCTCGCTCTCCTCGATGGTGAAGCGGGCCACATCGGCGGCATTGATCGGGCTGCTTTCCATCAGCTTGGCGGCCATGTGCTTGAGCGGCACATCGGATTCGCCCTGGAAGGACTGCAGCAGATTGGTCTTGAAGAAACTCGGACAAAGCACGCTGACGTGGATGCCCCTGGGCTGCAGTTCGGCGCGCATGCCCTCGGACAGGGCCACCACGCCGGCCTTGGACACGCCATAGGCACCCAGGCCCGGTGCACCGGCCAGCCCGGCGAAGGACGCCACGTTGATGACCCGGCCGGAGCCCTGGGCTTCCATCATCGGCACGAATTCGCGCACGCCACGAACCACGCCCATCAGATTGACGTTGATGGTGCGCTGCCATTCCGCGGCGCTGGTGCGGGCACACTCTCCGCCACAGGCAATGCCGGCGTTGTTGACCAGCACGTCCAGACCCGACCAGGCGCCCATGACCTGGGCTTTCAGCGCCGCCATGGCCGCATCCGAGCCGACATCGGCGACCAGCGCCAGATGTCCGCCCCCCGGCAACAGGCGCACGGTTTCATCGGCCCGATCGGCGTAGAGATCGACGCAGGCGACCCGATCGCCGCGTCGGGCATAACCCAGCGCCAGCTCACGGCCCAGTCCGCTGCCCGCACCGGTCACCAGCACCCGCCGCCCCGCCATGGCCTGTCCCCTTGGATGGATCACGATCTAGTGTGGTGTGTCATGAATAGCTTGAAGAAATTTCCGATGGATTTCGGCCCGAGGCAAGGCGCGAGGAGAAGTCATGGCAGCGCCATGGCGCCGACGAGCAACGCAGCATCGGCGTCGAAAGACGCGGAAATAGTTCAAGGTATTTATGACACACCACACTAGCATGCAGACTCGGGGCCATCCGCTCAAGCCAAAGCTCAGGAGAATTGCATGTCCGCCGCCACTTTCGATCTTTCCGGCAAGACCGCCCTGATCACCGGCGCCAGCCGCGGCATCGGCGAGGCGACCGCGCGCCTGCTGGCCGCACACGGCGCCAGGGTGATCATCTCCAGCCGCAGGCAGGACGCCTGCGAGGCGGTGGCCCGGAGCATCCGCGATGGCGGCGGCGAGGCCGTCGCGGTAGCCGCCCATATCGGCGAGCCCGAAGCCATCGACGCGCTGTTCGCGGAGCTGGATCAGAAAGGCCTGACGCCGCAACTGCTGGTCAACAACGCCGCCGCCAATCCCTACTTCGGGCCCATGCTCGACATGGGTCTGGACGCCTATCACAAGACCGTCGACGTCAATATCCGCGGCTACTGGTACATGACCCAGCAGGCCGCCAGACGCATGCAGCAGGGTGGTTCCATCGTCAACATCGCCAGCGTCAACGGCGTGCGCCCGGCCTGGGGCCAGGGCGTCTATTCCTTCTCCAAGGCCGCGATCATTTCGATGACCCAGGCCTGGGCCAAGGAACTGGCGCAGCAGCAGATCCGCGTCAACGCGGTACTGCCGGGACTGACCGACACCAAGTTTGCCAGCGCCATTACCCAGACGCCGGCCATCCTGAAGATGATCATGCCGCTGATTCCGCAGCAGCGCATGGCCCAGCCCAACGAAATCGCCCCCGCCGTGCTCTACCTGCTCAGCCCCGGCGCCGCCTATGTCACCGGCACCGTGCTGCCGGTCGATGGCGGCTATCTGGCCTGAGGCCGTTCAGGGTTGTCGGTTGTCGGTTGTCGGTTGTCGGGGCACGGGGCACGGGGCACGGGGCACGGGGCACGGGGCACGGGGAAAGGCTACAGGCTTGAGGCTTTCCGTAGGTCCAGACTTGTCTGGACCTACAACAGTCTGGCGTCGGCGTCGGGGCAAGCGCAGCGAAGGAACCCAGCGCTGGGCATTGATGCGGGCCGATTCTGGATTGCTTCGTCACTGCGTTCCTCGCAATGACGCCTACCAACCAGCTCTGCTCCGACAACCAACAACCAACAACCAACAACCAACAACCTACTCCTGCTCCCCAGACCTGGCCTTGGCCTGGGCCAGCAGGCGATCGACGCGGGCAAAGACTTCAGGCCTGGAGAAGGGCTTCTTCATGAAATCGTCGGCGCCGATCTTCTGCGCCCAGAAATGCTCGGTGGCCTGTTCATTGCCGCTCATCATGATGATCGGGATTTCCGCGGTGAGCGGATCACGGCGCAGCGCACGGAGCGCCGCAAAGCCGTTCATGCCGGGCAGGACGATGTCGAGAAAGATCAGCCGCGGCAGGTTTTCCTTGGCCAGTTCGATGCCGGTTTCGGCATCAAAGGCTTCGAGCGGCTCGTAGCCGTTCTGCTCAAGCATGCGCCGCAGCAAGGTGACGACGGTGGTGGAATCGTCCACGATCAGAATCTGCGTGCCGCGTTTGACCCGAGGTCGGTTTCTGGTGCGGCGATCGTCGGAGCTCTTGCCGCCAAACACGCCGCGAATAAAGTCGAACAGGCCCATGGTTTCCCCTTGTGTCCACAGTCATCGGTCCCGCCGCGGCTCCCCAGCCGACAGCGGGAGCGAGAGCATGCCGATTCGGCACTGCATTTCCTGCGGCATGGTTCACGTCCGCAGACGCCCGCCAAGATGCCGACGCTGCAAGCATCCGTCAAACAGGGGGCCATGCGCCAGCGGATGGTGGGAAATTGCCCGATGGTCGTCGAAGATGGGGCACGGGGCACGGGGAAAGGCTACGGGCGTTCGGCCCAGGCCCAATGAACGAATCGCCCGGATCGGAGCGTGCATGTGGAGGGATGCGCGCCTGCGCGGCCGCTCTTGATCTTCGGTTGGTGCAAAGCGGCGCCGCAGCGCGGCGCCCTCCCAGGCAGCCCGCATCGTCTTGCAGGCATGGCTTGCATGCGGGACGAGGCAAGCGCAGCAACAACTCCCAGATGCCCCTTGCAACAGCACTGGATTGCTTCGCTGCGCTCGCAATGACGCTGTCGCGAGACGAGTCCCGAGTCCCGAGTCCCGAAGTCCCGCGCCCCCTGCCCGCCAGCTATCCTATCCCCCAAGACCCGCCAGCCCGAGAAACTTGCCCATGACCTTCCTGCGCATGACCGACCTGGATCTGCACCACAAGCGTGTATTGATCCGGGAAGACCTCAACGTACCGATCAAGGATGGCCAGATCAGCAGCGAACAGCGTCTGACAGCAGCACTGCCGACGATCCGCGCGGCGCTGGCTGCCGGCGCCCGGGTCATGGTCATGTCGCATCTGGGGCGACCCAAGGAGGGCGTCTACGATCCGGACTCCTCATTGGCGCCGGTGGCGGAATGGTTGAGTGCACATCTGGGGCAGCCGGTGCCACTGGTGCGCGACTGGCTGGATGGTGTCGAGCTCGCGCCCGGCGAACTCGCGCTGTGCGAGAACGTGCGCTTCAACGCCGGCGAGGGCAAGGATGACGAAGCCCTGTCTCGGCGCATGGCCGCACTCTGCGATGTGTTTGTCATGGACGCCTTCGGCACCGCTCACCGCGCCCAGGCATCGACCCATGGTGTTGCCAAATATGCGCCCGTCGCCTGCGCTGGCCCCTTGCTGGCCGCGGAACTCGATGCGCTGGCCAAAGCGCTGAAACAGCCGGCACGGCCCTTGCTGGCTATTGTCGCCGGCTCCAAGGTCTCGACCAAACTGGAACTGCTGGGCAGCCTGGTCGACAAGGTCGATCAGCTGATCGTCGGCGGCGGCATCGCC
Source organism: Lysobacterales bacterium (assembly GCA_022841325.1). Lineage (GTDB taxonomy): Bacteria > Pseudomonadota > Gammaproteobacteria > Xanthomonadales > SZUA-5 > JADKFD01. The sequence goes on along the minus strand of JALHRS010000027.1, from coordinate 20,630 downwards.
AATACCTTCATCGCCGCCGCCGGTTTCGGTGTGGGCCGATCCCTGCACGAACCCGATCTGCTCGACGCCGCCCGTGCCATCGTTGCCAAGGCCGAGGCCCGAGGCGCCAGCATTCCGCTACCGCTGGACGTGGTCACTGCGCCAGCCTTCGCCGCTGATTCGGAAATCACGATCGAGGGCATCGAGACCGTCTCCGCCGAGGAGATGATCCTGGATATCGGCCCGAAGACCGCCGCGCTCTACGCCGAACTCATCGCCAAGGCCGGTACCGTGGTCTGGAACGGTCCGGTCGGCGTGTTCGAATTCGACGCCTTCGGCGAGGGCACCAAGGCGATCGCGCTGGCGATTGCCAAATCCCAGGCCTTCTCGATTGCCGGCGGTGGCGACACCCTGGCCGCCATCGAGAAATACGGCATCGAAAACGACGTCGGCTACATCAGCACCGGCGGCGGCGCCTTCCTCGAGTTCCTCGAAGGCAAGACCCTGCCAGCGGTGGCCATGCTGGAGCAGCGCGCGGCGGGGTGAGCGGTTGTCGGTTGTCGGTTGTCGGTTGTCGGTTGTCGGTTGTCGGTTGCCGGTTGTCGGTAGGAGCAACTCACGCGGAGACGCGGAGGGCACGGAGAAAAGCTGCGACGGACAGCTACAGCTTCGGTAGGGCGGAACCCGCGCAGCGGATTCTGCCGCCAAGCTTGCCGCAAACTCAACGGTGGATACGCCTGCGGCGGATCCACCCTACGCTACTGCAGCCTCTGGCAACGCGGCGCCGCAGCACCTCGCCTCGGGCGACGGCCAATTTCACGCGGCTTCATGGCAAGACGCACCGATAACGGCACCAAGCTCCAACTCCCGCTCCATTGCCGAAACCAGCAACCGACAACCGCTCGTCTCCGCGCCCTCCGCGTCTCCGCGTGAGCCCGCTTCTACCGACAACCGACAACCGACAACCAACAACCAGCCCTCAACCCATAGGCAGCTTCAAGCCCTGCTCATGGGCGCAGTCGGTGGCGATCTGGTAGCCGGCATCGTGATGGCGATACACGCCCATGGCCGGGTCGTTCCAGAGCACCCGGGCGATGCGGCGGTCGGCGTCGGCCGAGCCGTCGCAGACGATGACGATGCCGGAATGCTGCGAGTAGCCCATGCCGACACCGCCGCCATGATGCAGCGACACCCAGGTGGCGCCGCCGGCGACGGCGCCCATGGCGTTCAGCAGCGGCCAGTCGGAGACCGCATCGGAGCCATCCTTCATCGCCTCGGTTTCGCGATTGGGTGAGGCCACCGAGCCCGAGTCCAGATGGTCGCGACCGATCACGATCGGCGCCTTCAATTCGCCGGTGCGCACCATCTCGTTGAAAGCCAGGCCCAGACGATGGCGCTGTCCCAGGCCCACCCAGCAGATGCGCGCCGGCAGGCCCTGGAAGGCGATGCGCTGCTCGGCCATGTCCAGCCAGTGATGCAGATGCGGGTCATCGGGGATCAGTTCCTTGACCTTGGCGTCGGTCTTGCGGATGTCTTCGGGATCCCCCGACAGCGCCACCCAACGGAAAGGCCCGATGCCGCGACAGAACAGCGGCCGCACATAGGCCGGCACGAAACCGGGGAAGTCGAAGGCATGCGCGAGGCCCTCGTCCTTGGCCATCTGGCGAATGTTGTTGCCGTAATCGAAAGTGGGGATGCCCTGGGCGTGGAAGGCCAGCATGGCTTCGACGTGATCGCGCATCGAAGCCTTGGCGGCACGCGCGGTGCCCTGGGGGTCGGCCTTGCGGCGCTGGAACCACTGCTCCACGGTCCAGCCGCTGGGCAGATAGCCGTTGACCGGATCGTGGGCGCTGGTCTGGTCGGTCACGGCATCGGGCTTGACCCCGCGCCGCACCAGCTCGGGCAGGATTTCCGCAGCATTGCCGAGCAGGCCGACGCTGACCGCCTTGCCGGCCGCGGTGTGCGCGGCGATGCGTGCCAGGGCGTCGTCCAGATCGTTGGCCTGCTCGTCCAGGTAGCGGGTGCGCAGACGCATGTCGATGCGGCTCTGCTGGCATTCGATATTGAGCGAGCAGGCACCGGCCATCGCTGCTGCCAGTGGCTGGGCGCCGCCCATGCCGCCGAGGCCGGCGGTCAGGATCCACTTGCCGGTGAGATTGCCACCGAAATGCTGCCGCCCCATCTCGACAAAGGTCTCGTAGGTGCCCTGGACGATGCCTTGCGAGCCGATGTAGATCCACGAGCCGGCGGTCATCTGCCCGTACATCATCAGGCCCTTGCGATCGAGCTCGTTGAAATGCTCCCAGGTGGCCCAGTGCGGCACCAGATTGGAATTGGCCAGCAGCACCCGCGGCGCATCGGCATGGGTGCGGAGCACGCCGACCGGCTTGCCCGACTGGATCAGCAGGGTTTCGTCGGCCTCCAGATCGGTGAGCGCGCGGACGATGGCGTCAAAGCACTCCCAGTCGCGCGCGGCGCGGCCGATGCCACCGTAGACCACCAGTTCCGCCGGATTCTCCGCGACCTCGGGGTCGAGGTTGTTCATCAGCATGCGCAACGGCGCCTCGCTGAGCCAGCTCTTGCAACTGATCGCACTGCCGCGCGCGGCGCGGACCAGTCGGGTGTGATCGATACGGGTGCTCATGGGCGCCACTCACAGAATTCGGTAGCGGCATGATAGCGGCGCCGGCGGAAGCGGGGCACGGGGCACGGGGCACGGGGCACGGGGCGGGAAAGGCTGGCACATTGCCGGCCATTGGTGGGTCCAGACTTGTCTGGTTTCAGTAAGGCGCCAGGTCGCATGCTCTTCCCCTGCCCCGTGCCCCGTGCCCCGTTTCCCGTTTTCCGCGGCGCCCGGCTCCTCGCTATAGTCCTGTGCCTTGGGTGGCCGATCCGGGATCTGCGATGGGCATGTTTCCCACCACGCGCTGGAGCGTCTTTCTTGCCGGTCGCGATGACCCCGATGCCGCGCGTTCGGCACTCGCACACCTGTGCCAGGTCTACCGGCGCCCGGTGCTGGCCTATGTGAGACGCTGGGCCAGATCGTCCAGCGAAGCCGAGGATCTGACCCAGGCCTTTTTCACGGCGCTGATCGAGCGCCGCATCGATACCCAGGCCGATCCGCTGCGCGGTCGCTTCCGGGCGCTGCTGCTGACGGCGCTGAAGCGTTTTCTGATCAATGCCGCCGCTGCGCGCAGCAGCACGATTCGGGCGCAGATAGCCGATGGCCTCGAGGTGATCGAGGAACTGCACGTTTCCGAAGATGCCGGGCCGGAGCGCGTGTTCATGCGCCAATGGGCGCTGACGGTGGTCGATCGGGCGCTGGCTGCGCTGCGCGAGGAGGCCGCAGGCAACGGCAAGCTGAGGCTGTTCGATGCGCTGCGCGGCTTTTTGATCGAGGCCCCGGATCCCGAGGATTACGCCCGCCTGGCGGCAGAGTTCGGCATGCGCAGCAACACCCTGGCGGTCGCGACCCATCGCTTGCGGCACCGGCTTCGTGCCCAGGTTCGCGCCGAACTGGCAGAAACCGTGGATTCGGAGGAAGCGGTCGAAGCCGAGATGCAGATTCTGCGCGAGGCTCTGGGCGGGGCGTTGCAGGACATGGCGGCCAGGCGATCAGGCAGAGGTCGGGCCAGCTTGTAATCGACGCCGCCACCGCCGGTATGCCATGGATTGAAAGACAGGGGTGTGGAGGTGGGCCGTGCAGCACCAGAGCAAAAATCCCGGACTCGGATCGTCAGCCGATGCCTTCGGCCATACCCGCTGGTCACTGGTGGCGGCGCTGCGCGCCGATTCCAGCGGGTCGGGCAACGACCCGCTGACCGAACTCAGCCACAATTACTGGTACCCGGTCTACGCCTTCTTGCGCAGTTCGCAACTGGAACCCGAGGCCGCCCAGCATGGCTGTCGGCGCTTCTTCGCGCACCTCGCCGATGCCATCCGCAGCGGCAATCCCGCCGAGTCCGGCCGTTTCCGGGTCTATCTGCTGGATCAGTTGCAGTCCTTTGTCGAGGCGCCACCGGCGCCGCCTCCGCTGACGCTGCCGGAGCCACCGCAGGCGGTCGCGGAACTGGAACAGCGCTTGCTCGATGAACACGGCCTGGCGCTGACACCGGAATCGATCTTCGAACGCAGCTTTGGTCTGCAGGTGATCTCGCGCAGCCGCGATCGGCTGAGGGTCGAAGCCGAGAAAAGTGGCCGGACGCTGATGTTCGAGCGTCTCGCCCCCTATCTCACGGTAGAACCCAATCCGCAGCGCGTGCACGAACTGACGCAGGAACTCGGCATCGGCAAACTGGCGATCCAGGTGGCCGTGCGCCGCCTGCGCCAGCGCTTTCGCGATCTGGTCGAGGCGGAACTGGCGGAGACCGTGTCCAGTTCCGGCGATCTGGAAGCTGAGCGTGCCGCGCTGTTGCGCGTGCTGGCGCAAACGCCATGAATCCGACTCTTCCCAACAGCGAATTTGCAGGATCCGGCGTCGCCGATCCGGGCATGGCTGCCCTGGCGCAACTGGCCTTTGGCGCGTCGACGCCGGCCGCGACAATGGTCGCCGGCGGCAGCTCGGTGTTCCTGCGTCCGGCCTCGACCGCCGTCGATGTGCTGGACCTCGACCTCAGCGATCCCGACCAGTGCCAGTTTGGCGATTACACGCTGCAGCGCAAGCTCGGTCAGGGTGGCATGGGCGTGGTCTATCAGGCCCATCAGCATTCGCTGGATCGTCCGGTGGCGCTGAAGCTGCTGGCCGCCGGCCCCTGGGCCTCTGCCGGCTTCATTGAACGCTTCCGGCTGGAGGCGCAGAGCGCGGCGCGCATGCAGCACCCGAATATCGTGACCATCCACGAGATCGGCGAACACGACGGCCTGCCGTTCTTCTCGATGCGTCTGGTCACCGGCGAGTCGCTGGCCGAGAAGATCCGGCGCGACGGTGCGCTGACCCCGCGCCAGGCCGCCGAGATGATGCGGGTGATCGCCGAGGCGGTCGACTATGCCCACCGGCTGGGCGTGCTGCATCTGGATCTCAAGCCCGGCAATGTGCTGCTCGACGAGTCCGCGCAGCCACTGGTGGCCGATTTCGGTCTGGCCCGGCGCCTTGAAGAAATCCTCGCCGGCGATCTCGGCGAAGTTGCCGGGACGCCGAGCTACATGGCACCGGAGCAGGCCGCCGGCGATGGCCGCCTCGGTATCGGCACCGATGTCTACGCCCTCGGCGCCACCCTGTTCGAAGCCCTGACCGCAAGGCCGCCGTTCCGCGGGGCCACCGCTCGCGAGACCCTGGAGCAGGTGATCGCGATGCCAGCGCCGGTGCCGCGCTCGCTGGATTCGCGTATCCCGCTGGACCTTCAGGCCATCTGCCTGAAATGCCTGCACAAGGATCCTGCCAGGCGCTATCTCGGTGCCGGAGCACTGGCCGATGATCTGCGCAATTTCCTCCAGGGCCGTGAGGTCGCGGCGCGCCGTCTGAATCGCTGGCAGCGAGGGCTGCGCCTGGTTCGTCGCGAACCGCGCCTGAGCGCACTGGTCGCGCTGTTCGTGCTGTCGCTGATGACGGGATTGCTGGCCACCACGGTGCAATGGAGCCGCGCCGATGCCAGCGCCACCACTGCGCGAGCGAGCCTCTGGCGAGAGCGCGCGCAGACGGCCGAAACGGCGCTCGCCGACGGCAACGGCTTTCAGGGATTGCCCGCACTGGTGGAGAATCTGGCCGAAATGGAGGCCGCGGGGGATCTGCGGGCTGCGATGCTCGAGCGCCAGCGCATCGGCACGCTGATGGCCAACGCACCCAAACTCATCGAGCGGATCCCGGTGGCAGCAGACCGTGTGGTGTCGTCCGTGGCGCTGTCGCCCGATGGCAGCCGCGTGGCTATCGCCAGCCATTCGTCCCGCGGCAAGCGCAGCGTGCAGCAGTTCGACCTTGCCAGCGGCCAGTCCTCCTGGGAAACCAGTACTGACGGACTGACCCGCTCATTGGTGATTTCCGACGGCATGCCGCATGGCATGCTGCGTTACACCGCCGATGGTCGACATCTACTGGTGAACCTGCTGCAGATGGCGGTCTTCGCCGCGCCGGCCACCGCAGATCAGATCCTGATCGATGCCGCCGACGGCCGCATCGTGCAACCCCCGGATCTGGCGCCAGGGCATTCCGACATCGTTTATTCGGAGCTGGGCGAACGGGCGATCGTCCGCAGCCGCAGCAGCCCCTCGCTGCGCTTCTCCGACCGCTATCGCTTCTACGAGGTCGATGGTTGGCGGCCAGTCGGGCCCGAATACAGCGACAGTGCCAGCATGTGGCTGTTTGCACCCGGTGCCGAGTGGCTGCTGCGCACCGAGGACTTCCAGCATTTCGAGGCCGTCGATTTCGGCACACTGGCGCCACGCTGGTCCCTGAGCCTGGACGACGACCGACTGGTGCGTGCCTGGCGCTTTGCCCCGGACGGCCAGACGCTGGCGCTGGGTACGCTGGGCGGTGGGGTGCTGCTGGTGGACAGTCGCGATGGCAACATGACTGCCTTGACCTCGAGTCCGGTGGACACGGTGCGCTGGCTGGAGTTTGACCGCCAGGGACAGACCCTGGCGGCACTGTCGGAATCGGGATTGCTGATGGCCTGGGATTTGGCTACCCGACGTCCGCGCAGTGCGCCGATCCAGGCTCCGATCTTTGCGCGGGAAGGACGCGTGCGTCTTCTTGACGGGCAGCTAGCGCTGAGCCAGGGCAGCGCCATCGCGGTTTACACCCTGCCGCCACCGGCGCCCTTCGACAACCGCATCGTGCCGATGCCGGCGCGGATTCTGGGGCGTCGCCCATTCATGGCCAATGCCTTCGACTTCGATCCGGCCCAGCGCCTGCTGGCGTCGGGTGGCTCGGAGGGTGCCGTGTCGATCTGGCGCCTGCCCGACCCGGTGCTGCGTCCCGAGCACGCCGCACCGCTGGCGCCGGGCCGTCAGGTTTTCGACGGCCGGCGACTGGTCGCTGTGGCCGGCGATACCGTGCGACTCGTGGACATCGCCGACGGGCGCACGCTGGCGCCGCCCCTGCAGCATCCGCAGAACATCGGTTTCGCCGAACTCAGCGCGGACGGCCGCTGGTTGGTGACCATCGCCGGGCGCACCGTGCGGATCTTCGATGCCGCCAGTTCCGAGCCACACGGTGAGGCGCTGGTGTTGCCGTCCACGCCGCTGGGCGCGGAACTGGCGCAGGCGGCCCCGGTCCTGGTGCTGCGGACCGGCGCCAATGAAGACGGCCATTTCATCGAACGGGTCCAGGTGGTTGACCTTGATGTCGCACGCCTGCGCCCCAGTGCTGCGGCATTGCCGCCGACCACCGGCGTGTTCGAGCTGGATCCGCTGGGACGCTATGTGCTGGCGGCCTCCGTGGCCGGTCAGGCACTCAATCTGATCGACCTCGGCGGCGCACCTGACTGCCCGACGATGTCCGCCGCGAAGGTCAATACGATTGACTCCGCCACCATCAGCAACGACGGGGCCGTGGCCTGGGTGCACTACAGCGCCGGTTCCCGCCGCGCCATGCTGGTGCGCTGGGATCTCGAACGCTGCAGCACCACGCAGGTGGACGAGCGCCAGCATCTGGGATTGGCTTCGACCTTGCTGGCGCTGGGCAACGGCGTGATCGCCCATCGACATCTGGGCGACGCACTCGGCATCTACGGTCCCGAGGGACTGCGCGAGCGCGTGGCGACGCTGCCGTCCGCAGAAACCCTGCCGCAGCTGGCGCTGAGTCGCGATGGCCGCAGAGCTGCACTGGCTACCCGCAGGGCGGTCCAGCTCTACGATCTGGCCAACGGCGAGCGCCTCAGCGCCCTGCTGACAGCACCGCTGGGCGGCAACGACGGCATCCTGCGTCTGGCCTTCTCGCCGGATGGCAATCATCTGGTGGGCCGGACCATCGTCGGCCACTGGCTGAGCTGGCCGCTACCGTCGACGGAACTGGAACTGGCGCCGCTGAGTCGGCTGGCTTCGGTCCTGAATCCGGCCGCCGCAGAACGGGAGCTGTCTGCCGATGACCTGGCAACGCTGCGCGCCGAATTGCGTGCTGCCGTATCGGCCGGGGCTGCGCGGCAGCAGGAACCTCCGGCTGCCCGGCGCCTGGGCACTCCAGCGCAGGCAGAACCCGACCCGCGCTTTGTGCCGCTGGATCTGGGTCCGGCCTACAACGTGCCTACCGATGAGCCCTGGCCACGGATGTCGGCGCAGAGTGGTGAGCTGATCAGCCTGGCGCTCGGCATCCAGCGCCTGGGCGGCATCGACTGGCTGATCAAGGGTGGCGTGCAGCTGAGCGGCGGCGGCCCCGCGGTCTCCCTGCATCCCACCCGGCCGCACAGCGACTGGATTGCCGTGCCCGAGGTCCGCGCCAGGCGCCTGCACGTGCTGATGATGTTGCACATTCCGCTGCGCCCGAATGCCCCGCCGCGCCGCGCCGGGCTGGTGGAAGTGCGCGAGATCGATGGTCGCGAGTACCGCCTCGAGATCATGACCATGCGCGATGTGGTGACCACCTGGCAGCCAGAGCTGGCGGCGCCCAGCGCCAAGGTCGCCTGGATCGGTGCCATGCCCAGCGGTTTGCGCGCCGGCGAAGACGGCAAGTTCGGCGCACACGTCTATGCGGTGACGCTGGAACTGCCTGCCGGGGCCGCGGCTATCTCGGCGCTGCGCCTCGGGATCGGCGACGGGCCGATGGAGGCTCCGCTGTACTACGCGCTCACCCTGGAGAGCGCTGTGCCGAATGACCCGACTTCGATGAAAGGAGAGCTCCCATGAGGCTGCGCCACCGATCTCGCCGCTTGATCGTGAGCCGACTGGCGCTGGTGTTGGCAGCCAGCTGGATGCTGGTACCAGCTCCCGCACTGGCCGAGGAGTTGCAGCAGGCGCCGGCAGATACCCGCCTCGGCGGCGTCGAAGTGGTGGGATCCAGAATCAAGCGGGTCGACCTGGAAACCTCGCAACCGGTGCTGATCCTCAGCCGCGCCGAGATCGAACAGACCGGACAGGTCTCGCTCGGCGACCTGCTGCAGGATCTCGCCGTCCACGGTGCGGCGCTGAACACCACGGTCAACAACGGCGGCGACGGCAGCACCCGCATCGATTTGCGCAATCTGGGTGATCAGCGCACGCTGGTGCTGGTGGATGGTCGCCGCTGGATCGCCGGCATCGATGGCGCGGTCGATCTGAATTCGATCCCGCTGGCCATCATCGAACGCATCGAAGTGCTGAAGGACGGTGCCTCGGCCGTGTACGGTTCGGATGCCATCGCCGGCGTCGTCAACCTGATCACGCGCAGGGACTTTGTCGGCTATGAGCTGCGCACACGCTTCGGAACCAGCGAGTTTGGCGACGGCGAACAGCAGTCCCATGAACTCAGCTGGGGCGTCGCCGGCGATGACCATGGCCTGTCTGCCAGCCTGAGTCATGTGCGGCAGGACGAGATCTATGCCGGCGACCGGCGCATCTCGGCGGTGCCGACCTTCGGCCTGCCGGGCAACGACACCTTTGCCGGCGCCAGCAGCTTCATCCCCAACGGCCTGTTCGGCTTCGGCCCGATCGGCCTGTGCCCCTACAATCCGGCCGGCAACTATCCGGCCAATGGCCGCTGCTCCCGTCCGGACAATCGGCCCCTTACCCAGAATCGAACCACTTTTGATCCGGCTACCGGCGGCTACCGTTTGTTCGATCCGCGCCGCGATGGCTACAACTTTGCGCCGGACAATTATCTGCAGACGCCACAGGAGCGCAGCGCGCTGTTCCTGATCGGGCATCGGCAGTTCGCGGACTCGGTCGAAGCCAGCGCGCAGCTGCTGTTCAATCAGCGCCGCTCGCGTCAGCAGCTGGCGCCCAACCCGATCCTGGTCGGTGCCGTGTTGCCCGGCCTCAGCCGCATCGTGGTGCCCGCCGATCACGTCTACAACCCCTTCGGCCAGAACGTCAGTGGACTGTTCATCCGGCCGGGGGGCCAGGTGCGGCAGTTCGATCAGGACGCCGATACCCTGCGGTTTGCGGCCGGCCTGACCGGCAGCATTGATCTGGCTGATCGACAGTGGAGCTGGAATGCCGATCTCGTGTACGGCCGCTCGCGCGTCCTGGCCGACAGCACCGGGCTGGTCGATCCGACCCGCCTGGCCTTGGCACTGGGAGCCAGCTTCCGCGACGCCAGCGGTCAGGCTCGCTGTGGCAGCGCGGCCGCGCCGATCGCCGACTGCGTGCCGCTGGATCCCTTTCGCGGCCCGCAAGCCCTGACCCCGGCCATGGTCGACTACCTGTACTACCAGGGACAGGACCGCACCCAAACCGAATCCTGGGTCTACAGCCTGGGTCTGTCCGGCGAGCTGATGGACCTGCCGGCCGGCTCGCTGGCCTTTGCGGCAGGCCTTGAACATCGCCGCGAACTGGGCGAAAGCCGCATTGATCCGCGCCGTGCCGCCAACGAGAATCTGGCAAACAGCAATTTCGGCGGCGATACCCGGGTCAACGAGGTCTACGCCGAACTATCGCTACCGCTGCTGGCCGAGGTCCGTGGCGCCGAGTGGCTGGAAGCCAGCGTCGCGGCGCGCTGGTCCGATTACGACAGCTTCGGCTTCACCAGCAATATCGAGGGCGGATTACACTGGAAGCCGATCGAGCCCTTGCTGTTGCGGGTCAGCTATTCCGAAGGCTTGCGCGCACCGATCGTGTCCGAGCTGTTCTTCCCCAATGCCGAGAGTTTCGGAGCCCTCGAAGACGATCCCTGCGCCGCCTTCAACGAGCCCAACAGCGTCCAGCGCGGCAACTGTGCCGCGGACGGTGTACCGGGTGGCGCCTACGAGCCCGTCGGCGCGCCGTACCAGTTGCAGACCGGCGGCAATCAGGCGCTGCAGCCGGAGAGCTCGACCAGCCGCACCGCTGGTGTGGTCTTCAGCCCCACGGCCATTCCCGGCCTGGATCTCAGCCTGGACTGGTACCGCGTGCGTATCGACAATGCCATCACGCCGGTGGACGCGGCCCAACTGCTGCGAGCCTGTGCGGACAGCGGCGCTGCCGAAGCCTGTAACCGCACGCTACGCGATGCGAACGGCGAATTGCTGTTTCTCGACGCGCGCCTGCTCAATTCCGGGGCGCTGGATGTCGAGGGCTATGATTTCAGCGCCAGCTACCGCTTCGACAGCGCCATCGGCCGCTTCAGTATCCGCTGGGACAGCAGTTACTACAGCCGCTACGAGACTGAAGTGCCGCGCGGTTCCGGCCGGCGTTCGGCGCTGGGTCATTCCTTCTTCCTGGAGCCCGGATTCCGCTTGCGCTCCAATCTGCAGCTGGCCTGGGATTACCAGGACTGGTCGGCAGCGCTGGGCCTGCACTACTACTCGGCGCTGGACGAAGCCTGCTCCACTCCGGTGCGCTCCGGACGCACCGATCTGTGCTCGCGCCCGGAAGTCGACAGCAGCACCTATCCCGGCTTCGGCGAGAATGATCTGCCCTCGCGCACCTACGTCGACGCGCAGATCGGCTGGCAGACGCCCTGGCAAGGCCGCATCGTGCTCGGCGCGCAGAACCTCTTCGACCGCGACCCGCCGGTGTCCTATTCCAGCACCTTCAATTCCTTTGACCCGGCTTATCCGATCCCGGGTCGATTCTGGTATCTGCAGCTGAACCAGCGCTTCTGAGGGAGCCGGGCCATGCCGCTACGGGATTCCAGGCAGGCCGGGGCCTCGCGTCCGCGCCGCCCGCAGATGCCTGCACCTGATACGCGAGGCGCCCGGCTCGGTGAAGGGGCCATGCCGCGGCCGCCGGCGCGATCGGGCGCCTGGCCCGAACGGTCATGGCGCGCACCGGAGCCGCGCTACGGGAGTCCTGCCGCAGCCAGTTCCCGTATTCTCCGCGTTCTCGATTGATGTGATGCCCCCACTTGGACAGCTCCCCAGCCTCGCCAACCGACTGCGCCCTGCGCATCAAGGGTCTGCGCAAATGCTTCGGCAAGCAGACCGTACTGGACTATCTGGACTGGTCCCTGCCCACCGGGCGGGTGGTCGGCCTGCTCGGGCGCAATGGCGCCGGCAAGTCGACGCTGATTCGCTGCGCACTCGGGCTGTCGCCGGTGGACGCCGGCGACATCACCCTGTTTGGCGAGGCGGTGACCGAGCTGCGCCCGGAGACGCTGCACCGGATCGGCTACGTGCCGCAGAGCTTCGACCTGTTTCCGTGGATGAAGGTACGCCAGTACCTGGCCTTTCACGCCGCCTTCTACGAGCGCTGGAACAGCGAGATGGTGGACGGCCTGCTGGGACGTTGGGAAGTCGATGCCGCCAAGAAGATCGGCGAACTGTCCCAGGGCCAGCGCCAGAAGCTGGCGATCATCCGCGCCATCGCCCCCGATCCGGATCTGCTGCTGCTGGACGAACCGGTGGCCAGTCTGGATCCGCAGACGCGGCGGCTGTTCCTGGATGAGCTGCTGCGGATTACCCGGCGCCCGGGCAAGACCGTGGTGTTCTCGACCCATATCACCACCGACCTGGAACGCGCCGACGCCGAGATCGCACTGCTCAAGTCCGGGCGCATTCAGTTCTCCTGCGATCTGCCGACTCTGAAGTCGCGGGTGCGCCGGGTGGATCTGCTGGGGGCGCTGCCGCCGGCAGACTGGCGCCATCCAGGCATATTGCGCCAGACCATAGAGGAAGGCGGCGCGCACTGGATCGTCGATGGCCTCGACGCGACCTCGGTGGAGAATCTCGCGGCGCGCTTCGGCGCCAGCGCCGTGACCTCACCGATGTCGCTGGAAGACATCTTCATCGAGCTCGGCTGATGACCATGCCCTCGATCCGGCAACGCCGGCAGTTTGCCTCCTCGGTCAGCGCCCTGCTGAAGCTGCCGCTGCAGCGCTATCCGCTGGCGGCGCTGTTCATGGGCCTGATGATGGCGGCAGGCTGGGGCGTGCTGGTGTGGTCAGGCAAGCCCAGGTGGGTGTATGGCTCGCTGGCACTGCACGCCTATGCGCTGATGTTCATCGGCATGCTCAGCGCCATGGTCTGGACCTCGGTCTGCCGACCGGAATCGCAGACGCTGCCGCGTTTCCGCAGCGCACTGGCCACGGTGTGGGCCTGGTATCTGCTGGTCTTCGCCGTGCTGCCCGGCGCCATCGCCCATGCCTGCGGTGTCAATGGCCTGCTGGTGGTCGGTGGCCTCTGCCTGCTGCTGTCGACGTCGATGGCCACCGGCAGCGGCCTGCGCTGGGCGGCACTGATCTGGCTGTTGCCCCTGCCGCTGGGCATCTGGCCGAATGTGGCGAAGGAAATCTGGCTGGCACTGACCGGATCGGCACTGTCGCCGCTGTTGCTCCTGGCAGTGGCCGCGATCCTGATGCGCATCGTCTGGCGTCGATTGATGCGGATCAGCGATGGTGCGCCGACGCTGTCACCGGCCGATCTCAATGTCGCCGACCTCAGCAGCGCTGCCGATCAGGCCCGCATCAGTCAGGCCGGCGGCATCGCGATCTGGATGCAGAAGCTGCAGCACCGCTTCTCGGCCACCGCTTTTGACGGCGCCCTGCGAGCCTTGAGGCAGGGTCGTCGCGGCTCGACAGACCGCGCCATCGGCATGGTGCTGTTGCCCAATACCCACTGGCGGGGCATGGCCCTGGAGACACTGATCACGGCCGCGTTCGTCGGCTTCATCACCTGGATCTTCGGCCAGCGTACGTCCGGTCCGCCGCCGATCAGCCTGGTGGCCAGTTATGTGGGCTTGCTGACCGCGCTGCGCTTCCAGCAACTGCATCGGTCGACGCTGATGCTGCGCCCCAGTCTGGTCGATGTGTATCTGGCGTCGGCGCCGCGTTCGCAGCTGGCGTTCAGCGAAGCCGTGGCCTCGGCGCTGACTCGCTCGCTGCTGCCATCCACCCTGTTCGCGGTGACGCTGCTGGCGGTGCTCAGCCTGCTCTATCCGCAGGAGCAACGCTGGCCGCTGCTGCTGGGCGGCACTGCCGGCGCTTTCGCCAGCAGTCTGGCCGGTCTCGGCGTGGTCCTGATGCTGCTGGATTCGGAGCGACCCCGACTGATCCTGGGCATGATCGTGCTGGGCATGCTCGGCGCCATCCCGACCTCGCTGTGTGTCTCGGCGGCCTTGTATTCCAGGGCACCGATCCTGGTGGCGGCCCTGGTCCTCGCCGGCGCCGGCGGCTTCTACGCCTACGCCCGCGCCCAGGCCATCCGCTGGCCCATCCGCTTCGACGGCGCAACGTAGGTCGGAACCCGCCTGCCGCAAGCCAGCATCCCTGCACCACCGCCGGTCAGGCGGATTCCGACATCGGCGTAGATCGGAACCCGCCCACCCCAAGCCACCATCCCTGCACCACCGCCGGTCAGGCGGATTCCGACATCGGTGAAGCGCCGATGCCGGCCCGAAGCAGCCCTGAGGAGGGACGCGCCTGCGCGGCCGCTCTTGGAGGAGGGACGCGCGCCTGCGCGGCCGCTGTTGATCTCCGCTCAGCGCAAAGCGGCGCCGCAGCGCGGCGCCCTCCACAACAGCGACCCGAAACAGGTGGCGCTCCATGAACCCATATCGTAAGTTATTGAATTGCTGTTGTAGGTCACGTTACTCGCGAAGCGAGCTACGTGACGCAACTCGATGTCACGTAGTCCGCTGACGCGGACAACATGACCTACGACGGCGAGCCGGGATTCATGGCCGATACGCAACTTCGCGCCGGGGCAGTGCCCCAATAGAGCCCCGGTGAGCCGCTGCGCGGGTCATCTCGGGCTACGCGCACCAGGCCCTCACCCCACCATCGCCTGCACCCGCTTCGGCAACTTCGCCCGCACCAGCTGGTAGGAAATCAGCAGTCGCTCGCGGATCCAGTCGGCTTCGAATTCACCCGGATGCGGCAGCATCACCCAGCGGGCCCGGGCCAGATACGGCGCCGGGACGATACCGGCGCGATCAGTGAATTCGAGGAAACGCTCGTCCTCGACCTTGAAGGACAGCCGTCCGATGTCGGGGCCTTCGATGCAAGTGACGGCGAACATCTTCGCGGCCACCGAATAAACCAGATCATTGCCCCATTT
Organism: Lysobacterales bacterium; assembly: GCA_022841325.1. Classification (GTDB taxonomy): domain Bacteria; phylum Pseudomonadota; class Gammaproteobacteria; order Xanthomonadales; family SZUA-5; genus JADKFD01. The sequence continues at coordinate 5,613 of JALHRS010000027.1, read as the reverse complement.
GAACTCGCGGCTGACCCCGGGCAGCGGCAGCAGCCAGGCGTCGAGCGGGTACTCGTCCATCGCGCTCAGCCAGCCATGCCGACCCGGATCTTCAGCAGCAGCGCGACACCCAGGCCCCAGGCACCGTTGAGGATGAAGGCCGCAATCCACATGTTCACATCGCCGCCAGCGGCGAAGGGCAACCCCTTGAGCGGAAACACGATCAGCAGTGCGACCAGGCTGGGCAGCAGTGCGCCGAGCACAATGGCCATGGCCCAGTAGCCGATGCCGCGCTGGGATTTCAGCAGCCAGCCCAGCAGGATGCCCCAGAGGCCACCCCAGAAGGCCAACGAGATCACCGAGGGAACGCCGAGCGGCGGCACGGCGGCCATGTTCCAGACCGTGCGACCGGCGCCGGTCAGCAGATTCAGCAGGTACAGCGCACCCTGGTGGAAGACCAGAGTCGATATGAAACCGGCGAAGAAAGCTCGAATGGGCAGCATGGATCTGGCCTTTGCGCTGGGCGGATGCGTCTGAAGATAGCGGCTTTGACGGGCCACGGGACCATCGCGGGCGGAGCCTGCTTCCGCAAACCCGCGGTGGGAGCGGCTTCAGCCGCGATAGCCAATGCAACTTGCCCAGCTGTCGCGGGCAGAGCCCGCTCCCACAGGGGCGCGGCTTGGATCGAGGTACTCCGCCGCGCTCAGTGCCCGGCCGCCACACCCACGTATTCCACAACTTCCAGGCCAAATCCGGCCAAACCGAGATAGCGCCGCGGCGTGCCCAGCACGCGCAGGCGGCGCAGGCCGAGGTCAGCCAGGATCTGGGCACCGATGCCGGTCATGCGCCAGGGCGCCGCATGATCGTCACTCTCGTCACTGCTGTGCAGGCGCGCCAGCTGGGCATCGTTGTCGGGCCGATCGCCAATCACCACGATCACGCCGCTGCCGGCTGCCGCAATCTGGGCCATGGCCTGGCGCAGGGGCAAGCCGAAATCGCCGCGATGGATGCCGAGCACATCGCTCCAGAAGTTCTTGGTATGCACGCGCACCAGCGTCGGCTGCTCGGCGCTGGGCGCGCCGAAGACCAGGGCGTGATGCAGTTCCTTGGCCAGCACATCACGGTAGACCAGCAGCTTGAAGGGGCCGGCATCGGTCTCGATGGCCTGCTCGGCCAGGCGCTCGATGGTCTGTTCCGTGGCCAGTCGATAGCGGATCAGATCGGCGATGGTGCCGATCTTGAGTCCGTGCTCGGCGGCGTAGACCTCCAGTTGCGGACGCCGCGCCATGTGCCCGTCTTCGCCCATGATCTCGACCAGCACGCCGGCCGGCTCCAGCCCCGCCAGGCAGGCCAGATCGACCGCCGCCTCGGTGTGTCCGGCACGCGCCAGCACGCCACCGGGCTGCGCCATCAGCGGGAAGATATGCCCGGGCTGGACTATGTCATCGGCCACGGCGTCGGGTGCCACCGCGGTGCGGATGGTGTGGGCGCGGTCGTAGGCTGAAATGCCGGTGGTCACGCCTTCAGCGGCCTCGATCGACACCGTGAAGTTGGTGCCCATGCGCGCGGTGTTGCGGACCACCATCGGCCCGATCCCGAGGCGCTTGCAGCGCTCGCGGGTCAGCCCCAGGCAGATCAGCCCGCGCGCCTGACGGGCCATGAAGTTGATGTCCTCGGGCCGCACCTTGCTGGCGGCCATGATCAGATCGCCCTCGTTCTCGCGGTCTTCGTCATCGAGGATCACCACCATGCGGCCGGCGGCGATGTCGCTCAGGATTTCGGGAATGCTGTGGAAGGACATGGGGCTCTTGGGGAAAAAGGAAAAAGGAAAAAGGAAAATGGAAAAGGCTGGCTGTTGTGGGAACGGCGTCATTGCGAGGAGCGCAGCGACGAAGCAATCCAGGGACGCGCGAAGGCATCTGGATTGCTTCCCCCGGATCAAGCCCGGGGTCGCAATGACGCCAGTTCGTCGCCCTTGCGCAACCACCGGATGACGCAGGTGACTCCAGATAGTCGATTCGAATCAGACGCCCTCAAACACAGCCTACAACGAAGGGTGCATGCGCCGCGCAAAGTCGCGCTTGCACCTACAGTGCCGCGCGCAGGCGTCGTGCATAGTCCTCGCGGAGATCGGCGTCGGCGCTCACCGGTTCGCGTGGCCGGCGGCAATGGCGCAGAACACGCAGCCTTCTGCGCTCACCGCGGCTGCAGGCCCCGCGCGCCGATGTCGGTGCGGTAGAACATGCCCGGCCAGCTGATGCTGTCGGCGCGCTGATAGGCATAGCGTCTGGCTGCGGCCAGATCCTCGCCCAGCGCACAGACGGTCAGCACCCGGCCACCGTCGGTGGTCGGCTCGCCATCGACCAGCCGGGTGCCGGCATGGAACACCTTGACGCCCTGCACCTGGGTCACCGACAGACCACGGATCGGATCGCCCTTGCGCGGACTGGCCGGATAGCCCTCGGCGGCCAGCACCACGCCAATCGCCGGGCGCGGATCCCACTGACAATCGACCTGGTCCAGACGCTGATCCAGCGCGGCTTCGATCAGATCGACCAGATCGCTCTTCAGCCTGAGCATGATCGGCTGCGTTTCCGGGTCGCCAAAACGCACGTTGTACTCGATCACCTTGACGCCGCCCTTGGGATCGATCATCAGCCCGGCATAGAGGAATCCGGTGAAGGGGTGGCCCTCCTTGCGCATCGCTGCGAGCGTTGGTTCGATGACCGTGCGCCGGATCTGGGCGTCTACCTGGTGGGTCACGACCGGCGCCGGTGAATAGGCGCCCATGCCGCCGGTGTTCGGGCCTTGATCGCCATCATCGCGACGCTTGTGGTCCTGCGAGGTGGCCATCGCCAGATACTGATCGCCCGCAGCGATGACGATGTAACTGGCTTCCTCGCCCTCGAGGAATTCCTCGATGACCACGCGACTGCCGGCCGCACCCAGCGAGCCGCCGTCGAGCATGTCCCTGAGCGCCGTTTCGGCCTGCTCCAGGGTCGTCGCCACGACCACGCCCTTGCCAGCCGCCAGGCCGTCGGCCTTGATCACGATCGGCGCGCCGCGCTCGCGGACATGGGCCAGGGCCGAATCCAGTTCGGTGAACACCGCATAAGCGGCAGTCGGAATGGCATGGCGCGCCAGGAAATGCTTGGTGAAGGCCTTGGACGATTCCAGCTGCGCGGCGGCGCGAGTGGGGCCGAAACAGCGCAGTCCCGCGGCCTGAAAGGCATCGACCACACCCAGCGACAGCGGACCTTCGGGTCCGATGACGGTCAGGTCCACCGCTTCGCGCCGTGCCAGCGCCAAAAGACCTTCAATATCGGTGGCCGCCACCGGCATGTTGCGCATGCCCGGCTCCAGCGCCGTTCCGGCGTTGCCGGGCGCCACCAGGATCTCGCGCACCCGCGGTGATTGGCGAATGCGCCAGGCCAAGGCATGTTCGCGGCCACCGCTACCCACTACCAGAATTTTCATCGGCTTGTATCGGTCATCTCAGCCAGGATTCGATCCACAGCCGGCAGCGCGGCGCGAGCCGCCACGCCCCGGCTCAGGGTTCGCTCAACGAATGCGCTTGATCAGCGTGGTCCGATTGATCCCCTCGACCTTCAGCCGCCAGGAGCCAAAGGCACCCGGAGTGATCCGGACCGAGGGATTCTCGACCGTCATCGGATAGCGATCGTCTTCCACCTGCTGCCAGACCTGGCCGTTTTCGAGCTCGAAAACAGTCTTGCCGAACCAGCCCTTGAAGGTGCCGGCAATGCTGCTGGTGAATTCCTCCCGGCGCTCGTTCTCGAACCCGACCCGGTCCTGGGCTGCAGCCGGTGCCGCGGATCCCGCTGCGGGCAGCTGGCCACTGGCCACCGCTGCGGCCACTGCCGGGTCGGCCAGACGCACATTGCGCTCGATCCAGGCATTCAGGGCCGCGAGTTCAGCGTCGCTGAGCTTGTCGAGGCCGGCTTCACGAAAATCCTTGGCTGTCATGCGCTCCTCCAGCGAGGAGAAACTCTGGCTCTGGGCCTGCGCCAGCGAGGCGATGCAGCACAACATCAGGGCAATCAGCACACGTCGCATCGGTTTGATCCGCATTCAAAGCGCAGGAGTCTAGCCCGGATGCTTCATCAGGGCACGCGGATGATCGCGCCGGGATTTGCGCCGCGATCAAGGCGCGAGTCGGAGAAATGGTCATTCCATTCCGACAACGAGCAACGCAGAGCGCGGCGCAAGGACCCAGCGAGCGCCGCGTGAGTGAGGAAATGGCGGCAGAAGTTCTGCCACGCGACAGCAGATCGAATACTCTTCGTCCCAGCCGTCATTAACGGAAATTTCCTTGCGGCCGCATGAAACATCGGGGCTGGCAGCCTGCCGAGCTCGATTCCGGAGCGCGTGAGCCCCGTTCGTTCATGCTTCGCGAACGGCCTTGGGCAGCCCCACACCTGGCGCCGGGCGCTCCTGCAACACTTCGCGACGGAACCGGAACAGTTCTGCCGGGCGTCCGCCAGTGCCATGGGTGAGCTGACCGGTAGGCTCGACCAGGCCGGCGTTGGCCACCAGGCGACGGAAATTCTGGGTATGCAGCGGTTGACCGGCCAGAGCCTCGACCACCCGTTGCAACTGACCCAGCGAGAAGCGTTGCGGCAGCAGTTCGAACACCAGCGGCCGATACTTGAGCTTGCCGCGCAGCCGTCCCAGGGCGGTCGCGAGGATGCGCCGATGATCGCGGCCCATGGCCCGGCCTGGCGCCAGCGGCGTGTTCCTGCGCGCGGTGCGCGCCGCCTCTGGCACCGCACCAGCCTCCCACAGCAGTTCGTAACGCTCCAGCGCGCGCTCGGGATCCCAGGGACGACCGTCCAGTCCAAAGCACTGCCGCGCCCGCTCCTGATGCTCGGGATGCGCTTCGGTCCATGCGGCCAGCAAGGGCAGCAGACGCTGATCGATGAGGGTCGGACGTCCCTGACGCCAGTCTTCCCAGGGCAGGAAACCGTACCAGTCGGCCCAGGCCGCTTCGAAACCCGACGCCAGCCGGCCCTCGCGCACCAGTGCCAGATAGGCGGCGGAGATCACGCGCGGGCCGCCGGAGGCCTCGCGCGGATCACGGAAGCGATCACCAAAGGTGTAGAGCTGCTCGACATAGCCCAGCGCCAGACCGGTCTGCTGCGCCACCCAGGCGCGCATGCCGCGCTCCAGCGTGGGATGGGCGTCCAGATCCAGCGGCCCCGAGGGCAGCACGTCGACACCGGCATCGGTGACCACCAACACGCGCGGCGTGCCGTCGGTAACGGCCACAATGACGGCATCCAGGCTGATCAAGGCATGTCGGGGCATGCCTTGGATACTAGCCTGAGGGCGGGAGGAGACGGGGCACGGGGCACGGGGCACGGGGCACGGGGCACGGGGAAAAGGCTACGGCCCTTCGGCTCCTGTAGGTCCAGACTTGTCTGGACGCTTCTCCAGCACTCTGCAAAGAGCGTCCAGACAAGTCTGGACCTACAAATGCCTCGTCATTGCGAGCGCAGCGCTGAAGTAGATGCCATGAGGGCCGTGGACGCGAGATCCTCTGCGGTGCCTAAACCTGAAGGAGCTACGCTGATGTCCACGACCCTCGCTGCAAACGCTACCACTTTCAACATCACG
>JALHRS010000026.1 GCA_022841325.1 Lysobacterales bacterium | reverse complement strand
AGGATGACGACAGGATCGCCGCAACGACGACGGAAGTTCATGTAACGGAAAGCAAAAAACACCGCAGATTCCTTGACGTTCGGAAAGCCCTCATAGAAGGCCGGGTCCTTCGCGTCGACTGGATCTGACAGAGCGACCATCCACACACGCGAGGCGCCCGGCGCTTTGCCGTCCACAGAGCCGCGCTACGGCTGCCCATGAGCCGTGAACCGTAGGTTGCCGTGAATGTCGATCAGGCGAGTGCTGTCGCTCCCTCCCCGATGTTCGGGGAGGGCTGGGGAGGGGTTAGGCAAGAAACCCTATGCAACGGTCATGGCACCAGCGACTTTCATCATTGCGAGTGACTCGCAGCCATGACCGTTGGGCTAAGCGCAGCGTGCCCAACAAATGGGCCCGACCCGCTTTCGCTCACCCAGATCCACGCGCGCCGGAGCCGCGCTACGGCTCGCGGAGAGCGCTTTTGTAGGTCCAGACTTGTCTGGACGCTCTTGGCACGATGACGGGAAAGCATCCAGACAAGTCTGGACCCACAAAGGCCCGAAGCCCTTAGCCTTTCCCCGTGCCCCGTCGCCCCTACCTACGCAGCTGCTGCCAGCGCAGCCACCCGGCCCTCGATGGGCGCCGCACCAAACCAGCTGAGTTCCCTCGCCAGTGCCGCCACCTCGCCGATGTACAGCAGCGACGGCGATTTTAACTGGTGGTCGCGCGCCAGCTCCGGCAATTCCGCCAGCGTGCCGACGATGACGCGCTGATCGCGGCGCGAGCCGTTTTCGACCAGCGCCACCGGCGTGGACGGACTGCGACCGTACTCGATCAGCCGCTGGCGCACGGTGTCCAGCTGCGCCCCGGCCATGTACAAGGCCAGGGTCTGGCGTTCGACCGCCAGCGCCCGCCAATCCAGGGTATCGATGGAGCGGGCGCAATGGGCGGTGGCCAGACGCACCGACTGGGCGTGGTCGCGATGCGTCAGCGGGATGCCGGCATAGGCGGCGCAGGCCACCGCCGCGGTGATGCCGGGCACGACGGCATAATCGATGCCCGCCGCGCGCAGCGCCTCGAGTTCCTCGCCGCCGCGGCCGAACACGAAGGGATCGCCGCCCTTCAGGCGGACCACGACCTGACCGCGGCGAGCGTGTTCGATCATCAGCCCATGGATATCTTCCTGGGCGGTGCTGTGACCGTGGCCGTGCTTGCCGACGGCGATGCGCTCGGCGTCGCGGCGGGCCAGCTCCAGCACTTCGGCGCTGACCAGTTGATCGTGCAGGATCACATCGGCCTGCTGCAGCGCCCGCAGGGCATCCAGCGTCAGCAAGCCGGCGGCGCCCGGTCCGGCCCCCACCAGGATTACCCGGCCGCGACGAGCGGCGCCAGGCTGGGCCAGCGTGCGCAACAGCTCCTGTTCGGCCTCGGCCACGCGCCCGGCATCGACCAGGGCCGAGACCTGTCCCTGCAGCAGTTCATCGTAGAAGGCGCGGCGCCGTGCCAGATCGGGAAAGGCCGCGCGGATGCGCGTGCGGCAACGGTCGAACAGACCGGCGAGCAATCCCAGCGAGGGCGTCAGCCAGCGTTCCAGGCGCTCGCGCACCAGTCGCGCCAGCATCGGTGCGCTGCCGCCTGAGGACACCGCGATCATCAGCGGCGAACGGTCGATGATGGCCGGCACCTGAAAGCTGGACAGCGGTGCGTCATCGACGACATTGACCCAGATCTGACGCCGGCCTGCGGCCTCGGCCACGCGCCGGTTCAAGGCCACGTCATCGGTCGCCGCCACCACCAGCCAGACTCCGTCGAGCTGCTGCGGCGTGAACTGCAAAGCCCGATGCTGCAAGCGTCCGTCGCGCTTGCATTGCGCCAGCAATGGCGACAGCCGCGTCGCCACCACATCGACCTCGGCCCCGGCCCGCAGCAACATCTCGATCTTGCGCTCGGCCACCTGGCCGGCACCGATCACCAGCACGCGCCGGCCCTTGAGGTCGGCAAACAGCGGATACAGATTCATGCGCCCAGCCAGGATTCGGGAGAATGCCAGCTTATGGACGTGTAGACGTCCGTAGAAATGATCCGGCGGGCTGAGCTTATGCCGCTGGGGCATAAGGCGGGGCACGGGGCACGGGGCACGGGGCACGGGGCACGGGAAAAGGCTACGGGCTTCGTGCCGTTGTAGGTCCAGACTTGTCTGGACGCTCTTGGCTTGGTCCTTGAGAAGCGTCCAGACAAGTCTGGACCTACAGCAGCGCAAACCGGCGTCATTGCGATAGCGGACTTGATCCGGGGGACGCAAAACACACACAGCCGCAGAGCACTGGATTGCTTCGTCGCTGCGCTCCTCGCAATGACGCCCTGATGCGGGACTTGTCCCGTGTCCCGTACCCCGTGCCCCCTTTCCCCGCGCCCCCTTCCCCGTGCCCCGCAACACCCGGCCCCTTGCCGCGTTCCTCCACCCCACCTACAATGGCCGTCTAGACGTCTAAACATCCAATGCCATGACCCTGGTCCAACTGCGTCATCTGATCGCCATCGTCGATGCCGGTCTCAACCTCACGGTGGCGGCCGAGCGCGTGCATGCCACCCAGCCCGGTCTGTCCAAACAGCTGCGGGCGCTCGAGGATGAACTCGGTTTTCCGGTATTTCTGCGCAACGGCAAGCGCCTGACCGGGCTGACCGAGCTCGGCAGCGAAGTGGCCTCGCGGGCGCGGCTGATCGTCGATCAGGCCCGCAGCATCCGCGCCTTCGCCGCCAACACCCGGGCAGAAACCGATGGCGAGTTGCGGGTGGTCTGCACCCACACGCTGGCGCGTTTCGTGTTGCCCGAGGCCCTGGGCGAGTTGCGCCGGCGCTATCCGCGGGTACGTCTGGCCATTGAAACCACCGATCCGGCGCGGATCGTCGAGGCACTGGGCGGTGGTGATGTCGACGTGGCCCTGTCGAGCAGTGCCGGGCTGCCGCCGGAGACGGGGCTGGCGGTACCGTTGTTCCGCTGGCGTCGGGTGGCGCTGGTGCCGGCCCAGCATGTGCTGGCCAGACGCAAGGTGCTGCGCCTGGCCGATCTGGCCCAGCATCCGCTGCTGGTCTATCCATCGACGGTGCGCCCGGGATCCTCGCTGGCCGAGGCCTTTGCCGATCAGGGTCTGCATCCCGAATACGCGGTGACCGCCAGTGATGCCGAATTGATCCGCACCTATGTGGAACAGGGCATCGGCATCGGCATCGTCGCCGATCTGGCCGCCCACCGATTGCCGCCGAGCGTACGCGCCATTCCGCTGGAAATGGCACTGGCGCCTTGCACCACCTTTGCGCTGCTGCCGGCCAACCGGGTGCCACGCGACTACACGCTGGAATTGCTGCGCGGGCTGGCGCCGAAGCTGGATCTGGCGGCCTTGCGACGGGTGCTGGCAGGGCTGGAGAAAGCGGATTTTCCGGAGGCCGATTGGTTCAACGGTGAGAACCTGGACCTTGCCAGCCGGCTAGCGCTTTGAGCTACCGCAGCGCAAGCTGCCCTGCCGTAGGAGCGTGCTGGTTCACCAAAGCATCGCGGACAGAGTCCGCTCCCACAGGTCTTCGCTGGGATCGCCGAGTTGCACTCGGCGCTGTTGATCTTCGCCCCACCGACCCGGGTGCGCCTGCGGCTTACCCGGGCTACTGCACCGACGACGACCAGAGCATCGCGGACAGAGTCCGCTCCCACAGGTCGCCGCCGGGATCGCCGAGTTGTACTCGGCGCAGTTGATCTTCGCCCCACCGACCCGGGTGCGCCTGCGGGTTACCCGGGCTACTGCACTGCCATAGGAACGTGCTGGTTCACCAAAGCATCGCGGACAGAGTCCGCTCCCACAGGTCCGCGGGCTCTGGCCAGAGGCCGTTCGCAATTTCCGCCCACCGACAACCGACAACTGACAACCGACAACCCACAACCGCTCTCAAAGCTCCGTATGCAGCCCGCACTCGCGCTTGAGGCCGCCGAAACGGGTGTCTTCCTCGCGCATGCCGCTGCCCAGTGGCGTAGTGGAGTGGACATCGCCGATGGAGACGTAACCGCGCGCCCACAGCGGGTGGTAGGGCAAACGATGCTTGCTCAGATAGGCGAAGACCTCGCGGTCGCTCCAGTCGGCGATCGGATGCACCTTGGCGCGGCCCTGGCGCCAGCTCAGGAAGGGCGTGTCGCTGCGGGTGCTGGCCTGGCTGCGGCGCAGGCCGGCGAACCAGGTGCCGATAGCCAGTTCGGTGAGCGCCCGCTGCATCGGTTCGATCTTGTTGATCTGGTGGTAGCGATCGAGCCCGGCCACGCCCTGTTCCCAGAGCTTGCCGTAACGCGCTTCCTGCCAGCCGGGACTGGTCTCGGCACGGTAGACCTTGAGATTGAGTTTCAGCCTGGCGCTGAGCTGGTCGATGAACTGATAGGTCTCCGGAAACAGATAGCCGGTGTCGATCAGGATCACCGGGATGCCCGGGGCTCTTTCGTTGACCAGATGCAGCATCACCGCCGACTGGGCGCCGAAGCTGGAGCTCAGCGCATGTGCGCCGGGCAACTGTTCCAGTGCCAGCTCGACGCGGGCGGCGGCATCCAGCTTCGCCAGCCGTGCCTCGTCCAGCGCCGGGAATTTCATGACGGCGCTCATGCGGCGATCTCGGTTTCAGTGAGGGGCAGCAGACGGTCCATGAGCCCGAGCCTGGCCAGGGTGCGCAATCCGTTTCGCCCTGACACTGCATCCGACTCGCGAACATCAGCGTCATTGCGAGCGCAGCGAAGCAATCCAGCGCCACTCCCGGAATTGCCCTGGATTGCTTCGTCACTGCGCTCCTCGCAATGACGGCTACTTTGCCGGAGACGGTGGCTCATCGTGTTCCCTTGTCAAGCAGCACCCGGTGGGCAAAATCGCCGAAGGCCTCGGCCGGGCGGCGCTCGCCCAGCCAGCGGGCGAAGCTCTGGTCGAGCACGCGCAGGATCTCGGCGACGTCGATGTTCTCGCGGTAGAGCCGGTTGAGGCGCTCGCCGAAGGCATCGCCGCCCAGATGCAGGTTGTAGCGACCGGGGGCCTTGCCGACGAGGGCGATCTCGGCCAGATAGGGTCGCGAGCAGCCATTGGGGCAACCGGAGATACGCAGGCTGACCGGCTCATCAGGCACGCCGTGGCGGGCCAGCAGGGTCTGCACCTCGGCACTGAATTCCTTCAGATAACGCTCGGCCTCGGCCATCGCCAGCGGGCAGGTCGGCAGCGCTACGCAGGCCAGCGCATTCAGCTCCAGCGGACTGCGCTGCAGCAACTCGGCCAGCCCGGTGTCCAGGAACAGGCGTTCGATCGCGGGACGATCTTCCGGAGCGATCCCGGCCACGATCAGATTCTGGTTGGCCGTGATCCGGAAGTCGCCGCGATGGACTTCAGCGATCTGACGCAGGGCGCTGAGCAACTGGCCGTCGTCTCGATCGGCGATGCGGCCGGCCGACAGGCGCAGGGTCAGATGCCAGTGGCCGTCGCTGCCCTGAATCCAGCCGAAGCGATCGCCGCGGGCGGTGAAGCGCACCGTTCTGGCGGCCTCGAATACGACCCCGCTGCGACGCTCGACCTCGGCCCGGAACCAGTCCACGCCGAGGCGGTCGATGGTGTACTTGAGGCGGCTGAGGCGGCGATCGGCGCGATCGCCATGGTCGCGCTGGGTGGTCAGCACCGCTTCGGCAACGGCGATCTCGCGTCCGCGCGGCACATAACCGAGCACGCTGGCGGCACGGGCATAGGTGCGGGCATCGCCGTGGGTCATGCCGAGGCCGCCGCCGACCGTGACGTTGTAACCCAGCACCACGCCGTCCTCGACGATGGCGACATAGCCGAGGTCGTGGGCATAGACGTCGACATCGTTCTGCGGCGGCACCACGAAGGCGGTCTTGAACTTGCGCGGCAGGTAGGTGGGGCCGTACAGCGGCTCATGCTCGGGCGTACCGGCGACCGGCTCTTCGTCCAGCCAGATTTCGTGATAGGCGCGGGTCTTGGGCAGCAGCGCCTCGGACAGCGCCACGGCATCGGCGTAGACCTGCGCGTGGGCGGCGCTCTCGATCGGATTGGCCGAGACCAGCACATTGCGGTTGACATCGCCGCAGGCGGCGATGGTGTCGATCAGACTCTGGTTGATGGCCTGCAGCGTGGCCTTGAGTTCGCGCTTGATCACGCCGTGCAGCTGGATGGCCTGACGCGTGGTCAGGCGCAGACTGCCGCCACCGTAGCGACGGGCGATGGCATCGAAAGCCAGCCATTGCGCCGGCGTGACCACACCGCCCGGGGTGCGCGTACGGATCATGAAGGAGTAGTTCGGCTCCAGCTTCTGCTCGGCGCGCTCCTCACGCAGATCGCGATCGTCCTGCTGGTAGCTGCCGTGGAATTTCAGCAGGGTCTGATCGGGCTCGCGCAGGGCGCCGGTGTAGGCGTCGTTCAGGCTCTGGATCAAGGTGCCGCGCAGACCGCGACTGTCGGCCTTGATGGTTTCGACCGGGGACAGGGTGGTGCTCATCTCAGGTCTCCGCCAACACGGCATGTAGGTCACGTTGAGCGCGCAGCGATCTACGTGACATCGGTGCAGCCGCCAGCTCGTCGCAAGCCGATGTCACGTAGCCGATGAAGCCGGCAACGTGACCTACGAATGTCGTCATCTGATTCATGCTCATCTCAATACACATCGCGCTGATAGCGCCCGGCGCTGGCCAGTGCATCCAGCTCATCGCTGGCGGCCTCGGCATCGATGCCGCGAATGCGGGCGATGGCTTCGATCAGCGTCTGTTCGACGTCTCGGGCCATGCGCTTGGCATCGCCGCACACGTACAGATGGGCGCCGCCATCGATCCAGCTCAGCAGCTCGCGGGCCTGCTCGGCCAGCACCTGCTGCACATAGCGGCGCTCGGGCTGATCGCGCGAGAAAGCCACGTCCAGACGCTGCAGCTGGCCGCGTTTGAGCGCACTCAGCCATTCGGTCTGGTAAAGAAACTCGCGGCGCAGGTGGCGATGGCCGAAGAACAGCCAGTGCCGACCGCTGGCGCCCTCGGCCACCCGCTGCTGCAGGAAGGCGCGGAAGGGGGCGACACCGGTGCCGGGCCCGATCATGATCAGATCGCGACTGCAATCGGCGGGCAGGCGAAAGCGTGGATTGGCCTCGACACTGACCTCGATCTCGGCGCCTTCGGCCAAGGCCGCCAGATGTCCCGATGCCAGGCCCAGGCGCTCGATGCCGGCCACTTCGTCGCGGCGCAAGGCCACGGTCAGATGGACCTCGTCGCCGACGCTGGCCTGACTGGAGGCAATGGAATAAGCACGCGGCTTCAGCGGCACCAGTTCCGTCACCCAGCGCGCGGCATCCCATTGAATGCGCCCAGCCGCCAGCAGATCGACCACCTGATGGCTGTCCAGCAGCGCTGCGCCGCGCTCGCGCAGCGGATGCTCGGGATGGGCGGCGAAGATCGCGTTCAACAAGGGCAGGCTGATTCGGGTCAGTTCGCGCTGGGTACTCAGCCATTCGCGCAGGCTGTGGCGATGACCGCCGTGCTCGACCTGGGCTTCACCGTCGAGGCCTGCGCGCGTCAGAAACTCGTCGATCAGAGGGCTCGGATTGCCGACCCGGACCTGCAATGAATCACCGGGCTGGTAGTGCAGTGGCGCGCCGACGAAGCCGAGTTCGACATGGCGCACGTCGAGCTCGCTGTCGCGTGCGGTCAGACGCTGGTTGGCCAGCACCACGGCCTGGGCGCTGCTGGCAGCATGGCTGACCGGCGCCAGCGCCGGACGCAGCAGGGTCACGGTGGCCGCCGATTTGCCGATGCCCTCGACCGCCGCTTCGACCGTGCTGGTGCGCCAGGGCGCGGCCACCTGCTCGATGTCGAGATCGGCGTCGGCGCGCGGACTCAGCGCCTGCCCACCCAGCTCGGCCAGACGCTGATCCAGCAGCCGCCCGATCTCGCAGAATCTGGCATAGCTGGAATCACCCAGTGCCAGCACCGTGTAACGCAACTCGGACAGTTTCGGCGCGCGTGCGCTGGCCAGCTGCTTCAGAAAGATGCGGGCATCGTCGGGCGGATCGCCGTCGCCCTGGGTGCTGATGGCGATCGCCAGAAAACGCTCTCGACCCAGCTCGGCCAGGCTGTAGTCGGCCAGGTTGATCAGACGCACGGCCAGACCCTGGGCCTCGGCCTGCTGCGCCAGACGCGAAGCCGCCGCCTTGGCGTTGCCGGTCTGGCTGCCATAGGCAACGGTCAGGCGCTTGACCGCGGCAGTTGCCGGCCTGGGCGCTGCGGTTGGAGAGCGCTGCGCGGCCTGTCCGGCCGCATAGCCGGCGATCCACCAGAGCGCGGCTTCGCTGCTGCCGGCGAGCAGCTGATCGAGCGTCTGCAATTGCTCGGGCGACAACGGCGCTGGTGTCGCAGCAAGGGCCTGGGTGTGCTGAGTCACGGCGGTATAGACGTCTGTACGGGTGTGTGTTGCACCTTAACCAGTCACCCGCGTCACGGAAAATGACCTCAGGGCATATCGATAGTCCGCGCCCAGCAGGGCAAGATGGTTCCTGGGGGGATGGCAGCTGCATTGCCGGATCACGGCCATGGGCCTAAGATTCGCGGCCTGTCGGGGCTGTCCCGATGACGACGTAGCCTGGCGCTCGGCTACCGATCGGGAGTTTTTGCTGTTTGAACCGCTTTCGCGTCCTTGCTGCAGTTCCAGCCTTTCTGATCTGGCTCACCCTGTCGACATCACTGATGGCGGCCCAGGTTCAGCCACCCTGGTTGGCCATGGCGAATCCGAACTTCGGATTGGTGGCGGGCAGTATCGTCCGCGTGCAGGCCGAACCGCCGGCCGTGATCTTCGCCGTCTCCGAAGCCCTGCGCGGTGACGCCAGCGGCGAGCTGCAGCTTCTGGTGGATCGCGTCTGGCTGTCGCAGATCGCGCCGGGCGCGGGCTATCTCGCGCTATACACCGATCTTGAGTCAGCGCCGCTGAAGCCGCGCAAGGTCCTGAGAGTGGCCGAGCGGGCGCGGCTGATGTCCTTTGAAGGCGTGAATCTCTCGCTGTTCCGCGACACCCCCGAATGGCGCGAGGGACTGCTGGCCGATCCGATCAAACGGGCCTCCGCAGCGGACTACCGCCAGCAGGTCTTTGCCGGCCTTGAGTCTGGCGATCCACAATGGAGTGACCTGTGGTCCGGCGAACTGGCTCTGCGACTGCAGCGACTGTCACCGTACAGCCCGGAGGAATTGAAGCGGGTGCAGCAATTCGTGCTGTCGCCGCAATCGCCGCCCACGGCGCGAGCGCGCTTGCTGCAGACCGCCTTCGATCGCAGCCCGCTGCTGGGAGACGGTTGGTACGTCGAGGCCGCCGCCGGGATTCTCGGCAACACCGCGCCACGCGCGGACAGCGCCGTTGGAGAAGATCAGCTGATTTACAGCGTGCTGCAGATCCTGAGCGCACATCCTGATGCGGCCGATCCCCGCGTCATCGAAGCCTGGCTTTCTGGCCCGCCGGCCATCGCCGAAGCCGCGGCCCTGGTGTTGCGCGCGCAAGCGCCGGAACGGGAGCGCGACGCGCTGGAACGCACACTGGCGCGCTCGCTGCTGCCGGCAGGGACCCGCGCATTTCTTGAGCAGCACCGTCAACGCCTG
The DNA here is from genome assembly GCA_022841325.1 of Lysobacterales bacterium. Lineage (GTDB taxonomy): Bacteria > Pseudomonadota > Gammaproteobacteria > Xanthomonadales > SZUA-5 > JADKFD01. The sequence goes on along the minus strand of JALHRS010000026.1, from coordinate 67,392 downwards.
CCGATGTCGGCGGCGGACCCTACCCAGTGAAGGAGTTATCCATGAGTTGCAGCCGTTGGTTACTGGGCGCAAGCTGCGCCCTGATCGCGAGCCCGCTGTGGGCAGTGCCCCCCGGCGCGCCAGCACAGGGCGTGGACATTTATTCGGCGCGCGAAGTCAAGCGCGATGTCTCTCGACCGATGCGCGACATCGTCGCCGAAATGGGTCCCGCCCGGGTCGCAGAACCCGGCGAAGATGTGATCCCCAACGAGATTCGCAGCTTCACCGAATTGTACCCGGCACTGGATTTCGGTCCGGGCGAGTTGATGCCGGCGCAGCGTTCACCCAACGGCTTGTCGACGCCTGCGCCGACGCTGACGGTCAACGGCATCAGCACGGCGGGAAGCGTGCCTCCCGACACCACCGGCGACGCCGGTCCCGATCATTATTTCCAGTGGGTCAACACCCGTTGGGCCCTGTTCAACAAGACCACCGGCGCGATCGTCTCTGGGCCCACCGCAGGCAGCAGCTTCTTCAGCGGCTTTGGTGGCCTTTGCCAGACCACCAATCGCGGCGATCCGCTGGTGCTGTTCGATGATATTGCCCAGCGCTGGGTGGTCAGCCAGTTTGCATTCAATAGCTCCACCGCGGCGCCCTTCTTTCAATGCGTCGCGGTATCGACCTCGGCCGATCCGCTGGGCACCTACAATCGCTATGCCTTCCAGTATCCGCAGTTCAACGACTACGGCAAGATGGGCGTGTGGGTGACCAACGACGGCACCCAGAACGCGTACCTTTTCACCATGCACGAGTTCAATAGCGCTCTCAGCTTTCAGGGCACCTCTTTCGCCCTGGTAGAGCGCGACAAGCTGCTGGCAGGCCAGAGCGCACAGTTCATCCGCGTGGCCGGCATCAATGCCTTTGGCGCCTTGCCGCTGCATCTGGAAGGCGTGAATCCGCTGCCGGACCGCGCCTGCCCGGTGTTTGTGCATTATTCCGCCACCGGCACCGGATACCGGCTGTGGGATATGTGTGTGAACTGGGGCAATGGCAGCACCAGTTTCACTGACACGCCCACCTTTGTCGGCACCGGCAGTTTCGCGCTGGGGCTGAATGGCATTCCGCAGCTGAGCTCGGTGCAGCGCCTGGACGATTTTGGCGGCAACCTGATGTATCTGGCCGCCATTCGCGCCTTCGGCGCCAACGGCCCCGCCGAAGCCAAGGCCGTCATCAGCCATTCGGTCAATGTCGGCAACGATCAGGCCGGCACCCGCTGGGTGCAGTTCGGATTGTCCGACCCGCAGCCCTTTGCCCCGCCGTTGGTCGATCTTTTTGCCGACGGATTCGAAGGTGCGGCGCCACCGTCCATCGAAGGCGGCAATGGTCCGGTCAAGCTGGTCAAGCGCCTGGTCGATGAGGGGACTTTCGCCCCGGACCAGACCAGCCGCTGGATGAGCGGCATCAATATCGACGCCAATGGCAATATCGGCCTGGGCTACAACGCTTCCAGTGCGGCGATCAATCCGCAGGTGCGGCTGACTGGCCGTGAGCGCAATGATCCGGCGGGAACCATGCGTAATGAGGTCACCGCAACACCGCCGAATACGGGTGCCCAGACCGGCACCTTCTCCGGCCGTGCCCGCTGGGGTGACTACGCCACCATGGGTGTGGATCCGGTCGACCAGTGCACCTTCTGGTTCACCAACGAGTACTACCCGGTGACATCCACCTCCAGCTGGAGCACGCGCATCGCCAAGTTCAAGTTCCCGAGCTGCGGTCAAGCCGATTTCGAACTGGAAACCCAGCCGCAGACGCGAATTCAGGCTTGTGGCGCCAATGGTGACCAGCCGACGCTGGTGCGCGTCGGTGCCTACGGCACGCTTTCCGCCAACGTGAACCTCAGCGCCACCGGCTTGCCGGGTGGGGTCACTGCCAGCTTCTCGCCGAATTCATTGCCCGCCGGCGGCGTCGCCAACTGGATGCTCAATGGCGCCAGCGGCATAGCCCCGGGCGCGTACACGGTGACCCTGTCCGGCACCTCGGGCGCACTGACGCGCACGCGCCAGCTCGGCCTGGATGTGTCGGCGGCGCTGTCGGCAGCGCCGACGCTGAACCTGCCCGGCGCCGGCGCCACCAATGTGGTGGTGCGGCCGACGCTGCAATGGGCGGCTTCGGCCGGCGCCACCCGCTACGAGATCGACATCGCCTCTGATGCCGCTTTCACCAATATCGTCGACAGCGGTACCACCACGGGTACGTCCTACGCCAGCGGCGTGCTGCTCAACGTCGGCCAGACCTACCACTGGCGCGTGCGCGGCGTGAACGCCTGCGGCGTGGGACTGAACTCGGCTACGCGCTCCTTCACCACCGGCGCACCGGGCACCTGCCCGAGCGGCACCACGACCAACACCGTGTTCAGCGATGATGTCAGCGGCGATGGTACTGCCTGGGTGGTCACCAACATCAGCGGTGATGCGGGTGCCCTGTGGGCCAAGACCACACCGCCCGCGGGTACCGGCCTTGCCACCCGGGCCTGGTATGCGCAGAACTCGGCCACCACCGCCGATCAGCGCCTGACCAGCCCGACCATCGTGCTGCCGGCCATCAGCCAGTCGCCGATCGTGCTCGGCTTCGACGCCTTCCACGCCTACGAGACCGACGGTACCAGCGACTGCTGGGATGGTGGCCTTGTCGAGATCAGCACCAATGGCGGCACCAGCTTTACCCCGCTGGGCAATGCGCGGAACCTGGCCGACGCCTATCCGGGCGTGTTGTCCTCGGGCAATCCGGCCCAGGGCAACCAGGCCTGGTGTCGTCAGCCGACGCCGGGAGCATCGGTGCGCGCCTATTTCCTGCTCGACGGATTCGCCGGACAGAGCGTGCAGCTGCGCTTCCGCTCCACCGCCGACAGCAACACCGTCGGTGCGGCGCCCAATGGCTGGGCGATCGACAACATCGCTGTGCAGGGCTGTCAGTAAGCAGAAACCAGCCCGCCCGCGCATCTGCGCGGGCGGGTTCCTGCCGGCGCCGCCCCCTGGCGGCGCCCTCTATCGGCCTGCTGACGGCAGCAAGCCCTTCATGACGCTGTCGAAGCCGCCGACCACGGTCAGCTGACCGACCTTGTCGGTGATCTTCTCCAGCGCTTCCAGCTCCTTCAGACGCATCAACAGCGGGCTTTCCTCGAGGATCTTCGCCGTGTTGAGCAGGCTGCGCGTGGCCGCCGTTTCCTCACGACGCTTGACCAGATTGGCCTGCGCCTGCTTTTCGGCCTCGACCACCTGGTTGAGGATGGCCTTCATCTCACCCGGCAGGATCAGATCCTTGACCCCCACACTGACCAGGCTGACACCGACTTCGGTGAGCTTGGCCCGGGCGTATTCCGAGACGCCGCTGTCGACGCTGCCCTTGTCGGCCAGCAAGGCATCCAGCGGACGGGTACCGATCACCTGACGCAAACCGAACTGCAGTTCGCGATAGGCATAGGCCCGCACATCGGCCACCTTGCTGCGCGCCCGCACCGGATCGCTGACCCGGTACACGGCCACCAGGTTCACCCGCAGGCTGACCTTGTCGCGAGTCAGGATTTCCTGACCGGCCACGTCCAGCTCCGCCAGTCGGGTATCGACCGGTTCCGCGCGCAGGTTGCGACCGTAGCGCCAGTAGCCGTAGACACCGGCCGTCAACGGCGCCTGCATGACGCCGTCGATGGTGACCAGTCCGACGCTGTCCGGCGCCACTTCAACCACGACTGCGGCCGCCTGGATGTCCTTGACCAGTTCAGCACTACCCGGCGCCCGCAACTGCAGCAACAGCTGGGCGTCGATGGCCGCGGTGGCGCCCAGATCAACGCGCACCACATCGACCGCTTCCGCCGCGCGCCAGTAGAACTGCCGCGTACCCGGCGCCAGCACCCGCATCAGCTTGCCGCGCTGGTACACCAGACCCAGCTCGCGCTTGCCCAGATCGACTTCCACCACCTCGGCCTCGATGGCGGCACGGTGGCTGCGGACCAGGCCGTCGATGCCGTTGATGGCCACTTCAGCCCGATCGAGATTGTCCAGACGCAGCTCACGCCGGGACGGCGCACCAAAACGCCAGTAACGACCCGGTCCGAGCACCCGCTGGAAGCGGCCGTCGAGCATCTCGATCGCCCGCTGGTTGTCGGCAATGACATATCGCTTGATCCACATCACACACACTCCTGTGCAGCTTCCTGCTGCCTTGCCACTCGCGCACCACGCGCGAATCCGTTTCGTTTCTTGCTCTTCCGCCCTGGCGGCGGTGTACGAGGCCCTGGTAGTGCCGGGCTTGCTCGGCAGGCGGTACGGCTCTGCACCCACATCCAGCGCACAAGCCCGGCCAAAGCAGCGGAGCGAGCTCCGCTCTACCCCAGCCTGAAATAGGACCGTTGACTCCACGCAGGGCCGACGGGTGGTCGGTGGTGCGCATGCGAAACGGGCGGCAAGGAGCGGATCCGGGGGCGCGAGCGAACTCGCGGGAGAGAATCCGGTCATCGACGCCAGCTCTTCATGCGCCCGGTACCGGCCACTCAGGCCAGCCCTGCGCTGCGCTTTCAGCTTCGTCCCCCACCGCCCTGTCCGGCACGGCAGATCGCTACGCTTGGGCGCTGGAGCCCGCGGTTGCACCATCTTTCGACGGCGCGGCTGCCGAGATTGCCCCCTCGGCGGGGTCCTGCAACGAGCCTGTTCAAGGCTGACGGCGGGAGTCGAACCCGCGACCCGATCATTAACAGTGATCTGCTCTACCTGACTGAGCTACGTGTGGGTCTTTCGACCCGGTGTGATCCGCAGCGGAATCGAACCGCCACTGGCCTTGCGGCTGCTCGACCATCGAGCACACGGACCCTGTCCCCCAACCCGACACTCTTCGGTACCTGGACAGGTCAGCGCCCGCCAGACCAGGCGGGCACCGTTTTCGGCCAACCCGCTATCGCTGAAGAAAATATCCATGCTGGTGGATCTCTTGATTTATCGACCTCTCGATAAATCGATTATTTCGGGCGTAGTTATCCCTTCCCGTGCCCGGGCAGTTGTTAATCGTCGGCGATAATCGCCGGGTTATTGGAGCCACCTGAGCCTGACTGCCCTGGCGTCATTGCGAAGGGAGCGAAGCAATCCACAAGCGGGCTCAGGATCCGTGGCGTGCGGCGCCGCGCGAAAAGCGTCCAGACAAGTCTGGACCCACAACAGCAATGGCCTTCGCCCGCGCAGACCCCCAACGCAAGAAGCCCCCGGTGGTGACCACCGAGGGCTTCAGACTTGAAGCGACTCGGAGGCTGCCAGCGCAGCCCCCGATCTATCGAGAGCTACGACGCCAGATGCGTATTCAGTGGTGCGCGCGGCGCCAGATCCGCATCAATGCGGCTTCCGGCAAAACCGTGGCGGGTTGAATGCAACATCGATAGATCCTTCAGAATTGGGGGTAAGGTCGGACCAGTGGCCCGATGCCTGCGCATTATCGCGGCCAAAAATAAAATGTCAAGCACCCGATTAATACCGCTGGTCGGTAATAATCGGTCGCCAGTGGTCCGATGGTTGCGCCGCACGCTCCAGCAACCGTATTGCGGCGATAGCCTCCGGGCACTTCGTGCCACTGCCGTGGAGGGCGCCGCGCCGCGGCGCCGGTTTGCCTGGCCTGAAGATCCAGAGCGGCCGCGCAGGCGCGCGGCCCTCCTCAAGGCCGTAGCGCGGCTCCGGCGCGCGTGGGCCTGTGTTGGCGCCTGAGGGCATTCGCGCCGGCGGCCGCGGCTCCCGGAGGACAGCGCCGGGCGCCTCGCGTATCTGGCCTGGGGCTCGGGCCAGCGGTGAGGACGCGAAGGACCCGGCCTACGTCGCCGCGCGAGCCTTTCCCCGTGCCCCGTGCCCCGTGCCCCGCTTCTCAGCTGTAGTCGAAACTGCGCGCCGCCGGCGCCAGCAAGCGGAAGGCCTTGCCCAGCGGGGCCGCGTACTGGCGCCAGCGACCGCTTTCCAGTCGGTCCGGCAGTCCCGCCAGCACCGGCTTGCGGGGTGCTTCCAGCAGCAGCGAGTCGGCGCTGACGCCCAGCACCTGGCCGAGGCGCTCCCGCAGCGCATTCGGATCGGCGTCGAAATCTTCGCCGCGGATCACGGTCACGGCCAGACCGGCCGAGGAACGCATGCGATCCAGGTGCTGGTACTGCCGCAGCAGATAGTTGGCCGCCAGTTCCGGCTGCGGTATCGGCCGTGCAGGCGAAGTGCCATAGGCCAGCCAGTGCAGCAGCACATCGCGCGGATCACGCACGAAGGCCAGCACCCGCGCCTGCGGCAGGGCGCCCGACAGGGCCGCGTACTGCACCCATTCGAGTGAGGGCAGGACATCCAGCACCGGGCGCCCGGCCGGCAGCTTGAGCCGGTCGAAGGCTCGCCAGTAACGGCGACGGAACAGCTGCAGCGTGCTTTCGCCCAGACCCTTCTCGATCTGCGACCGCTGATCGGCGGCGAGGCCGTCGTGGCGCCCGGCGCCACTCAGACGGTCGCTGAGCACGGTGATCGCCTTGCCCTGCATCAGCGCCTTGATCAGGGCTTCGGCACCGCTACCGGGTATCTGCGGCACGAACACCACCGGACGCCCGGGCGCCTGGGCCAGCGGCATCGGCAACTCACGCGGCGGGCCCAAGGGGTCGGCCAGGGCCGGCATGCGCTGGCGCTGCATCTGCGCATGGACCTGCAGCCAGTGGCTGACAGCGGTATCGGAATCGCCCTGACGGTCAGCCGCCATCCCCAGCACGAAGCCGCGCGTGGCCTTGGCGGGGGCATTGAGATCGCTGGTTTCGCGAGCGGCGAGTGCCTTGCAGTGCGGGCCAGGCTTGCCGCTCCTGATTTCATATCCAGCGGCCAGCATCAGCGCCTTGGGTTGCTTGGCATCCAGCGCCAGGGCGCGTTCGGCAGACTTGCGGGCCAGCGTGCTGTCGCCGCGAAGTTCGGCGCCGGTGGCCAGTTCGGCGTGGGCATCGGCGTGCTGCGGCTGCGCCGCCGCCCAGGCCTGGGCCAGTTCAAAGGCTTCATCGTAGCGCTGGCGTTGCGCCAGCAGGCCGAGGCGATGGGCCCAGATCGAGGGATGCGCTTCGGCACTGGAGTAGGCGCCGAGCAGCGAGATGGCGTCGTCGGTGCGGCCCGAGCGGGCCCGGGCCTCGGCCGCTGCGTGAATCAAGCGGGGCTCGTGTGGCACCCGCACCAGAGCGCGGTCGAGCACGTCGATCAGTTCGGCGTAGAGCTGCTTGCCCAGCGCCTGATCGCACAGCTCCGCCAGCAAGGGCAGGTCTTCGCCATCGAATTCGGCCATGCGTCGCACCAGCGCCATCGCCGCCGCGGCGTCGTTGTCGGCCAGTCTGGCGCGCGCCGCCATGCGCTGGATGCGGCGGTTCTTGGGCTCCAGCGCCAGCGCATTGTCCAGTGCCTGGCGGGCGAAGGCGGTGTGGCCCTTGGCCAGCAGGATGGTCCCGAGTACCGATTGTGCGCGGGCATCCTTGGGCAGATCGGCAATGGCCTCCTGCGCCAGCGTCAGGGCCTTGTCGGTATCCCCGCGCACCTGGCAGATCTGGGCCAGACCGATCTTGGCGTGGGCGTCATCGGGATCGGCCCGCAGCGCGGTCTTGAAGCGCTGCTCGGCTTCGTCGATCTGACCCGAGGCCAGCGCCAGCTCGCCGAGCTGGGCATGACCGCGCGACCAGTTGGGATCGAGCGCGGCGGCGCGCTGCAGGAATTCGGCGGCACGCAGGGAATCACCCTGCTGAGCCAGCAACAGGCCGTAGTTGACCATGTAGCCGGGTTCGTCCGGCGCCGCTTCCAGCGCCCGCTTGAAGTAGCTGCGGGCGCCCAGCAGATCACCCTTGCGCGACAGCACCACGCCGTACATGTTGAGCGCTTCGGGATCGTCCGGATTGTCGTTCAGGCGGTCGCGCAACATGTGATCAGCCTGCTCGATCTGGCCGTTCTGGATCAACTCACGAATATCTTGCATGGATGCCTCTGGCGCTGTCGCCTGGGCGACCGGCGCGTGACTGCGCAAAGGGTGGACCGCTGAGAATAGCAGCGCCGGACACGGCCGGTCGCGCTTGCTGGATGGCTCAGGTGCTTTCCGCTACGATTTGCCCCCCCTTGGTGCTTGAGTTGCAGTGTCCATGACCGTGCTTGTCACCGGTGCCGCCGGCTTCATTGGCGCCTATGTCGCCAAGGCCCTGTCGGCGCGCGGCGAGCGTGTGCTGGGCCTCGACAGCTTCAACGACTACTACCCGGTGGCGCTGAAACGCGATCGCGCCCGGGCACTGGGCGCCGGCAGCGCCTTCGAGATCATCGAGGGCGATGTTGCCGACCAGGCCTTGCTGGCGCGGATCTGGCGCGAGCATGCGCCCACCCGGGTGGTGCATCTGGCGGCACAGGCCGGCGTGCGCTACTCGATCGAGGCGCCGCGGCCCTATGTGCACAGCAATCTGGTCGGTTTCCTGGAAATCCTGGAAGCCTGCCGGCAGCATCAGGTGCAGCATCTGGTCTGCGCCAGCACTTCCAGCCTGTATGGACAGAATCCGCTGCAGCCCTTCCGCGAGGACGCCCGCATCGACCGGCCGCTGTCGCTGTATGCGGCGACCAAGGGCGCCAACGAGTTGATGGCGCACAGCTACGCCCATCTGTATCGCATTCCGACCACCGCCTTGCGCTTCTTCACGGTCTACGGGCCCTGGGGCCGACCGGACATGGCACCGCTGCTGTTCACCCGGGCGATCCTGGCCGGCAGGCCGATCCAGGTGTTCAATCACGGCCAGATGAAGCGCGACTTCACCCATGTCAGCGACATCGTGGCCGGCATCATCGGCGCCCTGGACACGCCGCCGACGGCGGTCGATGCAGCCGCGCCCTACCGGGTGTTCAACCTCGGCCGCGGCGAACCGGTGGATCTGATGCACTTCATCGAGCTGATCGAAGAAGCCGCCGGTCGACCCGCAGAACGCGTCTATCAAGACCTGCAGAGCGGCGACATGCTGGAAACCTTCGCCGATGTCGGCGCGGCCCGGGCCGCCTTCGGCTATCAACCGCAGACCTCGATCGAAGCCGGCGTGCCGGCGCTGGTGGAGTGGTGTCGCAACTATGCCTGGCCGGATTCCTAGTGTGGCACCAGCGCGACCGGCCGCATCGCCGAAGCCGTCGGCTTCGCCCTGATTCACACCTGCCCTGATTGCGGACCTGCCTCATGGATTCCAGTCTCGATCTCTCGGTTGTCGTGCCCGTGCACAACGAACGCGACAATGTCTCGCCGCTGCTGCTGGAAATCGAGGCCGCGCTGGGACCGCTGTCGCTGAGCTGGGAAGCGCTGTTCGTCGACGACCACAGCCGCGACGACACACTGGCGGTGCTGCGGGCGCTCAAGCCCGCGCACCCGCAGCTGCGGGTGTTGCATCACCGCAGCCAGAGCGGTCAGAGCAAGGCCGTGCGTACCGGGGTCAAGGCCGCGCGGGGACGCTGGATTGCCACGCTCGATGGCGATGGCCAGAACGATCCGGCCGATATCCCCGGGTTGCTGGCAGCACGCGACAGCGGCGATCCCAGGGTCAAGCTCTATGCTGGCTGGCGGGTGCAGCGCAAGGACAGCGGCAGCAAGCGCTGGGCTTCGAAATTCGCCAACGCCGTCCGTTCCCGATTGCTGCGCGACGAGACCCCCGACACCGGCTGCGGCCTCAAGCTGTTCGAGCGCGAGGTCTTTCTCGACTTGCCTTACTTCGATCACATGCACCGCTATCTGCCGGCCCTGGTCAAGCGCGCCGGCTGGCAATGCCTGAGCGTGCCGGTGAACCACCGCGAACGCACCGCCGGCAAGTCCAAGTACGGCAATCTGGGGCGAGCCTGGGTGGGGCTCAGGGATCTGCGCGGCGTGGCCTGGCTGATCCAGCGCAGCAAGATCACCGCGGTCGACGAACTGGAGTAGTTCGATGAATGAGGAACTGCTGTGGCTGGAATGGACCGGCTTGCACATGACCTGGTGGAAGCTGATCGGACTGACCGGCGCGGCCATGTTCGGCGGCCGCTGGGTGGTGCAGTTCGTCGCCTCCAGGCGCGCCGGCAAGCCGGTGATTCCGCGCGCTTTCTGGTACATGAGTGTCATCGGCAGCCTGATGGCACTGAGCTATTTCCTGTTCTCGTCCAAGCAGGATGCCGTCGGCGTGCTGCAGAACCTGTTTCCCTCCTTCACCGCCATCTACAGCCTGTACCTGGACATCCGCCATCGCGGCTGGCACCGGGACAAGGCCACTCACTGAAAGGACTGACCGAGCATGTTGTGCATTGTCTACAAGAGCTCGCGCCGGCCCGACACCTACGTCTACGTAGCCGAGCCGGAGGCCCTGGGCAAGCTGCCTGAGGCCCTGAGCCAGGGGCTGGGTACGCTGGAGGAAGTGCTGCGCTTCGAGCTCAGCCCGGAGCGCAAGCTGGCCCGCGAGGACGCCCGTCTGGTCTGCACCAACATCGCCAGCATCGGCTTCCACGTGCAGTTTCCACCGGCCAGCAGCATTCATCCGGTGGACCCGACGCCCTGAGCGCTTGACTGCCAGCTGAAGGGCCCACGCGGCCCTTGTAACGGAAGGGAACTTGGTCCGCCTATGCTCGGTCCATCGTCGTCTCGTCCAGAATCTGCGCGACCGTGCCACCCAGCCACTCGATTCCGCTGCTGATCGTCGCCGGCACTCGACCCGAGGCCTTGAAACTGCTGCCCCTGGCTGAATCCCTGGCGTTGCCGACGAGCTGGTGCTGGACCGGCCAGCAGAGCCATCCGCCGCAGGAGTGCCGGCATCTGCCCTGGCAGGAGCTGCCGCCACCGGCGCATCCGCTGCGCCGCAGGCCGCTGGAGCAGATCCTGATCGACCATCTGCTCGCGATCCTGCGCTTGCGCCGGCCGCAAGCCGTGCTGGTGCAGGGCGACACGGTCAGCGCCTACGCCGGGGCGCGCGCGGCGCAGCAGCTCGGGCTGCCACTGATCCACCTGGAAGCGGGATTGCGCAGCGGCGATCTGCGCTCGCCTTTTCCCGAGGAAGCCTACCGTCGGGTGATCTCGCGGCTGGCCTGCTGGCATCTGGCGCCCAGCGCCCGGGCTGCCGAGCAACTGCGCTGCGAGGGCGTGGCCAGCACTCGCATCCGCATCGTCGGCAGCACGGCCGTCGATGGTTTGCGCGCGCCAGCGCTGCCTCCGGCCGCCCACAGCTACCATCTGCTGGTGGACGTGCACCGCCGCGAAAACGCCGGACGCGCGCTCGATCGACTGGCGCTGGGGTTGCGCGCCCTCGCCCGCAGTGGCTGGCGCATAGGCCTGAGTGCGCACCCCAACCGCAGCTGGGAACAACGCTGGTCGCAGGCGCTGGGGCCCCATCATGGACTGCAGCGCCTGCCGCCGCAGAATCGCGGGCAATGGCTGGCGCTGGCGCAATCCGCCCGCGCGGTGCTCAGTGATTCCGGCGGCGCGGCCGAGGAACTGCCCTATCTGGGCGTGCCGCTGCTGCTGTATCGACGCCGCAGCGAACGCACCGAAGCACTGGAATCCGGGCACGCGCGCTGGCTGGATCCGCGGGCGGCTGCTGATCTGGACGGCGTCATCGAACGCGCGCTGGAGCAGCAGCGCTGGCCCGCCGCCTGGCCGCTGTCCGTTGACAGTCCGTACGGTGATGGCCGTGCCGGCGCACGTGCGGCCGCTGCCATCCACGGCTGGTTGGGCCTGAGCCCGGACCGGTCCGTCCCCCAGCCACAGCTGCAGAGCGCATGAACTTCAGAACCAGCGTCGACCCCGAGCTGCAGATCAAGGCAGCACTGGTCCGCCTGCGCGAAGACCTGATCGGACCCGGCCATGATCTGCACTGGCCGCGCGGCGTGGTCGGCGCCTTCGATCAGCGTCAGCAGGTGCTCTACGGCTATCCCGAGATCGCCGGCTACTGGCTGCGCTGGGCCAGCGCCCGTGGCGATGTCGGCGACCGCAGCGGCAACAGCGTGCTGACCTGGCTGATCCGCCAGTACGCGCAGAATCAGGGCTGGCCCACCCGGGTACCGGCACACCGCGGCGATGTCAGCGCCGAATATGCCGACGCCAGCTATCTGTTCGACCACGTGATGCTGTGGGACGGCCTCAAACGCTGGGGCCGCATGCGTCATTCGGCCGACGCCCTGGGCCTGGCGCAGCTGGCCTGGGAGCGCGCCCAGGCCTTCGTCGTCGATGGCCGGGTGCTCGCGGCCACCGGTGCCGCCAGCCAGCGCTGGTCTGGTCAGGGCGGTCCTTTCCTGCTCAAGGTCTGCGCCCGGATCCAGGGTCGCGACGGGGCTCTCGCCGATGCCTGTGCCAGAGCCATGCCAGACTGGATAACGGCCGCGCTGGAACAGCCGCACCGCGAGGCGCATCCGCAGCTCTACGCCATCGAGGGTCTGTACGAACTCAACTTGATCGCCGAAGCCAGACAGGCTTTCGGTGCCTTGCTGCGGGCTCACGGTGGCGTCGCCCGGGTGCGCGAACAGATCGATGGCGGCCCCCGCCGCAGCGATGTGCTGGCGCAGCTGCTGCGACTGGCCTGCGTGCTGGGGCAGGCCGACAAGGCCGATCCGGACTGGTCGGCACTGGCCGGCGAACTCGCTGCCCGTGTCGATGCGCGCGGACGCCTGCCCTTTGCCGAATCTGCCCACGATACCCGGCCGAGCTGGGCAGCACTGTTCTGCGAGCAGGCACTCGGCCTGTGGCTGGACCGGGCTGACGACCGCAGCCTGCTGGTGTAGTCCGGACTATGGACGTCATCAGCGCGCGCACGGCGGCCATGCCGCGGGTGTTATGGATCGAACTCAGCTCGCGCTGCCCCTTCGATTGCATCTTCTGCACCCGCGCCAGCCTGCGCGGCGCCGGCGAGCAGCTGGATTTCGGGCTGTACCGGCGCCTGATCGACGAGCTGGAGCGGCCGCAGATCATCCGCCTCAACTATGCCGGCGAGTCCGGTCACTATCCGCGGCTGGCGGAAGCCGTGGCGCTGGCAGCGGCCACCGGCGCCGAGGTGGAACTGGTCAGCGCGCTGGCCACACTCAAGCCCGGGCGTCTGCAGGGCGCGCTGGAGGCCGGCCTGACCCGCCTGACGGTTTCGCTGCACACGCTGGACGCCGCCGAATTCGATGCCATCTACCGCTTCAGCAGCCTGGAGGCCATGCATCAACGCCTGCAGCAGGTGCTGGAATGGCGCCGCCGCAGCGGTCGGCGCTTCATGCTGGATCTGGCTTTCGTGGCGATGCAGCGCAATCTGGCCGAGCTGCCGGCGATCGCCGCCTTTGCCGCCGAACACGGGATCGAGGTGCTGGCCGTGCACCCGCTGATCGGTAGGGATCCGCTGCCGCTGGGCGCCGCCGTCGAACACACTGCCAACGGCACGCTGCAGCAGGAATTCCGGACCCGGCTGGAAAGCACCGTGGCCGAGGTCCGCAGCCGCTGGCCACAGGTGACGATTCAGCTGTCATCCCATGAACTGACCGCCAGCACCACCCTCAGCGCCCACCCCCAGGCCTGGCCCTGGCCCATGCCGGACGGCGCCGTGATCAGTACTTGCGACCAGAGCCCTTTCGACAGCGTGCACGTGCTCGCCGATGGCCGCGTGATCGCCTGCGAGGTCACCGAGAAAGTGGCGCTGGGCGATCTGCGCCAGCACAGCCTGCGCGAGATCTGGCATGGCCCGGCCTATCGGGTCTTTCGCGAGCGCCATCGCTCGGGCGTCGAGTCGGCCTGCCGCAACTGCGTCTACAAGAGCGTCCACCGGCCGCAGCCCGCGAGCGTCCGCATCGAAGGCCGGCAGGCGCCGGCCGAGCAGCTGCTGAGCGGCTGGCACGGCGACGATGGCAGCGGCGTGCGCTGGAGCGGCGCCGAGGCCACGCTATGGCTGCCGCGCATGGTCAGACATCGACAGCTGCACCTGCACGGCATGGTGGCCCCGGCGGCGGGCTCGGCGCCCTTCAGCGTGCATCTGGACGGGCGCCTGCTGCACCGGCAGACCGCAGCCGGCCCGCTGCAGCTGCGGCTGCCGCTGCCGCCATCGACGCAGCCGCAGCGGCTGCTGCAACTGCGGCGCGAGGGCGCCACCAGTCCGCATGCGCTGGGCACCGGCGCAGATCTGCGCGAACTCGGCTTTGCCCTGATCCTGGCCGAGACCTGCTGATGGCCGACGGCAGTCGCAGTCTCCTCGATGATGTCGCCAGCGGCGCCGAATCGAGCAGCGAGCCCATCGAGGTCCTGATCCCCGAACGCGGGCGGCCTGATCTGCTCGCGGCCACGCTGTCGGCGCTGGCGCTGGCGACCGCGAGGCTGACGCTGCCCTGTCGAATCCGGGTAGTGGTCAATGGCGCCGCCGCTTCGGACTACCGCGCGCTGCGTCGCCGTCACCCCGAGGTGGATTGGCACTTTGTGCGGCGGCCGCTGGGCTTTCACGGCGCGGTGGCGGCGCTGCTGGCGCGGGCGCAGGCGCCGTGGGTGTACCTGCTGAACAGCGATATGCGTCTGCGGCCCGATGCCCTGCAGGTGCTGCTGCCGTGGCGCGCGCCGGATGTCTTTGCCATCGCCAGTCAGATCGAATTTGCCGACCAGAGCCGGCGGCGCGAAGAGACCGGCTACACCGTGCCGGTGCGCGGGCCGGACGCCCATCTGCAGCTGCACGATCTGCTGCCGCCCGATGCCGGCGTGCGCGGTCATCTCTACGGCGGCGGCGGTGCCACGCTGTTCCAGACCGCTGCGCTGCGTCGCTATCTGCCGCTGAGCCGGCCCTACGCACCCTTCTATTTCGAGGACGCCGACTGGGCCATGCAGGCCTGGGCCGAGGGTCTATGCTCTCTGCATTGCCCCGATTCGCAGGCGATCCACGAGCATCGCGGGACCATCGGCCGCTATCTGTCCGGGGCCCGGATCGAGCGCATCGTCGAGCGCAATCTGGCGCATTTCCGCTGGCGTTACGGCGATCTGTTCCAGACCCCACGCTGGCATGGCGGCAGGTTCGATCGCCTGCAGGCCTGGCTGCGCAGCCTGCGACGCAGTCATCGGCAGGCGCGCCAGCGGCTGCTGGACAGCCCCGCGGCCGAATGTCTGCAACAGCTGCATCTGCAGCGCTATCCGCACGCGCAGCGCTGGCGAGCGGGCAAGCCCCGCGTGCTGCTGGTCAGTCCTTTCGCGCCGTTGCCACCGGCACACGGCGGCGCCCGTCGGGTGATCGAGCTGGCACGCGCCTGTGCCGATGAAATCGACTGGATACTGCTGCATGACGAAGCCGGTGAGGGTCCGGCCACGGTGAGCGCCGACGACCACCTCTTCCGCCAGATCCATCCGGTGGCCGGGCGCCCGGATTCCAGTCCCGGCTTCGACGCCCGCTGGAGCGCGCATGCCCATCCGCGCCTGCGCGCCGAACTGAGGCGCCTGATCGCCGCGCATCAGCCCGATGCCATCTGCTTCGAGCACCTGGAGTGTCTGGGCCTGATCGAAGACCTGGATACGACCATACCCCTGCTGTGGACGCTGCATGACGGCGGCCGCGAGCTTCCCGAGGCCGCCGCGGCACGTGTGCGCGCGGCGCTACATCGAGTGCAGGCCCTGCTGCTGTCCACGCCGCAGGATCTGGGCTTCTGGGCGCATCCGGTGGAACAGCTGATCGAAAATGGCGTACGCCTGCAGCCGCCGGCGCCGCCGTCGTCCGATCGCGGGCCGTTGCTGTTGCTGGCGCC
Source organism: Lysobacterales bacterium (assembly GCA_022841325.1). Lineage (GTDB taxonomy): Bacteria > Pseudomonadota > Gammaproteobacteria > Xanthomonadales > SZUA-5 > JADKFD01. The sequence continues at coordinate 51,676 of JALHRS010000026.1, read as the reverse complement.
ACTGCGCTACGCACCCAATCTGCAGGGTCTGCAGTGCTTTCTGGATCAGGCCTGGCCGAGGCTGTCGGCGCGTTATCCCTGGCTGCGTCTGCGGGTACTCAGCGGCGTCGATGGTGCCGGGCTCTGGGGTGATCGACCGCTGCCCGCCGGGGTGGAACTGGTCAGCAGCGCGGTGGATCCGGGCCCGCATTACCGCGAATGCCTGCTGGCGCTGAATCCGCAGGGCCAGATCGAAGGTTCAGCGATCAAGATCGCCGAGGCCATGGCCCATGGCCGGGTGATGGTCAGCACCGCCAGCGGCGCCCGCGGCTATGAATCACTGCGCAGTGCCGCGCTGGTGCGGGTGCCGGACTGTGCGGCCATGGTGGCGGCCATCAGCACACTGATCGATCAGCCCGAACATCGTCGCCAGGCTGAGTCGCAGGGCGCGGCAGACATCGCCCCGTGGTCCTGGGCGCCACGGGCCGAGCGCCTGCGGCAGGTGATCGAGCAGTGCATCGCCCGGGTCTGCCGGTGAGCTACGACCGGATCGCGACCATCTACGATGCCGACATGGGTGCCAGCATGGCGCTGCCCGATGTCGGCTACTACCTCGAACAGGCACGCCTGGCCGCCGGGCCGGTGCTGGAGCTGGGCTGCGGCAGCGGCCGCGTGCTCCAGGCCCTGCTGGCCGACGGCCTGCTGGCCGTGGGCATCGACCGCTCGCTGCCGATGCTGCAGCAGGCACGGGCCCGCTGCGGCAGCGAGGCCAGTCTGCTGCAGATGGACATGCGCCAGCTGGCGCTGCGCGGCCATTTCGCGCTGGCGCTGCTGCCCTATTCGCTGGTCACCTATCTGCTCGACGAGGCCGGTTGGCAGGCACTGGCCGAGGGCCTGTCCCAGACCTTGAAGGAGCGGGCGCGGATCATCATCGATGCCTTCATCCCACGCCCGCAGCTGGCTGACGGACGCTGGATGCGCGATTACGCCCGTCGCCACCAGGGTCGCTGGCTGGTACGCCACAAGCGCATCCAGCAGGTGAATGACGGCAGCCACCGGATCGAACGCCGCTACCGCCTGCCCGGTGCCTTTGATGGCCGCACCCTGTGCACCCATGAACAGATCCGCGCCTACACCCCAACCCAGCTGCAGGCGCTGTGCGAGCGCCATCTTGGCCGGGTCAGCGCCATAGCCTGGGATTACGGTCAGGCCGCGTCGGCCGAGGACGCGCGCTTCTGCACCTTGACGGTGGAGCGGTAGAGGAAGCGCGGCACGGGGCACGGGGCACGGGGCACGGGGCACGGGGCACGGGGCACGGGGCACGGGGCACGGGAAAAGGCTACGGGCATGGGGCTTCTGATAGGGTCGGGAAGGCTCACGCCTCCCCGCCCTCCGAACCGTACGTGCGGTTCTCCCGCATACGGCTCTCCCGCGGGTGGTTTCCTCATCGGGATTGGCTCGCCTGTGCTCGGGCTGTGGCTAGGGTGTACAGCCCAAGTTGGGCGAAGTAGGCATTGGGCCACTGCAGATGGTCGGCCAGGGTGCGGCCTCTTCCCGGGCGCTTGCTCTGCTTGCGCAGGATCGCCCGCAGGCGACGACGGATGAACCCGTCCAGCCGCGGGAAAATCCCGTGGTAGGCGTGTTTGAAATACGCCATCCAGCCGCGTAGGACCGGGTTGAGCGTGGCGATGAGCTGCGGGACACTGCGACCCACTGTGCGGCGGGTCTCCTGACGGATGCGGTCCTTGAACTTGCGCAGGCTCTTGGCACGGATGTACCGACGTCCTGCCTCGAACCGATAGCCCAGGAACTCGAAGCCCTGACCCGGCAACAGACAGTTGCCGACGTGCGTCTTGTCCGGATGCAGTTGCAGACCGTTCGCGGCCACCCACGTGCGCACTTCTTCCAGCGCCGATGCCGCCTCTGCGGCACTCCGGCACAGAATCACGAAGTCGTCCGCGTAGCGAACCAGCTCCAGTCCCAACTCAGCCAGACGCACGTCCAGGTCATGCAGGTACCAGTTCGCCAGCAGCGGACTGATGACCGCGCCTTGCGGCGTGCCACTGGTCGGCGTCCAGCGCTTCAGATCCTGCACGATGTCCTGCTCGATCCACGCATTCAGCAGCGCCAGCACCCGGCCATCGCCGATCTGCCGACTCAGCTTCTGCTTCAACCGATCGTGCGGGATGCTGTCGAAGTACCCTTGCAGATCGGCATCCACCACGTGCGTGTAGCCCGCCTGCAGCAACTCATCCACCCGTCGTAGCGCATCCTTGCACCCGCGCCCCGGGCGAAATCCATAGCTCGTCGGCAGAAACTCCCGCTCGAAGATCGGCTCGATCACCCGCTTCACCGCCGCCTGCGCCACCCGATCGTTCACCGTCGGTATGCCCAGCGGCCGAAGCTGGCCGTTCCCTTTCGGTATCTCCACCCGGCGTACCGCCTGCGGCCGATATCGACCACCCGCCAGAGCCTCGGACAACTCGCCCAGATAGCGGTCGATCTGACCCGCGTAGCGCTCCACACTCACCCGATCTATCCCCGCCGCGCCACGGTTGCGCAGTACCGATTCCCAGGCACCGCGTAGCGTCGACGGGCGATGCACCTTGTCGATCAAACTGAACCACTTGCCTCCTCGGACGCCGTTACCCAGCGCCGCCAACATGCGGTCGGTCCAGATGCTCCGGTCTACCCAGCCCCAATCCTCAGGCCGGCTCGACGTCGCTTGCTTAGACTCTGCAGCCACTTCCGCGACTTCTCTTGCGTTCTCGGTCATCCGCAACCTCCCACATCCACCACGCCTGTCCCGCTTCCCTACCCGCGGTTTATGCTGACCTCGGCTCTCGCGCACGACACAGTGGGACTCGGGCAGAGGTCCGTCCCTCCTGACACGCATCAAACACCGCCGATGCGCCACTACCCCCACGTCGCCGACACGGTACTACCAGGACTCTGACTCCTGCCGACCACACCCCGGCCAACAGGTCTCCTCGCTTCACCCACACCTACTTCCCAGCGTTCCACCACCAACCACGCGGACGACCCAGCCATCGCTTTACACGCCAACCACAGCGTGACCGGTGTGTTCCAGACTTCGCCATGACCCAGCAGGCTCGTCGTCGTTCCACGCCGAATCGTGTTCGTCTCCTGCAGACCGCCAGTTCGCCTCCGGTTGCTCCCCACGCCGCCTCGCAGCAACGCAGTTACCATCGACTACGGGGCCTTGGCTTACCCCGGCACGGACTTCCACCGCGCTGTAGGTGTGCGCTTGCGAGCGCACTGGGTCCAGACTTGTCTGGACGCTCTTTGCACCATGCTGGAAAAGCGTCCAGACAAGTCTGGACCTACGAGAGCCGGCCAATCGATCCAGGAATTGCGGCCCAGTCTCTGGATTGCTTCCCCCGGATCAAGTCCGGGGTCTCAATGACGCCGGCTTTCCCGTCCCGTGTCCCGCGCCCCGTCTCCCACGCCCCGTCTCCCGCGCCCCATCTCCCGTGCCCCGTCCCCAGCCCCACCCGCTATGCTGCGCAGCCTGGATTCCAGCAAGCCCGCCCGATGAGCCCCGAGCAACGCGCCGACAATCTGCGCGGCATAGTCATGATGGTGATCGCCGTTGGCAGCTTTGCGCTGATGGATGCTTCCCTGAAGGAGCTGACGCCGCATTACCCGCCGCTGCAGGTGGCCGCACTGCGCGCCTATGCCTCGCTGCCGGTGGTGCTGCTGTGGGCCGGGGTGCTGGGGATGCGGGCGCGGCTGTTTCAGGTGCGCTGGTCACTGCACCTGCTGCGTGGGGTCATCGGCATCCTGATGATGGCCAGTTTCGCCTTTGCCCTGCGCACGCTGCCTTTGTCCGAGGCCTATGCAATCTTCTTCTTTGCGCCGCTGCTGATCACGGCGCTGGCGGCACCGCTGCTGGGCGAACGGGTCGGGGCCAACCGCTGGTGGGCCATCGCCATCGGCATGCTCGGTGTGCTGGTGGTGTTGCGGCCCAAGGGCGAGCAGATGCTCTCCATCGGCGGTCTGGCGGTGCTGATCGCCACCATCTGCTATGCAATCAGCGCCATCACCTCGCGGGTACTGGGCCGCACCGACAGCTCGGTGTCGATGGTGTTCTGGCTGATGCTGTTCATGGCCGCCGGCGCCACCGCGCTGACCGGCTCCGACTGGGTCCCGGTACAGCGCAGCCACGGCTGGATCCTGCTGGCCATCGCCGTCACCGGGTCCATCGGCCAGTTCACGCTGACCGAAGCCTTCAAGCGCGGCCAGGCGTCACTGATCGCGCCCTTCGAATACACCGCGCTGGCCTGGGGCCTGGGCCTGGACTGGCTGATCTGGAAGACCCTGCCGCAGCCGATCGTGCTGCTCGGCGCTGCCATCGTCGTCGCCAGCGGCCTGTTCCTGCTGTGGAGCGAGCGCCGTATCGATCGCCGGCAGGCCGGCGCCGTGCCGGAGTAGCGGTGGCGGAGTCGCGGCGGCTACAGATTCTCTGAAGACATGCCGTGAATCATTGATTCCAGGGTCATACAAAAGGGGCGGGGGGCAAGGGGCAGGGGGCCCACCCCTCCGCACGTTCTGAGTTTGCAGCGAGCTTGGGTCCCTGCCCCCTGTTTGATGCACGAACAAGGGCACGACCTCAGGGACGACCAGAACTGCCCTCAATCATGCGCGTCCAGCATCTGCCGGATTTCCGCTGGACTGGCTCGGGTTAGGTCCTTGCCTACAGTCTGCACCACCAGTTTGGCCACCTGTGCATCGAGGGCGGTATTGAGCTGACCGAGGAACCGCGGCGGTGCCACCAACAGCAGACGGGTGTAGTCATGCTCGATCCGGCCGTGATCCAGAATCTCGGCCAGGCCGTGGGCAAAGGATTGCGCCGACTTGTCGGCTGCATCGGTATGGGGCTCGATGGCGTGGCGCGCACTGTTGGCGCTTTCCTGTACCCGTGGCTTGCGTTCATGGCCTTTATCACTGGGCTTCGTGCGCGCCTGCGGGTTGGCGTAGCCACCGATTTCCTGCAGGACACCGTCGACGGCGCCGGTTTCGAACAGGCGGGCCCGCGCGCTGTCAGCGACCAAAATCCAGGTTTTCATAGCCTTCTCCCGGTGCTTCGATGGCTCTCACTCGCTTGTCGATGAGGCCGAGCGTGCGCTGAGTGCGCCGATCGAAGATGCGCTGCATGGCTGCCTCCCTGAACCCTGCGGTCGTGGACTGACCCCTGCAGCTGCAATCCCACACCCAAACAGGAGCTCCTGCGTTGACCCTGGTCAAACGCCTGCGGTCAAGGAATGGCCCGAGCTCCCCGGCGCGATGCGGCTAGCGCGACCGGCAAGCGCCGGTGCTGGTCTTCTCGCGGGCACCGTCTTCGTACAACACGTGGAGGGTGGAACCGTCCTGCTCGACGTTCTGGATCTTGGCGGCGTACCACTCGGCACCACCAGACCAGCGGCACTCGACCTTGCTGCCGGCACGCCAGTCGTACTTGCGCACCAGCTTGCGTGGCAGCGTGTCGCGCGTGCCGTCGTCGAAGACGATGGTGATCTTGTCGCCAGCGCGCTTCTCGACGACGCCGGGGAACCAGTATTGGCCACCCTTCCATTTGCCGAGCACCCAGTCTCCGGGCGCCTGCGCGTGCGCAGCGTGAGGGGCCAACAGGCAAAGTGACATCAGGAGCAGGATCATTCTCATGGCAGGGGCATCTCTCTGAGCAGGTTCGGTGGGTCGACTGGCGCCGCGGGTGCCGGATCGGCGCCCTGCGACCATCGGGTTTCGAATACCCGGACAACCAGCTTTCAGGTTGCCGGTTGCACCCAGGCGGGGTGAGCCACCGGCCTTTGGAGTATGTTCCGGCGCGGCGCCCGAGAGTAAGTGCAAGATTGTTCACCGTCGACCGTGCGTTGTGGACATCGGCTGCAGACAACCGAGCACCGGCTTCACCCCGGCCGCAGTAAACTCATCACCATGACTACCGCACTCTCCCCCTGGCGCCTGTGCGTTGCCCCGATGATGGAATGGACCGACCGCCACTGCCGCTATTTCCACCGGCTGCTGGCACCGGACGCGCGGCTGTACACCGAGATGGTGGTGGCGCAGGCGGCGATTCATGGTGATCGCGCGCGGCTGCTGGGTTTCGATGCCGCCGAGCATCCGCTGGCCTTGCAGCTGGGCGGATCGGATCCGGCCTTGCTGGCACAGGCGGCGCGGATCGGCGTCGAGTCTGGCTATGACGAGATCAACCTCAATTGCGGCTGTCCTTCGGATCGGGTGCAGTCGGGGCGCTTCGGCGCCTGCCTGATGCTGGAGCCGGCGCTGGTGGCCGAGGGCGTGGCGGCGATGCGCGCGGTGGTGCCGGCGCACATCCCGGTGACCGTCAAATGCCGGCTGGGGGTCGATGAACACGAGGATGAGGCCTTCTTCCGGCGCTTCATCGATACCGTGGCCGCAGCCGGTTGCTCGGTGTTCATCGTGCACGCGCGCAAGGCCTGGCTGAACGGCCTGTCGCCCCGGGAAAACCGCGAGATACCGCCGCTGGACTATGGCCGGGTACTGCGGCTGAAGGCCGATCGGCCAGAGCTGACCGTGGTCCTGAATGGCGGTCTGCGCGACTCCGCCGACATCCAGGCCGCGCTTGAAACTCTCGATGGCGTGATGATCGGGCGCGCGGCCTATCACGAGCCCTACCTGCTGAGCGCCTGGCAGCAGAGCCTGTTTGCGCGGCCAAGGGCGGCGCCATCGCGGGCGCAGATACTGGACCGGATGCGCCCCTACATCGCCGCGCATCTGGCCGCCGGCGGCGAAGTACGACATATCGCGCGCCATCTGCTCGGTCTGTACCAGGGCGCGCCCGGTGCGCGCGCCTTCCGGCGGACCTTGTCGGAGGCTCGCCCCGGCACCGGTATCGTCGTGCTTGACCAGGCTCTGGCCTGTGTCGAGCGGCAAGCGGCCTGAGCCCGGGCCATGGTCACCGCCGATCACGACCAGATCTCGCTGTGTGCCTTCATGCGTCGGGCCTGCGCCGACCAGCTGCAGCAGGCCCTGGACCTGCTCTCCGATCCCGGCCGCGACCGCAATGAAGCCGTACACGAGGCCCGCAAATGCGTGCGCCGGGTACGCGCCTGGCTGCGCCTGGGCGATCCCTGGCGACGACGCACACTGGCCGAGGCTGACGCCCGGCTGCGCGCGCTGCGACGCACGCTCGGACCGTTGCGTGATGGCGCCTCGCGCATCGAGGCCCTGGACCGGCTGCGCAAGAGCCGGGGCATCGGCAGCATGCGCAGCGCCCTGACCCAGGCGCGCTCGCGGTTGACCGCAGCCCTGGAGCGACGCTGGACCCGGATTCCACGGCAGGGGCGCGCCTGGCAGTGCCTGCTGCAAGGCCTGCTTGAGCTGCGCGATGATTGTGCGTCCTGGCCGCTGGATGGCCTCGACCAGGCCGAAATCGGCCGCGCCCTGAAGCGTTCCTTCCGCCGTGCCTGCCGCGGCCGACGCCAGAATGCCGGCAGGCATGCCGCCGCGTCGCGTCATGAATGGCGCGGCAGAGTCCGGATCCTGCTGTTGCAATGCCAGCTGCTGGAGCAACGTCAGCTGGCGCCGCCGAGCAATGCCCTGAAGCGGCTGGCCCAGAGCCTGGGCGACGAAAACGATCTGGCGCTGGTTTCACGGGTGCTGGGGCAACTGGGATTGCCCGAGCGTACCCGACTGAACTTGCGTGCCCAGGTGCAGTCGCGGCGCCGGGGACTGGCCAAACGCAACGACGCCCGCGCGCTGAAGCTGCTGCGACCGGGTCTGGCTCCTCGTACGCCAGCACCGGACTAGCCCGGACCCCGGGGTCGCGCACACCGCGTCAACCCGGCTTTACATCGAGCGGGCTAGACTATCGCCATCGCTTCCGGATCTTGAATACCCATGACCTTGTCCATCGCCACTCGACAGCGCATTGAAGACTTGCTGGGCCAGCACCGCGTGGTGCTGTTCATGAAGGGCAACCGGCAATCGCCGCGCTGCGGCTTCTCGGCCACCGCGGTCGGCATCCTCGACACGCTGGTCGACGACTATGTCAGCGTCGACGTGCTCGCCGACGAAGAAATCCGCCAGGGCATCAAGGATTACGGCAACTGGCCGACCATTCCGCAGCTGTACGTGGATCGTGAGCTGATCGGCGGCTCCGACATCATCGGCGGCATGTACAACTCGGGCGAGTTGCACGAACTGCTGGGTCTGTCCAAGCCGGATCGAACGGCGCCGCAGATCCAGATCAGCGCCGCCGCCGCCGAAGCCATCCGCAACGGCATGGCCGAGGATCCGGGCAGCTCGCTGCACCTGCAGATCGATGGTCGCTGGCAGGCTTCATTCATGCTGAAGCCGGCACAGGGACACGAGATTCGCGCCGAATCGGGCGGTATCGAGGTGCTGATGGATCTGGCCACGGCGCGGAAGGCCCAGGGCATGAATGTCGACTGGGTTGACGACGTCCGCGGCAGCGGACTCACCATCAGCCTGCCACAGGCACCGGTGGGTGTGCGCCCGCTCAGTGTCGAAGACCTGTCGGCGCGGATCAGGCAGGGCACGATCACCGTGCTGGATGTGCGACCGGAGCGCGACCGGCAGCTGGCGCCCTTTCCCCCGGCGCGGGTGCTGGACGCCGCCGCCGTCGCCGAAATCGGCGCGCTGGCCAAGGACACGCCGCTGGCCTTCCTGTGTCATCACGGCGTGTCCTCACGACAGGCCGCCGAACATTTTCGCGGATTGGGATTCACCCAGGTCTACAACGTCGAAGGCGGCATCGATGCCTGGTCGCAGCGGATAGACTCTACAATTCCGCGCTACTGAGCGGTGTTGTCCTAATTTGACAAGCTGAAATCTTGCATTGACTGGCGACTCGGTGCACCCTTCAATGCGAAGTGACGCGAACAGGCGAAGCTAAGTCATCGAAAGAACGGGAGGTTCGGCGATGCGAGCAAGGTTGGTGGGGGTCATCGGTGCGCTGGCAACGCTGGCGTCTTGCGGTGGCGGCAAAGACCCTATGGCAGATTTGTGCGCACAGGAAGCCCAGGGACGCATGTCCAGCCAGATCTTCAGGCTGGACGAAGCCAAACTGGCAGCGAGCAAGGCCCAAGGCTCAGGGGGCAACTTCGAATACAAGGGCGAAGTCATCCTCAAGCCCGGCACCAGCGGCGAGGAGATGCAGACCTTCGACTGTACGGTGGCGCCGGCAGCGGGCGACGCCCCTGCCCGAGTCATCCAGTTCCGCTTCAATTATCAGGGCTCAAGCTCGGTCAACGGCTGAGCGAGCCTGAGTCAGGCGCCGCCGGACCGGCGTGCGCACCGATCATTGCCCTTCGTTGATGGTCCGAAGGGCAGTCGGCAGTCCTCCGATCTGAACTGCCTATTCGTCGAAGCGCAGATGCTTCACGCTCTTGCCATCACGGCGAATGAGCTTCAAGGCTTCGACACCGATCTCGATATGGGTATTGACGAAGTTCGCCGTGATCTGGCGATCCGAGGCTTCGGTCTTGACGCCCTCGGGCACCATCGGCTGATCGCTCACCAGCAGCAGTGCGCCGGTGGGTATGCCGTTGGCAAATCCAGCCGCAAAGATCGTTGCCGTTTCCATGTCGATGGCCATGCACCGGGTCTTGCGCAGATATTCCTTGAAGTCACCATCGTGCTCCCAGACGCGACGATTGGTGGTGTAGACGGTACCGGTCCAGTAGTCGTGATTGAGGTCGCGGATCATGGTCGAGACCGCACGCTGCAGGCGGAATGCCGGGAGCGCCGGCACTTCCGGCAGCAGATAGTCGTTGGAAGTGCCCTCTCCGCGAATGGCCGCGATCGGCAGGATCAGATCACCCAGCTGATTCTTCTTCTTGAGCCCCCCGCACTTGCCCAGAAACAGCACGGCTCGGGGTTTGGCGGCACTCAGCAGATCCATCATCGTCGCCGCATTGGCGCTGCCCATGCCGAAATTGATCATGGTGATGCCGTCGACGGTGGCATTGGGCATGGCCCGGTCGCGACCACGAACTTCGACACCGCCGGCCGCAGCAAACACGTCGACGTAGTGCTGGAAGTTGGTCAGCAGAATGTGGTCACCGATATCGGCAACCTCAGTTCCGGTATAGCGTGGCAACCAGTTGTTGACGATCTCGGCCTTGCTGCGCATGCGCTCCACCAATCCAATCCGGGTAACCGCTTATTCTGCGCGCAAAGCTCTCGCTGATCATCCTCGATCTGTGACCGGGCGCTCAGGGTTGCTGCAGGGCAGCTGCCGTGGTCCCGGCATCGCCGCGGACGACTTCGATGCGCCGCGCCTGCAGTTCGATGTCGGCAAGGCGAATGTAGTCGTCGCTGATCGAACCCTCGACACGCACCTTCAGGCCGCGGTACATCCGCGCTCGCTGGGCGCTGGTGCCATACACCAGGATGCGGTCGCCATCCACATCCAGCCAGAAGCTACGCGGCGATTCGAGCCCGCTGACCGTGCCCTGCAGCGTGATCTGCGACCCCGGCGCATAGTCCGCAGCGCTGGCTGACGCGGCACCCAGCGCAACGGCAGCGACAAAGACAATACGTGCCAACATGATCCTGCTCCTGTGTGAGGTACAACTCGTTTCTGTACTGTTGAAACGCAGATTGCCCAAGCCACAGGCCGCGCAGTGCGAAGCAATCGACGAAATACCCCCCGATCTGGGGTGAGACATTCAGGAACTGAGAACCGGTTGGCGCTTTGTTGCCCCGCAAGGCAGGGGGCGAGCTCCGCTCTACCGAAACGGCGGTATGCCAGGCTGTGGTAGTGCCGAGCTTGCTCGGCAGGATGTGCGGCTTTTCGGTGCGGCGCGCAGAGCCAAGGCCCAAGCCGGGCAAGAGCAGCGGAGCAAGCTCCGCTCTACGAAAGGCGCGGTATGCGAGGCTGTGGTAGTGCCGAGCTTGCTCGGCAGGATGTGCGGCTTTTCGGTGCGGCGCGCAGAGCCAAGGCCCAAGCCGGGCAAGAGCAGCGGAGCAAGCTCCGCTCTACGAAAGCAGCGGTGTGCGAGGCTGTGGTAGTGCCGAGCTTGCTCGGCAGGGTGTGCGGCTTCTCGGGGCTGCGAGTAGAGCCAAGGCCCAAGCCGAGCAAGAGCAGCGGAGCAAGCTCCGCTCTACGAAAGCAGCGGAGCAAGCGCCGCGCTACGGTGTCGGCCGCGGGCGCTTGCGGTTCCAGCAGCTCAGGTACAGCTCGGCGGTGGCCAGATCCTGCATCGGGTAGCTGAGCAGCTCCGGCGTGTACTCGATCAGGTCCTCGGTGCGGATGGCCACGCGCCAGGGCTCGAACTCCAGCGCCCGCAGCTCACGCTCGAAACCGGCCACGGTGATCGGATTGAGCTCGGTGAACCATTGCCAGTACTCGGCATTGCTGGCGACGTGTCCGGCCCTGTCCATGCGTCTGGGCGGGGTGTTGAGAATGAACTCGCGCAGCTCCTCGCGGGGCTTCTTCAGATGGAAGAAGGGCTCATCGGAAAACTCGCCCAGATGACTGCCCGGATTCGAATAGAACAGCCCTGGATGGATGAACAGCAGACCATCGGGCCGCAGCACGCGCTTGATCTCGCGCAGCGCCTGCAGATAGCCCCCGGCGATGTGCTCCACCGAACCCCAGCTGACCACCACGTCGAAGCTGTCGTCCTCGAAAGGCAGGTGATTGGCGTCGGCGCCGAAGAACTCCAGCCCTTCGGGCCAGGGATCCATGGATATGTGCTCGGCGGCGGCCAGCTCCGCCAGCCGCTCGTAGCCACCGAAGGGATCGATCCCGACCAGGCGTTCGGGCTGATAGCGCAGGAACATGCCCAGATCGGTGATGCCATCGCCACAGCCGACGTCGAGTATGCGTCCGCGCAGCAACTCGGAATCCTTGAGCAGATAGCTGCCGGCGGTGGGCGCGGCATGATCGAAGTGACGGAAGAACCAGTCGCCATGGCCGCGGCGCCAGGACAGTTTCGAGGGGTCGGGGTCGCCGTCCAGGGTGTAGCGGGCATGCTCCAGACCGGCGCCGCGGGTGGCATTGGCGAAGGTGCGCGCATAGGAATTCGAGCGTCGCGCATCCGGACCATCGCGGAACAGCACCGTGGCCAGCAGTCGCCCGCTGCCCAGCGGCAGACTGCCCTCGGGCGCGGTCAGGCGCCAGCGGTATTCGCCGCGCGGCAGCCAGTTGGCGCTGGCGCCATCCTGGTGGGCGGCGCGGAACCAGACCCGCTGACCCTCGCCGTCATACATCTCCAGCGCCAGATCCAGCTCGAACAGGATACGCGCGTCGATCCTGCAGCGGACCTCGATGACCAGCGGTTGCCCGGCCTCGGGCGCTTCGGGGGCGAGCGTCAAACTCGTGATTTCGATTGGATTCATGCGTGGATGCTCGCACAGAGTCGGACTTGGACGCGCAAGCCCGCTCAGGGTTCCCGGCCAGTCCGCAGTTTCGGGCCGTCGGCCGCCCGCAGCAAAGCCGCAGCCAGGCTGGCGAATTCCCGCGCTGGCGGATGGCAGCTGATTGGTCCCAGCAAGGGCGCCGGCAGGCGCTCGGCAATGGCCTTGACGCTGGCCTCGGCCTGCTCCATGTCCGCACTCAGGTGATTGGCGATCCAGCCCTGCAGAGAAAGGCCAGCCGCCGTGATGGCCTGGGCGCTGAGCAGGGCGTGATTGATGCAGCCCAGACGCACGCCCACCACCAGCAAGACCGGCAGCTCCAGGGCCCGCACCAGATCAGCCAGCATCCAGCGCGAGGACAGCGGCACCGCAAAGCCACCCACGCCCTCGACCAGCACATCCTGATGCTTGCGCGCGGCGGCGTGGTAGCTGCGACAGATCGCTTCCAGCTCGATCTCGACACCCGCCAGTTCGGCGGCGCGGTGCGGGGCGATCGCCGGATCGAAGCCGTAGACATTGATCTCGCTCGCCGTCAGCGCGCCATCAGAAGCGGCCAGCAGCGCCTCGATGTCCTCATTGCGGCGACCGGCGGGCCCCGTCTCGAAACCACTGGCCACCGGCTTGAGGGCCACGGCATCGCGACCGAGCGCACGCAGCGCACGGGTCAGGCCGGCGCTGATGACCGTCTTGCCGATGGCGGTATCAGTGCCGGTGATGAAGAGCTTCACGACGCCGACAGCCGCACCCGCAGGTGCCGCGCCGCCCAGGCCAGCACCGGCCATTGCAGAAAATTGAGAAAATAGACACAGCCCGGCAAAGCCAGCATCCACGCCTGCGGTCGCTCCGGTATCAGCCAGGCGAGTAGCGCCGAGAGCAGACCGAGCACGGGCATGAAGCCGTAGCTGATCAGCTGCACGCGCAGTTGCACGCGCTCGCCCGGGTCCAGAGCCAACGCTTCGCGCTGCGACCAGGCGTGTCGGTACAGGGCGATCAGGGTGATACCGAGCAGGCTCAAGGCCACACCATAGATCATGAACATCAGGCGCAGATCGTCGACGCCAGTGATTGCGAAGCCGGCAGGCAACCAGCCGTCGCTGATCCAGCCAAAAGCGGTCGCGAACAGCAGCTTCAGCGGATACACGTAGACCAGCACCAGAAACACCAGTAGCAGGCTGTAAACGGTGGTCGGCCCGTCCTCCAATCCAAAGCGCCAGGTGTAACGGCTGTGGGTCCACCATAGCTGGGCCAGTAGCGCAAAGCTGGCGGCGAAAGCAGGAATGCCCTTGAGCGCCGCGACCAGCTCGGGCACGTTTCCAGGAATGTGGTCGAAAGAAATCACCAGCAGAGTCAGCGCAAAAGCGAAGGCGGCGTCGACGAAAGCCATCAGCCGGGTCACTTCAAAGCCGCGCCGCCGAAAGCCGGCGCTGTCGCGTTCTGCTGCGTCGGATGTGCTGTTCATGCCGGATAGCATAGCCGACGCGCTATCGTGCGCCGATCACCGACCGCCGGAGTCAAGGATGCGCCTGGAAACCGTTGCCGTGCACGCGGCTGCAGAGGTCGATCGCGAAACCGGCGCGGTGGCGCCACCGATCCATCTGTCGACCACGTTCGAACATCCGGCCGATGCCGGCGCCCCCAGCGCCTATCTCTACGCCCGCTATGCCAACCCCACCCAGGATCGGCTGGAAACCGCGCTGGCGGCGCTGGATGGCGGTGCCTGTGCGTTGGCCTTTGCCTCAGGCATGGCTGCCGCGACGGCGCTGCTGCAGAACCTGGCGCCGGGCAGCCATGTGCTGATGGCCGACGACACCTATTTCGCGGTGCGCAAGCTGGCCCAGACCTGGTTTGCGCGCTGGAATCTGGAACTGACGCTGGTCGACATGACCGATGCCGACCAGGTGCGCGCGGCGCTGCGTCCCAACACCCGCTGTCTGTGGGCGGAAACGCCGTCCAATCCGCTGCTGAAGCTGAGCTCGGTGGCGGCACTGGCCGAGATTGCGCACGCAGCGGGCGCGGTGCTGGTGGTCGACGCCACCTTCGCCACACCGCTGCTGCTGCAGCCGCTGGCGCTGGGCGCTGACGTGGTCATGCACTCGACCACCAAGTACCTGGCCGGCCACAGCGATGTCACCGGCGGTGCCCTGATCTTCGCCCGCGAAGATGAGCTGGCGGTCGCCGTGCGCGAGTCGCGCAAGCTGCTGGGCGCCGTGGCCAATCCCTTTGCGTCCTGGCTGGTGCTGCGCGGTCTGCGCACGCTGGCGCCGCGGCTGGACTGGCATCAGCGCAATGCCACGGCGGTCGCGCAGTTCCTGCAGGGTCATGCCGGCGTCAGCGCGGTGCATTACCCGGGGCTGGACAGCCATCCGCAGCGGGCGACCGCGCTGGCGGAAATGCGCGGCCCGGGTGGCATGCTCAGCTTCGAAGTGGCCGGTACCCGGGCTCGGGCGATCGAGGTCGCCAGTCGCTTGCGGCTGTTCATCAACGCCACCAGCCTCGGCGGTTACGAGAGCCTGGTGGAACATCGGCAATCGGTCGAGGGTCCGACCAGCCCGACGCCGGAGACACTGCTGCGGCTGTCGGTGGGACTGGAGCACGCCGAGGATCTGATCGCCGATCTGGAGCAGGCGCTGGGGTAGGCCGCCGAGCCTATTGCCACCGACCGTGGGAGCGGCTTCAGCCGCGATCGCCAAGGCTGGACCCGGCGCATCACCGATCGCGGGCAGAGCCCGCTCCCACAGGCTGACTGCAGTAGCTGGCCAACTAGATCTTCAACGCAGAGAACGCCAAGGGCCGCGGAGAACGCAGAGAACAGCCTCTCTCAATCGACTCTGCTGCTCTCCGCGTTCTCTGCGCATCTTTGCGTTCTCTGCGTTGAAGCTCCTGGTTGCGGGGCCCGACGGGCCAACATGCGCTGGTCGCGCCGCTGGCCCTGTACCGCTACGCCGGCGGCTGCCGCTCCACGCCAGCGGCGGCCAGTTCGTCCAGATAACGCTGCCAGTAGTCGCCCTGGTGGCTGCCGAGTTCGTGCAGCAAGGTCCAGGAATAGATGCCGGTGTTGTGACCATCGTCGAATTCCAGCACCACGGCGTAGTGGCCCACCGGATGGATGGCCTTGATGTTGACCCACTCCTTGCCCACCTGCAGCACCCGCTGTCCGGGCCCGTGACCCTGCACTTCGGCGGACGGGCTGTAGACCCGCAGCAGCTCGCAGGGCAGCCGGAACACTTCGCCGCTGTCAAAACTGATTTCGAGCACGCGCGAGGCCTGATGCAGGCGGATATCGGTGGGTTTGGGCATGGCAGGGTCGAGGCTGATCCGGATCGCCAGTATGCCGGCAGCGCAGCGCCCGATGCCGGACTTCTCTGCAGCATGGCTGGCGCCGGTTTCCTTCAGGCTGGGCGGACTGCTAGCTTGTCGGGCCCAGCAAGCGCTCGCCCTATCCCGTGTTTTTGCGCCGCCGAGTTCCCCAGGAAGCCGAATTCAAGCGTCTGATCGAGCGCTGGAGCGGCTTTGTGCGCAAGACCCTGCTGAGTCTGGACCATCGCCGCAATGAGGCCGACCTTGAGGAAATCGAGCAGGAAATCCGGCTGCGGCTGTGGCAGACATTGAGTCGTGAGAGGAATTGGGACAAGCCTGCGTCCTTTATTCGCAGTGTGGTGTTGAGCGTCGCGATCGACGCGGCCCGTCGCCGGCAGGTCAGAGGCGGCAGTGCCGAACACGTGGGACTGGAGCATGTCGAGCCCTGGTCCACCGGAGAGTCGATCGATGCCAGCGGGGCACTCGAGGATCGCACGCAGTTGCTGGCGGTGCTCGAGGAACTGCAGCAGGTCGACGCTGAACGTGCCGAGGCATTGGGGCTTTATCTGCAGGGATTCACGACCGCGGAGATCGGCTCGCTGATGGGCTGGACTGAAGCCAAGGCACGCAACATCGTGTATCGCAGCCTGGAATCGCTACGCGCCCAGGCCAGGAACCATGAGGTGAAGGACCGTGACCCAGAATTTCGAGCTACAGACCCGGACACTGACTGAGCTGGCCGCAGGTCGGTTGGATGTGGATGCCCGTCGCGATCTGGCACGCCGTGCGCTGCGCGATCCGCAGCTGGCCGCCGAGCTGAAGCTGGCCCTGCGCCTGGCCGATGACAGCGCCGAGCTGGCGCGCGACTGGATCAGCGCAGCGGCGCCGGCAGCAGCCCCCGCTCATCACTGGTGGCGGCCGCTGGCAGGCGCCGTGGCCAGTCTGGCCGTGGTTGCGGCCGTGTTCGGCGTGCACCGGATGAATGAAACGCGGAGTCCCCCGGAAATCGTGGCGGTGCAGGAGCACAGCAACTTGCCAGACCGGATCGGAACCGCCGGTTCCTTCGAAGCGCCGGAACTGTTCGGCGGCAGCTTCGAGAGGGACTGATCCACCGTATCGACACCGGGCTCTCGATTGCTGCCTCACTGCGCCCGATGGCAGCGATCGAGGGCTCGGTGGTGTCGCGCGACGCAACCGCGATGGCATCGCCTGGATCCTGAGAGCGTTTCGAGAACGCACTCGCCGACCTTCCGGGCAGCGATTGATTGCAATGCAGGTCAGGCTCGCCGCGAAGCAGCCTAGGTGAATGCCAAGCCGTCACGTAGACCCTTCGGGTCAACGTGACCTACTTCCCTTCCTGCCCTCGTGCCCTCAGCTCTCCGGCCATAGTAGCGCCATTCCCGCAAACACCAGCAACATGGCCAGATGGCCAGGCCACAGATGGCCGAGGTACTCGCGCCCGGCGCGCCGCGCCAGGAACATCTTGGTGCCCATGTTGCTGGCAAAGCCCAGCACCAGTGCCCAGCGGGCGGCATCGACACCGATCTGGCTGGTAGCCACCAGCTGACCCATCGACAGCGTCACTGCATGCACATCGGCGAGGCCAGCGCTGGCGGCCGCCAGCCAGATGGCGTGCGGTCCCAACCAGGCCTTGAGTGCGGCTGAGGCGAGCAGCACGGTTGCCAGCAGGCCGGCAAACATCAGGGCATCGACCGGATTGAAGGGACGACCGCTGGTTTCGCTGGGATCCGAGGTGCTGGTGCGAGCCCGCCGCGCCAGGATCACCGTCGCCACCAGCGCGGTCAGCGTGCCGGCGAGCAGCATCGGCCAGACCGCCCGCAGCAGCGCCAGTGAGCTGCTGACCAGCAGGATCGCCATCAATACCGTCGTCGCCACGCTGCTGGCCATGCCGGCGGCGGCGGCAGCCACGGCGCGGGTGGGATCCGATTGCGCGCGTTGGCCCATGGCGGCGATGGTGGCCGAACTGGACACGAAGCCGCCGACGAAACCGGCCAGCGGCAGTCCGATGCGCGGCCCGAACACCCGCAGCGCGACATGCCCGGCCGCGCCGATGGCCATGATCAGGACCACGATGGCCCAGAGCTTGCGCACTTCGATCACGCCCCAGGGATCGATCGCGGTAGTCGGCAGCAGCGGCAGCACGATCAGCGCCGACGCCAGCAGCAGCAGCCCATCATGGATTTCCTGCGGCGTCAGCAGGCTCTGCGCAAAACGGTGCAACTTGGACTTGCCTGCCAACAGGATGGCCACCAGTACGCCGAGGGCGGCGGCCAGACCGGCCTCGGTCTGCGCCAGCACGCCCAGCAGATAGGTCAGCACCAGAGCAATTTCGGTGGTGAGGCCAGGGTCATCCTTGTTGGATCGCAGAAAAGCGATCAGCGCTGCGGCGGCCACGAAGAGTCCGGCCAGCACCATCGCCGGCACCCCGAGATGGCTGGCCAAAGAGCCCATCAGCGCCACCAGCGTGAAGCTGCGCATGCCGGCAGCCGCCCGTCCCGGACCATTACCTTTGTTGCGCTCGCGCTCGATGCCGATCAGCAGCCCGAGCCCGAGGGCTACGGTCAGGCCCAGCAGCACATCGGCATCAGGCATGTCGTTCATGGCGGGGTTCTGGCGCTCTCAGCAAACATATCGCAAGCCGTTGATTCTACAGTCACTCAAAGGGGGAATGGGCAAGGGGCAGGGGACCCACCCCGACGCACGATCTGACCATGCAGCGAGTTTGGGCCCCTGCCCCGTGCCCCTCGCCCCGCTGTTTGTTGCGTGAACTAGCGCCCCGCCGGGGGAAATCGGGGCTCCCTCCAACGCGAATTTGGCGCCTGCAAAGGCCCCGGCACGCAGCTATGGTAAGACAGCTGGGCAGTCAGGAGCGCGCATACGATGAAGATTCTGGTTCTCGGGGCACTGGGATTCTTGGGTCGCCATATCGTGTCGGCGCTGCAGGAACACGGGCACCAGGTCGTCGCGGTGGTACGACCGGGCCGGGCGGGCGAAGTCGTGGCCGGCGTGGCCAGCATTGAAGCGGATCTGCTGCGGGACAACGACCCCGCGCTGTGGTTGCCGCGCCTGGCCGGCGTCGACGCGGTCGTCAACGCCGCCGGGATACTCAAGGCCAGCGACGCCGACTTCGACCGCATCCATTGCCAGATGCCGCTGGCCGTCGCCCGCGCAGCGGCCGAATTGGGCTTGCGGCATTTCCTGCAGATCTCGGCGCTGGGCGACCCAAGGGATGCCGAATTTGTCGCCAGCAAGCATCGCGCCGATCAGGCCCTGCTGGACTGCGGCTTGCCGGTGACGGTGCTGCGACCCTCGCTGGTCTATGCCTTCAGCGGCAGCTATGGCGGATCCTCGCTGTTGCGCGCGCTGGCGGCGGCGCCCGGCGTAGTGCCCTTGCCCGGACGGGGTCAGCAGCGGGTGCAACCGCTGCATGTGCGCGATCTGGCCGAGATCGTGGTCGCGGCGGTGACCGCAGAGGTCGGCGACCAGAGCGTCCAGATCTGGCCCGCAGTCGGCCCCGAAATCATGACTCTGGCCGATTATCTGCGCGGCCTGCGGCAATGGCTGCGCCTGCCCAAGGCGTGGACGCTGCCGCTGCCCATGGCTCTGCTGCGCCTCGCCGGCGCACTCGGCGACCGCATCGGCGATGGGCCCCTGGGCTCGGCCATGGTGCGCATGCTGGCCCGCGGCAACAGCACCAGCAGCGCCGATGCCGAGGCCCTTGCCTCCCGCTTCGGCCACATGCCACAGCGCTTCGCGGTGTGGGCGGCGCGCCAGCCCGCTGAAGTCCAGGACCGCTGGCAGGCGCGACTGTATCCGCTGGCGCCGGTGCTGCGCTGGGGCCTGGGTCTGATGTGTCTGCTGTCGGCGATGGCCGGATTCGCGCAGTCGCCGGCGCAGATCAGCGTGCTGGCCGCACCGCTGCAGTGGCCGGAGTGGCTGGGCTGGATCGGCGGCTACGGCGGCAGCCTGCTGGATGCCGTGCTCGGCGCCATGCTGATCGGCAACTGGCATGCGCGCGCCGCCGGCCGCGCCCTGCTGCTGCTGGTCCTCGGCTACACCGCGGTGCTGGGCTGGATGCTGCCGGGTCTGTGGCTGGACCCCTGGGGCGCGCTGGCGAAGAATCTGGTCGTGATCCCGGGGCTTCTGGTGTGGCTGGTGCTGGCCGACCGCCGATGAACACCTATCTGCTGCTGAAATGGCTGCACATCCTGTCCTCGACGATCCTGTTCGGGACCGGGCTGGGCATCGCCTTCTTCCAGTGGATGACCTGGCGCAGCGGCGATCTCGCCGCCATTGCCCGGGTCACGCGACTGACCGTACTGGCCGATTTCGTGTTCACGACACCGGCGGTGATCGCGCAACTGTTGACCGGTTTCGCGCTGCTGCACCTGCTGTCGCTGCCCTGGACCACGCCCTGGGTCGCCGCGGCACTGGTGCTCTACGGACTCACCGGGGCCTGCTGGATACCGGTGGTCTTCATTCAGATGCGACTGGCCCGGATGGCCGCAGCGGCTCACGCCGGTCAGCAGCCTCTAGCGCCTGAATTCGCCCGTCAGATGTGGATCTGGTTCGTTCTGGGCTGGCCCGCTTTCCTGTCGGTGCTGGCGATATTCTGGTTGATGGTACGCAAGCCGGGCTGACCCGAAAGCGTACCGTCGTGCTGCCGTCTGATTTCCCTTCAGGCCGGGTCCGCTATGCTTCGCGACCAGTTTCAGACTCGGAGTGTCCACATCATGCGTATTCCTCGCTGGGGCTTTGTCGCCCTTTTGCTTAGTCTGTCCAGCGTCCATGCCGAGGAGCAGGCACCTGCAGCCGGGCCCGAAGCGGACGCTGGCGTACCCTCCTGGGCTCCCGGTCCGATCATGGAGGAGAGCACCGAAGCGCCGCCGGGCCGGGTGGCCTCGCGCGATGTCGGCGTTGCCCTGACGCTGCCCGAATCCTGGCGTGGCGAGGATGTCAGCTGGCGCGAGCTCAGTCCTGAAGAAACCCGAGCAGTCAGCGAGCTGGCATCGGCCGCGCTGGTGATCGAGTACCAGGGCAAGCGCGGCGCCGCCGAACCCCTGCTGACCATTTACCGGGTACCGTTGACGCCCTGGCGCGACGCCGCGGCCAAGGGGGCTGCCGGCCCCGGCCGACTGACCCTGACTTCGCCGGAAACCGGCTACATCGTGGTGCGCTCGGATCAGGACGAGGCCCGCGGGCGTTTTGCCGAACTGCGCGCCGATCTGGAAGACGCAGTCGGCACCATGGCCTTGTACGACGCTCATCGCGAGAACAGCCATCTGATTCCGCGGGTGCAGTCGGATTTCGCCGGCGCCCTGGAAGATGGCTCATCCATGCAGCTCAAGCTGAATCCCAACGGCCAGATGACCCTGACCTGGGGCAAGCAGCCGCGTACGCTGGAAGGTCTGTGGTTCCAGCGCGGCGTGCAGGTGGTGGCACGCCTGACCATTCCGTCGGTACAGACCAGCCCCCGATTCGAGGCCGATCCCGAGTTGCTGTTCCATTTTGATGGCAAGGGACTGATCGCCATCAAGTGGGATCAGAAGGTGTTCGGCCCGCTGGGCATGCGTCTGGAGCAGACACCTTGAGTCTGGGCGAGAGCCAGCGGCGCCAGTTCTGGTTGCTGCTGGCTTTCGCCCTGCTGTTGCTGGCCTCCGGGATCGGCTTGCGCGATCCCTGGCCGGCCGATGAACCGCGCTTTGCGCTGGTGGCCAAGCAGATGGTCGACAGCGGCGAGTGGCTGTTTCCGCATCGCGGCAACGAGCTGTATGCGGACAAGCCGCCGATGTTCATGTGGATGCAGGCTGGCGCCTATGCGCTGACCGGCTCCTGGCGCATTGCGTTCCTGTTGCCGTCTCTACTCGCCGGGCTGCTGGCGCTGGGCCTGGTCTACGATCTCTCACGGCGGCTGCACGGGCGGCGTGTGGCGCAGCTGGCTGCCCTCAGCCTGCTGTTCACGCTGCAGTTCACTTTTCAGATTCGCGCTGCCCAGATCGATGCCAGCCTGCTCGGCATCATGACGCTGGCCTGCTACGGGATCTTGCGTCACCTGCTGCTCGGCCCCAGTTGGCGCTGGCTATGGATCGGTTGTTTTGCTGCCGGCATCGGCACCATCACCAAGGGCGTGGCCTTTCTGGCGCTGCTGCTGTTGCCGCTGGCGCTGGCAGGGCGGCGTTGGCACTGGCAGGGCCTGCCGGCGCGTGAACCGAAACAGGCAGGCCGAATGGCGTTGGCCGTGCTGGCCTTCGTCCTGGCAGTATCGCTGTGGCTGGTGCCCATGCTATGGACGGTCTGGCAGAGTGACGACCCGGTCTATGCCGATTACGCCCGTAACATCCTGTTGGGCCAGACGGCCTCGCGCTATCTGGCCCCACCGCACCACCTGAACCCACCCTGGTACTTCCTCGAGGTCATCGCCACCTTGTGGCTGCCGACAGCGCTGGCGCTGGTGTGGGCCATTCCGCACTGGTGGCGAGGCTGGCGTCGAGGCCAGCGACCCGCGCGGGTTTGGTTGCCATTGAGCTATGTCCTGCTGGTGGTGTGCTTCTTTTCCTTGTCCGGCGGCAAGCGCGACGTCTACATCCTTCCGGCACTGCCCATGCTGGTGCTGGCGCTGGCGCCGCTGCTGCCGGGAATCCTGCGCAAGCGCGCCGCCCAGCGGCTGCTGTTTGCGATGGCCGCGGTGCTCGCCGTCGGCCTCAGCGCAGGATCACTCTATGCGCTCCATGGCGAGCCGGCCTTCGCCCAGCGCCTGGGCAGTCTGCAGCATCTGAATCCCTGGCCCATCACCCTGACCATGGGCCTGTGGGCGCTGGCTGCTCTGCTCTGGTTTCGACCGCGGCGCGGTGCTCTGGCCCTGGCCGCCTCGCTCACCGGCGTCTGGCTGATCTACAGCTATTGGGCCTATCCGGTGATCAACGACAGCCGCTCGGCGCGCGGCGTCATGCATCAGGCCGGCAGCTTGATTG
This sequence comes from Lysobacterales bacterium, assembly GCA_022841325.1. Taxonomy (GTDB): domain Bacteria; phylum Pseudomonadota; class Gammaproteobacteria; order Xanthomonadales; family SZUA-5; genus JADKFD01. The sequence goes on along the minus strand of JALHRS010000026.1, from coordinate 29,018 downwards.
GCCCGAATGCCGAGCTCGGCCTGCTCAGCTGGAAGGAGCAGAATCTGTTGATGGCCGACCGCGACGTGACGGTCTTCGGCTTTCTGGCGCCGCGCGCAGAACAGGAACTCAAGGCCGTGGCCTGGCTGCGGGCGGCCCCGGAAAAGCGCTGGATCATGGCCCAGAAGCTCTCGCTCAAGGCCTGCTTCGAGGCCGAGAAAGCCACCGTGGTCGGCGATTCCAATCGTCGCAGCTGGTATCTGGTGAACGCCGACGCCCTGCGTCCGCAGTGTGAGCCGCATCCCCCCGAGGCCTGGATCCGGCACAAGGTGGCCTGGCATTGAGGGGGCGGGAAAAGGGAAAATGGAAAAAGGGAAAGCGCGGGGCGGCGAGGGCTGCTGCAGGTAGGTTGGGCTAAGCGCAGCGTGCCCAACGGTCATGGCTGCGGGCCACTCGCCATCATGAAAGTCGCTGGTGCCATGACCGTTGCGTAGGGTTTCTTGCCTAACCCCTCCCCAGCCCTCCCCGAACATCGGGGAGGGAGCGACAGCACTCGCATGAACGACTTTCACGGCAACCTACACCTTGCCCACGATTCATGGCCCGGGTGACATCGCCAGACCAGTGTCACGTAGACCGCTGCGCGGCCAACGTGACCTACTTCCACAACAACCTACCTGCAGAAGTCCTCGCCGCCCCGCGCTTTTCCTTTTTCCCTTTTCCTTTTTCCATTTCCCTTTTTCCCTTTTCCTTTTTCCCGCCCCCATGCACCTCGACATCATCGGCCGCGGCCCTCCACTGGTACTGATTCATGGCTGGGCCATGCACGGCGGCGTGTTTGCGCCGCTGCTGGCCGAGCTCTCCGAGCGCTTCGAGTGCCATGTGCTGGATCTGCCCGGGCATGGTCTCAGTGAGGAGCGCGACGGACTGGCGCTGGATGCCACGGTCGATCGCTTGCTGAACGTGCTGCCACCGGCGCTGTGGCTGGGCTGGTCGCTGGGGGGTTTGTTCGCGCTCGAAGCCGCATTGCGGGCTCCCGACCGGGTGCGCGGGCTGATCGCTCTGGCCGCCTCGCCGCGCTTTGTCGTGGCGAACGACTGGCCGCATGCCGTCGCCCCCAGCGTGTTTGAACAGTTCGCGGCCGATCTGGCGCAGGACTACGGCGCCACCATCGATCGCTTCCTGGCACTGGAAGTCCATGGCGATGTCGGCGCACGCCAGGAAATCCGCTGGCTGCGTCAGCGTCTGGGCGAGCGTCCGCCTTCGGATCCGCGCATTCTGGTCGACGGTCTGGCGCTGCTGGCCGACACCGATCTGCGCGCCGAACTGCCCCGATTGGCCGTGCCCAGCCTGTGGCTCGGCGGTCAACGCGATCGGCTGGTGCCCTGGCAGGCGCTGGATGCTGCCGCGCGGATGGCACCTGCGGCCGAGTTCCGGCGCATCGACCGTGCCGGCCATGCGCCCTTTCTGAGTCATGCGTCGGACGTGGCCGAGGCCATTGACTGGTGGACTGGCGCAAACACCCAGGTCATGTTGCTCGCGCAGCGAGCCAGGTGACGACCTGGCCCGCAGTCGAACTGCCATCTCGGCCCTGCAGGCCAAGCTGAACTACGGTCCTGCCGCCGCCCGTACCCGGATCAGCTCGGCGAGGATGCTGACAGCGATCTCGTGCGGGCTCTGCGCGCCGATCTCGATGCCGACCGGGGCCCTGAGCGCGCCAAGCTGCCCGGATTGCCCGGGCGTGAGTTCGGCCAGCACGGTGGCGATGCGTCGACGGCTGCCCATCATCCCGAGGTAAGCGAAACGCGCCCCGGCGATGGCGCGCAGGGTTCGCACGTCGCTGTGAAAATCGCGGTTGAGCAGCACCGCGTAGAGGGCGCGATCGCTGCGCACGGCTTCGCTCAGCGCCAAGTCGCCGCTGCGCAGCTGGGCATCGGCACAGCGCTCGCGATCCAGCCCTTCGCCATGCGGATCGACGATCCAGATATCGAAATCCAGATAGCGCGCGAGCTGGTACAGGGCCAGTCCGCAATGGCCGCCACCGACGATCAGCAGACGCGGATCGGGCGCGATACATTCAGCGCTGGCAGCAGCGCCAAGCTCATCGGCCTGCAGCTGCACCGATCGGCCGGCCGCCAGATCGCTGGCGATCTGCGCGGCACGGGAGAGTTCGGCCTGGCGCCACTGGCGCAGCGCCAGCTGCATCTGTCCGCCACAGACGCCAGCCGAATCGGCACCGCCGGAGAGGTCGATGCGGACCGAGGCGTGGGTCTGGTCGCTGGCCAGCAGTTCGCGCGCGGCCGTCAGCACGCGCGCTTCCGCCAGCCCGCCGCCGATGCTGAATTCACTATCGGCAGCCCCGATCAGCATGCGCGCGCCGGCTTTGCGCGGGGTGGCGCCGCGCGTGTGCAGCACGCTCGCCAGCACCTGTGGCCCGGCCCGCAAGCGCGCCGCCAGGCGCCCGAACAGACGCTCGCTCAAGCCGCCCGCACCCGGGCGATGGCGGCAAAGATGGCTTCCGGCGTGGCCGGCGAATCCAGCGTGACCACGCCGCCATGACCGAAGGCCGCGACCGCATCACGCAACGCCTCGCGCACGCTGAGCGCCAGCATCAGCGGCGGTTCGCCCACGCCCTTGCTGCCGAAGATCACATCGGTACTGGGCTCCGCCGGGCGCCGGTACAGACTCACATGCCAATCCAGCGGCACATCGGCCACGGTCGGAATCTTGTAGGTGCTGGGGGCATCGGTGAGCAGGCGTCCGGCTGCGCTCCAGCACAGCTCCTCGCAGCTGAGCCAGCCCAAGCCCTGCACGAATCCGCCCTCGATCTGGCCGCGATCGATGCCCTCGTTGAGGGTTTCGCCGACATCGTGCAGCAGGTCCACCCGGCGCAGCTGCGGCACACCGGTGTGGCCACAGATCTCGACCTCGCTGACCGCGGCGCCGTAGGAAAAATAATAGAAGGGATGGCCCTGCCCGGCCTGCGGATCCCAGTGGATCAGCGGCGTGCGGTAGTAGCCCGTGGCCGACAGGCTGATGCGGGCGCTGTAGGCCGCGCGCACCAGTTCGTCGAAGCTCAGGCGTTCGGCCTCGGGTCGATCGCGCACGTAGACCTGATCCTGCTCGAAGCGCAGTTCGGCCGGCTCACAGTGCAAACGGCCTGCCGCCAGTTCGGCCAGGCGCGCCTGCACCGTCAGACAGGCATTGCGCACGGCCTGACCGTTGAGGTCCGATCCGGAACTGGCCGCGGTGGCCGAGGTGTTCGGCACCTTGTCGGTGCTGGTGGTCATGATCCGGATGCGCTCCACCGACACCCCGAGCGTGCGCGCGGCGACGCCGAGCATCTTGGTGTGCAGGCCCTGGCCCATCTCGGTGCCGCCGTGATTGAGCTGGATGCTGCCGTCCTGGTAGATCAGCAGCAGCGCCCCGGCCTGGTTGTATTCGGTCTTGTTGAAGGAGATGCCGAACTTGACCGGGGTGATCGCCAGGCCGCGCTTGCGCGTGGCGTGGCTGCGATTGAACTCGGCCAGCTCGGCGCGGCGTCGCTCGAAATCGCTGCTGCGCTTGAGTTCGGCCCACAGCTGCGGCAGATGATTGTCCACCACCGGCTGGCCATAGTGGGTGGTGTTGCGCTCCGGCTGCGCATCGGCGCGATAGAAATTGCGCTCGCGCACCAGCTCGGGCGGCAGCTGCAGATGGCGGGCGACGCGGTCGAGGATCTCCTCGCCGACCAGCATGCCCTGGGGCCCGCCAAATCCGCGGAAGGCCGTGTTCGACGGCAGATTCGTCGCCGCGATCCGCCCGACCACCCGCACATGCGGCAGGTAATAGGCATTGTCGACATGGACCATGGCCCGCATCAGCACCGGCGGCGACAGATCGCAGCTCCAGCCGCCATCGGCGACCAGTTCCACATCCAGTGCCTGCAGCAGGCCATCGGCGTCAAAACCGACCTCGAAGCGGCCGAGGAAGGGATGGCGCTTGCCGGTCAGCTGCATGTCCAGCATGCGCGGCAGCTGGATGGCCACCGCCCGCCCGGTGCGCTGCGCCGCCAGCGCCGCGACCGCGGCGAAGGCATTGGCCTGGGTTTCCTTGCCGCCAAAACCGCCACCCATGCGCAGGCAGCGGCAGACCACGCGATTGGACGGCAGGCCCAGCACGTGAGCGACGATGGCCTGGGTCTCCGAGGGGTGCTGGGTCGAGGACACGATCTGCACCAGACCCTCGCCATCGATGCTGACCCAGCTGGCATGGGTTTCCAGATAGAAATGATCCTGCCCACCGCAGCGCACCTCGCCCTGCAGCCGATGCGCGGACGCCGCCAGGGCTGTCTCGACATCGCCGCGGACGATGCGGCTCGGCGGCAGGTGGAAACGCTGTTCGGCGATGGCCTGTTCGATGCTGAGGCAAGCCGGCAATTCGCGGTATTCGACCTTCACGTCTTGCGCGGCACGCTGGGCGATCGCGGTCTCGCTGGCCACCACCCAGGCCACCGCCTGGCCGTGGTAGCTGACCCGATCGGCCGGGATCAGCGGCTCATCGTGCTTGATCGGCCCGGTGTTGTTGACGCCGGGGATGTCGGCCGCGGTCAGCACGGCGTGCACCCCCGGCAGCGCCAGCGCGGCACTGGCGTCGATGCTCAGAATCTCGGCATGCGCATACGGCGCCTGCACCGGCCACAAGCGCAGCAGCCCCACCGGCATCGATTGCTCATCGGTATAGACCGCCCGCCCGGTCACATGCCCCACCGCGCTCTCGTGCTTCATGGGTGGGCCCTCGCCTGGATGGAAAGAAAAGCGAGGAACGCAGAGTACGCAGAGGAAAAGCAGAGAGAACGCAGAGAGGAGCCATGAATTGACGGGGCATTCTGCTCTGACTTGTGTTCGGACGGCAGGGGCCCGGCTCGTGACTCGTCGGGCTTCACCAGGCAACAAGGGTGCGGCCGCGCTGGCGCAGATTGCTGGCGGTGCGAGTAGCAAACCCGAGATTCAAACGCCTTTCTCCGCGTTCTCTCTGCTCTTCCTCTGCGTCCTCTGCGATCAGTGCTCATGACTACAGCAATCGACGAGTTACGGTCTTCGCCGGGGAGATTCACGACACCTGCTCCTCGACGAACTTGGCAAACAGGCTGGCGACCAGGGCGCGGCGGTAGTCGGCGCTGCCGCGGTGGTCGCTGAGCGGGGTGTATTCCTGGCGCAGCAGTTCGCAGGCAGCGCTGACGGTGTCCGGGTCGAGCACGCGGCCGTGCAGGTACTGCTCGACGGCGAGCGCGCGGCGCGGGATGGCGGCGACGCCGCCGTAGGCCAGTCGGACGTGGCTGATGCGGCGCTGATCGTCGAGCGCCAGCACATACACGGCGGCGACGATGCTGATGTCGTCGGTCTGGCGCTTGGCGACCTTGTAGGCGGCCTGGATGGCGCAGCTGCGCGGCACGCGCACGGCGACGATCAGCTCATCGGGCCTGAGCGCGGTCTTGCGGTAATCGAGGAAATAGCCGTCAACAGGCAGTTCGCGGGCGCCGGCCGCGCTCTGGACTTCGACCACCGCATCCTGCGCCAGCAGCCAGGGCAAGAGATCGCCGATCGGCGAAGCGCTGCCGAGATTGCCGCCGAGCGTCGCCCGGTTCTTGACCTGGCGCGCGGCGAACCAGGGCAGCATCTGGTCCAGCGCCGGGAACACGCCCGCCAGTTCGGTTTCCAGTCGCGACAGCGGCACCGCGGCGCCGATGCGCACGCTGTGCTCGTCGATCTGCAACTGGTGCAGCTCACGCACCCGGTCGACCGCAATCATCTGCCCCGGCAGCGGCAAGCCTCGACTCAGGGCCACGCCGAGGTCGGTGGCCCCGGCGATCCATTGCGCCCTGGGATGCTCGGCCTTCAGCGCCAGTGCCTGCGCCAGCGTGCTCGGCGCCTGCCAGCCGCCGGGCGTCGCCGGCTCGTCGCCAGCCTCGGGCGCGCGCTGCAGGCTGTCGCTGAAGCGGTCGGGCTCGCGCCTCAGCAGCGCCAGGCTGGCGGCGGCCCGGCGTATGGACTGGTAGCCGGTGCAGCGGCAGAGATTGCCTTCGATGACGTGATCGCTGAATTCGCCGTCGTAATAGCCGGCGAACAGGCTCATGACAAAACCGGGCGTGCAGTAGCCGCATTGCGAGCCGGCGCTGTCGACCATGGCCTGCTGCACCGGATGCAGCTGCTCGCCGTCGGCCAGCGCCTCGACGGTCAGCACGTCACGCCCGGCCATCAGACCCATCGGCAGCAGGCAGGCGTTGACGGCGCGGTAGCGTCCACGGCCTTGCGCGTCGCGCTCCAGCAGGGCCACGGTGCAGGCGCCGCAATCGCCATCGCCGCAACCTTCCTTGGTGCCGGTCAGGTGCTGTCGTCGGCGCAGCCAGCGCAGCAGGGATTCGGCCGGATCCACTTCACTGAGATCGATGGCGCGCTGGTTCAGTCTTAGCATCGGAGCAGTCATGGTCGGGACGATCAGCGCCCGCCGTGATGCTGTCAAGCCATCGCCGCTGCGGGATTCGATGGCCATGCGCACCCCGATTGCGCTAACTTGACGGGGTCATAGCGATGATCGGGCGAGGGCAGGGCATGGCCAGCAAGAAAACCGCCAGCAAGACAGCTGCAAAGACCCAGTCCAAGCCAGCACCGGCGCGCGCCAGCCCAGCGGCCGCCGCGCCCGCCACAGCTGCCGCCAAGCCCGAAATCCGCCGGAGTACGCCCATGAATGACAGTGCCAACAACGTCGACCAGATCCGCGACATCCTGTTCGGTGGCCAGATGCGCGATTACGAACGCCGCTTTCTGGATCTGTCGCAGCGCCTGGAAAGCGAGAGCCAGCGCTTGCACAATGATCTGGACAAGCGTCTGGCGCAGCTGGAGAAGCGCGTCGATGACCAGTTCGAGAAGCTCGGCAAGCTGCTGCGCCAGGAAATCAACGACCGCACCCAGAGTCTGGATGATCTGGAAACGCGCATGCAGCAGGGCCAGCGCACCCTGCGCGGCGAACTGCAGGGCGGCTTGCAGGCGCTGGAGGCGGATCTGTCGGCCAAGGATGAACGCCAGCGCGAGTCGCTGGCCGAACTGCGGCAGTTGCTGGCCACCCGCGTCAGCGAGATCAACGCGGCGCTGTCGCGCTCGGATCAGGAGCTGCGCGCCGACAAGGTCGGTCGCAGTGATCTGGCAGCCCTGCTGACGGAAGTGGCCTTGCGCCTCAACGGCGAATTCGAACTGCCGACCGCGCGCGGCTGAGTCTGAGCTCAGCCCGGATCCGGCATGAGCGAGCTCGAGCGCCTGCGGCAATTGTTGCTGGCCCCCGAACAGGGTGAGCTGCAACAGCAGCGGGCTGCCATCGAGGCGCTGCAGCAGGCCCAGACCGATCTACCTGATCGGCTGCCGGAAATGCTCGATCAGGTCGAGAGCAGCGCCCGCCGTGACGCCCTGCACCGGGTACTGGCGCCGGTGGTGGCGGCTTCGCTGGCCGACGCCGTGCGCCGCGACCGCCGCAGCATCGTCGATGCGCTGTTTCCGATCATCGGCCCGTCCATCCGCAAGGCCATCGCCGAAGCGCTGCGCGCCTTCGCCGCCGATCTGAATCGGGCACTGGACCACAGCCTGACGCCGCGCGGCCTGCGCTGGCGGCTGGAATCTGTGCGCACCGGCGTGCCTTTTTCCCAGGTGGTGATGAAGCACACCTTGCGCTATCGCATCGATCACCTGTTTCTGATCGAACGCGAGTCGGGCCTGCTGCTGCACCGCTACACCGCGCCGGAGCTGCCGGATCTGGATGCCGATGCCATCGCCGGCATGCTCACCGCCATCGGCGATTTCGTGCGCGACTCGGTGCAGTCCGACCAGGACACCGAATCCGGTCTGGCCTCGGCGACCATCGGCGAGCACCTGCTGCAGGTCTGCGAGGGGCCGCGCGCAGTGCTGGCCTGCTTCATCCAGGGGGTGCCGCCGAGCGAGCTGTCGGCGCATCTGCGCACGGCGCTGGAGGACCTGCATGGCGACCAGGATGCCGCCGACGAGACCTTCGACTGGGAACTGGCAGCGTCTCGGCGGCTCGGCATCGACGCCCTGTCGCAACTGACCGGCTCGGATCCGGAAGCGGCGCGTCCGCCGCGCTGGCCGATGATCCTGCTGCTGCTGCTCGTGCTCGGCTTGCTGGGCGCCTTCGGCTACCAGCGCTGGCAGCGTGCCGAAACCGGCGAGCGCCTGCGCGCGGCGGTGACGGCGATGCCCGGCTGGCAGTTGCTGGCCCTGGATTTCGACGGCCTCTGGCAGCTCAAGCTGCTGCGCGATCCCGATTCCGGGCCAACCGCCGAGCTGGCGGACATGGTCGATCTGCAGGGCGGCCGGATCGAGATCGAGGAACAGGCCTTCCTGGCGCTGGACGAGCCACTGGTGGCCGCTCGCGCGCGGCGCCTGCTGCAGCCAGCCGATGGCACCGAGCTGCGCTTCCAGCACGGTCGCTTGCAGGTCAGCGGCAGCGCCGAGCGCAGCTGGGCGCGACGACTGCAGCAGTTGGGTCCGTGGCTGCCCGGAGTGGCCAGCATCGACATCAGCGCGCTCACCATCACACCGGATGCCGCCGATCTGGCGCGTCTGAAGGCGCTGCAGGCCGATGTCGCAACGCGCCCGATTCCGTTCCGGCGCGGGCGCAGTCAGCTCGAACCCCTGGCGCTGCCAGCCGCGCAAGCGCTGGCAGGGGTGCTGCGGGAGCTGCTGGATCTGGCACGCAGCAATGAAATACGCGCCATAATCCGGCTTCGGGGCTGGAGTGATGACGGCGGCAGTGACAAGCTCAACGCCGACTTGCGCGCAGCCCGCGCACAGGCCTTGCAGGAGGTGCTGGTGAACCAGGGGATACCACCCGAAGTACTGCTGCTTGAAAGCGATGATCAAGGCCTGGGCACACCTGCGGCCACGGCCGAGGTGCAGCTGGATCCGGCGCCATGAGCGAAGTCGCCCGAAAGATCTGCATGCTGGGAGATTTCGCGGTCGGCAAGACCAGTCTGGTCGGGCGCTACGTGCGCAGCACCTTTTCCGAGAAGTATCTGACCACCGTCGGGGTCAAGGTCGACAGCAAGCGGGTCGAGATCGAGGGCGGCGGCGCGGTCAAGCTGGTGCTCTGGGATCTGGCGGGCAAATCCGAGCTCGACAGTCTCAATCGCAGCTATATCCGCGGCGCCCACGGACTGATGCTGGTGGCCGACGGCACCCGCGAGGCCAGTCTGCGCGCGGCCCTGTATCTGCTGATGCAGTCGCAGAAGCAGTTGCCGGACGCGCCGGTAGTGCTGATGGTCAACAAGCTCGATCTGATCGACCGCTGGGAGGTCTCGGCCAGCGACATCTCCCGCTTGCAGCAGAGCCTGCCCACCTTCAGAACCAGCGCCCTCGACGGCGAGGGTGTGGAAGCGGCTTTCTCCGAGCTCGGCCGACTGCTGCTCGGAGGCGAAGCGTGAAGCGCTATCCGCCGAAGGTCGCCGATGCGCTGACCCACCATCTCATCGACCGGGCGCAGCCGCTGGTGATCAGCATCGATGCCGGCCGCCAGGTCCGTGAGGTGCAGGGCAACGCCGCCCACTACGGTCTGGCCACCGACCAGCTGGCCCCGATCCTGGAGCTGGTGTCCAACATGCAGGTGGGCGCCGACTGCTCGCAGCCCCTGCTGTGGCCGCTGGTGGCCATCGACAGCGGCCACCATGTGGCACTGCACTGGATTCCCGACCAGCCCTTCAACCATGTGGTCCTGACCGACTCGGATCTGTGCAACGCCGAGTTGACCGAGCGCCAGCAGCAGGCCAACGAGTCGGCACTGGCCAGCATCGAGAAATCGCGCACCATCCGCGAGCTGAAATCGGTGCGCAAGCAGCTGGAGTCCCGCGAGCGCTCGCTGCTCGAGACCCAGCAGTTCCAGCAGCGTCTGATCGACACCCTGGCGCACGATCTGCGCACGCCGCTGACCTCGATCAGCGGCTACGCGGCGCTGCTGGAACCGCATCTGAAGAACAACACGCCGCTGCATCGGGCACTGGGCGCGATCCAGCGCAACGCGGTTTACCTGAAGTCCCTGGCCGAGAATCTGCTGGAACTGGCCCGCCAGGGACGCCCGGATGCGCAGGTGGAGCGGCACGCTTTCGCACTGGAGGATCTGGCCGACGACATCGAACTGATCATCCGGCCGATGGCCGATGGCAAGGGCCTGGCGCTGAAGGTCAGCGCCCAGTCCAGCGGCACCCGCATGCCCTTCTTCGATCAGATCAGACTGCACCAGATTCTGGTCAACTTGCTGTCCAATGCCGTTCGCTACACCCAGGCTGGCGAGGTCCGGGCCGAGCTGAGCTGGGATGGCGAAGGCATCGATCTGCTAGTCACCGACACCGGCATCGGCATCGCCCCGGAATACCAGCAAAGCATATTTGAACCGCTCAATCGCGGCGCCCAGCAGGGGCGCGAAGGTGCTGGCCTCGGTCTGTCGATCGTGCGCCAGCTGGTCGAGTCGATGGATGGGGAGATCAAGCTAAGCTCGGTGCCGGGCATGGGCACCCGGGTGCATGTGCACCTGCCCGAGCAGACCCAGGAGCCCACTCCGATCGTGTTGCTGCCCAGCGGCGACGAACCGGCGCTGAATCTGAGCAACCGCAAGGTACTGATCGTCGACGATGATCCGGACATCTGCGAACTGCTGCAGTGGTCGCTGCGCGAGCTCGGCTATGACACCGAGACGCTGCAGGATGCCGCCCGCCTGCACGCCCGCACGGTCGCCTTTGATCCGGCGCTGATCATCATCGATGTCGATCTGGGCACGCGCTCCGGCCTGTTGCTGACCCAGGAGTTGCGTCTCAAGGAATACGACGGTGCCATCATCGTGTTCTCCGGCGCCAGCGACGCCCGCACCCGCAGCGCCGCCGAGAAGGCCGGCGCCAATGGCTTCCTCGCCAAACCGCTGGACATGCGCCGCTTCCTGCGCTGGATGCAGCAATCGCTGGATGCGGTACCGGTTTGAGGTTGGTTGTCGGTTGTCGGTTGGCGGTTGTTGGTTAGAGCCGGATCACGCGGAGGCGCGGAGGCCGCGGAGAGAGGCACAAACCCTCTGTGGGAGCGGACTCTGTCCGCGACGGCAGCCGTCAGGGGAAGTCAGTTGCGGGTGTCGGTGTTGGATAAAGCAGGCTCACGCGGAGACGCGGAGGGCGCGGAGAAGAGCTGAATCGAATTGCTGTCGGGATCTGGTTGGCAGTGCCGCCGCAATCGCGGACACAGTCCGCTCCCACAGAGGGCAGGAGCGTCCAGTGTTGGTTGCTGGTTGCTCGTTGCCGGTTGTTGGAAACAGCGGGTGCGAGGCACGCGATGAGCTGTACGTCCAGACTTGTCTGGACGCTTCTGGATTGAGGCGGCGAACAGCGTCCAGACAAGTCTGGACCCACAAAAGCCGAGTCCCGAGTCCCGACAACCAGCAACCAGCAACCAGCAACCAGCAACCAGCAACCAGTGTTGCCGCAATCGCGGACAGAGTCCGCTCCCACAGAATGCAAGACCGGCTCGTGCTCTTCTCCGCGCCCTCCGCGCCTCCGCGTGAGCCTGCTTTCTCCGACAACCAGCAACCCGCCTCAAAGGTTCTGGTAATTCGGCCCGCTGCCGCCCTCGGGCGTCACCCAGTTGATGATCTGGTAGGGATCCTTGATGTCGCAGGTCTTGCAGTGCACGCAGTTGGAGGCGTTGATCTGCAGGCGCTTGCCGCCTTCTTCCTCGACCATTTCGTAAACGCCGGCCGGGCAGAATCGGGTGCAGGGATTCTGGTATTCGCGGGCGCACTGGTCGATGCAGATCGAGGTGTCGGACACCTTGAGGTGTACCGGCTGATCTTCCTCGTGCGCGGTGCTGGCGTAGTAGACGCCCTGCAAGCGGTCGCGGGGCGGCAGCGTACGCTCGCCCCAGTGGCGATTCGGGCTTTCGTAGCTGTCGACCGTGCGCAGCTGGGCGTAGTCGGCCTTGTTCTTCAGTGTCCACGGGCTGGCACCGGCGGTGATGGTCTCGAAGCCGGCATTGGCGAGGCCAGCCCACAAGCCCTTCTTGAAGCCGGGCTTGATGTTGCGCACCTTGCGCAGTTCGTTCATCACTGCCGATCCGCGCAGCTTGGCATTCCAGCCCTCGGCGCGCCCGGTTTCGGCATAGTGCTCGGCCGCCAGCATGCCGGAGCGGATGGCCTGGTGCGTGCCCTTGATCTTCGGCACATTGAGCAGGCCGGCGGTGTCGCCGATCAGCATGGCACCGGGCATTTCCACCTTGGGCAGCGACTGGTAGCCACCGGTGACGATGGCGCGGGCGCCGGCCGACATGATCGAGCCGCCCTCCAGCAGGGGCTTGATGTAGGGGTGGTTCTTCCACTGCTGGAACGCCTCATAGGGCTGGAACAGCGGATCCTTGTAGTCCAGCCCGCAGACCACGCCGAGGGCGATGCGGTCCTGGTCCATGTGGTAGAGGAAGCTGCCGCCGTAGGTGGCGTTGTCCATCGGCCAGCCGATGGTGTGCAGGATCAGACCGGCTTCGGCGGTGCCCGGCTTGACCTGCCAGAGCTCCTTGATGCCGATCGAATAGGTCTGCGGATCGCTGTTCGCATCCAGCTCGAAGCGCTGGACCAGCTGCTTGGTCAGATGTCCGCGGGCGCCCTCGGCGAGGATGGTGACGCCGGCATGGATATCGATGCCCTGGGTGTATTCGGCCTTGTGCTCACCGTCCCTGGCGACGCCCATGTCGCCGATGCGCACGCCGATGACCTTGCCGGCCTCATCGATCAGATTCTCGGCGGCAGCAAAGCCAGGGAAGATCTCGACGCCCAGCGCTTCGGCCTGCGGCGCCATCCAGGCGCACATGGCCGACAGCGAGACGATGAAATTGCCGGCATTGTGCATCTGCGGCGGCGTCGGCATGGACCACGCCCGGGTGCGCGTCAGCATCCGGAATTCGTCGCGCTTGGCCGGCACGCAGATCGGGGGCGGCGCATCGCGCCAGCCCGGCAGCAGGTCATCGAGCGGCTGCGGTTCGATCACCGCGCCGGACAGGATCTGGGCGCCAACCACCGAGGCCTTCTCGATCACGCACACCGACAGTTCGGCCTTCAGCTGCTTCAGCCGGATCGCACAGGCCAGCCCGGCAGGCCCGGCACCGACGATGACCACGTCGTACTGCATCACATCGCGTTCGCTCATGGCGCTGGGCTCCGTAGTTTCAATACGCCCGAGTATAGGCAGCGCGGCGTGTCTGCGTTGCACTGGTGAGGTCGGGTAGACCATGGAGCATGGCCAAGATGGCTACTGCGCTCTGCAGAGGCAACCTGGCGTCGCGACCGCCGTTTCGCGCGCCCCGGTGAAAACCGGGGATTGAGGCGGTTTGAGGTCGGAAGCACGACGCGGAGAACGCAAAGGAAAAGCAGAGAGGACGCGAAGAAAGGCCAGAGCGAGCCTGAATCAGCCGGTCTATCGGGGCAACACACCCTTGCCTACTCGCCCTGGAGGAGGCTGCTCGCCCGCTGACTGTATCGGCAATCAGTGGACGGCGTTCCCAGCTTGGCAGTGGTGACGCTGCCTGGAGAAGCCGTAACGCAAATACCTTTGCGTTCTCTCTGCCTTTCCTCTGCGTTCTCTGCGTTCCGCTTCTGGCCAGTGCATGCGGCGCATCTCAATCCGATACAGGCGATGTCATTGCCAGCGTCATCAGCCGCCGGTTTCGCGCAGCGCAATGGCCTCGATGCTGGCCGCCGCCAGTTCACGCTTGGCCGTCTCCATGGCGCGGGCGTCGCTGTAAGGGCCCACCCGCACGCGGTGCCAGGTGCGATCATTGATCTTGACCGGGGTCACCTGGGCCTGCACGCCGAGCAGTGCCATGCGCGCCTTCAGGGCCTCGGCATCGCCGGAGTTGCTGAAGCTGCCCACCTGCAGGAACATGCGCACCGCCGGCCCCGGCGCGGCCGGCTCCGGCGGCTTCTGCGACTGCGCGGTCAGCTCGGCATCGGGGATGACCACCTCGATTTCGGGCAACACCGAATAGAAGTCGTAGCGTGGCTTCTTGGTCTCGGCCTCGCGCGCGCGGCTGTCGCCAGCCGCCAGTTCCACCAGTGGCTTGTCGCCATCGGTCTTGGATTCAGCGGCCGGATTCGGTCGCGGTCCGGCGGCGGGCATGCCGTCCCTGAGGATGAAGAACATCGACAGGCCGACGCCGAGCGCGAACCCGGTGAGCAGCCATACCCAGAACGGCAGAGGCGTGCTGCCGCCGCCGCGTACTGCTTGTTTGCCCTTGGCCATGATGTTTCCGCGTCCTGTCCTTGATGCACTGTCAGCATAGCCGGCGCCAGCTCGGGGCTGGTGGCTTCCGGCTGACCCCTGCCTACGGCTCCTGCCGCTCCATGCGCTCGGGCGCCGACACGCCGAGCAGTCTAAGACCGTTGGCCAGCACCTGCTTGACCGCCAGCAGCATATTCAGACGGGCATTACGCAGATCATCGTCCTCCACCAGAATCTTGACCTGGGCACCGTCGTAATAGCCGTGCAGTGCGGCAGCCAGTTCGCGCAGGTAGTTGGCGACCAGATGCGGCGAGCGCTGTTCGCCGGCACGCTCGACGGTCTCCGGATAGCGCAGCATCAGGTTCAGCAGATCCAGTTCGTGCTCGTTGCTGAGCAACTGGCGGGCGGCGTCGCCGGCCGACCGGTTGTGGGTCTGGCGCTGTTCGGACAGCTTCTGGAAGACGCTGGCGATGCGGGCATGGGCGTACTGCACGTAGTACACCGGATTGTCCTTGCTCTGCGACTTGGCCAGCTCCAGGTCGAAATCCAGGTGCTGTTCGTGGCTGCGCATGACGTAGAAGAAGCGCGCGGCGTCGGTGCCGACCTCTGTGCGCAGGTCCTTCAGGGTCACGAAGTTGCCTTCGCGCTTGCCCATGGACACTTCCTTGCCGTCCTTGTAGAGCTTGGCAAACTGCACCAGCACGATCTCGACATTGGCCGGATTCAGTCCCAAACCACTGGCGGCCGCCTTCAGCCGCGCGATATAGCCGTGATGATCGGCGCCGAGCACGTACACGGCCTTGGTGAAGCCGCGCTCGAACTTGTTCAGCAGGTACGCGATATCCGAGGCGAAATAGGTGCTCTGGCCGTTCTCGCGGACCACCACGCGGTCTTTCTCGTCACCGAAGGTGGTGGCCCGGAACCACCTGGCGCCGTCCTTCTCGTACATGTGCCCAAGGCGGGTAAGCCGGTCGATGGCGCGGTCGACGGCGCCCGAATCAGCCAGACTGCGCTCCGAGAACCAGTTGTCGTAGCGCACGTTGAAGGCCAGCAACTCGTCGCGGATGGCGCCGAGCAGGCTGTCCAGCGCCAGCTTGTAGATCAGGTCGAAGTCGTCGCTCCCGAGCAGCTCGCGGGCGCGGCCGATGAGCGCATCCACGTGCGCTTCCTTGTCGCCGCCCTGGCTTTCATCGGGCGGCAGGTTGGCGGTGACCTCGAAGGGACTGCGACGGAAGCGGTCGCCATGGGCATGCTTGAGCGTGCGCGCCACATCGACGACGTAGTCGCCCTTGTAGCCGTTGTCCGGAAAGCGCACCGGATTGCCGGTCAGATCCAGATAGCGCAGCCAGACGCTGGTGGCGAGGATGTCCATCTGTCGACCGTAGTCGTTGACGTAGTACTCGCGCTGCACCTTGATGCCACAGGCCTCGAGGATGTTGGTCAGGCTGGCACCGAAGGCGGCGCCACGGCCATGACCGACATGCAGCGGCCCGGTGGGATTGGCGCTGACGTACTCGACCGTGAGGTGCTCGTTCTCGTCGCGCTCGGTGCTGCCGTATTCATCGCCGCGCTCCAGCACCCGGCGCAGGGTTCCCAGCAGACAACTCCGGCTCAGCGTGAAATTGATGAAGCCGGGGCCGGCGATGGCCACGTTTTCCACATGCCTGGATTCGGGCAGGTGATCGACGATCGCCTGCGCCAGGTCGCGCGGCTTCATGCCCAGCGTCTTGCACAGCACCAGCGCGGCATTGGTGGCGAAATCGCCGTGGTCCTTCTGGCGGGTACGCTCGATGGCGAACTCGGGGGTCTCAGGCAGTTCCACCTGCTGCTTGCGACGGACGTCGAGCAGCGCCTGCATCACGAGTTCCTGCAAATGCTCTTTCACTGGGGGTCACTGGACGGAAAAAGGTGGCAAAGAATAGCAGCCTTGTCTGAAGCTCGGCTTCAACGGGGCGCGGGGCGCGGGGCGCGGGGCGCGGGGCGCGGGACTCGGGACTCGGGACTCGGGACTCGGGACTCGGGACCCGGGACCCGGGACCCGGGACTCGGGACCCGGGCAAAGGCTACGGCCTTGACCGTTTCTGTAGGTCCAGACTTGTCTGGACGCTGTTGGCCAGATGCTGAAGAAGCGTCCGGACACGTCGGGACCCACCAAGACCTGCGTCATTGCGAGGAGCGCAGCGACGAAGCAATCCAGTGCCTCTGCGGCAGTTTGTCTGGACGGCTTCGCTACGCTCTCCAGGGATCCATCCCGTAAGTGTTTGATTTGCCGTAATTGTGTCGTTTGCGCGTAGGCGGAGGGCGCCGCGCTGCGGCGCCGCTTTGCGCCGAGCGGCGATCAAGAGCGGCCGCGCAGGCGCGCGTCCCTCCTCAAAGCCCCTCTGTGCCCGCCAGGGTTCATGGCCCGTGCGCAGTGTCGGGTAGACACAGGTGGCTCGCGATGACGCCGGCTTTGCCCCGTGACCCCCATCCCGTGTCCCCTACCCCGTGCTCCCTGCCCCTCCCCACCCTTTCCACCGCATTTCAACCTTGATGTGCATCAAGACAGCCTGAGCAAAGTTAGCGTTTGATAGTCATTCGCATTTACGAACGGCTCGCGAAGGCCTAAGATCAGCGCATGCTCAGGAAATGGAACGCCCATGCTGACCACCGCCAGTGAAGCGCTGCCCGATACCGCCAGCGCCGCCGTGACCACGCCGACCATGGAAGTACCGACACTGGCGGGACTCAGGCCCGGACAGCGCGCCCGCGTGCTGCGCGTGGCCATGCCCAGAGCCGGCCATGGTCACGACCGCAATCTGGTGCTGCGGCTGCTGGAAATCGGTTTTGTGCCGGATGAAAGCGTGCGCGTGGTGGCAACCGGACCGGGTGGCCTGGAGCCCATCGCCGTGCGCGTGGGCGGCACCATGTTTGCCCTGCGTCGCCATGAGGCCGAGCACATCTACGTCACGGCGGTGGAATCGGCGCAATGAGTACGGCGGCAGCTGCCATCGACGGCGAATTTCGCCGGGTCGCGCTGCTGGGCAATCCCAACTGCGGCAAGACTGCCCTGTTCAATCTGCTGACCGGCAGTCGCCAGAAGGTGGCGAACTATGCCGGTGTCACGGTCGAGCGCAAGGAAGGCATCGCCCGCTCGGCCAGCGGTCAAGGCTATCGGGTGCTGGATCTGCCCGGTGCCTATTCGCTCAATGCCGACAGCGCCGACGAGGCCGTCACCCGCGACATCGTGCTCGGTCAGCTCGCCGGCGAAGCCCGCCCCGAAGTGCTGGTGTGCGTGACCGATGCCACCAACCTGCGCTTGAATCTGCGTCTGGTGCTGGAGGTCAAGCATCTGGGAATTCCGATGGTGCTGGCGCTGAACATGAGCGATCTGGCCGAGCGCCGCGGCATCCGCATCGATATCGACAAGCTCTCGGCCGCGCTCGGGATTCCGGTGGTCAGCACCGTGGGCGTGCACCGCGGCGGCGCCGATGCGCTGCTGGCCGAGCTTGATCGCATGGGCATGCCGGCGCTGGCGCCGGAAGCCCCATCCTGGCAGACACCGACGCTGGAGGAGATCACCGAGACCCATCGCCAGGTGCGGGCGATCCTCGCCGATGCCGTGCAGCTGCCGACCGTGGACACGCGTTGGGACGAGCGCATCGATAAAGTCATCATGCACCCGGTGCTGGGCCTGATGATCCTGGCGGCGGTGCTGTTCCTGATGTTCCAGGCGGTGTTCAGCTGGGCCGCGGCACCGATGGACCTGATCGAGGGCAGCATGGGCTGGCTGGGCGAGGCCCTGGGGCGACATCTGTCCGAGGGTCCGCTGCGCAGCCTGCTGATCGACGGCCTGATCGGCGGCGTGGGCAGCGTGCTGATCTTCCTGCCGCAGATCGTGATCCTGTTCGCCTTCATCCTGGCGCTGGAGGATTCCGGCTATCTGCCGCGCGCGGCCTTTCTGCTCGATCGCTTCATGGGCAAGGTCGGCCTGTCCGGACGCTCCTTCATTCCGCTGCTGTCGAGCTTTGCCTGCGCCATTCCCGGGATCATGGCCACACGGGTCATCAGCAACTGGCGCGACCGCCTCAGCACCATCCTGATTGCCCCGCTGATGACCTGTTCGGCGCGCCTGCCGGTGTACGCGCTGCTGATCGGCGCCTTCGTGCCGGAACGCCAGATCGGCGGCCTGATCAACCTCCAGGGGCTGGTGCTGTTCGCGCTGTACCTGGCCGGCATCCTCGGCGCCGTGGTGGTGGCCTTCGTGCTCAAGCGCACCGTCGGCCGCGGCATGCACCATCCGCTGATGATGGAATTGCCGACCTGGCGCGTGCCCAATCTGCGCAATCTGCTGATCGGTCTGCTGGAACGCGTGCGCATCTTCCTGCGCCGCGTCGGCGGCATCATTCTGGCGATGATGATCGTGATCTGGGCGCTGTCCAGCTTTCCGGCGCCACCGGCCGATTTCACCGGCGCCGCCATCGATTACAGCTACGCCGGGCGCCTGGGACATCTGATCCAGCCGCTGTTTGCGCCGATCGGCTTTGGCTGGGAAATCTGCATCGCCCTGATCCCGGGCATGGCCGCACGCGAAGTGGCGGTCGGCGCCCTCGGCACGGTGTATGCACTGCAGGGCGGTGATGAAGAAATCGCCACCCAGCTCGGCACCCTGATCGGGGCCCAGTGGTCACTGGCGACCGCGCTGTCGCTGCTGGCCTGGTATGTGTTTGCACCGCAATGTCTGGCCACGCTGGCGGTGGTCAAGCGCGAGACCCAGAGCTGGCGCTATCCGCTGCTGATGGCGGTCTATCTGTTCGCGATGGCCTATCTGGCCTCGCTGGTGACCTACCAGACTGCCGTGTGGCTGGGGCTGGGCTGATGATCGAGAATCTGCTCGTAGCCCTGATCGTCACCGCCGCCGCGGTCTTCAGCGTCTGGCATCTGACGCCGGCCGCCCTGCGCCAGACTGCGGTGGCTGCCTTCGCTCGCCGTTGCCAACGTGGAAAGATGCAGGCACTGATCCCGGGTCTGCAACGCGCCGCCGCCAAACCCACCGGCGCCTGCGCCGGCTGCGGCGCCCGCGGGCAGTGCCCGGTGGGGCGCAAGCTCGGGCAGCCCTGAGCTTTCGGCAGGGCACGTAGGTCAAACCCTCCGCGGGCAGCGGACAAAGATCCCAACGCGGAGAACGCAGAGGGGCGCAGAGAACGCTGAGAAGAGCCAATTACCAGGGCTCTACTCTGTGTCCTCCGCGTCCCTCTGCGTTCTCCGCGTTGAAACGCTCTTCCTTCAACGAAGCCGAAGCGGGCCGCAGCCCGCTCGGCCGCGTTGCCTCAGGCCGCCAGTTCCAGCGACTGCACCGGGAAGTCGATCTCGGTGCCGGCGATGTGGTTGACGTAGTTGGTGTAGATGTTCAGCGCCACGTTGGCGATCACTTCCAGCAGTTCGCCATCGCTGAAGCCGGCAGCGCGGAAGGCCGCGATGTCGGCGGCGCTGGGATGACCCTGAGTGGCAACGATGCGCTGCGCCAGCGTCACCAGCGCGGCGTCGGCCGGATCTGCCGCCAGACCACGACGGGCATCGGCGATATCGCTGCTCGACAAGCCCAGGCTCTGGCCGATGGCCGTGTGCGCCGACAGGCAATAGCCGCAGCTGTTGGACTGGGCCACGGCGATGGCGATGGCTTCGCGGCGTTTGCCTGAGAGCTTGCCGCCAGCCAGGGCGCCGGAGAACTGCAGATAGCCACCGAGGGCGGTGGGCGAGTGTGCCAGCGTCAACACCATGTTGGGCACCAGGCCCAGTTTGGCGCGCACGGCGTCCAGGGTCCTGGTGGTGGCGGTATCGGCGGTCTGCGGGTTGATCGGTGCAATCGTGCTCATGGTCTTTCTCCTGTGGGGTTCGGGTGGCACGGCGATGGCCGGCACAGGACCAAAGATAGGCAGGTGGACGGCACTCAGGGTTATCATTAGTGCGCTATTATTAATCCGGAGTTCCGTAACGCTCTTGTGGAGGGACGCGCGCCTGCGCGGCCGCTGTTGATCTTCAGGCACCGCGGCGCCGCAGCGCGGCGCCCTCCACAATGGCGATACGGATCACCCGGCCAGCGGTTCATGGAGAGCGCAGCGAAGCAATCCAGATGATCTGGGCAAGGTCCTGGATGGCTTCGTCGCTACGCTCCTCACAATGACGCCGCGCGAGCCCCGCCCCCAGCCCTGATCCTCATGAGCCAGACCACCATGACACCCAGCACCCCACCCGATCGCCTGGATGCCCTGCTGCGGCGCTTCAGCCTGCGCACCAGTCTGTTCCACGCCGGCCCGCTGTGCGGCATCAACGATATCGAGGCCACGGCCGGAGTCGGTCATCTGCACGTGATCCGCGCGGGTGCTGTCGAAGTAGTGCACAGCGGCTTGCCCAGACAGACCATCACCGAGCCCACGCTGCTGTTCTATCCGCGGGCCGTGGCCCATCGCTTTGTCAGCGATGCCGAAGTCGGCGCCGATATGGTGTGTGCCAGCACTCATTTTGGCGGCGGCATGGACAATCCGCTGGTGCGCGCGCTGCCGCCCTTGCTGCGACTACCGTTGCGCGAACATCCGGCGATGTCGGCGACGCTGGAACTGCTGGTCGACGAAGCCTTTGGCGGCCGTTGCGGCGGGCGCATTGCCGTCGATCGCCTGTTCGAGGTGCTGCTGATTCAGCTGCTGCGGGAGTTGATGCAGCAGGGCCAGGTGCAGGACGGCATGCTCGCCGGGCTGGCGCATCCGCAACTGCGTCATGCGCTGATCGCCATGCATGAGGCGCCGCAAGCCGGCCACCATCTGGAGTCGCTGGCGGCGCAGGCGCACATGTCGCGCACACGCTTTGCCCAGACCTTCAGGGAACTGGTCGGACAAACCCCGCTCGACTATCTGGCTGCCTGGCGCATGACCGTGGCCCAGGACCTGCTGCAGCGCGATCACAGCCTGGCACAGATTGCAGAACAGGTTGGTTATGGCAGCGCCATCGCCTTCAACCGCGCCTTCAAGGCGCGGATGGGCGTGGCGCCCGGGGCCTGGCGCAGGCAGGTGCAGGGGGATATTGCGCAGAGCCCTGGGAGCGACTGACTGTGGCAGCGGGCCAAGCCCACGAGGCTCAGGCCCCGGGCCCGCAGTCCATGCAATGCGGCACCGGCGGTGGGCCCATGCGCAAGCGGCGCTGCAGATGGCGCAGGGCGGTGCGCACACCTTCCTCGACCACCGGGTGGTAGAAAGGTGCATCCAGCATCTGCTGGACCGTCATCCTCGCGTGCACCGCCCAGGCCAGCAGATGGGCCAGGTGTTCGCCATCCGGGGCGATCATCTCGGCGCCGAGGAAGAGATCGCTGTGATGCTCGCCATAGACCCGCAGCAGGCCGCGATTGCGGCGCATGACCCGGCTGCGGCCCTGATCGGAGAAATCCAGCTCGGCGACTTCGAAGCTGCGTCCTGATGCCAGCAACTCGGCATGACTGGCGCCGGCCACGGCAATCTGCGGATCGGTGAAGGCCACGGCCAGCCCGGTACGGCGCCGATGCTCGCGCACATCGGGATAGCGTCCGGCATTGTCGCCCGCGATGCGCCCCTCATCGGCCGCCTCGTGCAGCAGCATGCGGCGCGCCGAGGCGTCGCCGGCAATGAAGACATGGCTGTCGCCGATCTGACCGGTGCTGGGGTCACTGATCGGCACCCCGCGCGGATCCAGCGGCAGGCCGCTGACGCCCAGATTCAGGTGCGCCAGATTCGGGGCGCGGCCCAGGGCCGCGAGCAGATAGTCGTAACGCTCGCTGTGGGCGGCGCCCTGATGCTGGAAGTCGATGCGGACGCCGTCGCCGGCGCGCGCGGCGCGGTCGATGACGGCACCGGTGGTCAGCGGAAAATCCTCGGCCAGCACCCGGCGCGCGGCGGCAATCACCTCGGGATCGCTCAAGCCGCCAAAGCGCCCGCCGCGATCGAACACCCGCACGCGCACGCCCAGGCGGTGCAGGGCCTGGCCGAGTTCCAGCGCGATCACGCCAGCGCCGACCACGGCCACCGATGCCGGCAGCGTCTGCCAGGCAAACACGTCGTCATTGGTGATCAGGCGATCACCCAGGCCCACACGCCAGTCCTCAGGCACGATCGGACTCGATCCGGTGGCAATCACGATGCGGCGCGCACGGATGCGTTCGCCGTCATCGAATTCCAGCGTGTGGGCGTCCAGGAAACGCACCCGACCCAGGCGCCGATGCGCCTGCGGCCAGGCTTCCACCGCTTCAGTCACGAAGCCGACAAAGCGATCGCGCTCGGATCGCACCCGCTGCATCACCGCCGCGCCGTCTACTTGCACAGTGCCGCCGTGCACGCCGAAGCCCGGCGCCGCCATGACGTGGTGGGCAGCATCGGCGGCGGCGATCAGCAGCTTGCTCGGCATGCAGCCTACGCGCGCACAGGTGGTGCCGTATTCGGTGCCCTCGATCAACAGCACCGACTCGGTGTGCTCGCGCGCACCGCGATAGGCGGTCATGCCGGCCGAGCCGGTACCGATGATGGCGACGTCGATTTCGTGGGTGGTCATGGGCTACTCCAGGGCACTTCGCAATCGCAGAGACTCCGCCGGCAAGAGCGGGGCAAGGGGCAGGGGGCAGGGGGATCGACCGCGCCGCACGATCTGGCCATGCGGCAAGCTTGGGCCCCTGCCCCCTGCCCCCTGCCCCCTGCCCCCTGCCCCCTGCCCCCTGCCCCGTGCCGCCGATTCTGGATGCGCAAACAAGCGCACCAGCCGGGGCGTCTGGCACTTCTACCAGACCCGCACCGCGGCCATCAGCTTTCAGCGGCCATCGGCAGAGGTCCGACCTTGACCCGGATCAGCGCGCCCTCGGGGCTGGAGGGCGCGTGCCGGCTGCCATGCGGGCTCCGCATCCCGCTGCCGGCGGGATAACGACCGCACTCGTCCCCGAACACGCCTTCCGGCCTGGATGTCAGCGTGGCGCGGTCAGGGCAGTGGGCACCGGCCACCAAAAAAGAGGGGCGGCCGATGGCCACCCCTGCGTGTGTCACGACGGCTTCGGTGGAATCCCGGCTGCGCCGGGGTTCCACCCTAGCTGCCTCAGCTGTTGCGGCGGACCGCGACGAAGCCGAGCAGGCCCAGCATCAAACCGAGCAGGACCAGGCCATAGGCATTCATCGTCGGAATCGCTTCCACCGCGAAGCCGACCTGGACGCTGACATTGCCGACGTTGTTGGCCGTGACCGGATCGGAGGTATCCGACACCGTGCTGGCATTGACCGCCGTGGCGCCCTGGTTGTTGCTGTAGGCCACCACCTGCAGGGTACGCGAGGCATTCGGTGCCGTGGCGCCGGCCCAGGTGCAGGTCACCGAACCGCTGGTGCCCACCTGCGGCGTGGTGCAGGTGGCGCCGGTCGCGGTGTGCGACGTGTAGCGGAAGTCCGGCGTCAGGGTCATCGTGATCGACAGATTCTGCGCATCCGACGGGCCGAGGTTCAGGCTCACCGCGGTGAAGGTCACCGGCTCATTGGTCAGCACCGCCAGCGAGGAGGCACTCAGCGTCAGCTGCAGATTGGCGTTGGCCGCGACCAGCGTGCTTGCCGTGGCCGTGTTGTTGGCGCCATTGGGATCGGTCGAAGCCGAACCCGCCGTCGCCGTCGCGCTGATGCTGCTGCCATTCGGTGCCGAAGCCGAGACCGCCACCGTGATCGTCGCCGTCTGCGACGTCGTTGGCGCGAAGCTGGTCGGGAAGGTGCAGAGAATCGGCGAACCGGCGCAGCTGCCGCCACCGGTGGTCGAACCCGAGACGAAGGTGGTGTTGGCCGGCACCGGCATCGTCACCGTCACACCCGTCGCTGTCGACGGTCCAGCATTGGTCACCGTGGCCGTGTAGACCAGATTGGTGCCGGCAGTGACCGGATCGGGGGCGTCGGTCAGCGTGATCGACAGATCCGACTCGGCGGTCACGGTGAACTGCGCCGTGCTGGAGTTGTTCATCGGATTGATGTCCGGCGAACCGGTGCTGACGCTGACGTTGTTGCTGACCAGAGTGCCGCTGGCGACGTTGGCATCGACGCTGATCACCAGCGTGAAGATCGAGCTGCCGATAGCGACACTGGGATTGCTGCAGCTGATGGTGCCGGTGGCGCCGACGGCCGGCGTGGTGCAGCTCCAGCCAGCGACGTTGCTCAGCGAGACAAAGCGGGTGCCCGTCGGCAGGGTGTCGGTCCAGATCGAGTTCAGCGCCGCCTGCGGACCGAAGTTCTCGACTTCGATGGTGTAGTCGATCTGGGTGCCGGCGACCACCGGGTCACCATTGACCACCTTGTCGATGGAGATATCGATGGGCACGAAACCGTTGGGCGCCAGATAGACCACCAGCGGATCGTGATCCGACAGCCGGCGCGCGCTCAGCGGGTCATTGCGATCGACTTCCGGGAAGCCGGCATTGAGGCGCGCATGCTCGATACGCGGCGCCGTCGTGGCTGACAGCACGGCAGCGTTGACGACGGCATGGTCCAGCGACTGGGCAACGCCATCGAAGACGAAGGAATAGCGCTCGCCGGCAGCAACCGTGTCGAACAGATTGTCCAGATCCGGATTGACCAGATCGGCGCCGTCGCCGGTGACGGCGGTCTGATTGTCGGGCGTCGGCGTGCCGGTGATGGTGTTCATCGAATCGCCCAGGCCATCGTTGAACTCGAAGGCATTGAAATCGCCGATCAGCACGATCTGCTCATTGGGATTGGCGGACTGGCGGTTCTGCACCAGCACCGCCAGATCCTCGGCCTGCCTCTGACGCTTGGCGCGGATGCGCTCACCATCGGTGGCCCAGCCGTTGGTGCCTGCTGCCGTGCTGTTGGCACCGCTGAGCGAGCGCAGATGATTGACGATGACCGTCAGCGGATAGGTCTGGCCGGTGGCGTTGTTGACCACGGCGTCCAGACGCAGCGGCGGCCGATCGTTGAGCAGCGCCGTGCTGGTGTCAGGATTGACGAACAGGGTACCGGCCAGCTCCTGGACCACGGCATTGACCGTCACCCGCGGCAGCGGTCCATTGACCGGCGCGGACTTGATCAGGAAGCCGACATCGATGCCGCCGACGTCATTGCCTTCGATCAGATAGGCCACGTACATGGGGTTGGGCTGCGAAGCGGCTACGGCATCGCTGTTGATCTTGCTGGCCAGCGTTTGCAGTGTGCTCAGATTCTCGACTTCAACGACGCCGACGATGTCCGGGGTCCGCAATTCGTTGCGGATGCCCAGCGAAGCCTTGTTCAGGCGGTTGGCGTAGGCGGTCGCCGTGAGCACCGGCTCGGTGATGGCCGGATCGTTCACGTCATCGAAGAAACGCTGCAGATTGTACGAAGCCACCGTGACTTCGGTCGGCAGCGGCGCGCTGACGGCCACGCTGGTCGCCGGGCCAGAGGCAGTCGGCGTGCTGCCCAGCTCCGGCAGTACCGTGTAGCGGCGGAAGCCGTAATCCAGCGGACCGACCAGACCGGACACGGTCTGACCGGCAGCCACTGTCAGCTGCGGCTGACCGACCAGGCCGTCGCTGTCGACGCGGATCAGTTCCGGATTGCCATCCCAGCGCGGAATCGGCGGAATGGTGCCGGCCGGGGTTGGATCCGGCGGCTGGATTCCCGGTTCGCGCAGCGAGCGCGGCAAACCGGTAACCACACCGTGGAACACGCCGTTGTTGCTGCCGGTGGCATTGGTCTCGTTGACGCTGCCGGCAGTGGCGGCATTGATCGTCAGCGAGGGCACCGAGACGCGCATGCCTTCCAGGCGCTCCAACTGGTCGAAAGCACCAGCCGGATTGGGGAAGGTGGTGGTCAGGGGAATCGCAGCCGGCAGCGGATTGCCGGACGAGATCTGCGTGACTGTCGGCGAAACCAGTTCGGTCAGCGGCGGCTGGAAGGGATCCTGACTCGGAACGAATTCGACCACGGTGGCCGCGACCTGCACCAAGGCGCCCACTGCCGCGGCGGCCGGCGGAGCCGAACTGGTGAACACGAAGATGCCCTCGGAAGTCAGCGGATCGGCGTCGATGCTGGCGTCGGGCTCCTGCATGAAGAAGCCGTTGCTCTTGCGACCGGTGACGATGCCGCGGGTGGTGATGCTGCTGCCAACGATGGGCGAGCTGGCACCAGAGCCCTGGATGTCATGAATCGGTGTCAAGGCCACATCGTCGTTGAGGATGGTGCCCAGGCCCTGGCCGTCGCCGACGGTGGCGCCGACGACATTGGTGACGTTGACGAAGAAGCTCTCATCGGGCTCGACCGTGGTGTCGCCGTTGACCGTGACGGCAAAGGTATAGGTGGAGGCGCCGGCGGCGATGGTCTGACCCGTGAGCGAACGCGCCACGTAATCACTGTTGGCGACGGTCGCGGTGTTGTCGGCCGTGGCGATGTCGAAAGTGACGCCGCCGGCACCGGCGGGCGCCGACAGGCTGACCGTGAAGCTGAAAGTGGTCGGGCCGACATTGCCTTCATTCAGGGTCAGGTCGTTGATGCTGAGCACCGGTGTCGGCGGGGCCACGCCTACCGGCGTCAATGAGAAGTCGTCAACGGAGAGTCCGTCGTCCGCACCGGTCGCGTTGAAATCGTTCCAGCGAATCCAGAAGGTGTCGTTGGCGGCCACGCTGATGTTGAACGAGGCACTCACGGCGGTGCGATTGGCTGCCGCGTTGCCGTCCAGAGCGCCGACCGTGCCGGTGATCAGGGGCTGCACGAAATCCAAAGCGTCGCGGTCGGTCCAGGTCCCGCTGGTCAGGCCAGAGGCATCGGGGCTGGACTGGAAATCGAGGCGATCGGGCACGGCGCGACCCGAAGTCCCCAGACGCCATTGCTCGCCGGTGTAGGCGATCTGGACCGAGGAGATGGCGCTGCCGGTGTCGTTGATGAAGCAGGCACCGATGGTGGGCGTCAAGCTGCCGCTCAACAGACCACCGAAGGCGCGTTCCGTGGAGCCTGCAGCTCCGAAACTGTAGGTGTCACCGGCGTTGCCAGAGCCGGTACCGGCGCTGTAGAGCGAATTGGCGTTGGTGCCGGTTTCGGACAGGAACCAGCCTAGAGGCGTGGTACCTGAAGTTCCGGTGTTGGCCAGCGTGTCGAAATTCTGGGTCACCGGCGTACCCAGAGATGCCAGAGAAACGCATTGAATGCCCGCTTCCGATGGGGGAGACCACAGGGCGCTCACGCCCGAGACCAGCAAAACCGCGAGCGCGGCAGACAAACGCATACGAATCATGGAAGACCCCAATTTCGACAGAACGGCACTGGACTTAAGCCAGAACCGTGGAAGATAGCGCGAGTTTGTGTCGATCCGATGGAAAAGGGGGCGGAAAATCACGCTTCCCGACGAACGCAGAGTCGGGATTCGGGCGCATGGGGATCTTTTCGCCCGCCACCCCGCAGGCCTCACCGGCACAAACTGGGGTCAACAAGAGCCAGCTGTTACGGCCCGACACGGCACGTGTTCCCTGAATCCTGACGCGGGCTCCGGTCGGCTCTTGGGGAGGGACGCGCGCCTGCGCGGCCGCCTTTGATCTCCAGTCATGGCAAGGCGGCGCCGCAGCGCGGCGCCCTCCACAGCAGCGGGCCCTTCAGCTACCGCGGCGGCGCGCCGTGCTGGCTTTGCTCTTGCTGGTCGGCTTGGCGGCCGCCTTCCTCGGGGCAGCGGCCTTCTTGACCGTCCTGGCGGCAGCGGGCGCGGCCTTGCTTCGCGACTTGGTGGCCGCCGGCTTCGCAGCCACCTTCGTCGCTCGCGGCTGGGCCTTGGTCTTGGTCTTGGCAGCAACCTTGCGCGCCCTGGGCGCCGGCCTGGCAAGCTCCTCCACGGCTACCACTTCGGTTCCGCCCGGCACCATCCGCCGCAGGTCGCTCATGGTCGGCAGCGTCGGCAGCAGATGGGTGACCCGCCCGACCCAGGCGCGGGTGGATTCCTGGACCTGATCGATGGCCGTGCGGGCGGCGCTGGTGGCCCATTCGACCAGCGTGCTCTCGTCGATATTGGTGACCTGTCGCATCAGCTTTGGCCACTCTTCCAGATCGGCATCGCGGAAGCGGGCCACGGCCTGGGCGCGCATGCCGATGGCATAGGTGAGGGCGATGTTCTTGGTGGCCACGGTGGCGATACGCGTCACCGGCAGCGCGCGCTTGAGCACAAAGCCGCCAATCAGCGCACCGGCATAGCGCTTCAGCAGCTTGGCGACGATGCTGGAGGCATGGGTGGCGCCGACATTGGTGGCAGCGATGGCCAGGATGGCAAAGCGCTCACCGGCATCGCCGAGATCGACGTTGTAGACCTCGAAGGTCTCCAGCACCAGTTCCGACTGCAGCGCGGTGACCGTGCCGACGTCGATGACAGGCCCCAGCACCGCGCCCGCCAGCTTGCCGGCGCCCGGTACCAGTTCGACCACCGCCGACAGCGCGCCGATGGCCCCTGCCTGCAGGCATTTGCTCTGCACCAGCAGCCGGTGCAGCTCCTCGGGCGGCGCATCCGGCAGCCGCTTGCGCAATGCCGCGACCCGATCCTTGGCCGCCTGACGATCGGTCTTGCGCAGTGCCTTCCACAAAGCTTGGGCAGCGTCGGGCAGCATCGGCGTCTCCTGGGTGAGCACTGTCCCATCCTATCGCGTTCCGGGGGGCTTGAGGGGCACGGGGCACGGGGCACGGGGCACGGGGCACGGGGCTCGGGGCTCGGGGCTCGGGGCTCGGGGCTCGGGGCTCGGGGCTCGGGGCT
Organism: Lysobacterales bacterium; assembly: GCA_022841325.1. Lineage (GTDB taxonomy): Bacteria > Pseudomonadota > Gammaproteobacteria > Xanthomonadales > SZUA-5 > JADKFD01. The sequence continues at coordinate 28 of JALHRS010000026.1, read as the reverse complement.
CGGGGCTCGGGGCTCGGGGCTCGGGGCT
>JALHRS010000025.1 GCA_022841325.1 Lysobacterales bacterium | reverse complement strand
CTGTACATTCTGCTCGGTGATCAGGACCTGTTCCCGAGCCGATTTGAGCTCGCTCTGCAAGGCCTCGATCTGCGCCTGCTGCTTCTGCACCAGCTGCCACATCTCCTCCAGTGTGGGGGTCTCGGCCGCCGGGCTGGCGGTGGATGCGAGCAGTGCAAGAATGCCCCCAACAGGGTACAGAAGCCTCATCGTGTGTCTCCAATCGCGGTGGAAAATGCGCGAATGCAACCGATTCGCATTTGCGAAAGATAGACGAGCAAGCACGGCAGACGCAAGCGGCGCGTCGGCAGCTGTGTTGGGTTGTTGGGTGAGCCTGCCGCCGGCCCGGATCTGGAGCCGGCGGCAGAGTGCTCTCAGGGGCGGGCGACCGCGAAGGTATCGCAGCTCTGGATCTGGCCGCTGCGGAAACCCGCAGTAAACCAGCGCACGCGCTGCTCGCTGGTGCCGTGGGTGAAGGCATCGGGCGTGACCTGACCGCGCGACTGTTTCTGCAAACGGTCATCGCCGATGGCGCTGGCGGTGTTCAGGGCCTCCTCGATATCGCCTTCCTCCAGCCACTGATGCCGGGCCTGCGCGTGGTGGGCCCAGACGCCGGCATAGCAGTCGGCCTGCAATTCCTGGCGCACCAGCAGCCCGTTGTCACCTTCCACGTCCTGGCCGCGACGGCGGGCGTCGTTGACTTTGCGCGAAACGCCGGTCAGCGATTGCAGATGGTGGCCCACCTCATGGGCAATGACGTAGGCCTCGGCGAAATCGCCGCCGCCGCCCAGACGGGTTTGCATCTCCTTGAAGAAGCCGAGATCAATGTAGACCTGCTGGTCGCCCGGACAGTAGAACGGCCCCACGGCCGAACTGGCTTGTCCACAAGCGGAGTTCACGGCGCCTTCGAACAGCACCAGCGTGGGATTCGGATACTGCTGACCGCTCTGCTGGAAGATCTGTCCCCAGACATCTTCGGTGTCGCCCAGGATGGCGGCCACGAACTGGCGGCGCGGATCATTGGCGCGGGCAGCCTCTTCGGCTGGTGTACTGGCCGTCTGTTCACTGGCCGCCGGCCCCTGCATGCCGCCCAGCAGCGACAGGATCTCGGCCGGGTTGATACCCAGAAACCAGCCTGCGATCAGGGCAATGGCGAGCCCACCTATTCCGACGCCGCCGGCGCGCGCTGCGGCGCGGCCGCCGCCGCGTCGATCATCAATGTTCTGGCTCTGGCGGGCGCGTTGCCATTTCATGCGGGGCTCCTGGTGTGAAGTGCAATAGCGTGGCAGGCAGCTGCGGCCTGATCGTCCGGGAGAGGATAGTCGCTTCGTACAACCGTGTTTGAGAAACAGCGAGAAATTGGTCGGAGTGGGGCGTGGTCCGTCGACATCGCGGGCGCGGCTGCTTTAAACCGATGCTGTGCAACAGCAATGAATCCATCCTTGCCGGGCTTGCGTAGGTCCAGACTTGTCTGGACGCTCTTTGCGGGATGGGGAAAAAGCGTCCAGACAAGTCTGGACCTACCAAAGCGAGTTTCCTTGCCCTGCGACAGTCATGGCGCGCGAGTGGTGACGTCGCCCAGCGTGTCGATGCGCAAGTTATGACACCGCCGTCGCATCCAGCAGGCGTGCCGCTTCCAGCGCAATGGCATCCAGTCCCTCGCCGCCGGCCGACGCGTGCGCGATCAGGTCTGCACGCATGCCGGGTGTCCAGAAACTGCGCATATGCGCGGCCGTGGCCTTGCCGGCCTCCACGCCAGCCTGCGCGCGCAGGTTACGGGCGATTTCGTTGGCCATGCGGATCAGTTTCTCGCGTTTCACCGGTCAGCGCGCCTCCTGTGGGAGCGGCTTCAGCCGCGATGCTTTTCCGCTCCGGCGGTGGGAGCGGGCTCTACCCGCGATCAGGGATCGATAGTCACATTTCCTGTAAGTGCGGGCTCTGCCCGCGATCAGGGGCCAGTACTGCTCGCAGGTCATGTCATCTTTCAAGGCCCAGAGCTCTCGGACGAAGTCCGCTCCCACAGACGACTGCAGGCGGGATTCATCCGGCCACATGGGGCTTGCTCCGCTCGATGCGCCGCAGGAATTGCTCGCGCTGCAGTTCGTCCTGCTGCCACGGGGCCAGTTCGCTGGTGCGCGCGACCTGCACCGCCGTGACCTTGTACTCGGGGCAGTTCGTCGCCCAGTCGGAGTAGTCGGTGGTCACCACATTGGCGCCGGTGCGGGCGTGATGGAAGGTGGTGTAGACCACGCCCGGCTGCACCCGCTCGGTGATCACGGCACGCAGCGAAGTCTCGCCGGAGCGGCTTTGCAGCGAGACCCGATCGCCGCTGTTGATGCCGCGGTTCTCGGCATCGAAGGGATGGATCTCCAGCACATCTTCGCTGTGCCATTCGCTGTTGGGCGTGCGCGCGGTCTGGGCGCCGACGTTGTATTGCGAAAGGATGCGCCCGGTGGTCAGCAGCAGCGGGAAGCGCGGCCCGGTGCGCTCATCGGTGGGGATGAACTCGGTCAGCATGAAGTTGCCCTTGCCGCGCACGAAACGATCCACGTGCATCACCGGCGTGCCCCGCGGCGCCGCCTCGTTGCAGGGCCATTGCAGCGATCCCAGTTCGTCGATCCTGGCGTAGGACACACCCGCGAAACTCGGTGTCAGCCGCGCGATTTCGTCCATGATCTCGGAGGGATGCGCATAGTGCAGTTCGTAGCCCAGCGCCTGGGCAAAGCGCAGCGTCACTTCCCAGTCGGCCAGTCCCGCCAGTGGTTCCATGACCTTGCGCACGCGACTGATGCGACGCTCGGCGTTGGTGAAGGTGCCGTCCTTCTCCAGGAAGGACGAGCCCGGCAGGAACACATGCGCGTACTTGGCGGTCTCGTTGAGGAAGAGATCGTGCACCACCACGCATTCCATGGCTTCCAGCCCGGCGATGACGTGCTGGGTGTCGGGGTCGGACTGGGCAATGTCTTCGCCCTGGATGTAGATGCCCTTGAAGCCACCCGATACCGCTTCGTCGAGCATGTTGGGAATGCGCAGCCCCGGTTCCTTCGACAAGGACACGCCCCACAGATGCTCGAACAGTTCGCGCGTGGCGTCATCGCTGACGTGCCGGTAACCCGAATACTCGTGCGGGAAGGAGCCCATGTCGCAGGCGCCCTGCACATTGTTCTGGCCGCGCAGCGGATTCACGCCGACGCCGTCGCGGCCGATGTTGCCGGTGGCCATGGCCAGATTGGCCATGCCCATGACCATGGTCGAGCCCTGACTATGTTCGGTGACACCGAGACCATAGTAGATGGCGGCATTGCCGGCGCTGGCGTAAAGACGCGCCGCCGCGCGGATGTCGGCTGCCGGCACCCCGGTGATGGCGGCCATCGCTTCCGGTGAATTGCGCTCCTCGGCAATGAAGCGCGCCCAGGACTCGAAGGCGTCGAGGTCACAGCGCTCGCGCACATAGTCTTCCCTGACCAGGCCTTCGGTGACGATGACATGGGCGAGGGCATTGATCAGCGCCACATTGGTGCCGGGCAGCAGCGGCAGATGATGCGCGGCTTCGATATGGGCCGAGCGCACCAGATCGATGCGGCGCGGATCGGCCACGATCAGCTTGGCGCCCTCTCGCAGGCGCCGTTTCATGCGCGAAGCAAACACCGGATGGGCATCGGTGGGATTGGCGCCGATCAGCAGGATCACATCGGCCTGGGCGACCGAACGAAAGTCCTGGGTGCCGGCCGAGGTGCCGAAGGTGTTCTTCAGCCCATAGCCGGTGGGTGAGTGGCAGACGCGGGCGCAGGTATCGACATTGTTGTTGCCGAAGCCGGCGCGCACCAGTTTCTGCACCAGAAAGGTCTCTTCATTGGTGCAGCGCGACGAGGTGATGCCGCCGATGGCGTCGCGGCCGTATTCGGCCTGCAGGCGCCTGAACTCCGACGCCGCGTAGGCAAAAGCCTCGTCCCAGGAGACCTCGCGCCAGGGATCGGTGATCAGCTGGCGGATCATCGGTCGGGTGATGCGGTCCTTGTGCGTGGCATAGCCCCAGGCGAATCGCCCCTTGACGCAGGAATGGCCCTCGTTGGCCAGGCCCTGTTTGGAGGGCACCATGCGTACCACCTGGTTGCCCTGGGTTTCGGCGCGGAAACCGCAGCCGACGCCGCAATAGGCGCAGGTGGTGTCGACATGGCTGGTTGGTGTGCCCAGTTCGATCACCGATTTTTCGTTGAGCGTGGCGGTGGGGCAGGCCTGCACGCAGGCGCCGCAGGAGACGCATTCGGAGGACAGGAAATCGCTGGTGCCGGTGCCGACCTTGGAATCCAGACCGCGTCCCAGAATGCTCAGTGCAAAGGTGCCCTGGACCTCCTCGCAGGCGCGCACGCAGCGCGAGCAGACGATGCATTTGGACGAATCGAAGCTGAAATAGGGGTTGCTCTCATCCCTGGCCTCGGTGCGGTGCCTGGCGCCGTCATGGCCATAGCGCACCTCGCGCAGGCCCACGGCGCCGGCCATGTCCTGCAACTCGCAATCGCCATTGGCCGAGCAGGTCAGGCAGTCCAGCGGATGGTCGGAGATGTACAGCTCCATGATGCCCTTGCGCAGCCTGGCCAGGCGCGGGGTCTGCGTGTGCACGACCATGCCGTCCTCGGCCGGCGTGGTGCACGAGGCCGGCGTGCCGCGACGGCCCTCGATTTCGACCAGACACAAACGGCAGGACCCGAAAGCCTCGACCATATCGGTGGCGCAGAGCTTGGGAATGGCGTTGCCGTGACTGCGCGCCGCAGCCATTATCGAGGTGCCCCTGGGCACGGTGATCGCAGCGCCGTCGATGTGCAGGCTGACCGTTTCGCTGCTCTGCCGCAGCGGCGTGCCGTAGTCGGGTTCCTTCAGCAGCGTCATGAATCACCTCGCAAACGCAGCGGTCGCCGAGGTGCTGCGGCGCCGGCGCGACATGGCCCACACGGCATCGACGATGTGGAAGGCCCGGAGCGGGTTTGAGGAGGGACGCGCGCCTGCGCGGCCGCTGTTGATCTGCAGGGACTCAAGAGCGGCGCCGCAGCGAGTAGCGCGGCTCCGGCGCGCAAGTCGCATGGGGGGCGCGGCGGCTTGATCGCGCCGGCGGCCGCGGCTCTTTCCCGCATTCGCGCAAGTGCGCCGGGCGCCTCGCGTACAGGACATTTCGAGATGCCAGACACTGACGACGCGAGGACCCGGCCTACCAAAGCTCGGCGCACTGACCGGACGTTCATATCGCCGCCCTCGGGCCGAAATCCTCGCGGAAATGCTCAAGCGCGCTCAGCACCGGTATCGGCGTCAAGCCGCCCAGCGCGCATAGCGAGGCATCGGTCATGACCATGCACAAGTCCCTGACCAGTTCGATGTGGCGTTCGGGCTCGATGCCCTTGATCACCTTGTCCAGGGTTTCGGCGCCGCGGGTCGAGCCAATCCGGCAGGGCGTGCATTTGCCGCAACTTTCCAGCGCGCAGAATTCGAAGGCAAAGCGCGCCTGCTTCGCCAGATCAACAGTGTCGTCAAAGACCACGATGCCGGCGTGGCCGAGCAATCCGCCAGCAGCCGCCATCGCTTCATAGTCGAGCGGCGTGTCCAGCAGGGAGTCCGGGAAATAGGCGCCCAGCGGCCCGCCCACCTGCACCGCGCGCAGCGGGCGGCCACTGAGCGTGCCGCCACCAATGTCCTCGACCAGTTCGCGCAGGGTCATCCCGAAAGCACACTCGAACAGCCCGCCGTGACGGATATTGCCCGCCAGTTGTACCGGCATCGAGCCGCGCGAGCGGCCCATGCCGAAGTCGGCGTAGGCCTGAGCACCGTGCTGCAGAATCCAGGGCACTGCGGCCAGGGTCAGCACATTGTTGACCACGGTCGGGCGCCCGAACAGGCCACGATGCGCCGGCAACGGCGGCTTGGCCCGCACCTGTCCGCGTCTACCTTCCACGCTTTCCAGCAGTGAGGTCTCTTCGCCGCAGATGTAGGCCCCGGCACCGATGCGCAGATCGATGTCGAATTCGCCGCCCAGCAGGCCATCGTGCCGGGCCCTGGCCAGTGCGCTGCGCAGCGTGGCGATGGCCTGCGGATACTCCGAGCGCAGATAGACCACGCCACGGCTGGCGCCCACCGCGAGGCCCGCGATCAGCATGCCCTCGATCAGCGCGTAGGGATCGCCCTCGATCAGCATGCGATCGGCAAAGGTACCGCTGTCGCCCTCGTCGGCATTGCAGACGATGTACTTGCGCGGGCCCGGTGCGTGGGCCACCGTGCGCCATTTGATGCCAGCCGGAAAACCGGCGCCGCCGCGGCCACGAAGTCCGGAATCGACGATCTGCTGCAGCAGCGCATCGGCGGACAGGGTGCGTGCCCGGGCCAGCCCGGCGCAGCCGCCGTGGGCACGATAGTCGTCCAGCGACAGCGGATCGATGACGCCGACGCGGGCGAAGCTCAGGCGCTGCTGGCGCGCCATCCACGGCATCTGCTCGGTCAATCCGTGCCCCAGCGGGTGCGCCGCGCCGGCGACAAATCCGGCCGCGAACAGCGAGGCTACATCCGCAGCCTGGACCGGCCCGTAGGCGACTCGTCCGCTTGCGGTTTCGACCTCGACCAGCGGTTCCAGCCAGAGCATGCCGCGGCTGCCGGTGCGGACCAGCGTCAGGTCGATTCCCGCCGCGCGTGCCTGATCGGCGATGGCTGTGGCGACGGCATCGGCGCCGACCGAGCGTGCTGCGGCATCGCGGGAGACGAAGATTTTCATGGTGTAGTCGGCGAAAGGCTGCAGTGACCGAAGCGCGCGGATCGTAGCTCACGTTGTCGGTGACGGTGGCCTGCTCCAGATTCGGAAAAAGCGCGGCTCATGCTGGCTTCCCCAGCCGCGCCATCAAGGCATCGGCCGCCTGTGCGTCAAAGCGTGCCAGCAGTTCCTCGCCCAGCAGCGCCGCCGGACCCAAGGCACAGTTGCCCAGGCAATAGACGTTCTTCAGCGTGACGGTGCCCACCGTGCTGTCCGGTTTCAGCTGATGCTGCGCGGCCAGATGGGCAGCCGTCTGCTCGCAGCCCAGGGCCTGGCAGGCTTCAGCGCGACAGAGCTTGAGCACGTGCAGGCCGGGCGGCGCATCGTCAAAGTCGTGATAGAAACTCAGCGCGCCGCGTACCTCCGCTTTGGAGATATTCAGACGCTGGGCAATCATCGGCAGGGCCTCGTCAGGAACGAAGCCGAAGCGCCGCGCAAACGCATGCAGGATGGGCAGCAGGGCGGTGGCGCCCTCACCATCGTCGCCGTAGAACGCCCGGGCCGAGGCCTGCTCTGCCGAGATCAGCGTCTCCGCCAGTTCAGTGCTCCAGGGTGTAGCAGCAGACATGGGGACACCTCCTGCACCGATTGTAGCCCCGGCACAGATTCGCGTCATGGCGGACGTCAAAGGCGGCGACGCCGGCAGGCGCGCACGACTGCGGGCAACCGCATCCGACCTGTGGGAGCGGCTTCAGCCGCGATCGGCATCCTTCTTGCCAAACATGCGCTTGCCCGCAGTGAGGAACAGCAACACCAGGCCACCGGCGATCAGGCCCACCAGGGTCTCCATCAGAATCACCGTCAGCCCGCCGATCCAGCCCGGCGCGCCCATCTGCTGCACATGCTCACCGCCGTGCTGGATGAAGTGATGCAGGGGCTCGATGCCATGCACCAGGATGCTGCCACCGACGACGAACATGGCCGCCGTGCCGACGACCGACAGCGTCTTCATGAGGTAGGGCGCCGCCGCCAGCAGCCACAGGCCCAAACGACGTTGCGCGGCTCCCTTCAGGCGACTCAGGTAAAGGCCGAGATCGTCGAGTTTGACGATGCCCGCCACCAGGCCATAGACGCCGACGGTCATGGCCACGGCGATCAAACTGATTACAGCCAGCTGCTTGCCAAAAGCGACGCCGGCCACAGTGCCCAGGGTGATGACGATGATTTCGGCGGAGAGAATGAAGTCGGTGCGGATGGCACCCTTGATCTTGGTCCTCTCGAAGGCCACCAGATCGACTTGGGGATTGGCCACGGCAGCCACCAGTTCCAGGCGCTTGTGGGCATCCTCGTCTGGCGAGTGCAGAAAGCGGTGGGCGATCTTTTCGAAGCCCTCAAAGCACAGATAGGCGCCGCCCAGCATCAGCAGGGGAATGATGGCCCACGGTGCCAGCGCGCTGATCGCCATCGCAGCCGGCACCAGAATCAGCTTGTTCAGCATCGAACCCTTGGCCACGGCCCAGACCACCGGCAACTCGCGCTCGGCGGACACACCCGACACCTGCTGCGCGTTGAGCGCCAGATCGTCGCCGAGCACGCCTGCGGTCTTGGTGGCCGCCACCTTGCTCATCACCGCAATGTCATCCAGCAGGGCGGCGATGTCGTCGATCAGGGTCAGCAGGCTGGTTCCGGCCATGGGGTTTGTTCTGCGCGCAGTGGGATGAGGGCAGGATAGCGGGTTAGGAGGGTGCGAGGGCAGGAGGGTGAGAAAGGGATACGGGCCTCGGGCTTCTGTAGGTCCAGACTTGTCGGGAGAACCCCGGATCGCGTCATTGCGAGCCACGTGTGTCGGCCTGAAACTGCCCACGGGCCATGAACTCCCGGCGTCATTGCGAGCGTAGCGAAGCAATCCAGGGGCATGCGGGACTACCCTGGATTGCTTCGTCGCTGCGCTCCTCGCAATGACGCATCAACAACCTACGACACAGGTGGCTAATGACGCGGCCCGCGCTGCAGGTTCACTTCCCGGCGCCCTCGCGCCATCTCGCTACGGCAACCCAAAAAGCCGCCGGGCATTGGCGCTGGTCGCTTGTGCGATCTCGTCCGGCGACACGCCGCGCAATTCGGCGATGGTGGCAGCGACGGCCAGGAGGTGGGCCGGTTCATTGCGCTGGCCGCGGTGCCATTGATCGGGTTGATCGGGGGCGTCGGTTTCCAGCAGCAGGAATTCGATCGGCATGCTGGCGACGATGCGCCGCAGTCGCTGTGCGCGGTCGAAGGTGATCGGTCCGCCTATGCCCAGGCAGAAGCCCAGTTTCCATAGCTGGCGGGCCTGCTCTTCGCTGCCGGAATAGCTGTGCACCACGCCGCTGACGCCGCCCGCGCGGCGCAGCGTGGCGATGACCTCTTCGACCGCCCGCCGCGCATGCAGGATCAGCGGCAGCTTGAATTCGCGGGCGAGTTCGACCTGGGCGAGGAAGAACTCGCGCTGCAGATCCGGATCCAGGCCTTCAACGAAGAAATCGAGGCCGCATTCACCGACGGCCACCGCAGCCCCGCTGGCGAGGCGTTCGCGCACTGTTCTCAGGTGTTCGGGTTGGTGCTCCGACAGAAACATCGGGTGCAGGCCGTAGGCGGCATGCAGGTCCGCCTCGGCGGCAGTCAGCTGTGCCAGTTGCTCGAAGCTCGCGGCAGTGACTGCCGGGATGATCTGCGCGACCACGCCCGCTGCACGCGCCCGTGCGAGCACAGCCGCGCGGTCGGCGTCAAATTCTGGGGCGTCCAGGTGGCAATGGCTATCGATCAGCATGGGACCAGTTTAGCCTGTGCTCCGGTGGGTCCAGACTTGTCTGGACGCTTGTCCATCACCATGCAAAGAGCGTCCAGACAAGTCTGGACCTACAAGAGCGGTGAGCCCCGTAGCCTTTCCCCGTGCCCCGTGCCCCGTGCCCCGTGCCCCGTGCCCCGTGCCCCGTGCCCCGTGCCCCGTGCCCCGTGCCCCGTGCCCCGTGCCCCGTGCCCCATGCCCCGTGCCCCTTGAGGCTACACAATCAGCCAGGCCGCCAGCCCCAGGAATACGCCCATGCTGAAGACGTCGGTGGCGGTGGTCAGAAAGATGCTGGAGGCCGTGGCCGGGTCTGCACCCATGCGCTTGAGCAGCAGCGGCACGCCAGCGCCGGCCATGCCGCTGACCATGCAGCTGACGGTCATGGCGAAGAAGGTGATGAAGCTGAGTGTCCAGGGCGCCGCTGTTTCCTGGCTGGTGGCCAGCACGAACATGGCGATACCGGCAACCACGCCGACCAGGGCGCCGTTGAGAAAGCCCAGCCAGGCTTCCTTGCTGATCAGCCGCAATGCGCTGCCGGGCTTGACCTCGTTCAGGGTCATGCCGCGCAGGGTCACGGCCAGGGCCTGGCAGCCGGTGTTGCTGCATTGCCCCGAGAGCACGGGAATGAAAACCGCGAGCAGCACGATGCGGTCGATGGTGCCCTGAAACACCCCAACCACGGCACCGGCGACAAAGGCCGTCAGCAGGTTCAGTTGCAGCCAGGGGTGGCGGTAACGCAGGGCGCGCGGCCACGGCGTACCGAGGCGCTCCTCCTTTTCCACACCGACCATCGAGCCGGCTTGCGCCGAAATCTCGAAAGCCTGCTGCTCGAACAGCACCGAGCCGCGCACCAGTCCAAGCAGATGACCGGCCTCGTCGCAGACCGGATAGACCGGATAGTGCCGCGTCACCACTTCGCGCATGGCGTCCGGCAGCGGCGTGCCAGGGCGTAGCGAGAAGGGCGAGCGCACCATCACCGATTCCAGGGTATCGGTGCGACTGGCGTAGAGCAGTTCGCGAAAGGCGACCACACCGGTAAAGCGCCGCTGCGCATCGATGCAGAACACATAGACGATCTGCTTGGCGCGCACCACATCGCGCAGGGTGGTGATCACCTGGCCCACCTTGGTGTCCTCGAAGAACACCGCCGGCGCGCGTTCCATCAAGCGACCTACGCTGCCCTCCGGATAGCGATGACCTTCCAGCCAGTCCGGGCCGGCGGCGGTTTCGGCGGCGATGGTGGCGCGGCGCTCGGTCGGGAATTCCTCCAGCACCTCGACCGCCTGGCCGGTACTGAGCGCAGCCAGCACCTGGGCAATCTCGGTGTCGGAGTAAGGCGTCAGCAGGCGCGCAGCACTCTTCAGATCGGTCGCGCGCACACGTTCGATCAGTTCGGGCAGGGGATCGGGTCGGATGACGGTGTCTGACATGGCGCGCCGGATCGCTTTGATTGCGCCCTAGACTAGCAGCCTGCCGCGCCGGAAGAAGAGCGGGCGCCGGGCCTGCACTCCTGGCCTGTCCTCGGTTTCTCTGACCGCCACCAGCGCCAGTCTGGTCATCGACTTGAACCCGTTGATGCAGGTCGGCCTTGCCGACGCCGCTCCGGTTCCTTCGCAGACGCGATCGCAGTCCGGCGTCCTTGATGTGCACCAGGATGGGGATCGGCATTGTTTATCTGCCGTTCATGGTGCACCGCAACCTTGCACGCTTGCTGAATGGCGCCGACATCAGGACCACCTGGGCCGCTGTTTTTTCGTCGTAAAGCGATGATTTAATGAAGAAAAACCTCTGATCCGACGTCGAATGGCCGTGCACTGAGTTTGTGCTCTAGCCCTTGGCACCGCTCTTGCCATCTGTCCCTTGTTGCAGTGCAACCAACCTGTCCGAAAAGGGGATATGAAATGAAAAGATGGCTCTACGGACTTCCGGCGCTACTCGCTGCCGGCGTGGCTTCGGCGCAGGACGCGCCCACTTTGAACTCGGGCGATACCGCCTGGATGTTGACCGCCACGGCGCTGGTGCTGTTCATGACCATACCCGGCCTGGCCTTGTTCTACGGCGGGCTGGTGCGTGCCAAGAACGTCTTGTCGGTATTGATGCAGTGTTTTGCGGTAACCGCACTGGTCACGGTGCTGTGGGTGCTCTACGGCTATTCCATGACCTTCAGCACGGCGGGCATGGAAGGCGGTACGGTCAATCTGAACTCGATCATCGGCGGTTTCGACAAGGCCTTGTTCGTTGGCGTGGCCCGCGATGCCCTGATAGCAGCGATTCCCGAAAGCGTATTCGCGACCTTCCAGGCCACCTTCGCCATCATCACCGTGGCTCTGATCGTCGGTTCCATCGCCGAGCGCATGCGTTTCTCGGCACTGCTGATCTTCAGCATGCTGTGGGTGACGGTGGTCTATTTCCCGATGGCCCACATGGTCTGGTCCGGTGACGGCGGTCTGCTCTGGGACTGGGGCATCCTCGATTTTGCCGGTGGCACCGTGGTGCATATCAACGCCGGTATCGCGGCGCTGGTGGCCTGCCTGGTGCTGGGCAAGCGCAAGGGTTTTCCGACCACGGCGATGCCGCCGCACAACCTCACCTACACGGTCATTGGTGCGTCGATGCTGTGGGTAGGCTGGTTCGGCTTCAACGCCGGCTCGGCTGTGGCTGCCAACGAAGGCGCGGGCATGGCCATGCTGGTCACGCAGGTGGCGACGGCCGCTGCTGCGCTGGGCTGGATGCTGATCGAGTGGTTCGTGCACAAGAAGCCCTCGGTGCTCGGCATTGCCTCCGGCGCCGTTGCTGGTCTGGTCGCCATCACGCCGGCCTCTGGCAGCTGCGGTCCCGGCGGGGCCCTGGTCATCGGCTTCAGTGCCGGCGTGCTGTGTTACTTTGCCGCCACGAAACTGAAGCGGGCGCTGGGTTATGACGATTCGCTGGACGTTTTCGGTGTGCACGCGGTCGGTGGCATCATCGGCGCCATTCTGACCGGCGTGTTTGCCGACGCCAGTCTGGGCGGCTCGGGTCTGGCCGAGGGCATGACCATCCTCAGCCAGGTCTGGGTGCAGACCAAGAGCGTATTGTTCACCATCGTGTATAGCGGTGTACTGACTTACGTGATCCTCAAGTTGATCGCTTTGGTGGTGCCCCTGCGGGTCAGCGCCGACGAAGAGACCGAAGGCCTCGATCTTGTGCTGCACGACGAGCGCGGCTACAACCTGTGAGCATGAAGCGCTCACTCAATCGACAAGTCATACGGGAGTACTCACCATGAAAATGGTTGTAGCCATCATCAAACCGTTCAAGCTCGACGATGTGCGCGAAGCGCTGTCGGAAGTCGGGATGACCGGAATCACCGTCACCGAGGTCAAGGGCTTCGGTCGTCAGAAGGGCCACACCGAGCTCTATCGCGGCGCCGAATATGTGGTCGATTTCCTGCCCAAGGTGAAGATCGAGATCGCCGTCACCGACGAACGCGTCGATGCCGTGGTGGATGCCGTGCGCAAGGCGGCGAACACCAGCCGCATCGGCGATGGCAAGATCTTCGTCTACAACCTCGATCAGGTGGTGCGTATTCGCACCGGCGAGATCGACGGCGACGCGCTGTAGGTCGCTGCAGAGCCAGGCACAGTCCGCTCCCACGGGAGCGGACTGTGTGTACCAGCCGGCTTCCTGTGGGAGCGGATTCATCCGCGATCCGAGTTCGGCTGGAGCAGGAGCATTCGCGGTCAGAGCCCGCTCCCACAGGGTGGTCTACGCGGGATTTACGGCCTCGCAATGGCGCCGCAGAACGGCGGCGAATTCCTCCGGTGAGCGCCAGTCAGTGCCGCAGACCAGTCGCGGGATGCTCCAGCGATTGATCGGGCGATCGGCCCTCGGTGTGGTCACGAAAGCCGCGGTCAGGCCCAGATCGGCGGCATGCTGCGGGAAGAACTCGTCCGCCAGATAGTCATTGGCCTGACCCCAGGGATAGGCAAACAGACTTGGCCTGCGCCCACAGCGCTGCTCGATGTAGTCGCTGGCCTGGGCGATCTCGGCGAGGGCCTCGTCCAGCGTTTCGATGCTGAGAAAACTGCCGCGCTGGTTGTTGCGCTGCACACTCAGGTCCAGCGAGGGATGGTTGTGGTCCCAGCTGTGATTCTCGATGGTCAGGTAGCCGGACTCGCTTGCTTCCTGCCACCAGTCATCGTGCCAGACGTTCAGCGACAGGAAGTCCTTGCGATCGAGTTCGGCGCGGGCCTGCGGGCTGGCGATGACGAAGCTGGCTGCCTGGCAATGCTGGCCGGTCCGTTCATGGTGCTCGCGCAGGATCCGCAGAAAGGAATCCTGATGGCCCCAGCTCGGGTGCCCGAAATCGAGCGCATCCAGGACCATGCCATCGTCGAAGGTGATCGCCGCGCGCGGTCGGCCGGCACTCGGCGTGGCTTCCAGATCGGAGGCGTGCACCAGCTCGAAACCCGCCGTATGCAGAGCGGCCAGATCGGCGCGCAGGGCCACATGATCATTCAGGGCGTAACTGTGGCCATTGACATTGGTGGAGTGGTAGCAGAGGACCAGAGGCTGTACGGGAGGGCTGATCGGCACTGTGAGGGTCCTTGGCTATGTGATCGCTGTGCCCACCAGAACACCGCAGGGTGCGGGTGTGCCGAGGGCGACAGCGACCGTGGTCAAGAATAAGCCAACGGCAGGCGCCAGGCTGCGGACGCCGCGCCGGCTGCATTCAGTTCGAGTCCGCGGGATCGGCCTCGGCGGGTGCAGTCCCGGTCCCGGTCCCGGTCCCGGTTCCGGATTCGGGCGCGGCCTTCGGCCGGCCTGCAGCAGCACTGCTGCGCAGCTTTTCGTTGGCGGCTTCCATACGCTCGCGGAACTGCCGTCGCAGCTCCTCGTTGCGCCTGCGGAACTCGGCGCGATCGCGCTCGAACTGGCGTGCCAGTTCTTTCGAAGCGGCGCGTTGCTCGGCCTGGAGACGCTGGCTATCGGCCCGCAGGCGCTCGCTCAAGGCGCTGCCATCGACCTTGGGCAGCTGCACTTCGATGCCTTCGATCTCGTAGAAGCGCGCCAGCCGCGGTGATCCCGGTAGGGCATTGACGATATCGATCGCAGCCTGCACATCCACGCGCATGGCGCTGTTGAGCAGGCCGGGATGAAACTCCGGGCTGGTATTGCTCTGGATGGATTGCATCAAGGCCGCGGTCTGCAACTGCGAGGCAAAGACCACCAGACGGCCCTGCATGGCCAGGCGATAGTCGTTCATGCGCAGCAGTCGCTGGGCGAACTCGGCCGGCAAACTCTCGGGGGCATCGCCGGCCTGCTCCTGCACGAAGGGCGGCCAGCCGGGATCATTCCGGAACTCGATCAGGATGGCGAACAGCGGCACATCCACCCGCGCCATGGGCGCGTTGGCCCCGATCAGGGAGCGCTCGCGGCTCTGATACTCGATCAGCCACAGGCGGGCAGCGGCTTCCTCGCGCAGCAGGGCGGTGTTGACCCTCTGCACCCGTCCGGTCACCGCCTCGAAGGCCTGCAGTTTGTCCTGAAGGGAGTCCAGCTCGGCTTGCCGGGTGATCTGCTGCAAAGCGTTCTGCTCGATGATCTGGCTGAGCTGTTGCTCGCGCCCCGGCTCATCCGCCCGCACGATCCAGCGATCGATCGCCAGGATGATCAGGCCTATGGCGATGACCACAGCGCAGATCTTCAGGATCAGCAGTTGGTCCGGGGTGAAGACTTCCATCGGTCGCGCCATTGGTGGTGTGGGTCTCGTCGGCTGTTGCTCTTTTCAGCTTAGCAAGGCGAGGCGTATTGGGAAAATCGGGTGTGCACCATATCTGGCGTCAAAGTGAGCCGCCGAAACTGCCCGCGGGCCATGAACTCGCTTGGTTCGTGTAGCCCGATGTGCCGCGCAGCGGCTCACCGGGGCACTTTCGCGTCACCGCCCGGAGAGCGCTGCGCCACTTCGGGCTACGCCACACCGGCCATTGTCGAAACTCGTAGAGCCTTGCGGTTTACCGGACCGCGGCCGCCGGCGCGAATACCCGCTGGCGCTCGTCCAAGCCCACGCGCGCCGGAGCCGCGCTACGGCCGCAGCACCATCGCAAAGGTTGGAAGATCAACAAGGCGCGATGCGGGTTCACGGAGAGCCGCCGGTTTCGGCCCGACGCTGCGCACGGGCCAGGAACCCAGACAAGCACCGAGCAGCCCTGGGGAGGGCCGCGCGCCTGCGCGGCCGCTCTTGAGCGCCAGGAAAGGCAAAGCGGCGCCGCGGCGCGGCGCCCTGCACAGCAGCGGCCCGTATGATGGCGAGGCGATCGTGCGCGCCGGTGCCCAGGCCATCATTCTGGGTTGCACCGAGATCGGGCTGCTGGTGGGTGCTGCCGACAGCAGCGTGCCGTTGTTCGACACCACCCGCATTCATGCGCTGGCAGCCGTGGAGTGGGCGCTGGCGGGGCCGCCGTTGTAGAGGCGCCCTTGTGGCCGACCGCGATGGCTCATTGGCGGGCGATCGCGGCTGAAGCCGCTCCCACAGGTGAGATCGGGGCTGAAGCCGCGCCCTCGGGTGCGGATCCCGGGCGACGTATCACGGTCTATGCTTCGGTCCCTTCCAAGGCGCTTCCTTCGAGGTTGATCTGCGATGCCGGATAACTTGCCTGCACTGGCCCTGTTCGACTTCGATGGCACCATCACCACCCGGGAAATGTTGCCGGACTTCTTTCGTCTGGCGATTCCCAGACGTCGGGTGCAGTTCGGCGGTCTGCTGCTGGCGCCGCTGATCATCGGCTACAAGCTCGGCGTGGTCTCGGGGTCCCTGCTGCGAGCTGCGATCGTCCGTTTGGGATTCACCGGCGTGTCCTTGCGCAGTTATCAGGATCATGGGCTGGATTTCGCCGGTTCGGTGTTGCCGGGCGTGATCCGTCCCGAGGCCGCCGAGCGCATTGCCTGGCATCGCGCTCGCGGCGACCGGGTGATCGTGGTCTCGGGGGCCCTGGATGTGTACCTGGCGCCGTGGTGCCAGGCTCATGGATTGGAACTCATCTGCTCGGCGCTGGCACATCGGGATGGACGATTGACCGGACACTATGAAGGCCCGCAATGCGTGTCGGCCCGCAAACGCGAGCAAGTGCTTCAGCGGGTGGACCGATCCGCGTACTCGGAAATCTACGCCTACGGCGATACGGTCGAGGACCGCGAGCTCCTGGAACTGGCGAGCCGCAGGTTCTATCAGGGGCGGGAGGTGGTCGAGATTCCGGTTTGAGTTGTTTGAGCGATCAGGTCCGGATTTCCCTACATCAGCCGCCGCTTGCGCGGCATGTGTCCCAGCAGGAAGTCCATCTGATCGGCCAGTATGTGGCGATTGGACAGGATCAGATGTTCCACCCAGCTCGGCCGGAAAGGAATGGCCAACAGCGGCATGCCCGCCTGTTGTGGCGTGCGGTTGCCCTTGTGGGTGTTGCAGTGCAGGCAGGCCGCAACCACGTTCTCCCAGATGTCCTGGCCGCCCCTGGACAGCGGCAGCACATGATCGCGGGTGAGCTCCGAGCGCGTGTAGTGACGGCCGCAATACATGCACAGATGGCGATCACGCGAGAACAGAGCCTGATTGGTCAAGGCCGGCGCCGGATCCACCAGCGGCGTCTTGGCCTTGGAACGACTGGCCACGATCGGATGCAGATGGATCAGACTCTGCCCGCCGCTCAGACGATTCTCGCCGCCATGCACGGTCAGACAGGGTTCGCCGACCGTCCACAGCACTGCCTCCCGAACATAGAGACATACGGCCGATTGCCAACTGATCCAGTCCAGGATGCGCCCGGAACTGTCCAGCGAGAGTACGCGAGTGGTCTGAAGATCTGCGGTCATGGCGCGCGAGTGTAACGGAGATTTGTGGCAACTGGCAGAAGGCGCCGTTCCCGGTGAGGCCTGCGGTGTGAGTAGCGGGTGCTGCGAAATCTTGGTCTCTGCGGAATTGCAGAGGCCCGCGCGCAAAAAAGCCGCGGTCCGAGAACCGCGGCTTTTCATGTTTGCCCTGGCTGCTGTTGTGATCAGCCCTTGGGCTTCAACAGGTCATCCATCTTCTTCTTGATGTTGGCGGCCTTCCAGCTGGGCAGGGCATAGGCCCAGGGGGCGGTCTTTTCGTTGAGCTCGGCCACGCGCTGGTCCAGTTCGGCGCGCTTGTCGGCCCTGGCCTTCTCGGCGTCGAAGGGGGGCGGAATGGCGGGCGTGTCGGCGGCTGCCACAGCGGCGTCGGCGCCTTCCTTGGCCGGCTCTGCCGGAGCGGTGTCGGTCGCGCTGTCGTCTGTAGCGGTCTCCGTTGCCTGGCTCTCGCTGGCGGCCCTGGCAGCGGCTTCGGCTTCAGCGGCGGCCCGTGCGGCATCGGCCTTGGCCTGTTCCCTGGCCAGCCAGGCATCCAGCTGGGCTTCGTCGACGTGGGCGGCGAAGGTGGCCCAGGTCTTGGTGTCCTTGTCCCAGACGGTGGCGTCGACGGCGAAACCGTCGTAGCTGAGGTACTGGGCGGTCCAGGTGCTGGCGGGGTCGGGGGTGGCTTCGGCGATCGGCAGCGCGTCTTCCAGGGTCACGCTGGAGAGGGCGCCGGCGATGATGTTGGCGGCCGATTCCGAGCTCAGTTCGCGGCCCCTGGGCACACTGGCCACATTGAAGTTGAACTGGCTGCCATCGGGCTTGTCGATCTTCAGCACCGATTTGTCGGGCGCGGTGACCGCCACCGAATAGACCTCGGCCGAGGGCAGGTCCATGACCGCGCGAGACAGCCAGTTGGCGCCTTCCTTGTCGGGGATGACATCGCCACTGACCAGATAGCTCACGGCCTCGTCGGCACGGCGGACAAAGGTGCCAGGCGCGCCGCCGCCCGAGGCGATGCCCACGATCAGCTTCACCGGCGCCTTGGAACCGGTCAGTTCCACGCCCAGGCCGGTGGCCTCGGCGGCTGACAGGTCTTCCACGCCCAGCCGCGAGTAGTTCTCCGGCTTGCTGGTCTTGGCCTCACGCAGCTTGGCATCGGCCAGTTTCAGCAGGTACTCGCGGATCTTGTCGAAATCGGCGGGATAGTCGTGCCGATTGGCAACCACCCAGCCCGAGTCCTTGCGCAGCAGTTCGGCGATGACCGCATTGCCGCCGCCAGTGATACGCAAGCCCTTGATCTCATTGAGTTCATTGCTGAGGCCCGGTACCAGTGGGCCGGATTCGCTGACACCCTCGACGATCGGCTGCTGGCGCTGGGTCAGGATCAGCCCGATACCCAGCACCGCCACCGTGATCAGCAGCAGGGACAACAAGCGTTTCTGCATCATGGCTCAGTTTCCTCCCATGACCGTGCGCCGACGGTTGCGGCGCAGATTCCAGAACAGCAGGGCGGCAATGATCACCAGGATCGGCACCAGCGCGATGTTGATGAACTTGGTGCGACTGCCCAGGCTGCGGATGTCCTGATCCAGGCTGCGACGGACATCGCGCAGCTCCTTGCGGATGCGCACCTTTTCGTTCTGGAAGCGCTGCACCTCGGCCTGCTGCTCGGGCGACATGATCATCGCGTTCTCGCTGCTCTTGTTGGCCTGCAGCTCGTTGAGCTTGCGCTCGGTCTCGCTGAGCTGTTCCTGCAGCTGCTGTTCGGTGCTGCGGAAACGCTCATCGGCGGCGCGGCGCATGTCCTCGACCACGGTGAACGGACGCGTGCTGCTGTTGCGGCCGCGGATCGAGATTAGCGCCGAGGAACCGGACAGATTGTCGGCCGAGTTGACGATCAGATCGCCGTTGTCGGCGAAGGGCGAGATCAGCTGCTGGCCGAAGAAGTTCTGCACCTGCACCCACAGACGGTTGCTGAGAATGTCGGTATCGGCGATCAGGATGGCCTGCACCGGCTCGGCGGACTCGGCGATATGACCGGGCTGGCTGGCGCGATCCGGGAAGGCGCTGGCGAACTTGCCGCTCAAACGAGCAGCGATGATGTAGTTCTCGCCACTGGCAGTGAAGTCCTTGAGCAGCTCGCGCGGATCAGGCAGATAGCGGATGCGCTCGATGGATATGGTGCTGGCTTCCGAGCTGGACTGCAGCAGGGGTTCCAGCGTGGCCGTGGCACCTTCCTTGAGCTTGAAATGGCCCGCCGTGTCGATGTTGATCAGATCGAGCTTGGCGCTGACCAGATCCTGATCGTTCATCTGCGCCGTGCGCAGGCCCAGGATCAGCGGATGCATCACCGGTGGTTCGGTCTGGCTGACCTGTACCTGCAGGCCCAGGGCTCTGTCGATCACCACCTCGTCGGCCTTGTAGTCCACGCCCCAGTTGCCGAGCAGCTTCTGCAGGTTCGAGCTCTTGTCGGCAAACATGGCCGCCGAGGGGTTGCTCGGGTCATTGCCGCTGGTGTCGGCATTGGCGTTGGGATCGACAAACAGCAGCAAGCGGCCACCACCGAGCAGGAACTGGTCGATGGCGTACTGGGTGTCATCGCTGAGGGCCTTGGGGTGCACCACCATCAACAGCTTCACCGCCGGGTCGATGGTCTTCGGATCCAGCCCCAGCGGGCGCACTTCGAACAGCTCGCTGAGCTGCTGCATCACCGCCCAGGGGTCCGACATCTGCTGCGTGGTCTGGTCGAAACCGCCGCCGATGGGCAGCGAGGACAGCAGACCGATCACCGGCTTGTCCGGCTGCAGCAGATTCTGGATCAGCTTGGCGATGTCGTATTCCAGGAATACTTCCTTGTCCGGCTGGAAGAAGGGGATCACCGCCTTGCCGTTCAGCGAATTGGTGCCGGCCAGGCCGAAGAACAGCTTGTTGCCGGTGGTGCCTACCGGTACCGACTGCAGTCCGGCGGCGGCGGCTTCATCCTCTTCCTCGCTGAAGGGCTGGGGGTCGATCACCGACAGCTTGATCTTGCCGCCGGTGCGGCCCGCCATCTCCTCCAGCAGCTCGCGCACGCGCTGGGCGTAGGTGCGGATCGGCGCCAGATCGCGTGAAGCCTCATCGGAAAAATAGAAGTACAGATTGATCGGCTCGTCGATCTTGCCGAGGATTTCCTTGCTGCCGTCGCTCAGCGTGTATTCGCTGTTGGCCGTCAGGTCGACTCGGGCACCGCGCAGCACCAGATTGCTGATCACGGTGGCACCGATGAAAAGCAGCGCCAGCAGCAGCAGCACGAGGCCGCCCGAGGCGCGTTTGGTTATCGCGTTCATCGTCAGGGGTCTCCGTCAGTCAGCTTTCTTGAGATCGATCACCACCGAGGTGGCGTACAGGAAGAAACCGATCAGCAACCCGAAGAAGATCAGGTCCCGCAGATCGATCACGCCCTTGCTGATCGAGGAGAAATGGGTGATGAAACTCAACGAGGCGACTCCGTCCACCAGCCACTGCGGCAGCGCCAGCTTGGCAAAGCCCAGCACCAGCGGATGGCCGGCCAGCAGCAGGCCGAAGCAGATCACCACGGTGATGATGAAGGCGATCACCTGGCTGCGGGTGGCCGCCGACACGGCACTGCCGATGGCCAGGAAGCCGCCGGCCATCAGCAGGCTGCCGATGTAGCTGGTGACAATCACACCGTTGTCCGGATCACCGAGATAGTTGACCGTGATCCAGATCGGGAAGGTCAGCGCCAGAGCAATACCGACGAAGGCCCAGGCCGCCAGGAACTTGCCCAGCACCGTCTGGAACTGGGTTACCGGCAGGGTCAGCAGCAGTTCGATGGAGCCGCTGTTGCGCTCCTCGGCCCACAGCCGCATCGCCACCGCTGGTACCAGGAACAGATACAGCCAGGGATGGAAGTCGAAGAAGGGCCGCAGATCGGCCTGGCCGCGCTCGAACAATCCGCCGAGCTGGAAGGCAAAGGCATTGGCCAGCACCAGGAAGATCACGATGAACACGGCGGCGACCGGCGTGGCGAAGTAGCTGGCCAGTTCGCGCTTGAAGATCACTTTGACTGGATTCATGAGCGGGCTCCGGTCTGCGTGATGGTGCGGAAGACTTCATCCAGGCGGCCGCGCTCCAGCAGCACTTCGGAAACGTCGAGCTTGCGCTCCTGGATCATGCGGCTGATCGGGCCGAAGATGGCCTGGCCCTTGCGCGGGAAGGCGGTGACCACCTTGTCTTCCAGATCGATGACCACTTCATCGACGCCGTTGACCTGGGTCAGGGCGGTTTTCAGACCCTGCAGGTCTTGCGCGCGCAGGGTCACGGCGTTGTGGAAGCGCGACCGCGCTTCCAGCTCGTCGGGTGTGGCATCGGCCACGACCTTGCCATTGGCGATGATGATGGCGCGGGTACACACGGCGTGCACTTCTTCCAGGATGTGGGTGGACACGATCACGATCTTGTCCTTGGCCAGGCCCTGGATCAGCGAGCGCACCTCGTGCTTCTGGTTGGGGTCGAGGCCGTCGGTGGGTTCGTCCAGCACCAGCACCTTGGGATCGTGCAGGATGGCCTGGGCGATGCCGACGCGGCGCTTGAAGCCCTTGGACAGGGTTTCGATGGGTTGTTCGACCACCCGTTCCAGGCCGAGTCGGGATATGACTTCCTGAATGCGCCGGTCGCGAGCACCGGGGGCAATGCCGCGGATGTCGGCGATGAAACTCAGGAAGCCCGACGGTGTCATCTCTCCGTAGCAGGGTGCACCTTCGGGCAGATAGCCGATGCAGCGCTTGGCCTCGAGTGCGTGGGTCTCGACATCGAAACCGCAGACGCTGATCGAGCCTGACGAGGGTGTCAGGAAGCCGGCGATCATCTTCATGGTGGTGGACTTGCCGGCGCCGTTGGGGCCGAGGAAGCCCAGGACTTCTCCGGCAGAGACGGTGAAACTCACCGAGTCGACTGCCAGAAGATCCCCGTATCTCTTCGTTAAATTCTTGATATCTATCATTTTATTGGCACGAGAGTAGTGGACCGAGTAGACGGTGGGAGGTGAAGGTTGGCGAACCCCAAAAAACCAGAACGCAGCGCATCTGGGGGCGAGTCCTGACAAATCAAGCCGGAACCTGCCCTTCTCCTTGCGACCGCGCAAGGCTAGCCTTATGCGACCACAGCAAGCGCCCTGGAGTTCCCCATGTTCGAACGATTTTCACGCAGCTGGGAGTTGATCAAGGCCAGCGCCGCGGTGCTGGGCAAGGACAAGGAGCTGCTGGTGTTCCCGGCAGTTTCGTCCGTTGCCGCGCTGATCGTGGCTGCCAGCTTCCTGGTGCCGCTGTTCTGGTGGAGTCAGGGTCAGGCCGATGCCTTCAACAAGGACGAGATGTCGCCGATCTGGTTCCTTTGGTGCTTCGCCTTCTATCTGACACAGTATTTCGTGATCTTCTTCTTCAATACGGCGCTGGTGGGCGCGGCCTCGATGCGGCTGGAGGGCGAGGATCCGACCGTTGCCGATGGTTTGCGCATCGCCTGGTCGAAGGTGGGCACCATACTCGGTTATGCCGCCATTGCCGCAACCGTAGGTCTGATCCTGCGCGCGATCGAGGAACGGGCCGGTTGGGTGGGCAAGTGGATTGCTGGCTTGTTTGGCGCGGCCTGGACAGTGGCCACCTTCATGGTGGTGCCGGTACTGGTGCACCGCGACATCGGTCCGCTGGATGCAGTCAAGGAAAGCGCACTGCTGCTGAAGCAGACCTGGGGAGAGAATCTGATCGGGCAAGGGGGCATGGGTCTGATCTTCGGCCTCGGTTATGTCCTGCTGTGGATCATCACTCTGGGTCTGGCAGTGCCTGCTGCAAGCGCCAATCAAGTGGCGCTGGCCAGCATCTTGGTGGCGACCGGCGTGATCGCCACGCTGCTGCTGGCGCTGATGCAGGCGGCACTGACGGGGATCTACGCGGCAGCGCTGTATCGCTACGCCAAGGGTCATGTCAATGCGCCGGAGTTCTCCAGCGGCTTGCTGCAGAATGCCTTCGCGCCCAAGCGCAGATAGCTGAAGGCAAAATTCGGTCGTTCAGGGAAGGATGAGATGACTGGATTCGGGTTCGTCGCGATAGCCGCGATGGCTGCCAGCGTGCAGGAGATCGGTGCCGCCACGCCCGCTCATTGGGCCAGCACGCTGGCGGTGGTGGCGACCACGATCGGCGTCATCATCGCTTCGGTATTGCTGCATTACGAAGGGCTGACGCTGCTGCAGCGCAACCTCGGCGAGATTCATCTGGGGCCGCGGCGCATGAAGGTGCTGTTCGGCATCATTGGCGTGCTGATCATGCACGCCATCGAAATCACCTTCTTCGCCGTCGGCTACGTCATCGTCCACAAGGTCCACGATGGCGGCTCGATTTCCGGCATGCCGCATCCACCCTTCCTGGATCTGCTGTATTTCTCCGCCACCACCTACACCACCGTGGGCTATGGCGATCTGGCGCCGATCGGCCCGCTGCGCTTTCTGGCGGCAGTCGAATCCCTGGCCGGATTCGTGCTGGTCAGCTGGTCGGCCTCGTTCACCTATCTGGTGATGGAGCGGTTCTGGGGCAGGCGTTCGCTGTGAGCGCAGGGGTGATCGCTGCGTGTGCGCTTCTGCGGACAGGCTGACCCGACAGCTCCGCTGCAGCGAGTCGGTTGATCTGCTTTACTTCGCCTCCCGCAGACGCTACTCCGGTCTAACCCACCTTCATGTCCCTGCCAGACGCTGCCCTTGCCATCGATCCTCGCTATGCCGGCATTGCCCGGCTCTACGGCGTGAATGCGCTGGCGCGGCTGCGACGCGCGCACGTGCTGGTGATCGGTGTGGGCGGCGTCGGTTCCTGGGCCGCCGAGGCCCTGGCGCGCACCGGTATCGGCAAGCTCACCCTGATCGACGGCGATGAGGTCTGCGTATCCAATGCCAACCGACAGATGCACGCGCTCGAAGGCAACTACGGCAAGCTCAAGGTGGAGGTTCTGGCTGAGCGCCTGCGCGCCATTGATCCCGCGCTGCAGGTGCAGCCGCTGGCGCATTTCCTGACGCCCTCCAATCTGGATCTGATCGGCGAGGGCGGATTCGACGCGGTACTGGATGCCTGCGACGCTTTTCGGGTCAAGGTCGAGACCATCGTCTATTGCCGGCGCCGCAAGATCCCGCTGATCGTGTCCGGGTCTGCCGGTGGTCGTGTGGACCCCACCCAGATCCGGGTGCGGGATCTGTCGCGCACCGAGCACGATGCGCTGCTCAGTCTGATCCGCAAGAAGCTGCGCGAGGAGTTCAGATACCCGCGCGGACCCAAACGCTATTTCGGCGTGCCTGCGGTGTATTCGCTGGAGAATGTGCGCTACCCCAGCGCCGATGGCGGGGTCTGCTCGGCCAAGCCGGATTCGCTGGAGGAGGGTCGACTGGATTGCGGCGGCGGCTTGGGCGCGGCCACCCACGTCACCGGTGCCTTCGCCTTTGTCGCAGTGGGAGAGCTGATCCGGCGCTTGCTGACGAAGGCGGAGGGCTAGCCTTTTGACAGGCCGAGGGTGCGCGCCGCAGGCGCGTTCCCCGGCATGGGCATGGTCAAGAGCGCCGGGGAGCCGCTGCGCGGCGCCCTCGGCCTACGCTCGACTGCGTGCTCTTCGCGCCACTTGCAGATACTTGGCCGCAGAATGCGCCCCTGGCTTTTTTGTTAGAGGTTGCCAATGACCCACCACGGTCAATCCGGGCTGCGCGCGAAGATCGGAATCGCCTTCATCCTGCAGGCGGCTGCGATCTCCTGTGGCACCGTGCTGGGTGTCTACGGCGCGGCGGCGGTGCTCGAGGATGTGCTGATGAAGCGCGCGCTGCGCGAGGAAACCACGCATTACATCGAGTTGCTGGAACGCAACCCGCTGTATCCGACACCCGATACCCACAACATGAAGGGCTATCTGCAGCGTTCGGGTGAAACCGATGCGGTGGTGCCGCCGGAACTGCGCGGCCTGGACCTGGGCTTTCACGTGCTGCGCCAGAACGGCAGTCGGGCACTGGTCTTCGTCTCCGATGCCCAGCCGGGGCGCCTGTTCCTGCTCATCGATCAGGCTCATATCGGCCAACTGGCGCTGTTCTTCGGCCTGGTGCCGCTGACCCTGGTGCTGATGTTCATCTATCTCGCCACCTGGCTGACCTACAGACTGTCACGCCGGGCGATTTCGCCGGTGATCTGGCTGGCCAACGAAGTGCGCAGCTGGGATCCGAAGAACCCCGATTTCAGCGCGCTGGCACCCGAGCGCATGCCGCCCGATATCGAGGGCGAAACCCTGGCCCTGTCGGAATCGATCTACGGTTTCGGCAAGCGCATTTCCGAATTCGTCGATCGCGAGCGCAATTTCACGCGAGACGCCAGTCACGAGCTGCGCACACCACTGACGGTGATCAAGATGGCCAGCGAGGTGCTGATCAGCGATGGCCAGCTCGACGATTACTCCATGCGCAATGCCCAGCGGATTCTGCGTTCGGCGCGAGATATGGAAGCCCTGATCGAAGCTTTCCTGCTGATGGCCCGAGAGGCCGAGAACGCCCTGCCAGCGGATGATTTCTCGATCAACTCGGTGGTCTGCGAAGAAATGGAGCGCGCCGAGGTGCTGGCGGCGGAGAAGCCGATCACGCTCGAGATTGTCGAGAACGCCCAGTTCTGTCTGCATGCGCCATCGAAAGTGGTGGCGGTGCTGATCGGCAATCTGATCCGCAATGCGGTCAGTTACACCGACGAGGGACGGGTGCGGGTCATCGTCGATCCGGGCATGGTCACGGTGGAGGACACCGGCGTCGGCATGTCCGAAGAAGACCTGAAGCAGATCTTCCAGCCCTTCTTCCGCGCCGAACACGGCCGCCGCGGCGGCATCGGGGTTGGTCTGACCATCGTCAAGCGCCTGTCGGACCGCTTCCGCTGGCCGATCGAATTCGAAAGCAAGCTGGGCGAGGGCACCCGGGTGAAGGTGCGTTTTCCCGATTGCCGGCAGGTGGGGTGCTGAGGGAACGGGAAACGGGGAAGGGGGCACGGGGCACGGGAAAGGCTGAGCTCTCGGGTGCCAGTCGTCCGGCTCGTGTGTAGGCGCGCCCTTGCGGCGTGACCTTGCGGCGCGACCGGTGACGCGGGAATCCGCCGCTGCGGAGCGTTGCAGCCAGAAGCTGGACGCGAAGTACGCAAAGGAAAAGCAGAGAGAGCGCGAAGAACAGCGGTCAGAGTTTCATGTGAGGCAAGAGAGATCGATGTCGCGGACCGTTGCTCTGGAGGGCGCCGCTTTGCTCTGAGCGGAGATCACGAGCGGCCGCGCCGGCGCGCGGCCCTCCTCAGAGCAGGCCGCCAACGGCGGCCTGCGATGTCTGAGCCGTCGTAGGTCCAGACTTGTCTGGACGCTTCTCATCCCCGAGCCAAGAGCGTCCAGACAAGTCTGGACCTACAGAAGCCCAAAGCCCGTAGCCTTTTCCCCGTGCCCCGTGCCCCGTGCCCCGTGCCCCGTGCCCCGCAGCTACACCAGCTGCAATCTGGCCAACTCGGCGTACAGGCCGCCCTGGGCCAGCAGTTCCTCGTGCTTGCCCTGGGCCACGATGCGGCCGTGGTCCAGCACGACGATGCGATCGGCTTTCTTCACCGTGGCCAGGCGATGGGCGATGACCAGCGTGGTGCGGCCGGCCATCAGCCGTTCCAGCGCCTGTTGCACGGCGCGCTCGCTTTGGGCGTCAAGCGCGCTGGTGGCTTCGTCCAGCAAAAGGATCGAGGCGTCGCGCAGCAGCGCCCGGGCAATGACCACGCGCTGTTGCTGGCCGCCGGACAGGCGCACGCCGCGCTCGCCGAGATAGGTGTCCAGTCCCTGCGGCAGCGCGGCGAGGAAATCGTGGGCCTCAGCGGCGCGCGCGGCGGCCTCCACTTCCTCGCGGCTGGCTTCGGGGCGTCCGTAGCGGATGTTTTCCAGAGCGCTGGTGCCGAAGATCACCGGGTCCTGTGGCACCAGTGCGTAAAGCCGGCGCAGATCGGCAATGCGCAGTTCGCGCAGATCGGTGCCATCGACCGTGATGCGACCGGCGGCGGGATCATAGAAGCGCAGCAGCAACTGAAACAGCGTGCTCTTGCCGGCCCCGGAAGGCCCGACCAGCGCTACGGTCTCGCCGCTGCGCACTTCCAGATCGATGCCTTCCAGCGCGGCCACATCCGGGCGCGAGTCGTAGTGGAAGCGCAGGCCTTCGATGCGGATATGTTCCCGCAACGCGACTGGTGCAGAACCCGGGATTTCCGGATCGCGGATACGCGGGTGGATAGCCAGCAGTTCTGCCAGTCGGCCCATGGCGCCGGAAGCGCGCTGGACATCGCCCCAGACCTCGCTGACGGCACCGACGGAACCGGCGGCCAGCACCGCATAGAGCACGAACTGCCCGAGCTCGCCGCCGGTGAGAGTGCCGGCGAGCACCGCCTTGGCTCCGATCCACAGCACCACGGTGACGGCGCCGAAAACCAGCAGGATGGCCACTGCCGTCAGGCTGGCGCGCATGCGGATGCGTTTGGTGGCGGTGGCCAGCGTGCGCCGCACGGCATCGCCGAAGCGCAGCGACTCGCGGCCTTCAGAGACATTGGCCTGGACCGTGTGGATGGCGTTGAAGGTCTCGCCGGCGATCGCCGAGGAATCGGCAATGCGGTCCTGGCTCTCGCGCGAGAGCTTTTCGACCCGGCGGCCGAAGATCAGGATCGGCGCCACCACCACCGGGATGCCGAGCACGATCAGCATCGACAGCTTCGGGCTGGTGATGACCAGCATGATCAGGGCGCCGACCAGCATCACCAGACTGCGCAGCGCCACCGAGGCGCTGGAGCCGACCACGGTCTGGATCAGTTCGGTGTCGGCGGTCAGCCGGCTCAGCAGTTCGCCGGTACGGGTGCTCTCGTAAAAGCCGAGGTCGAGCCGCAGCAGATGGTCGTAGACCGCGCGCCGCAGGTCGGCCATGACCTGTTCGCCCAGCCGGGTGACGAAATAGAAACGGGCCGCCGTACCGATCGCCAGCAGCATGGCCACGGCCAGCAGCGCCAGAAAGTACTTGTCGACGTATTCGGCGTTGGCCTGGGAAAAGCCATGGTCGATCATCTGGCCGACCGCGCTGGGCAGCGACAGCGAAGCCACCGAGGCCAGCAGCAGAAAGCCCAGCGCGCCGGCCATCAGGCCGCGATAGGGCCGCAGAAAGGGTCGTAGCGCCGCCAGCGGCGCGATGGAACGGGTTTTTTCGGACACAGGCGGGCAGGTCTGGGAGTGGGGAATGATCGACCCGGCGACGCACCCGCGCGAGTTGCGGGCGCCTCCGACTCGGGTCGACGCAAAGGCTGGAGTTTGTGCCGATCATCGGGAATACAAGGTCCGCTGGGCGTGCGGGGTTCTGGTGCTTCAGGTGGCGAAGACCGGCCCGCAATGCCCTACCATAGGGACGCCAGCAAGGCATGCAGCGGGGAGGCGGCATGGGAGAACCGTGGATGGTGTACGGCGCCTATGGCTATACCGGGCGACTGATCCTGGAACAGGCCATCGCGGCCGGGTACAAGCCGGTGGTCGCCGGTCGTGATCCGGCGCGTACCGAATCGGTGGCGCTCGAATTCGGCCTGCCGCATCGCAGCTTCGAGTTGACCGACACGCAGGCCTTGCGCCGCGGTCTGGAGGGCATGCGCGCCGTGCTCCACTGCGCCGGGCCGTTCTCGCAGACGGCCGCGCCGATGATTGCCGCCTGCCTGCAGGTGGGCACGCACTATCTGGACATCACCGGCGAGATCGATGTCTTTGCCTATGCTCACGCCAACGACAGCGCCGCGCGCAAGCATGGTGTCGCGCTGGTGCCGGGTGTGGGTTTCGATGTGGTGCCCACCGATTGTCTGGCGGCGATGCTGCGGGAGGATCTGCCCGATGCCAACGAGTTGCTGCTGGCCTTCGACGCCGAGGGTGGTCCCAGCCGCGGCACGGCGCTGACCAGCGTCGAGGGACTGGGCAAGGGCGGCCGGATTCGTCGCGACGGCGAGCTGATCCGCGTGCCGCTGGGCTACAAGCGCCGCGAGATCAACTTTCCGCGCGGCAGTCGTCAATGTGTGACCATTCCCTGGGGCGATGTCTACACGGCCTTCGTCAGCACCGGCATCCCCAATATCGAGGTCTACATGGCGATGCCGCCGCGCACCATCGCCAATCTGCGGCGCCTGCGCTGGCTGACACCCTTGCTGGGCCTGGCGCCGGTGCAGTGGTTGCTGAAGCGTCGGGTCGAGGCCAGCGTCAAGGGCCCGTCGCAGCAGCGTCGAAGTGAATGCCACGGCTATGTCTACGGCGAAGTGCGCAATCCGCGCGGAGACGTGCGTGCGGCCACGCTGACCACGCCCAATGGCTACGCGCTGACGGCGATGTCGGCGCTGCGGATTGCCCGCTTTCTGGCCACCGATATCGGTCCGCATGCGGGCTTCTACACACCCTCGCTGCTGATGGGCTCGAATTTCGTGCGCAAGCTCAAGGGCGTGGAGTACGCGAGGGTGCGGTGACGGGGGCGCGAGGGCGCGGAGAATCCAGAGCGTCGAGGCTTCGGTTGCCCTCTGGCAGACACTGTCAGGCACCGCCGTCGCGCTGCTGTCCGATCCAGAGCAGCAGGCGTTCGACCTGATCGGCGTCGGCATGCTGGTAGGCGGCCTGGAAGGCGGCACGATGGGCGTCGCCGAGTTCGGGGTCGGCACTCAGATGCGGGCTGTGGTAGGCGAAATGCAGAGCCAGTCCCTGATCGCGGTCGATGCGGATGCTGACTGTACGACTGCCGCCGGCCAGCGTCGGCGGAAACAGCGTGTGCTGACGGACTGACTGACTCGCGGCATCGGCCTTGAGCGTCTCGATGATCGTCAGCGCGCCAAAACCCAGCTCGCGGCGCCAGCTGTCGCTGCCGGTAGCCACCACCTTGACCGTGTCCAGATCAGGCCGTAGCTGTCGTGGATCGAGGCTGGCTTGCAGCAGCGCCGACCACAACTCCGCTGCGGTGAGTGCTGTGGCCGATCCCTCGGTGCTGCCACCAACAAGGATGCAATGCTCGAATCGGATGGCGATTTCTCCGCTGCAGCTGGACCGGCGGCGTGGCTTTTCAGTGTCCATCAGGCCGGGAAGCCCCGCTCCCTCCGGCACCTCTCGCGTTCACATATCGTTTATTTACGTCTATGCTTTGTGAATTCGCAAGACACCGTAAAGCACCGGCGCCTTGCGAAAAGTCCCATGACGCAGACCGCCGCCTCCTGCGGGAGCGAGGGCTGCGTCCACCAAAGTCTGCAGGAGACGAATATGCGCAAGACCCATCTGACTGTGGCATTGGCTGCTGGCCTGCTGCCCTGGATCGCGGCATCCGCGGTGACGATCGGCGACGGTCCCATCGTCGAGACCCATCTGGATCAGGCCCGGATCGACAGTGGCGCGGTCACTTTCGATCAGCTCTTTGATCAGGGCCAGTTGCTGTTCCAGGCCAAGTTCAACCTGTTCGACGGCCAGAGCCGGCCCGGCACGACCGGCGGCGGCGCGGCGCGGGTGCCCGGCAGCGCGCCGGCTTTCATTCGCACCTCGGCGCCCGACGCCAACTCCTGTTCCGGTTGCCACAATCAGCCTTTCTCCGGTGGCGGCGGGGATATCGTCGCCAATGTCTTCGTGCTGGCACAAACCCTGGATCCGGTGACCGAGTCGGTCAACGCCCAGTTCAGCAACGACCGCAATACGCTGGGCATGCAGGGTACGGCCGGTATCGAAATGCTGGCCCGTGAAATGACCGCCGAGTTGCAGGCGATCCGCGAACAGGCGCTCAGCGCCGCCCGCGGTACCGGTCGCAGCACGCGCCTGGCGCTGAACACCAAGACCGTGAACTTCGGCTTTGTCACCGCCCATGCCGATGGCACGGTCGACACCCGTGAGATCAAGGGCATCAATGCCGATCTGATTCTTCGTCCCTTCCACCAGAAGGGCGCGGTGATCTCGCTGCGTGAATTCACCAACAACGCCATGAATCATCACCATGGCATGCAGTCTACAGAGCGCTTTGGCGTCGCCCGCACCGGCACCGCGGATTTCGATCAGGACGGTGTGGCCGATGAGCTGACCGTGGGCGACATCACGGCGACCACCATCTATCAGGCCGGGCTGAATACGCCGGGGCAGGTGTTGCCCGATGACGTCGGCGCGCTGCGCGCGGTGATTCGCGGTGAGCGCAAGTTCGAAACCGTCGGTTGCGCCAGCTGCCATGTGCCGTCGCTGAAGCTCAATACCACCCAGTTCACCGAGCCCAATCCGTACAACCCGGACGGCAATCTGAAGCCCAATCAGGTCGCGCAGGTGTTCAGCTTCGACATGACCCGCCAGGGTCAGTTGCCGCGCTTCGAGGCCGCCGCTGGCGGTGGCATCAATGTTCGCGCCTACACCGATCTCAAGCGTCACAATCTGTGCGATGCGCAGGTTCGTCACTACTGCAACGAGCAGGTGGTCCAGGGCGGTATTCCGACCGAGATGTTCCTGACTCGACGCCTGTGGGATGCCGGCAACTCGGCGCCTTATGGTCATCGCGGCGATCTCACCACGCTGACCGAGGCGATCATGGCCCACGGTGGCGAAGCGGCCACTTCGCGGGTGGCCTTCGAGCAGTTGGGAGCGCAGGGTCAGGCCGAGATCATCGAGTTCCTGAAATCCCTGCAGATGCTGGAGCCGGGCACACCTGCACTGGTTGTGGACAAGCGTGGCAAACCGGCCGACAAGGCGGCTGCCGCCAAGCGTGTGGGTGAGGCGGTCAAGGGGTAGTTGGTGTGATGCAGCCCGGACCGAGGTCGTTCGGTCCGGGCCTTGAGGCGGAGCGACCGGGTGAGCCGCTGCGCGGGTCATCTCGGGCGACCAGGAGCACTGGTGCCCAGCCTCAGTTGCGCAGGCGCGCCAGGATTTCGGCGCGGGCATCGCGCAGGATGGAATCCCGATCCAGGCTGCCGAGGATGTCCTCAACCACCCGCTTGGGCCCGCGCTCGCCCCAGCTCTTGCCGTTGGCGAGATAAGCCTGTGCGGCGCGCCCGGTGATGTAGGTCGAGAAATAGGCGAGCGCCCCCTGGGCGCCAGCGGTCAGCGCCGTCGACAGCCCGATGCTGATGCCCTTGAGCGCGCTGGCGAGTACGTTCACACCCCAGATGGCTCCCATCAGCAGCGCGATCTGTGCCGCGATCTTGAGCACCAGTTCGCCGGCTTCGGCCTTGGTGAAGGGCAGGCCATAGACATGCCCCAGGTGCGTGACCAGCGCCACATCGAAGCCGGCGGCGGCGGCGAGATCGGTCAGCGGCACCGGGTTCAGGCCCA
Organism: Lysobacterales bacterium; assembly: GCA_022841325.1. GTDB lineage: Bacteria > Pseudomonadota > Gammaproteobacteria > Xanthomonadales > SZUA-5 > JADKFD01. The sequence goes on along the minus strand of JALHRS010000025.1, from coordinate 46,146 downwards.
CGGCCACGCCCTTGCCCAGTGCGTAGTTGCGGATCAGCTTGTCGGCAACATCGCGACGGACTTCAGTCAGGCGCTTGCCGACTTCATCGCTCAGACGCCCGGCAAACAAACCGGCATTGAGTGCGGCCAGGGTCTTGCCTTCGCTGGCGAGCACATCGAACACGGTCGCGCGCAGGCTGGCGACATCGGGCGGCGGAATCTCCATCGATTCGCTTTCGCTGCCGTCGGCCCCGATGCGGATCACCCGGCGCGGCGCCGGCAGGGCGCTGGCGGCGATCACATGCTGTGGGCGCAACAGGCCCTGGGTGTGGGCGCGCAGTCGCTCCAGCAGTGCCTCGCGCTCGGCCGCCAGATAGCGGTCGGCCTTGTTCAACACCAGCAGCATCGGCCGGCGGGTGGCGGCCAGGTCCTTCAGCGCTTCGCCCTCGCTGGCGGTCAGATCGCCGTCGACGACGAAGATCACCAGATCCGAACGCCCGGCCACGTGTCGGGCCAGACGTTCGCGCTCGGCGCCGTCGATTTCATTGATGCCCGGGGTGTCGATCAGATGCACGCCGGAGTCGCCGATACGCTGCCACTGGGCGCTTTCACGCGCGGTGGTGGTGCCGTGCAACACGCCCACCGTGAAATGGCTCTGGCCGATGAGCGCATTCAGCAGCGCCGATTTGCCGACACTGACGCGGCCGAACACGGCCACGTGCAACTCGCCCTGTTCCAGCTTGTCGATCAGGCGCTCGATTTCCGCGAATTCCGGTTCCAGCGCCCGGCGCACTTCGGCCGGCAGCGCCGGGTCGTCGATCAGCGCCCGCAGGCTGTCGACGGTTTGCGCCAGATGGCGCTGTTGCTGCGGGGTCTGCACGTCGGAAGTCATGGATGCATACGGGCCTTGGGGTTCAGTGGGGTGTCCCGCAAATACCTTGAATCATTTCCGCGTCTTTCGGCCCGATCGCCGCGTTGCTCGTCGGCGCCATGGCGCTGCCATGACTTCTACTCGCGCCTTGCCTCGGGCCGAAATCCATCGGAAATCTCTTCAACCTATTCACGGGACACCACACTAGCGCTTGCGCGGGCGGCGGTTGACCGGGTTCAGGCGCTGGCCTTCCACCTCGATCCGCAGTTCGACGGCGTCGGCCAGCGTGCCCGGCAGGGCATCGAGCCCGAAGGCCGATCGGCTGAGCGTGGCCGTGGCCGAGAAGCCGGCGGTGTCCTTCAGCGTATAGGGATGGATGCCCTGACGGTTGATGCGCACGGCCAGCGCCACCTCGCCACTGTGGCCGCGCAGCGTCAGCTGGCCGTGGATGATGGCGCGATTGTCGTCGATGACTTCAAAACGCTGGCTGACAAAACGCGCTTGCGGGAACTCCTCGGCGGCAAACCACTTGGCGCCCAGCATGGTGCGATTCCAGGTGGCGTCGCCCATCTCCAGCGAGGCCATGTCGATGCTGACATCGACCCGGTTGGCGGCGGCATTGTCGGGGTCGTAGCTGAATTCGCCCTGCCAGCGGGTGAAGCGCCCGATCGAGGTCGAGAAGCCCATGTGATCGGCGAAGAACAGCAGCTGCGAATGCACCGGATCGAAGCGGTAGGCGACCGTCGCCGCCGGGGCTGCGGTGATGCTGGCCAGGCACAGCATCAACAAGGCCAGAAATCGGCTCATGGCGTTTCCCTGGTCTGCGGCGGCAATCGGACTTCCTGGCGCACTTCCAGCGCCAGTCTCAACATGTCCGGGGCCAGCTGCAACAAGCGGCTGCGGTCCGACAGGCTGCTGTTGAACTGGGCCAGGGCCTGCTGCCGGTCAAAGCCCTGTCCGCGATCGAGAGTGTCGGCCACAGCCTTGCCGAGGCTGTCGAAGATCATGGCGTAGGCGACAGCGTGGACCAGACCGCCGCCGAGCGTGCCGAGGCCGGGGAAGGCCTTGAGGGCGTTGCCGGCAATGGCCAGCACCAGCGCCGAGGTGCCGCGCAGTCGCCCGCCGGCCAGTTCGATGAAGTTGTCCAGATCGATGCTGCGCATCGGCACCTGGTACAGCTGGGTGAGTTCCGACAGCAGGCGCGAAGCCAATACCCCCTGGATGACCAGATCGCTGCCCGGTGCCACCGCGGCCATGGCGCCGAGTGCCGCCTTGCGCGCGTATTCGCGCACCAGCGTCGCGGCCCGCCGACGGCGCTGCTCCGATTCCATGGCTTCGAGCTTGAGGTCGAGCGCCCCGAGCACGGCGTGCTGGCGGCCTTCCTCGTAGGCCTGCGGGCCACGCCGGGCAATGTCGGTCAGCGCCTGCAGCAGCGAGTCGATCTGCGGCGCGCGCGGACGCTCCCGGATGCTCGACGTGCCGTCGGCGGCGCGTACCTCGACGGTCTCGGCGCCGCCGGCCGAGATCGCCAGGGGCTTGACGCCGGTGCGCTCCTGCAGGCGCTGGCGCAGCGCGATGAGTTCATCGGGGCGATAGCGATCGGATTTGTTCAACAGCAGCAGCACCGGCTTGTGGAACTCGCCCAGCCAGGCCAGTTCCTCGGCCTGGGTGCGGCTGAGGTCGCCATCGCAGACGTAGGCCACCACGTGCGCGCGCAGCGCCTCCTCGCGGGCGGCGACGGCACGACTCTCGCCATGCCACTCGCTGGTGCCGGGTACGTCCGCCAGCATCAGCGTCTGCCCACCCGGCAGCGTGCCCTGATAGTGGCGCACGCTGCGGGTGGTGCCGGCAAGCACGTCGACGCGGGCCTCGCTGCCGGGCACCAGCGCCCTGATCAGCGAACTCTTGCCGGCGCTGACATCGCCGAACAGGGCCACGAAGACCTGGGACAGGGCGGCGCGCTGATCCAGTTCCACCAGCTCGGCCTTGAGCGTGTCCGCTTGTTCCTGCAGCGCCGGGCTGGCGATACGGGCCTCGATCGACGGCCGGTCGATGGTCTTGGACACCGCTGCGGTCGCCTTGCGCCGCGGATGCAGCAGCCGCCACAGCAACCAGCCGGTGACCAGCACCAGCGCTGAGACAAAACCACCGGTGAGCACTCCTAACCACAAAGGGAGTCGCTGCAGCCGTTCTATGATCGACAGTGCGGCATCGGTGGCATAGATCGCTGACAGGATCAGTCCGAGGGCGCTGGCGACCACGATTGCGGCCAGCAACAGGCGGATGCGCAGGCTACGGGGGGCTGCGGAGATGGCGCGTTCAGAATCTGGTGGTGGTTGGCCCATGGGACTGATGTTCGTCGTCCAGGCCTGCCTATTGCAAGCCGCAGCGGCCGAGCCGCTCATCTCCGATCCAGTATTCCGGGTGATCGGCACCGAGGAGGGACTGCCCTCCCAACAGATCCAGGCGCTGGCCGAGGACGCCGAGGGCCGAGTCTGGATCGGCACCGCCAACGGTCTGGTGCGCTTTGATGGCCACGCCATCCGCAGCTATCCGGCGCGCCTGGAGCGTGCCAACGCACTGGCCTCGATCTCGGTGGAGGCGATGACGGTCGATGGTCGACAGCAACTGTGGGTCACGACCCAGGGCGGCCAGCTCGCGCGCTGGCGTCCCGAAACGGATGATTTTCTCCGTTTCGACCTGGTGGCGATGCTGCAGGCCGAACAGCTGGAAGCCTGGGCGCTGGCCGCTGACGACCGGCGTCTGTGGATAGGCACCTACGGCTCGGGATTGCTGGAACTGGATCTGGGCGGCAGGGTCGTGGCGCAACATCCCATACCGGCAGCGCTGGGTAACGGCCATATCCTCGATCTGTCACTCGATCAGAGCGGCACGCTCTGGTTGGGTACCCTGGAAAAGCGCTTGCTGCGTTTCGACCCGGACAGCGCCAGCTTCAGTGCGCCCGATTCCACTCTTGCCCCGGATCCGCTGCCGGTGTTCGCCATTGCCCAACGCCGAGGTCGCCCCTGGTTCAGCACCTCGGACGGCCGTTTGTGCGCGATCGACGGTTCGCAGCCACCGCAATGTCGGGAGCTCTCGCAGCTGGCCTTGCCGGGACGGGCCAGATTGCTGCTGGCCGATGCTCGCGGCGACTGGATCGGTGGCCGCGGCGAGATGCTGCGCGTGCTGGATGGCATCGAGCAGAGGCTGAGCTACATCCCGGGTAGCCGCGGCGGCATTCCGGCCGAGGGCATGCGCACCGCCTTGATCGATCACAGCGGCGGGCTCTGGTTCGGCACCAGTGGTGGTGGGCTGCTGCACCTGCCGCAGTCGGCTGATCGCTTCGCCGTGTGGCAGCCGGATCCGCTGGCTCGAAGCGGGTTGCTGAACGGACGGGTGCGCGGCATTGCCCGTGATGCCGATGGCCTGGTCTGGATCGGCACCCTCGGCGCGGGCCTGCATCGTCTGACGCCGGCGACCGGCCGGATCCAGGCCGTGGCACTGCCCGACACCGGGCAGTGGCGGGTCTGGGCGGTTCTGGCCAGCGGCGGGGAACTCTGGGTCGGACATCAGGGCGGCTTGCTCAGGCTGCAAGCCCAGGCCGATGGCAGTCTGCGCCAGCTGCAGCAATGGTCGGCCGAGACCTTGGTCGATGGCAATGTCGATCTGCTCTTCCAGAATCACGACGGCCGCATCTGGGCCACTTCCATGGGCGCCGGGCTGAACGCAATCGATCCGCGCACCGGCGAGCTCGAGCGGCATGCCTTCGGCGAGAACGGTCTGGTTGGTACCGAGATCCAGCAACTGGGGCTGGGGTTGGATCAGCAGTTGTGGGTCGCCACCGATCGCGCCTTGCTGCGGCTGGATGCAGACTGCCGCTGCTGGCAGTCCTTGCTGTCCTCGGTGCGGGTGGATGCCTACACCAACGATGGCAACGGCGGCCTCTACGCTTTCGTGGATGGCAATCTGGTGCACTATCTGTGGCGCGACGGCCTCTATCGTGATGCCGGGAGAGCGCCGCGTGCCTTCGCCGAATTCCAGACGCTGGGCGGCATGCAGCTGCAGCAGGGCGCGCTGTGGATGGCCGGGCCTCAGGGCCTGTTCCGCTATTTTCCCGAACAGGATCGTCTGGAGAGTTTTGACGGCCGTGATGGATTGCCCTCCCGGGAATTCAGCGATCGCCCGTTTCTGGCCGAGCCCGACGGTCGATTGTGGATAGGCGGCGAGGCCGGATTGATCAGTGTCGATACCGCCAGGGGCTCGGGCGTGGTGGTGCCGGCGCGGCTGCGTTTCGAGCAGATCAGCGTGGTGGGGCCCGAGGGCACGCGTGAGCTGCATTCGCACGAGCGCGCCGAGCTGCGTTCCGATGAGCGCGAGCTGTTCCTGTCGGTACGTCTGAACACACTGGCGCGCACGCATGCGCAGCGCTTCAGTTTCCGGCTGGTCGGCTGGGACGAAGACTGGACCGAAGCCGCCGGCCTGCCCGAGCGCCGTTTCGGGGCTTTGTCCGATGGCGACTACACTTTGCAGATTCGCGCCTGGGACGGCGATGGCCAGGCCGCTGCCAACAGCCTGGAATGGGCGTTCACGGTGTTGCCGCCCTGGTGGCGCAGCCCCTGGGCACTGAGCGCCTATGCGCTACTGCTGGTGCTGTCGGTGGCCGCCGTCGAACGCTGGCGGCAATTGCGTCAGCGCAGTGCCGAACGTTGGCGGGAGGCGCGGCGTCAGGCTGAATGGGCCGAGCAGCTGGCGGCAGAGCGCACCGCCCTGGTGGCCGAACTCAGTCATGAGATCCGCAATCCGCTGAATGGCGTGCTCGGCATGGGACGCCTGCTGGGCGAACAGCCTCTGCCGCAAACCGGGCAACGCTACCTGCAGCTGCTCAATGACGCCGGTCGGCAGCTGCTACATCTGCTCGATGACATGCTCGACTGGAGCCGACTGGAGGCCGGGGCCGCGCCGCTGCCACTGCAGGTGGTGACGCTCGCAGAGGTGCTGGATGCGACCCTGGCCCGTTACTCGCAGCAGGCGGCCGAACGCGGGCTCTGGTTCCGCGCCGCCATCGATCCCAGGGCGCGGGTGCAGGTCGATCCGCCGCGTTTGTTGCAGATCATCGAGAATCTGCTCAGCAACGCCATCAAGTTCACGCTCCGCGGTGGTGTCGAGATCAGCACCGCGGTGGATGGCGATCGCTTGCAGATCCGTGTACGCGACTCCGGTCCGGGCATGAGTGTGGAGCAGGCCGCAAGGCTGTTCCGCCCCTTTGAGCGCGTCGGAGACCAGCGCGCGGCATCGGGAACCGGACTCGGCCTGGCCATCAGCCGCAGTCTGGCCGAGCGCATGGGCGGCAGTCTCACGGTCGAATCCACGCCGGGGCTGGGCAGTGTCTTCATCCTCAGTCTGATGCCGGCGACCGAGGCGGGTTCTGCCACCCACGTGCCAGGCGCCACGGTTGCTGGCCCACCGCCCTTGTTCCTCTCGGGGCAGGCCGTGCTGGTGGTGGACGATGATCCGGTCGCGCGCGAACTGTTGCTGCGGGAACTGGGCAAACACGGCGCACTGGTGCATCCGGCCGCCGATGCACTCAGTGCCTTGATCATCCTCCAGCAGCAGCGTGTGTCGCTGGCATTGCTCGACTGGGATCTGCCCGGCATGAGCGGCGTGGAGCTGGCGCAGACGCTGCAAGTACAGCAGCCGCAGCTACCGTTGATCGCGGTGACCGGGCGCGGCACGCCCGAGGATCTGGCCCGCAGCGTGGATGCCGGTTTCCGCGCCCATCTGCTGAAACCGGTGCGGCCGGAACTGCTGGTGTCTACCCTGATCAAGGTAGTTGCGCAGCAATGAATGCGCAGGGGCCAGGAAGCTCTGCACGCGCCCGGATCAGGCCTTCAGCAACTGTCTGGCGCGGTTGATCCACTCGCGTTGGGCCTTGCGGTAGAAGGCCGGGGCCAGCTTGCTGCGTGACAGCACTGTTTCCAGCACGGTACGGGCATCGCCCTCCATGCCCAGCTTGCGCAGCAATTCGGCCTTGCGCACGCGCGCCTCCTCGCCGGGATAGGAGTCGGACAAGACTTCATATTCCGCCAGGGCCTCCTGGTCGCGGCCCAGTTGCTGCAGCGTGCGCGCATAGAGCAGGTGCCCGTCGGGTGATTTGTAATCCGGATTGGCCTGGATCAGGGTGTTCAGCGTGTCGTGCGTTTCCTGCGCCTTGTCCTGGGCAAACTGGGCATGGGCCAGCGCCAGCAGGATATCCGGGTCTTCGGCGTGCATGCCGCGCAGGCACTCACGAAACACGGCCTCGGCCTCAGCCGGCTCGCCCAGTTCCAGAAACTCGGCACCCAGGCGCATGCGGTTCTGCACGGTGTCGGCGCGCGCCAGTTCTTCGCGCAATCGACGCAGATCCCGCTCCGGGTTGATGGTCTTGGCGATTCCCTTGGCCGCCTGCCGCGCACGCGGGTCGTTCTGCAGGTCCGGCAACATCTGTGTCAGCGCATAGATGGCAACGCCGAGGAAGGAGCCGAAGACAATCACCCAGACCCACCAGTAGGGACGTCCCGTGCGCAGCGCATGCACCACGCAGATGATCTGCAGGAGGATCGACAGGGCCAAGGCTACAGACATGGGCGTCGCAGGTGATTCGGACGGGCTGGGGGCGCAAGCATCGCCGATTCCGTCGCGGCCGGGAACCTCTGAGCGGAATTCAGCTACAGGTGCAGAAGTCGTGGCGTGAGAATGACAGGGGTCGCCACTTGCATATCCCGCGCTCAGGCCGGACACTGATGCGACGAATGCGAGCCGTGACGGGGGACCGGAGAGCATGCTCGAGCGCCTGAAAGGCGATTTTGATCTGGCCATCATCACCTTCTTCGGTGGCTATTCGGCGCTGGGCATCGCCCCGTTCGCCGTGTACCGATTTCTGGCCGGTGAGTATCTGCTGGGCACCGTGGATGCGCTCATCGTGGCCTCGATTCTGGGCAACATGGCCTATGCCTGGATCAGTGGCAACATGCGCCGCGCCGGCTTGCTGATGGCCTGTTTCAATACGCTGGGTTGCGCCGCCATCACCCTGATGTTCGGCCACCATGGCCTGTTCTGGGTGTTCGTGGTGGTGGTCACCAATTTCTTTCTGGCGACTCGGCAGTTCGCGGTGGCACTCAATGCCATTCTGGTATTCGCCGTCGCCCTGCATCCCACCGCGTTTGACTTGCCGCTTGAACAGGTTTCCTTCCTGGTGACCATCATGCTGGTGGGCGTATGCACTTTTCTGTTTGCCAAGCGCACCGCCACGCAGCGCGAACAGCTGGAAGTCCTGGCCTCGCGCGACCCGCTGACCAATGCCGGCAATCGTCGGCTGATGGAAGTCGAACTCGCCCGCGCTGCACGCCAGTTCGCCCGTGATGGCCAGGAGTATTCGCTGGCCATGTTCGATCTCGACCATTTCAAGCAAGTCAATGACAATCACGGGCACGAGGCCGGCGATCAGGTGCTGGCAGAATTCGCCCGACTGATCCTGCGCGGCACGCGCAAGCAGGATCGTCTGTATCGCTATGGTGGCGAGGAATTCGTACTGCTGATGCCCGGTACCGACAGCCGCGGGGCAGAACAGCTGTTGTTTCAGTTGCAGGACACGATTCGCACCAGTTTGCGCAGTCCTGGCGGCGGTGTGCGGGTTTCCGCCGGCGTGGCCAGTCTGCGGGCGGGCGAGGATTGGTCGCGCTGGCTGGCACGGGCCGATGCAGCCCTGTATGCCGCCAAGAACGGGGGGCGCGATCAGGTCGTGGTCGACGAGCGCGAGAGCGCCGACAGCGCCCCGCCGAGCATGGAGCGCCGGCGCGCAGGCGCTTGAAATTCAAGGCCTGTCGTGATCGCCGAAGATGATCCGGGCGTAGCGCTCGTGCGTCCAGTAAGCCCAGGCCCAGTCGATCAATACCACCAGCCGGTTGCGGAAGCCGATCAGAAAGTAGACATGTGCCGCCAGCCAGAACCACCAGGCTGGAAGGCCGGACAGGCGCAGCCGGCCGAACTGGATCACGGCTGCCATGCGGCCGATGGTGGCCAGCATGCCGAAGTCTCGATACCGGAATGCGCTGGATTGGGTCCCGCGCAAGCGTTGCTGCAACACCCTGGCGATGTGCTTGCCCATCTGCTTGGCGGCCGGCGCGGTGCCGGGTACAGCGCGGCCGGCACTCTGCACGCTGGCCAGGTCACCGGCGACGAACACTTCCGGCTGGCCAGGCAGCGACAGATCCTCGGACACCAGCACGCGACCGCTGCGATCGCAGGGCGCACCCAGCATCGCGCCCAGTGGCGAGGCGGCTACGCCAGCCGCCCAGATCACCGTCCGCGCTTGCAGTCGTTCGTTGCCGACGACCAGACCCTCGTCATCGATCGCTGACACGGCAGCGCCCAGACGCACTTCCACGCCAAGCTTCTCCAGCTGCAGTCTGGCCTTTGCGCTCATGACCGCGTCGAAGGCGGGCAACACCCGGCCGCCGGCCTCGATCAGCATCACCCGCGCTTGCGTCGGGTCGCTATGGCGGAACTCGCTGCGGAGCGTGTGCCGGGCAATCTCGGCCACCGTGCCCGCCAGTTCCACGCCGGTCGGTCCGGCGCCGATGATGGCGATGGTCAGCCAGGCACTGCGCGCCTGCGGATCCGGGCAGCGCTCGGCCTGTTCGAAGGCACCGAGGATGCGGCCGCGGATGGCCATGGCATCGTTCAGGGTCTTCAGTCCCGGCGCCAATCCCGCCCATTCGGGATGTCCGAAGTAGGCATGGGCGGCACCGCTGGCCACCAGCAGATAGTCGTAGTCCAGCGTGGCGCCGTCGCTGCAGCGCACCTGGCGTGTGCCGGTATCGATGGCGCTGACGTCGGCCATCAGCACCGTCGCATTGGCCTGGCGACGCAGGATATGCCGCAAGGGTGCGGCGATCGCCGGCGCCGACAGACCGGCCGTGGCCACCTGATACAGCAAGGGCTGGAACAGATGATGATTGCAGCGGTCGATCAGCACGATGTCGAGCGGCGCCCGCGCCAGCGCGCGTACCGCCCAGAGTCCGGCAAAGCCGCCACCGATCACGACCAGGCGTGGGCGGCGGTTGGGGTTCGGTGGCATTGCCGCGCTCAATAGTTCCTGTCACCGGCGATGATCCCGCCCAAGCCGCCCAATATCGAGCCCTCACCCTTGCTGCCGCCGTGTTGCGGTGCCGCCGACAACATGCGCCCGGCCAGTCGCGAGAACGGCAGGCTCTGCAGCCAGACATGACCAGGCCCGGTCAGGCGTGCGAAGAACAGGCCCTCGCCGCCGAACAGGATGCTCTTGATGCCACCGACCTGCTCGACATCGAAATGCACGCTGCTGGTCAGGGCAACCACGCAGCCGGTGTCCACCTGCAGGGTTTCGCCAGCCTTGAGTTCACGCTCGACCACGGTACCGCCGGCGTGCACGAACACCAGGCCATCACCCTCCAGCTTCTGCATGATGAAGCCCTCGCCGCCGAACAGGCCGGTAAGAATCTTCTTCTGGAAGAAAATGCCGATCTGCACGCCCTTGGCTGCGCACAGGAAAGCATCCTTCTGGCAGATCATGCTGCCGCCATAGTTGCTCAGCGTCATCGGAATGATGGTGCCGGGGTAGGGCGCCGCAAAAGCGGCCTTGGCCTTGCCGCTGGGCGCGGTATTGGTGAACACCGTGGTGAACAGGCTCTCGCCAGTGATCAGGCGCTTGCCGGCGCCGACCAGCTTGTCGAGGAACCCGCCGCTCGCAGCCTTGGTACTGCCGTCGCCGAACACGGTTTCCATGCTGATCACCGGGGTCTTGAACATCAAGGTGCCGGCCTCGGCCACGCAGCTCTCGCCCGGATCGAGTTCGATTTCGACGAACTGCATGTCTTCGCCATAGATCACGTAGTCGATCTCATCGGCGCGCTGGGTTGCCAGCGGCGGTGGCATCAACGCCTGCGGGCTCGTGTCAGCGCGCAGTTCGGCCACATTGGCGATCGGCAGCCATTCGGCAAAGCCATTGCGCCAGCAGAAACCGCTGGGATCGCGCTGCGCCTGGGCGGCGGCGGCGGCATGTTCGAGCGGACCCATCTGCTGACCGTTGTAGCTGAAGTACCACTGGTGCATGACTAAGCTCTCCGATGATTGGGGAATGGGTGGCTGCCTGGCGGGTAGACCTGCGAGGCGCCTGCTGCAGAATCAGAACGTGTCCATGGCCGGTCTCGGGCCAGAATCACCCGGTCTGCCGTGCGGGCAGACCGGTGCGCGCTCAGCCCAGCTGCAGTTGCTGGTGCACGCGCTCGCGGTCCTCTGCGGTCAGCCCCAGAGCGCCAGCCAGGCGATCCAGATACGCACGTTCGGCTTCGGTGTCGACGGTGATGGCGATCATCGCAGCCGCATAGGTTTCCAGTTTCAGGGCCGGGCGCGTCGCCGCCGCGATCTGTTCCAGCGTGGCCGGCGCCCGCAACTCTCCCATCAGGAATTGCTGGGTAGCGGGATCCAGCCCGGCTTCCAGCGCACGTTCGAGAATGGCGCCGCGCTCCTGCGCATCGATCTGGCCATCGGCGTTGGCGGCTGCGATCATCGAGCGGATCAGATGGCTGGCATCGGCACTGCGCTCTGACGGAGCGGGCTCGGAACGCGCCGGCGGCGGCGCTGGTGGCGGCATCGAGGCAGCGGGCAATTGCCCCGGAGCGGGCGGCGGCGGTGGAGGCATGGCTCCAGGCCCGGCCGCCGGTGCGCTGGCCGTGGCACCCTGCTGGCCCTTGTAATGTTCCCAGGCGGCCATGGCCAGACCGATGACGCCCACACCCAGTTGCGCCTTGCTGACGCCCGGGATCAGTGAGGAATTGCGCCGGCTTCGGCCCGGAGTCACACCGCCCGAAAGCATCTGACCCAGCAGTTTCTCGACATTGAACACGTGCACGACTCCACAGGATGAAGGCTGGATACTCGCCCGGACCAACGCAAGTCTCAAGCCAACGCCCAGCGCTTGTTGATCGAAGGGCTCGATGCGATCATTGCAGGCTGACTGTTTCACCCAGACGTTGCGCAATGCCGATTGTCGAAACTTCGCGCAGCTCTCGTTCAGTGCAATCTTCCCCGATACCAGCCATCGCGACCTTCGCGATCCGGCCGTGCGCGACGGTTTGAGTAAGGACTACATGGCCAGTATCGAAGGGCGTGGACCGAGGCAGGTCATCAAGGCATTGGGCTACTCGGCACAGGGTTTGCGGGCCGCTTTCCGCTTCGAGAGTTCGTTCAGACTCGAGGTCTATCTGCTGCTGGTCCTGGCGCCGTTGGCGCTGTACCTGGGCGCCGATGCCGTCGAGCGGGTACTGCTGCTCGGCTCGCTGCTGCTGGTGCTGGCGGTGGAATTGCTGAACGGCGCCGTCGAAGCCATCGTCGACAAGACCACACCCGAGTATCACGAACTTGCCGGTCGCTCCAAGGACATGGGCTCGGCCGCGGTTTTTCTGTGCATGGTCAATGTGGTCGCCACCTGGTCACTGATCTTGCTGCCGCGATACCTGGGGTACTCCTGACCTCATGGAGCAGCTGTTCACCACCGAAGGGCTGATTGCACTGCTGACCCTGTCCTTCCTGATCCTGGTCGGCATGGCACTGATCGCCGATGGTTTCGATTTCCACATTCCGCGCGCCTATCTGTATTTCGCGATGGCCTTCTCCGGCGGCGTCGAAGCCCTCAACATCCTCGCCCGACACCGCAACGAGCGCGTCCAGATCGACGGCGAATAGCGGGTTTGGCAGGAGCGACCTTGCGTCGCGACCGCAGCGTTCCAGCGCCGTCGCAAGAACCGGAACCTGGGGCGGGCTGCTGGCAGTAGCCGAACACAGAGAACGCAAAGAGGCGCAGAGAACGCGGAGAAGAGCGGAATCGGTCAATCCAGCTCCTCTCTGCGTTCTCTGCGGACCTTTGCGTTCTCCGCGTTGCAGATTCTGGCGGTCGGCGGCCGACGAAGATTGTCGATTCTGGTTGGCGACGGTCGCGCCACGAGGGCGCTCCTACGGGCAGCCAGCGGCCTTGGTAGGAGCGACCTTGCGTCGCGACCGCGGTGTTTCGGTGTAGCGGCCAAGGCCCGGAACCGCGGTGAGCTGTGGTCAGACATTGAACGCAGAGAACGCAGAGGAACGCCGAGAACGCAGAGAACGCAGAGAACGCAGAGAACGCAGAGAACGCAGAGAACGCAGAGAACGCAGAGAACGCAGAGAACGCAGAGAACGCAGAGAACGCAGAGAACGCAGAGAACGCAGAGAACGCAGAGAAAAAGCGTATCCAGATGAGCTTTGCTTCTCTCCGCGTTCTCTGCGCCCCTCTGCGTTCTCTGCGTTGAAGCTCTTGCTGGCGGCATGCGCCGTCTGCCGGCGCCCGCAAGCGTCGAGCCACGGTCGCGCGGCGAGGGCGCTCCTGCAGGCGGTCGGTGCGCTTGGTAGGAGCGACCGGGCGTCGCGACCGCTCAGGCTCAGGTATTCGCCTGCGGTCTGGCCTCGCGATAGAGCAGCCAGGCGATGCCGGCCACCATCAGCAATCCCAGCCAGCCGCCGAAACGCAGGCTTTCCGGCAGCGCAAGTACGTCCGGCTGTCCGGCCAGGACGATTGGAATGGCGATGAAGATGCCCATCAGTGCCTCGCCGGTGATCAGGCCGGCAGAAAACAGCGTGCCCTTGCGGTGCACACGATCGCGGCCTTCGTGATCATCAGGCTTGAGCCTGGCGCGGCGCTCCACCAGATGCGCCACCAGTCCGCCGAAGAAGATCGGCACGCTGAGTTCGATAGGCAGGTAGATGCCCACCGCACAGGCCAGCACCGGGGTGCGGAAGGTCTTGCCCGTGGCTTTCAGCCAGGTGTCCAGAAGGATGATCGCGATTCCGATGCCGGCGCCGACGGCGATGGTTCCCCAGGGCAATTGGCCGCCAAAGATGCCCTTGGCAACCGAAGCCATCAGATTGGCCTGCGGGGCAAGCAGCGGATTCGGATGATCCGCCGTTGGCACGCCCAGGCCATAAGCCTTGACCAGCAGATTCAGTACCGGCGCCATGACCAGTGCGGACGACACCGCACCGATGGCCAGCATGACCTCCTGTCGCCAGGGCGTGGCGCCGACGATATAGCCACACTTGAGATCCTGCAGATTGTCGCCGCCGATGCAGGCCGCGCAGCAAACCACCGCGCCGATCATGATGGCGGCGACCGGGCCAATGCTGGCATCCCGGCCCATCAGCACGAGCAGCACCAGGGCGGCAAAGAGGATGGTGCAGATGGTGATGCCCGAGACCGGATTGTTCGACGAGCCGACCAGACCCGCCATGTAGGCCGATACCGAGACGAACAGAAAGCCGGCGACGATCATGATGATGGTCATGATCAAGGCAATGCCCCAGGTGCCGACAATGGCGTGATAGAGCAGCGCCAGCGGGATCGTGAACACGACGATGCCGATCAGTATGGCCTTCATCGGCAGATCCTGATCCGTGTGCAGCGGCTTGGCGCCAGCCAGATGGCTGGTGGCCTTGAGACCACTCTTGATGCCCGAGAACAAGGAGTTGCGCAGCGAGATCAGCGTCCAGACGCCGCCCACCAGCATGGCGCCCACACCGAGGTATCTGATCTGGGCCGACCAGATCGCGTAGGCGGCGTCTTCGGCACTGGCGCCGACCACCGCGCTGGCCAGCGCCGGATCCAGATGCATGAAGAAGGTGCTGTAGATCGGCATGGCGATGTTCCAGCCGAGAATGCCACCGGCCAGCACCACAATGCCGATGTTGAGACCGACGATGTAGCCGACGCCGAACAGCGCCGGCGACAGATTGGTGCCCACATAGCCGATGGATTTCCCGATGTAGGCCGCGTGGGCTGCGGTGTCCGTGATCAATCGCAGGCCGCTGCCGGCAGCAAGCTTGACGAAGCCACCCAGCAACGCCGCGATAGCCAGCAGTCGAATGCCTTCCGATGGGTTGTCGCCGGTCTTCAGCACTTCTGCCGCCGCCTTGCCTTCGGGAAAGGCCAGGCCCTGATCGACGATCAACGAGCGCCGCAATGGCACCGAAAACAGCACGCCCAACAAACCGCCCAGCCCGGCGATGGCCAGTACCCAGGAGTACTTGAAGTCGTCCCAGTAGCCCAGGATCAGCAGCGCGGGGATGGTGAAGATCACGCCGGAGGCAATCGACGAGCCGGCCGAGGCGCCGGTCTGGACGATGTTGTTTTCGAGGATGTGTCCGCCTCCCAGCAGGCGCAGTACGGCCATCGACACCACTGCCGCTGGTATGGCCGAGGCGATGGTCAGTCCGGCAAACAGCCCCAGATAGGTGTTCGCCGCAGCCAGGATGACCGCCAGAATGATGGACAGCGTGACGGCTCGGAATGTGAGTTGCGGTGGTGCGGCTGCGGCTTGCATGGCGGCTCCGGATGCTCTGTGCGGATCGTCGTCGGGCGCGCGCGGCGCAGTCCCGTACCGGCCGCCGATGATGGCGCAAACTGGCGGCGCGTGCTCGCCTGGCAGCAGCCCTTGTCGTGGGGATCTGGGGCGTTGCTGCGTCGCGGGAACGGAATCGACGGATCGACAGGCCATCCTGAACCGAGGTGCATGTCGCAGTTCCAATGGTCAACTGGCGTCGACGGGCTGCGTTGATAGAGGTGAAAGCGGGCAGGTCGCCCGCCATCGTCAGGAGTCAGACATGAACATCAAGACCCAGTTGGCCACCGCTGCGCTGTTGCTGGTCATGGCCGGCAGCGCTTTTGCCGGTACCCCGCGAGTGGACGCCCGCCAGGATCGGCAGGCGCAGCGGATCGAGCAAGGTGTGGCCAGCGGTACGCTGACCGGGCCGGAAGCCGCGCGGCTGGCGACGCGTCAGCAGCATATTGCGAACGCTGAGGCCAGGGCCAAGGCCGATGGCGTGGTGACGGTGCGCGAGCGGGTCAGGCTGCAGGGCAAGCAGAATCGCGCCAGTGTCGCGATTGCCCGGCAGAAACATGACCGCCAGCATCGTCACTGGTGAGTTCGATGGAATCCTCGACGGCGCGGCCTGGCCTCGCCGTCAATGGCAAGAGGTGGATCAGCTCTCGGTAGCCCAGCTAAGCCGCAGGCGCACCTGGGTCTTGCGCATCTGTCGGGTGCCGGCAAACGCCAATGACAACGCCTAGCGCCAGAATTGGCTGGACGGTGATCAGTAGATGGTACTTGCCGCTGAAGATCCGTTGCGAAGCAGGCGCCCCGACTAGAAATCCTGCTCGTAGCGCACATAGGGTGTGCGGCTGAAGGCGTCGGTCTCGTTGGCAGTAGCCACCGGCGAGTTACCGAGCTTGGGCGGTTCGCCGCTGCTGAACAGATTGCGCGCACCTACCGAAATGATGCCGGACCACGGCGTGCGCCAGCTGACGCCCAGATCCATGCTGGCCCACCAGGGGCTGACCGTCTGGATGCCCTTGCGGATCATCTGCGCAGCCATGCCGGCACTGAAATCACCATAGGCCACACTGAACTGCACGCGACCGATGTCCGGGCTGTTCTCGAGCATGGGCAGGCGCGACATCGCCAGAGCCACACCCAGTCGTGATTGTTCTGACAGCGACAGTTCGCCGCCCAGGCTGACCGTGCGCACCGGATCCAGATGCTGGCTGGCCAGTGGCGCCAGCGGCAGGGCCGCCGGAGGCGTGGAGACAGCCGCGGCAGGGCCGATGCTGCCAGGCAGCACCCAGATGGCCGGGCTTTCGCTGTAGCCCAGCGTGAAGCTGGTACGGCCTAGATCCAGCGAGCCGGAGACGCCCAGCGCCGATTGCGAGCCGCGAGCGGAGAAAGTCTCGCAGGCGTCTGACTGCAGCGGTGCCAGCGGGGCCTGCATCAGGCTGCGACAAGGCACGAAATCGGTCACGGTCATCGCCGCGCTGAAGCCCGCGTTTTCGTTCAGGCGCCAGCGCAGGGAGGGTGCCACGGTGAAAGTCTCGGCGCCGCTGAGGGTGCGGCTACGCACCTGCGCTACGCCCACCAGCACGTTGCCGGCCGGCTCGCTGCCATAGGCATTGCCCAGACCGATCGGATCGCTGCCACCGAGCACGAACACCGGCACCCAGGTGCTGCCGTCTGCGGCTTGCGGCCACGGCGACGGATGCGCCTGATCAGGCACGATCAGCGGCAATGGCGTCGAATCGAAAGCCTGCGACCACGCCGCCGTGGAGGCCATAGCCAGCGTGATTGCAGCGATCAGATTCTTGGTTTTCATGGTCTGTGCGGGCATCGGGGCTGCCTCGTCTTGTTGTACTTTGACCAGTGCCGGGTCGGGTAGTTCCCGGTGTTCAGGAATTTGCCCATTCATTTTGTGCCAACGATAGCAGAAACAGGCAACAACGGCAGGTTTCTAAAGCAAATTTTAACTTCGGAGCGGCCTCAAACAGCGGTGCTGACAGCGCCATCGGAGCTTGCGCTACTGCGGTCGATCCGGGGCTTCGACCGGCGGTTCCGGCCGGAACAGCTGGGCGATCTCGATGGCATCGAACTGGTAGGTCTTGCCGCAGAACTCGCAGACGATTTCGGCGTGGCCGAGCTGCTCGGCGGCCGCGGCGGCTTCGTCCTGACCAATGCGGCGCAGCACATCCGCCACTTTCTCGCGAGTGCAGCGGCAGCGCACGTGCAGGGGCACAGGGTCGGCCTCCAGGCGCTGCTGGTCATGGAACAATCGATGAATCAGCTCCGCGCTGGGCGTGGTCAACAGTTCGTCCGGCTGAACGGTGTTGAGCAGGTGCAGAACCCGATTCCACGCATCCGGATCGATCTGGTTGTGGGTGCCGCCCTCGCTGGGCAGGCGCTGCAGCAACAGCCCGCAGGCACGCTCGCCATCACCCGCCAGCAGCAGCCTGGTCGGCAACTGCTCGCTCTGCTCGAAATAGCCTTCCAGGGTCTCTGCCAGGGAATCGCCGGACAGGGCGACGATGCCCTGATAGCGCTCGGATTTCAGGTAGGGCTCCAGCGTGATCGCCAGCACCGCGCCGCTGGCGGCTGCGGCAAAGCCCCGGCTCCAGTCGAAATCGGCTTCGGCCGTGCGGGCGATGCCGCGCAGATCGCCATCGCTGGTGCATTCGACATAGAGCAGATGCAGTGCTTCGCCGCCCTGCAGCTGCAGCGAAAGGCGGCCGTTGAACTTGATGCCGGTGACCAGCAGGCTGGCCGCGGCCAGCGCCTCGCCCAGCCAGCGGCCCACGAAGGCACCGTAGGGCTGGTGGCTCAGGACTTCCCGATAGCCCGCTTCCAGGCGCACCGCAGCGCCACGAACGCCGAGCTGCGGCAATACGAAGGCATGCAGCAGATCACTCATCGGTGAAGATCTCAGCCCTTGCGTGACGCCTGCTTGCGGTCATTCTCGGTCAGCAACTTCTTGCGCATGCGCACCGCGTGCGGCGTGATCTCCAGCAGTTCGTCGTCTTCGATGAACTCCAGTGCCTGTTCCAGCGAGAACTTGACGTACGGTGTCAGCATCAGATTGTCGTCCTTGCCCGACGCACGGAAGTTGGTCAGCTGCTTGGCGCGCAGGGCGTTGACCACCAGATCATTGTCCTTGGCGTGAATGCCGACGATCTGACCTTCGTAGATATCGGCGCCTTCCGGAATCAGCAAGCGTCCGCGCTCCTGCATGGCGTACTGGGCATAGGCTGGCGACGACCCCGTGCCGTTGCTGATCATGACGCCGTTGGGGCGCTTGGCGATCGCACCCTTCACCTGCGGACCGTAGTGCTCGAAGGTGTGGAACATCAATCCGGTGCCGGCGGTCAGCGTGCGGAACTCGGTCTGGAAGCCGATCAACCCACGCGAGGGAATCATGAATTCCAGTCGCGTCCGACCCTTGCCGTCCGGCTCCATGTTGCGGATCTCGGCGCGACGCGTGCCCAAACGCTCCATGACGCCGCCCTGGTACTGTTCTTCCAGGTCAACGACCAGCAACTCGTAGGGTTCCTGCATGATGCCGTCGATTTCCTTGACGATCACCTCGGGGCGCGATACGGCCAGTTCGTAGCCTTCGCGACGCATGGTTTCGATCAGGATCGACAGATGCAGCTCGCCACGACCGGAGACGCGGAACTTGTCGGAGTCCTCGGTGTCCTCGACGCGCATGGCGACGTTGTGCATCAGTTCGCGCATCAGGCGGTCGCGGATCTGACGGCTGGTCAGGAACTTGCCGTCCTTGCCGGCGAAGGGCGAGGAATTGACGCAGAAGAACATGCTGATCGTGGGCTCATCGACGGTCAGCGTCGGCAGTGCTTCCGGCATGTCCGGTGAGCACAGCGTGTCGGAAATGCTGATGCCTTCGACGCCGGTGATGGCGATGATGTCGCCAGCCTGGGCTTCGGGCACCTCGGTGCGTTCCAGGCCCATGAAGCCGAGCACCTGCAGCACGCGGCCCGGACGCTTCTTGCCCTCGCGATCGATGGCGACCACCTGGGTATTGGTCTTGATCCGACCGCGCTGGATCCGGCCGATGCCGATGATGCCGACATAGCTGGAGTAGGCCAGCTGGCTGATCTGCATCTGGAACGGGCCCTCCGGATCCACCGGCGGCGCCGGAACGCGCTCGGTGATGATCTGGAACAGCGGATCCATGTTGCCTTCGCGGGCATCGGAATCGAGGCTGGCGTAGCCATTCAGCGCCGAGGTGTAGATCACCGGGAAATCGAGCTGCTCTTCGGTGGCGCCCAGACGGTCGAACAGATCGAAGACCTGATCCACCACCCAGTTCGGACGCGCGCCGGGGCGGTCGATCTTGTTGATGACCACGATCGGATTGAGGCCCTTCTGGAAGGCCTTCTGGGTGACGAAACGCGTCTGCGGCATCGGGCCGTCGAGCGCATCCACCACCAGCAGCACCGAGTCGACCATGCTGAGCACGCGCTCGACTTCGCCGCCGAAGTCGGCATGTCCCGGGGTGTCGACGATATTGATGCGCCATTCATTCCAGCGGATCGCCGTGTTCTTGGCAAGAATGGTGATGCCGCGTTCTTTTTCGAGGTCGTTCGAGTCCATGACCCGATCCGGCATCATGGCGCGATCGCCCATGGTGCCAGACTGCTTGAGGAGTTGATCAACCAGGGTGGTCTTACCGTGGTCAACGTGGGCGATGATGGCGATGTTGCGCAGCTTTTCGATCATGGGCTCGGATGGCACAGCCGGTACGTGCAACGCGCAATGCGCATCGCCTTTGGGCAGGGCGGGCAGGGAAGTCGGGCGCGGAGTATAGCCAGACCGGGACTGAGTCGCGCGTCAGGATCTCAGGAGATGTTCATCCGCGGGTGGCCATGAAGTTGTTGTTGGTCCAGACTGGTCTGGAGGCTCCACCCGGGCGTTGCCTGCCTGGACTCGCCT
The DNA here is from genome assembly GCA_022841325.1 of Lysobacterales bacterium. GTDB lineage: Bacteria > Pseudomonadota > Gammaproteobacteria > Xanthomonadales > SZUA-5 > JADKFD01. The sequence continues at coordinate 25,926 of JALHRS010000025.1, read as the reverse complement.
TTACCCAGGGCCAGAAGCGTCAACGCAGAGAACGCTGAGGGGCGCAGAGAACGCGGAGTAAAGCCGGATCAGAATGGCTCTTGCTCCACTGTGGGAGCGGGCTCTGCCCGCGAACGGGCCCTCCTCGAAGTACGTAGGTCATGTTGACCCGAAGGGTCTACGTGACAGCTCGGCCTTTCGGAAATGGTGGTGGGCGATCGCAGGCCTTCGGGAGAGCTGTCGCGGACAGAGTCCGCTCCCACAGTTTGTGTTGGCCTGTGGTGCTCTGCCCGTGAACTTGATGGTCATTGCAGCTGAGCGAGGAAAGTGCAGAGACAATCCGAAGAAATGGCTTCTGCTCCTCTCAGCGTTCTCTGCGCCCCTCCGCGTTCTCTGCGTTCCGCTTCTGCAAACAGCTCACCGCGGTTCCCGATCTTCGCCGCCAACGCCCGACACCACGGTCGCGACGCAAGGTCGCTCCTACAGGCAGGGCGACGCGAGTTCGCGTCTACAGCAGCGACTCGCCGATCGCAGCTTCGGCGACGGCCACCACTTCGCCGGATTCGGCCAGGGCGATGGCCTTTTCCAGATCCGGGGTCAACAGGCGGTCGTGGGCCAGGAATTCGATGCCGCGTTCACGCACCAGTTTCAGTACCGCGGTGATGGCTGCGGACGGACGGGCGTCCTTGAGTTGCTTGAGATCGGCCTGCAGGCGTTTGACGTCTTCGGCCAGGGTCGCGCTCTCCTCGCGGCCGACCTGCGACAGGTTGCGCAGTTTTGAGCGCAGCGCCTGCACGCCGAGGCTGGTGGCCAGGGTGTAGCTGGCGCTCAGGATCTGCAGCCGGAATTCCAGTGCCTGAGTACCCACGAGCAGCTCCAGGCCCAGCACTTTCTCCAGGTCACCAAGCATTTCCAGCACATGCCGGGCTTCGGTGGTGCCCATGGACACATGGTCCTCGGCATTGGCGCTGGTCGGGATGGAATAGACCGTGGCCGGATGGGCCTTGGTCGCCAGTTCGTTGACCAGTGCCGCCGCCGTGTACTGCACGATCATGTGGCCGGAATCGGTGCCGTCCTCGTTGCCGATCAGGAACGGCGGCAGGCCGTCATTGGTGGCCGGATCAACGAGCTTGGCCAGGCGGCGTTCGCTGATCGAGGCCAGTACCGGGATGCAACACTTGAGCTGGGTCAGCGCCAGCGCAATCGGCATGCCGTGGAAGTTGCCGGCCGAGACCACGCAGTCCTCGCCCTCGCGCGCCTCCGGAAAGATCAGCGGATTGTCGGTGACCGAATTCAGCTCGATCTCGGCAATCTCGCGCACCCGCTCCAGGGTGTCCTTGACCGCGCCGTGCACCTGCGGCACGCAGCGCAGCGAATAGGCATCCTGGGGCTGGATCTTCTTGCCGCCGCGGAAGGGCAGGTGGCGCTGGTAGTGGCGTGCCCGCGCACCGCGCTCGGCCTTGGGCACATAGTCCCAGCGCACATCGAAGGTGCGTGGATCGCTGTCGTCGCCGGTCCACGATTGCGGGCTCCAGGGATGGAAGCGCGGCACGCGGTGATACGGGATGTCGACCAGCCGCGATCCGGCGACCAGCTGGCGGATGTTGCTGGCGGCCGCGATCTGACCCGGGTGCGGGCGCAGCTGGTGCACGCGGGCGTCGAAGGCCGCGGAGCGTCCGCAGAAGGCCTCCAGCGCCAGCGCCGCATTGATGTCGGCGAGCTTGGCCAGGTGTTCCAGCCGGCCCACCGCCAGAATGGCCGAGGCCAGCATCTGGCCGGTGCCGTTGTTGAGCGCCAGACCTTCCTTGAAGGACAGCGTCAGCGGTTCCAGTCCGGCTCGCGCCAGGGCCTCGGCCGCGGGCACGCGCTGGCCGTTCTCGAAGACCTCGCCCTCGCCGATCACTGCCAGCGCCAGATGCGAGAGCGGCGCCAGATCGCCGCTGGCGCCGACCGAGCCCTTCTCAGGCACCACCGGGATCAGGTCCAGCCTGAGCAGGTCGCAGAGCCGCTCCAGCGTAACCACGCGCACGCCGGAATGGCCGCGCAACAGGGTGTTGATGCGGATGGCGAGCATGGCCCGCACCAGATCCAGCGGTAGTGGATCACCCACGCACACGGCATGACTGATGATCAGATTGCGCTGCAGCTCGGCCACTATCGGCAGTTGCCGATCATCCTCGCGCTGGCGGCGCCGCGAATCCTCGAGCAAGCGATCGGCGTTCGAGCCGAAGCCGGTGGTGACGCCGTAGATCGGTTCGCCGCGCTGCAACTCCCTGGCCAGAAAGTCGGCACTGACCTGGACCTTGCGCAGCGCCGCCCTGGACAGACGCACCGGGCGCCGCCGGGCGGCGATATCGAGCACCGCCTGCAGACTCAGACGCTTGCCGTCGAGATCGATGGGTTTGGGATGGCTGGCCTTGCTGTTCATGCGTCGTGGTCTGAAGACTTGCGGCCGCGGCGCTTCAGCTCACCCAGAGCTTCGGCCTGTTCGATTTCCACCCGCAGGGCCTTGATCAGCTCCTCGCGCGGCACCTCGAACTGTTCCTGTTTGATCAGGTCCTTGATGACCACCGCCTGGGTCTTCACTTCGTTCTCGCCGATGATCACGGCGAAGCGGATGCCGGCCTTGTCGGCGTACTTGAGCTGCTTGCCGAGCTTGGCCGAATCCAGCACCAGTTCGGTGTTGATGCCGGCATTGCGCAGCTGCGTTGCAATGTCGAGGTAGGTCGGCATCAGCGCAGCGTCCATCTGCGTCACCAGCACCTGGACGGTACTCTCGGCGGTGCCGATCAATCCGGCTTCCCGCAGCTGGAAATACAGCCGCGTGGCGCCGATGGAGATGCCGACGCCGGGCAGCCTGGATTTGGTGTAGTGGCTGGCCAGGTTCTCGTAGCGGCCGCCCGAGCACACGCTGCCGATCTGCGGGTGGTCGGTCAGCATGGTCTCGTAGACGGTGCCGGTGTAGTAGTCCAGACCGCGGGCAATCGAGAAGTTCAGGGCATAGTTGGACTCGGCGACGCCGAAGCCCTTGACCAGATTCAGCACCTCGGTCAACTCGGCGATGCCTTCTTCCAGCTGGGCATTGCCGCCACCGATGCCGGCCAGCATGTCCAGGGCCTGGGCGTGACTGCTGGAGCGCAGCTGCACGAAGGCCAGGATGTCCTCGACGCGCTCGGGTGGAAGTCCGAAAGCCTCGCCGGTCAGCGTGCGCCGCACGTAATCGGCACCGCGCTTGTCGAGCTTGTCGACCTCGCGCAGCACCAGCGTCTGCTGCTCGACATCGGCGACACCGGCGCGCTCGAAGAATCCGCGCATCAGCTTGCGGTTGTTGAGCTGGATCACGAAGGGTCCGACGCTGAGTTCGCGGAAGACGCTGGCGATCACTGCCACCACTTCGGCGTCGTAGCGTATCGACAGCTCATCCTTGCCGATGATGTCGATATCGCACTGGTAGAACTCGCGGAAGCGTCCGCGCTGGGCGCTTTCGCCGCGGTAGACGCGCTGCATCTGGTAGCGGCGAAAGGGAAAGCTGAGCTGGTGCTCGTGCTCGGCCACATAGCGCGCCAGCGGCACGGTCAGATCGAAGCGCAGGGCCAGTTCCGGGGCATCTCCCTGTTTCAGGCTGCCGGTGGATTGCACGAAATAGACCTGGCGTTCGGTTTCGCCGCCGCTCTTGGTCAGCAGCACGTCGGACAGCTCGAACACCGGCGTTTCCACCGGCAGAAAGCCAAAGCGCTCGTAGTTGCGGCGAATGGTGTCGAGCAGATCCTGAAAGGCGATCTGGTCGAGCGGCAGCAATTCCATGGTGCCGGCGGGCGTGCGGGGCTTCAAGATGCTCATCGTCAGCCAAAGCAGAGTACACAAGACCGCGTAGGCTACACCGAGCAGGGTGGAGTTCGCGCCCCCGGCAGGTCCGGGCGCCGGCCAGGCCTGCTATTTCAGCCTGTCGCGTCCATCGTAAACGCGCGCCCAGCCGCATTCCGGCCTGATTTTCCAGCTTCGACAGACTGCTACACTCCGGGCTGACTTCAGTCGGATTGCACCCATGACGCGTATCCCCATAGGCCTGCTGTTGCTGCTGTTGGGCGCCGCCGGCATCGCTACTGCCGAGGACACCATCTACAAGTGCAAGAGCCGCGATGGCTCCGACGTTTTCAGCGACAAGCCCTGCGCCGCCGCCAAGGACATGCAGCAGATCCGGATCGAGCCGGCGCGGGTGCCCGATATCGCCGAGGTGGCGCCGCTGTGCGCCAGTGAAGACGGTGCCCGCCGCGCGCTCGGTGCGCTCAACCGCAAGCTGCTGGGCTCCTTGCCGAAGGCACAACGGGACGCCGTGACCAGCGTGTTGGCCGATTACGCCCGCCAGGGTGAGCATCCGGGCGCGCGCTGGGGCCGCGGCGCCGACGATTCGGTGCATCTGTGCCTGCCGACCTTCGCCAAGGAGATCGTCGAACACGCGGCCACGGTCGACGGCAAGCTGGTGCAGATTCGGGGCGGCATGGTGTCCTACCAGAACGATCCGGATACGCCGCTGGCACTGCTCGATCGCTGCGAACAGACCTGGCGCTCGTGCACGGCGGTGGAGGACGCCAACCCCGATTCCTGCGTGACCCAGGTGCCTACCTGCGATCAGAACGAACCCTGGAAAGGCGGGCGCAACTGCTGTCCGATCCAGTGCAAGACCGCCTACAGCGAGCGCCGTGCCAATGGCGAAATGGGCAGCTCGGCCTTTCTCGGCGCACTTTACGGTGTGCCCAGTTGCGTGCCGGGGATCGTGCCCAGGGCCGAACGATAGGCCGGCCTGTGAGGTAGTCCGACGGATGGAGTTCGGCCAGCGCCGTGACCGGCGGGCCGTAGCTGAGTCCGATCAATCCCAGGCTTGCGCGCTGTGCCTGCATCCAACAGCATCGGCGCCTTTCAGTTTGCCAGGAGCCAGCCATGACTCGATACGACTACGCCGGGCGCACCGCGCTGATCACCGGTGCCGCCGGTGGCATCGGCAGCGCCACGGCGCTGGCTTTTGCGGCGGCAGGCGCCAAAGTGGTGCTGGCCGATATCGCCGAATCGGGGGCGCAACTGGCGCAGTCCATCGTCGATCAGGGCGGCAAGGCCTGGTTCGTGCGCACCGATGTCACCCGCGTCGAGCAGATCGAATCGCTGCTCACGCATACGCTGAGCTACGGCGGCAGCCTGGATTTCGCCTTCAACAATGCCGGCATCGAGGAAGAAAACGCGCGCCTGGGCGAATCCGACGAGGCCCTGTTCGATCGCATGATGGCGATCAACGTCAAGGGCGTGTGGGCCTGCATGCGCGCCGAATTGCAGGTGATGAAGGCCCAGGGCCACGGCGTCATCATCAACACCGCATCGGTGGCCGGATTGGTGGGTGCGCCCAGGCACGCCATCTACGGCGCCAGCAAGCATGCGGTGATCGGTCTGACCAAGAGCGCGGCCGCCGAGTACGGCAAGGCCGGCATCCGCATCAACGCGGTCTGCCCCGGCGTCATCCGCACCGCCATGTACCAGCGCATGCTCGATCAGGGTCTGGCCGATGAGCAGGGTATCCGCCGCCTGCATCCGATCGGGCGCATCGGCGAGGTCGGGGAAATCGCCGGCGCCGTGCTCTGGATGTGCTCGGAACAGGCCGCGTTCATGACCGGACACAGCATGACCATCGATGGCGGCATGACCGCGATCTGAGAGGCTGGTTCTCGGTTGTCGGTTGTCGGTTGTCGGTTGTCGGGGCACCGATGTGCGGGCTGTTGCAGGTCCGGACTTGTCTGGACGCTTGTCGTAGCCCAGGTAAGCGCCAGCGCACCTGGGGTGGTGTGCCGATGAGCCCCGGGTGCGCCTTTGGCTTACCCGGGCTACTTGCTCACCGACGGCGACGTCGGAGCGATGACGTAGGCCGGGTCCGCGCGCCCGGCAACTCGGGCTGCGCGCAGAGATGGCAAGCGCGCGGCGCCCGGCAGGCCATGCCGCGGCCGCCGGCGCGAACAGCCCTGGCGCAGATCCCGATTCGCTGCGCGCCGGAGCCGCGCTACCTCACACTCTGGCTCAGGGTCCGGCGTGCTGACGAATGAACGCACGCACTTCCGGATAGACTACTTCGCGCCAGCGGCGGCCGCTGAAGATGCCATAGTGGCCGGCGCCCTTGACCGTCAGATCGCGTTTGTGGGCGGGGTCGACGCCGGGCGTCATGGCATGGGCGGCCTGGGTCTGGCCGACCCCGGAAATGTCATCGAGTTCACCCTCGATGGTGAAGATGGCGGTATTCCTGATGGCTTCCGGGGCGACGCGCTGGCCGCGTACATACCATTCGCCGCGCGGCAGCAGATGTTCCTGGAAGACCACGCGGATGGTGTCGAGGTAATACTCGGCGGGCATGTCCTGCACGGCGTTGTACTCGTCGTAGAACTTGCGATGCGATTCGGCGTCTTCCAGGTCTCCACGCAGCAGATCCTGATAGAAATCCCAATGCGAGGACATGTGCCGGCTCGGGTTCATCGCCAGAAAGCCGGCATGTTGCAGAAAGCCCGGATAGACCTTGCGCCGGTAACCCGGATAGTTGCGCGGCACCTCGTGGATGACGTTGTTCTGAAACCAGCTGAGCGGTTTGGTGGTGGCCAGATCATTGACCTGGGTCGGACTCTTCCGGGTGTCGAGGGGGCCGCCCATCATGGTCAGCGAGCGCGGCAGCTGCTCGCCGTCGCTGGCCATCAGCGACACCGCCGCCATCACCGGCACCGTCGGCTGGCAGACGCTGATCACATGCAGCCGCGCCGCGCCGATGTGGGCGATGAACTCGCGGATGTAATCGATGTAGTCATCGAGGTGGAAGGCGCCGTGCTCGGCTGGCACCATGCGCGCATCGACCCAGTCGGTGACATAGACCTTGTGATCCTTGAGCAGCGTGCGCACGGTGTCGCGCAGCAGCGTCGAGTGATGGCCCGACAGCGGCGCCACCACCAGTACCGGCGGATCGTCCTTCAGATCGTTGACGGTGACCGGATCATCGGAGAAGCGCTTGAAGCGGATCAGATTGCAGAAGGGCCTGGCCAGCACCGTGAACTCGACGATCGGCACCTGATGGCCGTGGGATTCGACGCTGCGGATGCCGAATTCGGGCTTTTCGTAATCCTTGCCGATGCGGTACATCAGCTCGTAGGTCGCCGCCAATCGGGAAGCGCCCGGAAGGCGCGACATGAAACTGCTCGGCTGGGAATACATCTTCGCCGCCGCGTCCGAGAAGGCGACGAAGGGACTCATCAGCGATCGCTGGAACTCATGGATCTGATACAGCACGGATGCGCGCTCCCCGAATTGGTGCAAAGCCTATGTTGCAGTGCACAAGGCGGCAGCGCCAGTGGTCATTGGTCTACATTTGCAATCGTTGCGCTGTTGAGGGCGTTTTTGCGCCCGGATTTCACACGCTGGTCACGCCCGCGCCCAGGATTCACGCGGAGGCGTAACATTGATCCAAATGCGAAGATCGCCCATGACTTCCTGATATACCTTTCACCAGAGCACCGCGATCGTGCGCGATCTTGCTCGGGTTGGCCTTGTAGGCCGAGCGATTACCACAGGAGAAAACCATGCAGATTCAGGTCAATGCCGGTCACCATATCGAAGCCCGCGAGGCGCTGGTGGCCCGAGTGAGTGCAGATCTGAGCAGCGCGCTGGCGCGCATCAGTGATCACATCACCCGGATCGAGGTTCATCTGAGCGATGAGAACGGTGACAAGAACGGGCAGCATGATCATCGCTGCACCCTGGAGGCGCGTCTGGAACGGCGTCAGCCGGTGGCCGTGACCCATCACGCCGCCACCCTGGACCTGTCGGTCAGTGGCGCCACCAGCAAGTTGCTGCGGGTGATCGACAGTCAGCTCGGTCGGCTGGAAGATCGCCGCCGTGCCGATGACACGCGGCCGGCAGAAATCTGAATCCAGAGACCGTGCTGACGCCGTGATCAGGCGATCGCGGCGTCGACCACCTGCTGCGCCTGCTGCACGATCGCATCCAGGTGTTCCTCGTTGCGGAAGCTCTCCGCATAGATCTTGTAGATGTCCTCGGTGCCCGAAGGGCGCGCCGCAAACCAGCCCTGTGCGGTGATCACCTTGATGCCGCCCAGCGCTGCGTCATTGCCGGGGGCTCGATCCAGAATCTGCTGAATCGGGTCACCGGCCAAGGTACGACTGCACAGATCGGCAGCCCTGAGGCTGCCCAGTCGTGCGCGCTGCGGTCCAGAGGCGGCGGCTTCGACACGCCGGCTCAGAGGCTCACCGAGTTCCTCGGTCAGCCTGCGGTAGAGCTCTCCCGGATCGCGGCCACAGCGGGCGGTGATCTCGGCCGAGAGCAGGGCGGCGGTGATGCCGTCCTTGTCGGTGGTCCAGGCACTGCCGTCCTTGCGCAGGAAAGTGGCGCCGGCGCTTTCCTCACCGGCAAAGCCGAGCGTGCCGCGATGCAAGCCCTCGGCAAACCACTTGAAGCCGGCCGGCACTTCGAACAGGCCGCGGCCCAGGCGCGCCGCCACCCGATCGATCAGCGCGCTGCTGACCACGGTCTTGCCGATGGCGGCGCTCGCGCCCCAGCCGTTGCGCTGGCGAAACAGATAGTCGATGGCCACGCACAGATAGTGATTGGACGGCAGCAGGCCGGCGCTCGGGGTCACGATGCCGTGGCGGTCGTAATCGGTGTCGCAGGCGAAGGCGATGTCGAAGTCGGTGGACATGCCGAGCAGGCGCTGCATCGCATGGGCAGAGGATGGATCCATGCGGATGGCGCCATCCCAGTCCAGACTCATGAAGGCAAAAGTCGGATCCAGCTCCTCGCTGACCAGCTTCAGCTGCAGGCCGTAGGTCTCGGCAATCCGCGGCCAATAGCGCAATCCCGCCCCGCCGAGCGGGTCGACGCCGATGTTCAGTCCGGCCGCTGCTATCAGGTCCAGGTCCAGAACTGCCGAAAGATCAGCGACATACAGGCCGAGGTAGTCATGGCTGTGGGTGGTGTCGGCTGCCAGCGCCTGAGAGAAGGTGAGGCTGCGTACGCCAGCTAGGCCGGCCTGCAGCAGTGCATTGGCGCGGGTCTCTATCCAGCGGGTGATCGCGGTGCCGGCTGGACCGCCGTCGGTGGGGTTGTACTTGATGCCGCCGTATTCGGGCGGATTGTGGGAGGGCGTGATCACCAGACCGTCGGCCAGTCCCCGGCTGCGTCCGCGGTTGTGGCTGAGGATGGCGTGCGAGACCGCCGGCGTGGGCGTGTATTCGCCACCGAGCGAGATCATGGCGTGCACCCCATTGCCCGCCAGCACTTGGAGCACGCTTTCGAAGGCCGGCTGCGACAGCGCATGGGTATCGCAACCGATGAACAGCGGGCCGTCGACGCCCTGCGCCGAGCGGTATTCGCACACCGCCTGGGCGATGGCGCGTACGTGCCAGGCATTGAAACTGCGCGACAGCGCGCGTCCGCGATGGCCCGAGGTGCCAAAGGACACCCGCTGCGTGGCCTCGGTCGGGTCGGGGCGCAGATCGCTGTAGGCGGTCAGCAGTGCGGCGACATCAAGCAGCGGCAACTGTGCTGCGCTTTGCCCGGCCAGCGGGCTGAGTTCGGTGGTCAAGATGGGGCTACTCCGGCCTTGGAGCTGATCGCGGCCTTGCGCGATCAATCCCGTTGAACGATGGCCGCCGGTATAGCAGAAGCACCTGCAGGCAGGTGCTATGGATCTGCCGACCCGTGGCTTGGCGGAGATTCGGCTGCTCGTGTAGCCCGGATCGGCCGCGCAGCGGCTCACCGGGGTCTTGGCGCGGTACCGCCCGGGCAGCGCTGCGCGCAGTCCCGGGCTACCAGAGCCGAGCACCAACTACCAACAACCAACAACCAACAACCAGCAACCAGCAACCAGCAACCAGCCGTTACTCGGGCTCGATCACGATGAACAGCGAGCCGGCGCCACGCTTGACCAGCAGCAGGGTGGCGTCGTTCTCGTCGGCGTCTTCGATGGCCTTGCGCAGGGCGCTGATCGAATCGACCTTCTTGCGGTTGGCTTCAAGGATGACATCGCCGCGCGCCAGACCGGCGCGCGCGGCCGGGCCGGGCTGCACGGCGGTGATCAACACGCCACCGTCGATCTTGAGCTGTTCGCGTTGTTCGTCGGTCAGATCGGACAGCGCCAGGCCGAGGCGGCTTTCACGCTCCTCGGCGGGCTCGCCACGCGGACCGCTGCTGCCGCCGGCCACGGCCTCTTCGTCCAGCTTGCCGATGGTGACGGTCAGTTCCCTGGTCTTGCCGTCGCGCAGCACCTTGACCTTGGCCTTGGCACCGACCGGGGTTGCGCCCACCAGCGGCGGCAGTTCGCCCGAAGTCTCCAGCACCTTGCCGTTGTAGCTGAGCACGATGTCGCCGCGCTTGAAGCCGGCTTTCTCGGCCGGGCCGCCGGGTTCCACCGAGGCCACCAGCGCGCCGCGCGGGCGATCCAGGCCGAAGGCTCGGGCCTCACGTCCGCCCACGGGCTGGAACTGGATGCCGAGATAGCCGCGTTCGACGAAGCCCTTGTCGGCCAGCTGCGTGGCGATCAGGGTGGCGGTGTTGATCGGAATGGCGAAGCTCAGCCCCATGTAGCCGCCGCTGCCCGACAGAATCTGCGAGTTGATGCCGATCACTTCGCCCCGGGCGTTGAACAGCGGACCACCGGAGTTGCCAGGATTGACCGCGGCGTCGGTCTGGATGAAGGGCACATAGGTTTCGCGCAACTGGCGTTCGGTGGCGCTGACGATGCCCTGGGTAGCGGTGTAGCTCATGCCGAAGGGTGCGCCGATGGCCAGCACCCATTCGCCGACCTCGATCTGGTCGGAGTCACCCAGCCTCGCGACTGGCAGATCCCTGGACTCGATCTCGATCAGCGCGACATCGGTGCGTTCGTCCGAACCCAGGACCTTGGCCTTGAATTCGCGATTGTCCGACAAGGTCACGGTGATTTCGTCGGCGTCCTTGACCACATGGGCATTGGTCAGGATGCGGCCCTCGCTGCTGATGATGAAGCCCGAGCCCGAACCGCGGCGCTCCGGGGCCTGTCCACCGCCATCGGGGGCGCCGGGGTTGCCGGGAATTCCGAAGCGGCGAAAGAACTCGCCGAAGGGGCTCTCATCGCCGAACTGCTGATGAAAGCGGCGGTCCTGGCCGCGCACCGCGATCTGTACGACGACTTCGCGATTGCGGCGCACGATGTCGCGGAAATCGGGCAGGGCGATGCCGCCGCTGGATATCGCGGCAGTCGATTCTGCCGGACGCGACATTTCCGTGGCCTGGGCTTCGGCACGTGTGCCGGATTGCGCATACAGACCGGCTCCGATCGCGATGGCCACCAGGGTCACAACCACTCCAACTCGGGTCTGGGACATAGGGTCAGGGTCTTCTTGTAAGGGAAGGGGACAGCGCGGTTAGACCGCAATCTGCGTTCAGGTTCCGTGACTGGCCAAGCCGATCAGGCAGATTTAACGATTCTTGGCGCAGCTCCGAGGCTGACCGCCCGAAGGGTTCAGGTCGCTGCCATCGGCGTCAGTCCATATTGACGCCAGTCGCGCTATGTTTAGGCCATGATATTGAATCACAAGCTTGGAAGAACCGGACTGCGGAAGCTGCTGCTGATCGCGATGGTACTGACGTTCCCCGCCTGCGCGACGCTCTGGAGTGATCAGGAGAAAGCGCCGCCGACCGATGCTTCGGGCAGCGATGCGCCCAGGGATCGCAGTCAACAGCGGGTGCGTATCTTCATCACCGGGGTCAAGGGTGAGATGCGCCAGGCGGTATCGGGATCGCTGGAACTCAAGGGCTTGATGTCTCGGAGCGACGCCAGCGACGCTCTGGTCAGGCGCGTCCACGGGCGTGCTCCCGCGCAGATGAGAAAGGCGTTGCAGCCCTTTGGCTACTACCATGCCAAGGTCCAGAGCACGCTGGAGCTGGACCAGGGGACCTGGATGGCGCGCTTTACGGTCGATCCCGGGGTACCGACCACCGTCAGCGAGGTTTCCCTGGAGGTGGACGGTCCGGGTGGGGAGGACAAGGCGGTGAAGCAGGCGCTGGCCGAGTTTGCGCCCGCGGTCGACGCACAACTGGACCATCGGATCTACGAGGCCAGCAAGGCCCGAATCGAGGACGCCCTGGCCGAGCGCGGGTTTCTCGACGCCGAAATCCTGCGCAAGCGCGTCGCCGTCACGCTGGCCGATCACAGTGCCCGCGTCGATCTGAAATTCGCCTCCGGATCGCGATTCGCTTTTGGTCCGACCAGTTATCAGGGTGCGCAGCTGCCCGATGAGGTATTGAGCGGCTACCTTCCCTATGAGCAGGGCAAGCCCTACCGGCTGGATCGCCTTGTTGAACTGCAGCAGCGACTGCTCGACAGCGATTACTTCAGCGAGGTCGAAGTCATCGCCGACAAGCCCAATGCCGTGGGCGAGCTTGTGCCCATTGTCGTCAAGGTCTCGCCGGCCAAGCGTAGCGTCTATACCGGCGGTGTCAGTTTCGGCACCGATAGCGGTGTCGGTGTGCTCGGCGGCATGACCCGACGCTGGGTCAACCAGTCGGGTCACCAGTTCTCCAGTCGCGCTGAACTCAGTCAGCGCCTGAATTCCCTGAGCGGCCAATACCTGATTCCCCTGCGAGCGTCGGATCGTGAGTCCATCGGCATCAGCGCGGGCTACCGGGATGAGGAGACCGACACCTCCACGCAAAAGGTCAGCACCCTGCAGATTTCGAGGATTCGCGAGAACGACAAGGGGCTCTTTGCCTACGGTCTGGCGGCCCAGATCGGCGACTTCGTAGCGGGTGAAATTCCCGGTTCGAGTACCTTGTTCTACCCCGAAGTGCGCTGGACGCGGCGACTGGCCGATGATTTCCTCAGCCCACGGCAGGGTTGGTCCTTGAGTCTGGAGGCGCGTGGCGCACCTGGCGGGCTCGGCGACGCTGGCTTCGCGCAGATGCGCGCCGAGGCCAAGCTGCTGCGGCCCCAGGGAGAGCGCAACCGCTGGTTTGCGCGTCTGGCCCTGGGCGCGCTGTGGACCGATGACTTCGAGAAAATGCCGCCGGAACTGCGCTTCTACGCCGGAGGCGATCGCAGTCTGCGCGGGTTCGCTTACCAGACCCTGGGGCCGCCCAACGCGCTCGGCAATGTCGGCGGTGGCCACTATCTGGCGGTGGGCACCTTTGAGTACGAGAAGCATCTGTTTGGCGACTTCGGTCTCGCCGGATTCGTGGACGCCGGCAACGCCTTCAATGTCGGTGATTTCGAACTGGCCGTGGGCGTGGGTGCAGGCTTGCGCTGGCGCTCGCCGGTGGGCCTGGTGCGGGTTGATCTGGCCCATCCAGTCGCCGGTGATGGCTCGGGCATACGCCTGCATCTGACCATCGGGCCAGAGCTGTGAGGCGGCGCATCCTGAAATGGCTGCTGATCGTGGCAGCGATGTTGCTGCTGTTGATGTCACTGGCGCTGTACTGGCTGCTCTACACCGAATCCGGGCTCGGCTGGACCTTGCAGCGCGGGCTGGGCGCGGCTGGCGGCAGCATCGAGTACCAGCAGTTGCGCGGCAACCTGGCTCAGGGTTTTGAGCTGGACACACCGGTGATCAAGGCCCCGGGCGTGCGCATCAGCGCCGTCCAGTTGCGCATGCAGCTGCAGCCCTGGGCGCTGCTGGGCGGCGAGCTCAGTCTGCAGTCACTGCGGCTCTCGGGCGCCCGCTACACCTTCGAAGAGTCCGGTGACACTCCGGCTGAGGTCGAAGCCGAGGCGGTGGGTCGTCCTGGTGGTCTGGATCTGCCCGTGGACGTAGTGCTTCGCAACATCGAATTGCTGGCCAACGAAATCAATCTCGGTGGCGATGCGCCAGTGGTGTTCTCGGTCGGCGCCCGCGAAATCGCCCTGCGCGATGGCAAGTTGAAGGTCGAGGGCCTGGCGCTCAGCCAGGGCGAATTCGCGCTGCGCACCAGTGCCGCGGTCGATACCAACGCCGACTGGGCCGGTGAATTGGCCAGCGAGGGCGAGTGGACGCTGCCGGCCGTCGCCCATCGCGGCAAGTTGACGCTGTCCGGCGATCTCGACGAGGTCAATGTCGATCTGTCCATGGAAGGCGGTGGCGAAGTGAATTTCGAAGCCAATCTGGCCCAGCCGCTGGACAGGCCGGGTGTGCAGGGGCATTTTGGGGCGCAGTCGCTCGATCTGCAGAGTTTCGGCCTGGACGCGCCGGTGCGCATGCTCGATATCGATCTCAGTTTCGACTATGCCGATGCGAAACTTGGCATCCAGGGCCCGGTCACGGTGGATGGCAAGACCCTCAATCTGACCATCGCCGGCATCGGACTCGAGAACAATCAGGTCCACCTGGAGCGGGCCGAACTCAACTCGCGCGCCATCGGCAGCTTGTCCTTCGGCGGTTTCTGGCCGCTGTCGGCCGAAGCCGGACCCGGGCAGATCACGGGCCGGATGAAAGGCCTGTGGCTCGGCGACTGGCGTGGCGATGTGCCGAAACCGGCGCCGCGTCTGGACGGCGATCTCAAGCTCGGCGGTCGGGCCGACGACTGGCAACTGGAGCTGTCCGGAAGCTGGCATCAGGGAGAGGCCTCCGGGCCCATCGAACTCAGTGCTTCGGGCACTCCGGAACGCATCGTCATCGCCCCCTCGCAACTGAGCTGGGATCAGAGTCGGGTCGATGTATCCGGCGAGATTGCCCTCGGTGACGGCACCAGCATCGAGGCCGATCTTGCTGTGGCTGCGCTCAATCCTGGCCTGCTGGTACCGGACTGGCCGGGCGCGCTGGATGGCAAACTGCATGCGTCACTCACACCCGGCGAGCAAGCGCGCTGGTCCTTGACCGGGATCGAACTCAAGGGTTCGCTGCGGGATCAGGCTTTTGCCCTGACCGGGACACTGGACGGAACCGATGCCAGTCCCACGGCCGGGAAGCTGGACCTGAGCTGGGGCCAAGGTCAACTTGGCCTGAATGTGGCCGATAACGCCGTCATCAGCGCCGATCTGAACGACTTTGACCTGTCTCTGCTGGCTCCCCTGAACGGCAAGCTGAGCGGCCGCATCAGCACCCGGCTGGACGCCGATCTGGTGGATGCCACCGAAGCCACGCTGCAGTTGCGCGACTTCGAAAGCGACGGCATCAGCGGGCGCCTGATCGAAATCAACAAGGGTAGCGGCTGGGCGCTGCAGCTGACGGCTTCGGAACTGACTCGCGACGGCGCCGTGATCAAGCCGCTGAAGCTCAGCCTGAGCGGAAACCAGGCGGCGCATCGTTTGTCGCTGGTCGCCAGCGAAGCCCGTGGCAGGATTGATCTGGGCCTGTCAGGCTCGCTGGTCGACGAGGTCTGGACCGGCGTGATCGACAAGCTGGAACTGGAACCGATCCATGGCGCAGCCTGGTCCCTGGCCGAACCGGCGGCACTGCGGCTGGCGGCGGATTCCACCAGCCTGGCGCCGCTCTGTCTGAGCGCCAAACCGGCACGGGCGTGCATCGGCCTGCAGCGCAGCGCCGAGCAGACCCTGATCGACATCAATCTGGTCGAACTGGCGCTCGCCGAACTGCAGGCCTGGGCGCCGGCCAGCGACTGGACCGTGACCGGCAAACTCAGTGGCGGCGGTCAGCTCAGCCTGGATCCTGCCGGACAGTTCGGCGGCAAACTCGATTTCGGCATCGAGGCCGGTACGCTGCGCGGCGCCACCCACCTGGAAGAGCCGCTGGCTTTTGACGGCCTGGCCAGTTTCGACAGCGCCGCCGCCGAATTCAGTGCGCGCCTGAATCTGCTCGATCACGGTCAGATCAATGTGCGCGCGACCGGTCTGAATACGGCCGAGGGTGCATATGTGGCCAACCTGGATATTACGGATCTCAGTCTGGTGGACGGCCTCACCGCCGAAGTCCAGTCCATGCGCGGCGCGCTGTCCGGCGAGTTGCGTGCGCCGCTCACCGAGCCGTCGCGCCTGCAGGGACAGCTCGAAGCCACCGCCCTCAGCTTCGAACTGCCGGCCGCCGGCCTCAAAGCCAGCGACGGCACGCTCACCGTGCTGTTCGAGGATGACGGCTTGCTGCGACTGGAGGGCGATCTCGGCATAGCGCCCGGACGCCTGCATCTGCAGGGGTTGATCGGACTGGACGAGAATGGTGCCACCGAAGTCACGATCCGCGGCGACAATGCCGCGCTGGTCGATCTGCCGGCCGTGCGTCTGATCGGCGACAGCAACTTTGTGATCAAGCACAACCAGGACGGCTTCCAGATCGAAGGCGGCGTTCTGCTGCGCGAGGGCAAGATCGATCTGGACCGCTTTGCGCCGACGGTGCCGGCCTCGGAGGATGTGGTCATCGTCGATGCGCCGCCGCCACCGCCGCCATTGCCGATCAAGGCCGATATCAGCCTGGCCTTCATTTCCGCGGTGGATCTGCGCGGTTTTGGCCTCGAAGCCTCGCTCAGCGGCGGTATTCGCGTCACCCAGCGACCCGGCAGGCCGGTTCAGGCCCAGGGCGAGATGCTGGTATCCGGCATCTACAGTTCCTATGGCCAGAAACTGGATATCGAGCGCGGGCGCCTTGGTTTCACCGGTCGTGCCGACAATCCCAGCCTGGACATTCTCGCGGTCAAGAAGATCGACCGGCAGCGGGTAGGCGTGCAGGTGCGCGGCAATGCCCGACGGCCTGCGGTTCGCCTGTATTCCGATCCCGCGCTGGATCAGTCGGAGACCGTGTCCTATCTGGTGCTCGGCCGACCCCTGGCCACGGCCAGCGGTTCCGACGGACAGCAGGTGGGCGAATACGCCAGCGCGCTGCAGTCAGCCGGCGGCGGTCTGGTGGCGGGCAGCATCGGCCAGAAGATCGGTGTCTCAGCCGGCGTCGAGAGTTTCGGCGCCGCCATCGGCTCGGCGCTGGTGGTCGGCAAGTACGTGTCGCCGCGCTTCTTCGTCGGTTACGGCACCAGCCTGCTCAACGCCACCCAGCTGGTCATCCTGCGCTACCGGCTCACCGAGAACATCGAGCTGGAAGGCATCAGCGGCACCGAACAGAAGATGTCGGCGAGCTGGCGTACCGAACGTTGATGGAGTGGGGAGTGGTGGTCGGGCGCCATCGTCGATTTCCCAGAACCCGTATCGCAAGTCGTCGAAGCGTCATTGCGAGGAGCGCAGCGACGAAGCAATCCAGGGCTTGTGCGGAAAAGCGTCTGGATTGCTTCCCCCGGATCAAGTCCGGGGTCGCAATGACGCCGGTTTCTGGCTCTTGTAGGTCCAGACTTGTCTGGACGCTTCTTCCTCAGCCCGCCGGTTCAAGCCCGTAGTCCGGTGTGCCGCGCAGCGACTCACCGGGGCTCTTTCGCGTCACCGCCCGGAGAGCGCTGCGTGCACTTCGGGCTACACCAAGCTCGCATAGGCTGGCGCCACCTGCCCAGCCTCAGGGCGCAGCGCCACCGCGCTCACTGCGGCCGGGCAGCGCCGCCAGATCCGATCGCGCCGTTTCGCATTTCAGGAAGCGTGACTGGGTCAGCCAATCGGTGTCCGGATAGTAGGCAAACAGCAGCTGGCCATCCTTGATGCTGTCGATCAGGGGCCTGGCAACGGCCGGACGCACGGCCGGGCAACCGTAGCTGCGCCCCAGCCGGCCCTGGCGCAGGGCCATTTCCGGATTCACATAGGGCGCGCCGTGCATGACGATCTGGCGCGGCCGCGCCTGGTCATTGATGCCCGGCTCCAGCCCGTCCATGCGCAGGGAATAGCCATTGCCGCCCTGATAGGTCTCGGCGGTTCGGAACAGTCCGAGACTGGTCTGATGGCTGCCGTTGGCATTGGAGAAATGTTGCGCCATGTTCTCGCCGCTGCTGCGGCCATGGGCCACGTGCTCGGCGTAGAGCACCCGCCCACTTTGCAGATCAAAGACCCACAGGCGCTTTTCGGTGGACGGTCTGGAATAGTCGATCAGCGTCAGGCGGGCGCCGGAATCAACAGCGCCTGATTCCAGGGCACAGGCGCGCGCCGCCAGCGCCAGCCGGATGACCGCTGGATCGGCGCCGTGCGCGGCCCTGGCCAGTTGGGTCGCCAGATCAGTGGCGGCTGCAGCAGCGCTGGCCTGCAGCAGCAGCGCCCATGCCGCGATGGGAATCAGTGGGGTCATAGGGGCGCAAGAGTAACCGAGCTTCAATGTAGCGGCACCGGATCTGGATTCGCTGCTTCATCTGTACGCAACAAGGCCGGAACCTGGGCGCTGTCGGTACCCAGCGTTTCATCGGTCACGACGACGGTGGTGCCTGGCATCAGCGCAGCGTCCAGCAGAGCCACGAAGTGAGGCGAAAGCCCCAGGCCCTGCACCGTCTGGATGTCAAAATCCCGATGCCCCGGCGGATCGTGGTCGGGCAGAGCCAGCGACTGCCAGCGGTGGGCCCGGCGTCCTGGCAGCAGCGGATGGGGTTTGTCGTCATGGCCCTCGAGCATCACGAAGGCGTGCAGTCCGAAGTGCACGCCGGTTGGGATACGCAAGTCCGAGCGCCCGATTTCCACGCCCTGACGGGACACCACCAGAGCCTGGTCGGCGCTGCTGATGATGATCGACAAGGGCCCATCGGGCGCCCGCTCGGGATGCCACAGATAGCCCTCGTCGGCGCTGCTCAGCCGGTCAAGGCTGCGTCCTGACTCCGGTTCGACCGGCGCCAGGAATCCCGGGTAGGCCAGCACCGGTGCCGGTACGTCGCCGTCGGCGACAACCACGATCATGCCGGTCGTGGTCAGCTCGAAGAGCTTGCGGGCGAAGGTCTCGGGCAGGCGTATGCAGCCGTGCGAGGCCGGTGCGCCGCTGATATGCCCGGCGTGCAGCGCGACCCCGTCCCAGGTCAGCCGCTGCATATAGGGCATCGGCGCGCTGTCATAGAGGTTTGAATAGTGCTCGCGGCGCTTCTGCAGGATCCTGAAAACGCCGGTGGGCGTCTCGTAACCCGGTCGTCCGCTGCTGATGGTGGAAACTCCGATGCGCACGCCATTGCGGTAGACGAAGGCCAGTTGCTGCGGCAGGCTCACCAGCATCACCACCGGCCCGGCGCCCGCCAGTTCCGGCAGCCACAGGTACTCGCCCGGTTGCAGCGTGATCGAAGGTGTGGATTGCGCCGCGGCACTGCCCAGCGTCAGCAGCAGCGACAGCAGCGCCGCCAGGAATCGTAGGCTGAGGTCTCTGGCCATCCGCTGCAGACTACTCTCCGTTGTAGACCGCAAGATCCAGTTCGCCCTCGCTCTGCGCCACGATGCAGGCCACCGCGGCATCGCCGGAGGTGTTGACCAGGGTGCGCGCCATGTCCAGCAGTCGGTCCACGCTGAGGATGATGCCGATGGCCTCCACCGGCAGGCCGACCTGGGCCAGCACCGAGGCCAGCATGATCATGCCGGCGCTGGGTACGCCGGCGGTGCCTACCGCGGCCAGCGTGGCCATGGCGACCACGGTCAGCAGTTGTGCCAGGGTCAGATCGACCGCGTAGAGCTGGGCGATGAACACCGTGGCGATGCCCTGCATGATCACCGTGCCATCCATGTTGATGGTGGCACCGAGCGGAATCGAGAACGCTGACACGCGCTTCGAGACCCCCAGGCGCTCCTCGCAGACCCGCAGGTTCACCGGCAGTGTGGCGTTGCTGGACGAGGTGGAGAAGGCGAACAGCCAGACCTCGGACATCTTGCGCAGCCAGATCAGCGGATTCAGTCGCGCCACCAGCTTCAGCAGCGTCGGCAGGATCACGAACAGGTGGATTGCCAGAGCGACCAGCACCAGAACGAAATACACCGCCAGCTTCTTCAGGGTGTCGAAGCCGAATTCGGCCACGGCCCGAGCCAGCAGCGCGAACACGCCGATCGGGGCGAATTTCATGACGATGGTCACCAGTTGCAGCACCACCGTGTTCCAGTCCTCGATCATGCCGGCGGCGCGCTGGCCGGCATCCTTGGCCATGGTGATGGCGAGGCCCAGCAGCACAGCAAAGACGATGATCTGCAGCATCTGCATTTCCGCCATGGCCTGCACCGGATTGCGTGGCACCATGTTGGAAATGACATCGGTCAACGGCGGCGCCACCGGCGGTTCGAAGGTCGCGGCCAACTCGGCCAGGCCTGAGCCCGGCTGGATCCATACCGCCAGGGCCAGGGCCATGGTGACGGCCATCACCGTGGTCAGGATGTACAGGCCGATGGTCTTGAGGCCGAGTCGGCCCAGCTGCGAGGGTGAACCGAGCGAGGCCACGCCCGAGGTCAACGAAAAGAACACCAACGGAACCACCAGCAGCATCAGGCCGTTGCGGAACAGATCGGCGATGAGCTTGAGGATTCCCGCCGTGACATAAGTCTGCAACCAGGGCAGGGCAGGGCTGAGCTGATTCAGCAGGGCACCCACCAGTGCACCCAGCACCAGACCAATCAGAATGTGGTGGGTCAGGCGCACTGCGGCTTTGGAAGACTCGCTCATGGGGGGTGTTCCGTGGTCAGTCACTGCGTTTATAGCCTACCCGCATTGGTGCGCTGGTGTTGGTCCGGTCCAGTCCCGGTACTCTGACCCGACCCGCCGCAGCGCCTGCCCTGTGAGAGCGGATTCATCCGCGACTGGCTTTTGGGATGTTTCAGGACGAGCAGTCGCGGATGAATCCGCTCCCACAGATAGTTGCCCCACCACGCTCATTGCCGATTCAGAGCGCTGCCGACGGCATGGTCTCGACCAGAAAGTCGATGAAGCCGCGGACCGCGGGCAGCAGTCCGCGTCGGTGGGGAAACACCGCATGGAAAATGCCCTGCGGCAGCGACCAGCCGGGCAGCACCGGCACCAGATCGCCCCGGGCGATGGCCTCGCGAGCGGCGCTTTCAGGGATCAGGGCAATGCCCAGGCCGGCAACGGCGGCGTCCAGCAGGACCTGGAAGTTGTGGCAGATCAGGCGCGGCTGATGTTCCACACGTACGCTTTCCTCGTTTGGGCCGCGCAACTCCCAGTGGTGGCGCTCGGTGCTGCCTTCGAAGCTCAGGGTCTGGTGTCCGGCCAGGTCCTGGGGCTGCTTCGGTGCGCCATTGGCCGCCAGGTAGGCGGGGCTGGCGACCAGCAACTCGCAGAGTTCGGCAAAGCTGCGCATCACCAGACCGTCTTCGCCGCTGGGTTGGTTTCGCACGCGCAGGGCGACATCGAAACCCTCGCCGATGACGTCCACCCGTCGATTGCTGACCTCCAGTTCCAGCTGCACCTCCGGGTAGCGCGCCATGAACTGTGGCAGCACCGGCGCCAGCATGTTGCCAGCGACGCCGACCGGACAGGCCACGCGGATGCGCCCCCGCGGCTGCGCCCGCGCCATGGCGGCAATGTCCAGCGCCGCCTCGGCCTCGGTGAGCATGGCCTGGCAATGCCGATACAGTTGCTGTCCGGTCTCGGTGACCACAAAACGCCGTGTCGAACGTTGCAGCAAGCGCACGCCCAGCTTTTCTTCCAGCGCATTGACGTGCCGCGAGAGCCGCGATTTCGGCGTGCCGATGGCCCGACCGGCTGCGGCAAAGCCGCCGTGCTTGACCACCATGGCGTAGTAATAGAGATCATCGAGACTGGCAGCTGGGATCATGGTCTGGCCTCGGTGCTCACCCAATCCTGTTAATGACAGCAAACGTGGAACACTGAATCTCGCAATAGACTTATTATCAACCATTGGCGTCAGTAATAGCATCAATCTCCAGGCGGATTTCCGCCACTACTTGGAGACCAGCATGAAACTCCTGCACATCGACTCCAGCATTCTCGGTGACAACAGTGCCAGTCGCGCGTTGACGGCCGAGATCGTCCATCGCCTGAAACTGCAAACGCCTGGCGTGCAACTGACGCGGCTGGATCTCGATGCCGAGCCGCTGCCGCACCTGAGTGCCGGATCGCTGGCGAAGCTGGACGCCACCGAGGCGGCCCGGGCAGAGCGCGCGCTCCTTGATTTCCTCGAAGCCGACGTGCTGGTCATCGGCGCGCCGATGTACAACTTCTCGATCCCATCGACGCTCAAGGCCTGGATCGATCGTGTCGCCATCGCCGGCAAGAGCTTTCGCTACACGGCCTCCGGACCCGAAGGTCTGGCCAAGGGCAAGGTGGCCATCCTGGCCATCACCCAGGGCGGTGTGCATGAACTGGGTGGCCCCAGCGAACATCACGAATCCTATCTGCGTTTCGTGCTGAACTTCCTCGGTATCAGCGATGTGCGGGTGGTGCGTGCCCAGGGTCTGGCGCGCTCGGATCTGCGGGCATCAGCCCTGAACGATGCCCTGCGCGCTGTTCCGGCCAGCCTGGCGCAAGCCGCCTGAGTCAGTCCGATCTAGCCACGCGCATCGCGGTCCACTGTCACCAACTACCGGAGTACCCGACATGAGTGCCCGTCATCTGCTGAAAACCATCCGCGGCATGGCCACCTCCGATGGCGCCGGCGTCAAGTTGACGCGGGTGATCGGGTCGCCGCAGCTGATGGAACTCGACCCCTTCCTGATGCTGGATGAATTCGGCACCGATCAGCCCGAAGATTACATCGCCGGTTTTCCCGATCACCCGCATCGCGGCTTCGAGACCGTGACCTACATGCTCGATGGGCGCATGCGCCATCGCGACAACCACGGCAACTCGGGCCTTCTGGTGCCGGGATCGGTGCAGTGGATGAGCGCCGGGCGCGGGCTGGTGCACTCGGAAATGCCGGAGCAGGAAGAGGGACGCATGCGCGGCTTCCAGTTGTGGATCAACCTGCCGGCGCGGCTGAAGATGAGCGAGCCGCGCTACCAGGAATACGGCCCGGAGCAGATTCCACTGGTGGAAGCGGCGCCCGGTGTGCGCGTGAAGGTCATAGCCGGCGAGGTGGCGGGCGTCAGCGGGCCGATCGAGCAGCCGGCCACGGCGCCGGTGTATCTGGATCTGCATCTGGGCGAAGGTGCCCGTTTCGAGTATTCCTTGCCGCACTCCCACAACGCCTTTGTCTACGTATACGAGGGTGGGCTGGAGGTGGAATCCGGCATGGGAAATTCGCCACTGGCGGCACGCCAGTTGGGGGTTCTGTCCGTGGGTGAGGCACTTCGCCTGCGCGCCACCGGTGAAGACACCCGCGCCATTCTGGTCGCAGGGCAGCCGCTGCGCGAGCCGGTGGCCCGGTATGGCCCCTTCGTGATGAATACGCGTCAGGAGATCATCGAGGCGGTCGAGGACTTTCAGGCTGGGCGCTTCTGATAGGAGCCGTCGTGCGGTCCCTGCCAGCTGATTCAGGTCGGTAGAAAGGTCAATCGATGATCGCCCGCAGTTGCCGTCCCCGGCAGTCTGGCGGGCCAGGCCTGGTCCCACCTCGGGCGACAGCGGACGTCGGATCATCTAGAATCGACGTGGAAGATCGTGCCCGCCAGGCGCGGCTGCGCTGCAAAACGACTCCGAGAAACCTGCCCATGAAACGCACCCTGCAACTGTTGCTTGGTGGACTGCTGCTTTGCGGCAGTTCGGCCTACGCACAGGATATCGAACTACCCGCCAGCAATCTGACGGTGGAGGCCTATGTGCCTCTGGCTCAGGTCAATGGCAGTGGCGGCCCGCGGGCCCTGCGTGCCGTTGATCCGCTGGCCGTGTACTCGAATGTCACCAATTTTACCGGTTCTGCATTCTCGAATGGCGGCGCGGCGGGCGGCATCACACGTCTGGTGATGGACAACCTCACCTTCACGACCTATCCGGGTGTGGGCAACGTCACCACGCTGCGCTTCGCGGTGTCCAACCTGAACGCCACGCCGCAGTCGGTGCGGGCGAGAGTCCGATTCTGGAACGCCGATGGCCCATCTCTTGGCGCCGGTCTGGGCAATGGCCCGGGGACCTATTATTCCCCCGGCGGCGCCCCCATCGGCTACTCCTTCGCTGCCTTCACCTTTCAACCCGGCGTTGTCGTCCTGACTGGAACGCTGAGCGCGCCTGGTTTCCCGATTCCCGCAGGCGCCACGACCACCCTCTGGGCTGGCATCACCTTCGACAACGTGGGCACCACAACCGGCGCGACCAATGCCGAACTCAACAATTTTGGCACCGGCTTGTTCAGTCCGGTGGACCTCGGGTCCAGCACTGACGTCATGTTTCAGACCACGGCGGCAGGCAGTTTCTTCGCCCCGTCGAACCCGGTGGGTGCAGGCATCAATTTCGCGGGGACTCCAGTGGCCAACAACGGCTGGGAATTCGTGGTCAGCGGGCTGGGTACCCCCGTGGCCGACCTGTCCCTGACCCTGACCGATACCCCGGATCCGGTGATTGCCGGCAACAGCATCACCTATGCCGCCATGTCCACCAACAATGGCCCGAATCCGGCGCCTGACCTGTCGATCACGCTGCCGTTGCCGGCCGGAACCACGTTCACGTCGGCGACACCCGGCGCCGGCGGTGTCTGCAGCGGTGTTGCGGTTGGTGCCAACGGCACCTTGACCTGCACCTGGGCTGGGAATACCGCCAGTGCTGAGTCTCGCAATGTCTCGGTCGTTGTCGGTGTGCCGGCGTCGACCGCCAGCGGTGCTTCGCTGACGCTGAATGCCAGCACCGCTTCGCTGGGCACCGATCCGGTTCCGGCCAACAACAATGCCAGCGTGACCACTGCCGTGATCACCAACGCCGATCTGTCGATCACACTCACCGATACACCCGATCCGGTGGTTGCCGGGACCAACCTGAGTTATCTGGCATCGGTCACCAATGGTGGTCCCTCCGACGGGCAGGATGTCAGCATCACACTGCCCCTGCCGGCAGGTACCAGCTTCGTGTCGGCGACACCGAGTGCGGGCGGCGCCTGCAACGCGGCCACGCCAGTGGTCTGCACCTGGGCTGGCGCCACCGCGCCGGCAGCTGTGGTCAGTGCCAGCATCGTCGCGGCTGTGGCTCCAGCTACGACGGGCCTGCTGTCGGCGACTGCGACCGCGGCATCCAATACCATCGATCCGATGAGCGGCGACAACACCGCCACGGCCACCACGACCGTGAATGCCTTGGCCGATCTGTCGATCACGCTGGCTGATGCGCCCGATCCTGTCATTGCCGGTACCAATCTGGTGTACACCGCCACGGTGACCAATGGCGGTCCTTCCACCGCGACCGGAGTAACCGTCACTCTGCCAGTGCCGGCCAACACCAGCTTCGTCTCCGGCACCACTACCGGCGGCGGCAGCTGTTCCGGTTCCCCGATCATCTGCAGCTTCCCGACCAGCTTCGCACCGACGACTTCGCAGACCGCGACAATCACGGTATTGGTGTCGGCATCGGCTGCGAATGGCAGCAGCATCGGCGCAACGGCAACGGCAGGCTCAGCGACCACTGACCCCAATGGTGCCAACAACAGCGCCACGGCGACGACGGCCGTGATCGCCAATGCCAACCTGCAGCTGAGCTTGAGCGCCTCGGCGCTTGAAGTGCAGACCAATGAGCCGGTGACCTTCACCGCGGTCAGCCTGAATCTCGGTCCGTCCGATGCGCAGAATCTGTCGATCACCGTGACCCTGACGCCGGACTTCCGCTACAGCGGCCACACGGCGACCGGCGCCACCTGCACCACCCCGCAGGTGGGCACCACCGGCGCGATCACCTGCACCTGGGCTGGCGCCACCGCGCCCAATGTCTCCCGCACGCTGGCAGTCGTGGCCTTCAGCAACAACCAGGGAGCCACCGCGGTCAACGCCAGCACGGTATCGAATACCTCGGATCCGGTGACCACCAACAACGTCGGCAATGTCAGCGTCCAGGTCGGGTTTGCGGTCGAGGGGATTCCGACGCTGAACCCCTACGGCCTGATCCTGCTTGGCCTGATGCTGGGCCTGCTCGGCTTCGTCGCGGTCCGCCGCAACAGCTGAGGCCTGTAGGGTGTATATGGACTCCTCCTCTGGCGCAACCGGTTTTTGATGGCGGATAGAGAACAACGCGAACGCATATTCGGCTT
>JALHRS010000024.1 GCA_022841325.1 Lysobacterales bacterium | reverse complement strand
CAAAGGTGTGCGGTATTTGGTAACGGATATTTCGAAAATCCATGACTGGATGAACAGCTGGAATTATAATCCGTCTAATGGCTTGTACATTAGCCGTGGCCCGGCCTTCGACAGCGGGTTCCAAATATACAGTTTTTCCGGAATGCCGGTGGCTGGACTAGCGACCATTGTGGCATACGCTGGCAGCATGCCGATTGAGCAACAGTTGCTGTACTACAACATGTTCAGGAACAGGCGGAAAGATCGATGAATCGGTGGCTGGTGAAATCCCTTTTCTTCGCACTATTGCCGGCGGCGTGTGCGGGGACCTACTCGGCCGAGGAGCTCCCCCGCACGGTTCAACCGCATCCAAACCGAGAAGGAACCTATCTCGTTTATTACAGATACATGGAAATGATCAATGAATACGGCCCAGGTGTAGAAAAAGTGCGTGAGCTCGTAAGGCAAGCGCATGACGCCGACAGCAAACAAGCGGTCTGGGACTCGGCTTTGGCGACGGCGGTGCCGAGGTACTTGGAGTCTCGAAATCTGATGCCGCGTGCCTGTGTGAATGGAATATTGGTGATCAGCAGCCACGGCGATGAGGCTGGAGGCGGGACAACGGCATTCGCCTGCAAATGAGAGCGAGACCGGAATGGGACTGTTGCAAACTCAGTACCCGCCTGATGAGGCGCTCGTGTCTGCTTCCGGCAAGGACCCTCAAGTCGCCCGTGGCCGGTGAAGACCGGACCCATGATCTCTTCCGTTCGGACCCGAGGGTGGCGGCAGCTGGCGCGCGGGTCGGCGTGAATTTTACTTGCGGATGGCGAGCGCTTGCTGATCTTCGGCTCTGGCGAGCGCTTGCAGGTCATCCGCGATCAATATTCTCAGCAGCTGGAGGTCCCGAGAGGACCGAGAGCGGACGCTCGAGCGGAGCATGATTTTCGCGACTATTCCACTCGTATCATCTTCGATGCGACCCCAACAACCCACAACTCACAACTCACAACCCATTTTCATCATGAATCCCATCTTCCGCGCCCTGGCGCTGCTGTCCCTCAGTGTGCTCGGCGCTTGCGCTGTCACGCCCTACAAGGCCCTCGACGTAAAAACCGTGCGTACCGTGGGTTGGTACGGCGAAATTGATCCGGTGCTCAACAATGTGCACACCGGGATCACCATTTTCGGCAATTTCTCGACGCCGCTGGCCCATGACTGGCAGTTGCAGGCGCATCTGGAGCAGGCGCTGTCTTCGCGCCTGGAGGCGGCCGGCTATCAGTTCAAGCGACTGGAACTGGCTGCTGAAGAGCAGAAGCTGCTGGCGGATGGCGGCTGCTTCAGCGACTGGGATGGCCACTACAAGATCGAGCTCTGCGGCCAGCCGATTGCCGATCTGCTCAAGCGCCATCAGATCGATCTACTGATCTGGTCCAAGGGCTTCACGGCCCACGACTACTTCACCCAGGGTCCGGCACAGCTGCCGCAGATTGGCGTGTTCACCCGCGGCACCGATCGGCCCAATCTGATGGTGCCTTATGCGCATGTGTCGATGGCCATGATGGCCGGTGATCCAGCCGAGCCGCGCAAATCTGCCGGTTGCATGCGCGGGCGCTCCCGCGATCCCAGCCCCTGGCCGAAGAAGGTCGGCGACATGAGCATCGAGGACTACGCTTTCCTGCGTCCGGAGTTCGAGATGCTGCTTGATCGCAGCGCCCACCGCGCGCTGGTCGAGAGTGGCTTGCTTCCTGGCCCGATACCCACTTGCCCTGATCAACAGCCGGGGATGGAGAAACTATGAACCCATCCATGCGCACCCGCGCAAGGCGGCTTGCGGCCTCGCTGTTGATCAGCCTGACACTGGGCGCCTGTGCCTCCACCGAGGTCCAGCGCGAGCGTGCCCGCAGCAGCCTCGACAGCGCCCAGCAGCGCCTGGCTGCGCAGCCTGCTGCAGCTGGATTCAAGGATCCGGGAGCCAGGGTCGGCGGTCTGGAGAAAGGACTCGAAACCTACGCCCTGGACCACACGCGGCCCGTGTCGCAACTGAGCGGCGGACTTGCCTACTACATCGTGTTGGAATTGCCCGCCTTTCAACGAGGCTACCAGATCGAGATCTTTCCGGTGAACGAGTTGATCGCCGCCAACGCCCTGGCGCAGACCGGCACGTCGGCAACCATCTGGCCGGCAGTGACATTGCTCGACGAGAAGCTGGAGCCGATCGCCAGCCGCATGCCACGGTACCGCGATGAGGGCGATCGCTACCTGATGAACGCGGGAATCTTCGGCTATATCAGCGTCTGTGACGCCCGCCCGCGCTACATCGCCGTCCATGGTCTGCCGCCAATCTATCGCCGTGTCAGTTCGAGGACCATGACCACGTACAGCCAATACGGCTCGAGCACCTCGCAAGGGAGCTATGTACAGATGCCCGAGGGGACGATCAAGCTGGGCCTGCCGACCAAGCCGGTCGGCAAGTCCATTTTTGGCGGCAAGGAAGTGCCCCCGTGCAGCGAGATCGACCAGAGTGTCGAGGCCTATCTGTTGGAGATCGGCGGTTGAGAGTGGGTGGTACAGGCGGTGGTTGCCGGGCTCAATCGGCGGAATCCGCCTGTTGCAGGAATTCGCCTGCCGACATTCTGCGGCGGGCGGGTTCCGCCTTTCGCAGACTGGTCGGCTCAATCGGCGGAATCCGCCTGTTGCACGCTTTCGCCTGCCGATAATCTGCGGCGGACGGGTTCCGCCCTACGCGTACTGTTCCATCACGGCGATAACCCCGCGTCCGGAGGTATCGTTGACGACCCCGCCCGGGGTCGGTTGCCGCTGTACGGCTTCTTCACGTGCACGCGGCGGGCTTGCTGGGCGCGCGGCTGCTGGTGTCGGGGCTTGGGTCAGCGGCAAGCGTCCCCCGCAGCCGCTGGCACAGCTGCTGCGCCCGGCTGAGATAGGGATGACCGGCGTCAGCCTCCGACCAATCCGTCAGGGCCTGATTCAACAGTGCGCGGGCGCCTGAGGCATTGCCGGTGGCGGCATCGAACTCGGCCCGCGCCAGCAAGCTCAGCGGATATCCGGGCTGCAGGCGCTGCAGCCAGCGGTAGGGCTCACTACCGGCCTCGGCATCAGCAGCGGCTGTAGCCGCTTCCAGCCAGTTGCGCAGCAGGGGAACCTCACTGATCACCGAGGCATCGCCGTCGCGCCGCAACGCGGCGTAGGCCTTCGGGTACAGCAGCAGTGCATCCGCTCCTCGTCCTTCGAGCACGGCCAGACGCGCTTCTGCAGCCAGCGCCACATGCTGCAGATCCTGCCGGCCGTAGTCCTGG
The DNA here is from genome assembly GCA_022841325.1 of Lysobacterales bacterium. Classification (GTDB taxonomy): domain Bacteria; phylum Pseudomonadota; class Gammaproteobacteria; order Xanthomonadales; family SZUA-5; genus JADKFD01. Next base: position 75,698 of record JALHRS010000024.1, on the reverse strand, counting down.
ATGAACTGTCGCAAGGCCAGCAGGCCGCGCTCGACATCGTCGGCCGCACCCACCCGCAAGGCGAGGCGCAGCCGCAAGAGCTCCCGCGATGCCTCGGCGACCTTGTCATCTCCCGGCACCGCGGCGAGGATCAGCCGGTCAAATCCGGCGAAGCCGCCTTCAGGCAAGCCCAGCTCGGCGTACCGGGAAGCCTGGTCCAGCTCGGCCCGGGCCTCGAATCCCGTTGGGTAAAGGGCGCGGATCTGAGTGTTGAGCTCCAATGCTTCAACCATCCTGCCGCGTGCCTCGGCAATCTGCTGCAGCGCCTGCAGGGCCGCCAGCTTCTGCAGTCTGTCTTCGGAACTGCGGAGTCCCTCCACCGTTTTGGCCGACCCTGCGAAATCGCCCTCACGCAGATACATCGATGCCAGGGTGCTGATCAGCGTAGTGTCGACCCGATCCTGCAAGGCCAGACCATCCAGCAGGCGCTCCCTGGCCTCGGCGCGGCGGCCGGTGCGGATCTCCAGATCGGCCAGTCCGATGATTGCGGTGGGATCGGTGGGCTTGAGGTTGAGATAATGCTGATAGGCCGCCATGGCGCCTTCGCTGTCGCCGCTGCGCTCGCGCAATCGGGCGATGGTCAGCAAGGCGCTGTCATTGGCGCTACCCAGCGCCAGGATGGCCTCGTACTGGGCAATGGCGCCCTCCAGATCCGAACCCCACGCGCGCAGGTACTCGGCATAGACGCTGCGGACCATGACACTGCCCGGAAACTGTTCGACGCAGCCCCGGGCGATACGCATCATCTGATCGGTCTGGCGATTGAGGCTGGCCTGATAGGTACGCACCAGGCAGCGGGTTTCCTCGGTGAGGCGTTCACGGTATTCATGGGCGATGCCCAGACTGCGTTGCAGATCGGCGGTGTTGCCGGTATTTGCCGAGTAGTAGTAGAGGCGCAATGCCGCAAAGGCAAACCCGGAATCCAGCGCCAGGGCCTGCCTCAGCTCGGCCATGCCGCCCTTGAGATCGTTCTCGCTGGCAATCAGATATTCACCCGAGAAATAGCTGCGCAGCGCGTCATCCACATCGCTGAGCAGCGTCCGCACCGGCGCATCGACCGCCGCCGCCGACCGCTGCGCCGACAGTTCCATGGCGGCCCGAATCTGCGGACTCAGTGCATCGACGGTATCGGTGAGATTCTGGCCCTGGCTGCTGAAGCTGGCGACCACCTGCAGGGGATCGGTGCGATACAGCGCCACATCGATCTCCACTTGCCCCAGGGTCCCCATGACTTCGCCGGCGACGAAGTACTGCGAATTGGTGCGTCGCGCGATGCTCTGGCGACGGGCGACCGACAAATCGCCCGGGTCGCCGTCACCCACGGTCCCGAAGGGTGCGCCGGACTGCACCAGAATGAAGCGGTCCTGCGACAGGTCCAGCTGCATCGTCAGCCCGACTGCCAGCCCCAGCCATGCAATGGTCTCGACGTTGCCGCGTTTGAAGGGCGTGATCGACACCGAGCGGACCATGTCCTGGCGCGGCACTTCCCGGGCCTCGAGCGCACCCGATTCGTTCTCCACCAGCACGGTGTCGGTCGTGCGGCCGATGGCCTGTCCGCCGAAACTGACGAACACCACCGCCGCTGCCAGGACCAGATTGCAGCCGCCGACGAGCACATCACGGCCATCGACCAGATCGTCCGGATCGGGCCTCTGGCGCAATGCCCAGATCATGGCCGTCGGCAGCAGCAACAGCGCACCCAGCGCCACCATGTCGACGATGTTGTCGGTGAGCCGATAGCGCTCGACGATGAAGCTCGCCATTTCCAGCAGGCCCCAGACCGCGCCGAGAAAAATCCCCAAGGTCTGTGGAACTCTTCGTCGCCACAAGGCATTGATCCAGCGCATTGCCACCTTCCACATCGTCAAAGCGCGCATTGTAACGGTTGGGAACTGAGCAAGCTTCAAAGGTCGCGTGGCGTGCAGGCACCTGCGCGATGCCGCAGCGCGATTCAGACCGATGCCGTCGACGGCGCCTCTTCCCTGCCCGATTCAGCCCGCAGCCAGACTCGGCGTGGTCAGATCAGGGTCGCAAGCTGATTCCAGATCCCCGATGAGGTGAGGAAGGTATGCGCCAGATTCTGATCGCTGTCGTGTTTGCTTTGTCATTGCCCTCGGTCGGGGCCCAGGCTTCGGTGGATCTGCATGCGACGCCGGAAGTGGCTGCCAGCGAGCTGCCGGACAGCCGGCCCATCGATTCGCGCCTGAAGATGCTCGAGGCGCTGCGCCGCAACGACAGCGGCGCCTATCTGGAGAGCATCGATCCGCGCGCACTGGAAGCCTTTCTCACCGAAGATTTCGGCGAGACTCCGGCCGAGGTGGCCGAGAAGATCGCCGAAGGTTCGCAATCGGACAGCGAACAGGAATTCATCGATACCTGGGCCCTGCTGATCCAGCCCGATGGCATCGCCCGCACCAGCGCGCTGTGGTACCCGAGCTGGCAGGCCTATGTGCCACAGGCGCTGGCCAGCGCCCAGATGGGGCTGGTCGCTCTGGGTGAACACGCGGCCACCAGCACCAGCCTGACCCCGGTCGAGCGCATGCAGCTGACCGAGTTGCAGTGGGCACTGACCGGCTGGATGGCGCGCACCGACTTCGCCGATCGCAAGCACTTCGAGCAGGTGCTGACCCTGGCCCGCGACTGGCTGCTCTCCAGCGGCGCCCGGCATCCGCTGGAGCTGACGCTGGCGGGCCCGGAGAAGCGCCTGCGACTGGCCGATCAGGCGCTACGCTCGGCCAAGCAGGCGGTGGCCATCTACGGCCTGGATGCCGACCAGATCCTCGCCAGCGTGCGCATCAGCGAGCAGCCCATCGATGCCAAAACCACGCTGGTGCGCACCTCCCTGAGCATTCTCGACGTGCCGCTCAGCTTCGAGGAAAAGCTGGTCTGGGTGGAAGGCCAATGGCGCGACGCCGACATCTACAGCGCCAGTCTGGATGACGGCGCCGATATCGACATCGACGCCGAGGCCGCGGCCTCGGTCGAGGGTGCGCTGGGCCCGGATCCGGTCTTCGACGAAGCGCCGCCGGCCGAGCGCATCGACAAGCCAGGCTGTCACGTCGATTGAGATATCCGGGTTCGGCGCGGTTGCAGGGGCGACCTTGTGTCGCGACCGCGAAAACCGGGACTTGCAGCCAACGGATGCCAGAAGCCGGACGCAGAGAACGCTGAGGAAGAACAGAGGGAACGCAGAGAAAGCCCGAAACCAGGGTCGATCAGCTCCTCTCCGTGTACTCCGCGCCTCTCCGCGTTCTCCGCGCCTCTCCGCGTTCTCCGCGTTGAAGATCTTGCCCGCACGTAGCCGGGAGTCTGCGCCGCCGTTCAGGTGCGAGGGCACGAGCGTGCCGGATTCCCGGGTGCGCCTTCGGCTTACCCGGGCTACCTCGCTACCCAGCGCTGTATTCGATTGCATCGCCGGCAGTGGTGCCCCGATGGGGCGGCGGCTGTCCTAACATCGGCCGACCGGCTGGGAGGCAGGAATGATGGGCAATCGACTCGGGGCGCTGGCAGGGATCTTGATACTGGGTCTGGCGGGCTGTCATCAGACGCTGCAGCCGCCAACGACGCGGGCCGAGCCTGAAAGCCCGGCGCCAGCACTGCGCACCGAGCTGCCGGCCATCAGCGGCAAGCCGGTGGTCTATCAGGTGTTCACCCGGCTCTACGGCAATCGCGTCAGCCGCAACAAGCCCTGGGGCAGCATCGCCGAGAACGGGGTCGGCAAGTTCGCCGATTTCGATGCCGTGGCGCTGGCCAGCATCAGGGCGCTGGGCACCACCCATCTGTGGTTCACCGGCGTGCCGCGGCATGCCTCGGTGGGCGACTACTCCGAATACGGCATCCCGGCGGACGATCCGGATGTGGTCAAGGGCCGCGCCGGTTCGCCCTATGCGATCACCGATTACTACGATGTCGATCCCGATCTGGCGACGGACCCGGCCCGGCGGCTGGCCGAATTCCAGGCGCTGATCGCGCGTACCCACGCCGCCGGCATGCGCGTGGTCATCGACATCGTGCCCAACCACGTGGCGCGCGGCTATCACTCCATCGCCAGGCCCGACGGGGTCGAGGATTTCGGCGCCAGCGATGACCGCAGCCTGGAATATGCGCGCGACAACAATTTCTACTACGTGCCGGGTCAGCCCTTCCGCGTACCCGAATGGCCGGCCGATTATCGACCGCTGGGTGGGGAGGCCCATCCGCTGGTTGACGGCAACTTCGACGAGAATCCGGCCAAGTGGACCGGCAATGGCTCGCGCGCGCCACAACCCAGGTTTGATGACTGGTACGAGACGGTCAAGATCAATTTCGGCGTGCGGCCCGATGGCAGCCACGACTTCGATGCGCTGCCGCCCGAGTACGCGCAGCGCGATCTGGCCGAGCATTACGCCTTCTGGGAAGGCCGCCCGGTGCCCTCGTCGTGGATCAAGTTCCGGCAGATCGCCGAGCACTGGCAGGCCATGGGCGTCGACGGCTTTCGCTATGACATGGCCGAGATGGTGCCGGTGGAGTTCTGGAGTTATCTGAACTCGGCGATCAAGCGTCGCAATCCCGACGCCTTCCTGCTGGCGGAGGTCTACAACCCGGCCGAATACCGCAATTATCTGCGTCTCGGGCGCATGGACTATCTCTACGACAAGGTCGATTTCTACGACAGCCTGAAACTGATCATGCAGGACCGTGGCGGCACCGATGTGCTGGCCGAGATCCAGGACCGTTTCGTCGACATCGACCAGCATCTGCTGCATTTTCTGGAAAACCACGACGAGCAGCGCATCGCCAGCCCGCAGTTCGCCGGCAATGCCGAGCTCGGGCGCCCGGCGATGCTGGTCTCGGCCACGATCAATCGCGGCCCGGCGATGCTGTATTTCGCCCAGGAACTGGGAGAGCCCGGTGCCGGCGACGCCGGTTTCGGCAAGGCCAGTCGCAGCAGCATCTTCGATTACTGGGGCGTGCCCACGCAGCAGCGCTGGAACAACGATGGCGCTTTCGACGGCGGTGCCTCCACCCCGGCCGAACGCAGCCTGCGCGACTACTACGCCCGACTGTTGAGCTTTGTGGCGGCCAGCCCGGCCATGCGCGGCGCCTACGCCGAGATCCACCGGGTCAATCGCGAGCTGACGCCAGGTTACGACGATCGGGTGTTTGCCTACGCCCGCTGGAGTGCCGACCAGCGCCTGCTGGTGATCGCCAATTTCCGCACCGACCGCAGCTATCAGTTCAATCTGGAGATTCCCCTGGACATCGTCGCCAACTGGCATCTGGACAGTGGTACGCACACCCTGGTGGAACAATTGGGTAGCGAGCTGCGAGTCCCGATGGTGGTCTCGCCGAGCGGAGCCTCGGTGCCGATCACCTTGCCGCCGCTGGCGGCCTATCTGTTCGAGGTGCAGCCATGAGCAGTCCGCTCAAGTCGCGCTGGCAGGCGGGGTCGCAGGGCTCAGCCCGGAACCAGGCTTCAGGCCAGATCGCGTCACGTAGCCCGCTGCGCGGCCAACGTGACCTACGACGAATCGAAACGCCGGGACTGGGCGGAGCACCCTCCGCCCGCCTGGATGTAGGTCACGTTGTCCCGCAGGGACTACGTGACATCGCCCAGCACCACCGGGCCCGCGGCGCGGCCAATCTTCGCTATGTTGCCGCGCTGCTGGTTCTGCTGCTGTCGTGCTCCGCCTCCGCCGCCGATTACCTCAGCCACCAGCAATCGGGCAACAGCCTCAATATCCAGACCAGCGAAGGCGCGCTGACCCTGACCTTCCAGCAGCCCGGCGTCATCGAAGCCCATTACCAGCCGGCCGGGGTCAAGCAGCTGCCCTCCTACAGCATCGCCGCCGCGCCGCCGCCGCTGACCACGGCGATCAGCAAGAGCGCCAGCCAGCTGGTGTTTGCCAGCACCGAACTGGAAGCGCGCATCGACAAGGCGCCGCTGCGCATCAGCTACTACCGCAAGGGCCAGCTGCTGCTGGCCGAAGAGAAAGGTGCCTACGCCTTCGAGACCACCCGTGGCTTCCGCTTCCATCTCGATCCGGACGAGAAGCTGATGGGCACCGGCGAGCGCGTGCTCGGCATGAATCGGCGCGGCCATCGGCTGCCGCTCTACAACAAGCCGCACTATGGCTACACCACCGAGTCCGAGCAGATGTACTTCAGCCTGCCGGCGGTGATGTCCAGCCACAAGTACCTGCTGCTCTTCGACAACTCCGCCAGCGGCAGCGCCGATCTCGGCAAGACCGACCCGGACATCCTCGAATTCCAGGCGGTGGCCGGGCGTCTGAGCTATCTGCTGTTCGCCGGTGACAGCTACCCCGAACTGATCCACAACTATGTGCGTGTCACCGGCACCCAGCCGCTGCCGCCGCGCTGGGCCTTCGGCAATTACGCCTCGCGTTTCGGCTATCGCAGTGAGGCCGAGGTGCGCGAGGTGGTGGCGAAATTCCAGCAGGCGGATATCCCGCTGGATGCGGTGGTCATCGATCTGTACTGGTTCGGCAAGGACATTCAGGGCCACCTCGGCAAGCTCGACTGGGACCGCGAGACCTTCCCCAATGCAGAGCAGATGCTGGCTGATCTGAGCGCACAGGGCATCAAGACCATCCTGGTCACCGAGCCCTTCATCCTGACCACCTCCACGCGCTGGCAGGAAGCGGTCGACGCCGGTGTGCTGGCGCTGAACGTGGCCGGCAAGCCCAAGACCTACGACTTCTATTTCGGCAACACCGGGCTCATCGACGTGTTCAAGCCGGAAGCCGCGACCTGGTTCTGGAACATCTACGCCGGCCTGATGCGCCAGGGCGTGGCTGGCTGGTGGGGTGATCTCGGTGAGCCCGAAGTGCATCCGGCCGACACCATCCACGTCAACGGCACCGCCGAGGAAGTGCACAACGCCTACGGTCACACCTGGGCCAGGCTGGTCTACGAAAATCATGTCGCCACCTACCCGGAGCGGCGACCCTTCATCATGATGCGCGCCGGCGCGCCGGGCTCGCAGCGCTACGGGATGATCCCCTGGACCGGCGATGTCGAGCGCAGCTGGGGTGGTCTCAAGCCGCAGGTGGAACTGGCGCTGCAGATGAGCCTGCTCGGCATGGCCTATACCCATTCTGATCTCGGCGGCTTTGCCGGTGGCGAGAACTTCGATGCCGATCTCTATCTGCGCTGGCTGCAGTACGGCGTGTTCCAGCCGGTGTTCCGACCGCACGCGCAGGATCACATCGCCTCCGAGCCGGTGTTCCACGACGCCCAGACGGTGGCGCTGGCGCGCGATGCCATCCGCCTGCGCTACCGATTGCTGCCCTATCTGTACACGCTGGCCTGGGAGAACAGCCGCAGCGGCATGCCGCTGATGCGCCCGCTGTTTTTCGGCGACGAAAGCGACGCCAGCCTGATCGAGCGCAGTGACGCCTACTACTGGGGCGATGCCTTTCTGGTGGCGCCGATCACCGATCCGGGGCAGATGAGCAAGAGCGTGGACCTGCCCCGCGGCGTCTGGTTCGATTTCTGGTCCGACGCGCGCCACGAAGGCGGGAAGACCGTGACCATTGCGGTGTCTTCGGCCACCCTCCCGGTGCTGGTGCGGGCCGGTGCCTTCATTCCCATGGTGGCGCCCTTCGCCAACACCGGGCAGTACACGACCGAACAGCTGGAACTGCACTATTACGCCGATGCCAGCGTCAGCAGCGCCAGCGGCCAGATGTACGATGACGATGGTCACAGCCGCTTGGCGCCGGACAATGGCCACAACGAGTTGCTGAGTTTCTCGGCCAGGCAGCAGGATGGCGGCCTGAGCATCGAACTCAAGCGCGAAGGCGGCGACTACCCCGGCAAGCCTGTCGTTCGGCAGATGCAGTTGGTGGTGCATGGCTGGAAGAGCGCGCCGCAGGCGCTGACCGTGGACCAGCAGGCCGTGGCTCCGGGCGATGAATCCGCTTGGCAATCCGGCAAGTCAGACGCCTGGCACGACAGCGCCAGCGAGCAGCTGCATCTGCGCTTCCCGTGGGCTGCGCAGCCGGTGCGGGTGGAGCTGCGCTAGTACCAACGCGGTTGCAAGTCCAGAGCTCTCGTAGGTCCAGACTTGTCTGGACGCTTTTCCAACCTCCAGCCGGCGTCATTGCGAGGAACGTAGTGACGAAGCAATCCAGGAACTCGCGACCCCGCTTCTGGATTGCTTCGCTCCGCTCGCAATGACGCCAGTTCGAGCTTGCCCTGCTCTGGCCGCGACCCACTCAGCGATTGATCACTTCCCGATGCATCGGTGCCAGCTTGGCCAGCAGCTTGTTCTGGTGGCGGGTGGCGATGCCGCGGCGGTCCATGGCGATCTGCAGGTCTTCGACCAGGATGTTGAAATCGGCATGGCGCACTTCCATGCCGGCGTGGGCCTCGACCATGTCCATGCCGGTGTATACGCAATCGCCGCCGAGTATCACGCAGACCTGCTCGGCCAGCTTGTCCTTGACCCGCTGCTGGTCGACGTTCTCGAAGAAGGGACGCATGCGCGGATCGTCGAGCAGGATGACCATGAACTCATCCATCAGCGCGGTGATGCCGGCCTTGCCGCCGAAGGCTTCGAAGACCGGCCGCAGCTCCGGGTGAGCCGGCGCCGGATCGGGAATGTCGGCGCTGCTGCTGTCGTTGGCCGCCACCGGTGCCGCGCTGAAAGCCAGTGCGATGAAAGCGGCGGCAAGAATCAGGGTGTGCTTGTGCATGGTCATTCCTCAGAAACCTACTTGGACGGAGAGATAGGCACCGTTCTGGTCGGCGACGACGACATTGCCCAGATCGACATAGGCCAGCGTCACCGAAATGTGGCGTGTCGGCGCCCAGGCCAGGAACACGTCCCACCACAAGTCTTCCTGGGCAACGCCGAGCTGATCCGGTTTGGTCCGGAATTCGGCACCCAGGGCCAGCTGTCGGGTCAGCAGGTAGGCCGCCGAACCTTCCCATTCGAAGCTGCCCGAACTGCGATCACCGCCGAAGCCGAGGATGCCGATCTGGTTGGCCTCGGTGTAGCGCAGCGTGCCGCTGAGCAGCAGGCTCTGATCAAGGAAGATCTTGGTCGCCGACAGATACACATCAGTCCCCGAATCGTCCTGCGCGCCGACGGCTCGCACGACCGCGCCCTGCTGGTTGCGCTTGTGCTGGATGCCGAGCGCAATCTGCGGCAGCCAGCTGTCCTGCTCCAGCACCGCATCGCCGACCAGTTTCAGCTTGGCGCCGAAAATGTCCTGTTCGAACTGGAAGCCGCGCCCCAGACCGAGTGCGGCGCCGACATCCTGGGTATCGAAGGACTGGCGGGCGTAGCTGAGCTCCAGGCGGTCGTAGAAGCCGACCATCACGCCATAGGCGTTGAGCGCGTAATCGTCGACGTCGACGCGGGTGTAGAAGGCATTGGCACCGATCTGGTCGCGCGAGCCGTAGCCGCCGATCAGCGCCCACGGGGTCAGTCCACCGCCGCCCGCGCCCTCGATCTGGGTCACGCCGCCGGTCAGCAGCAATTTGCCGCCGTAGCCCGCCGCGTAGTCATCGTCCGCGTCCTGGGCACAGGCCGCAGCCATCGGGGCAAGAGACAGCAGCAAGGCCGCTGCCAGAGCGCCACAGCGCCCATTCGATCTGTACATGGAAGAACTCCGTCGGGGTGGATGGCTTGATCGGTTCAGGGCGCGCCCAGGCGCAACATCAGGCTGTCGAAGGCCGCGGCGAAACGCCCGCGCAGGCCATGGGGCCAGGCTGGCGCGCGCAGATGAAAATCGCCCAGCGCCGCGCGTTCGAGCAGATCGCAGGCGCTCTCGATCGGGCGCAGCACCCGTTGCCGGAACAGCAACACCAGGGCCAGCCACAGCAGCGACAGCACGGCGCCCAGTCCCAGAATCAAGCTGCCGCCGCGGCTGCCGGCACCGGAATCCAGCGGCATCCAGCGCAGCTGCGCAATGGCTGCATCGGCGAACAAGGGTCGGCTCAGGGTCTCCGTGGCTGCAGCGCTCAGTTTCGTGGACGATTGCACCACGCTGCTCTGCGGCGCATTGCTGGCATAAATGCTGACTTCCACCGGCGCCAGTCGGGCCAGTGCGGCGACAAACTCGGCGCCGATCTCGTTGGCTGCGAACAGATAGGCGTCGACATTGCCGGCGCGGACGATCGGCTGGATCGAGGCCAGATACAGCCGGCGCTCGTCCCACACCAGACCGGTGGCCGGCTCGTGACGATCGCGTGCCTGCTGGAACAAGGGATGACGGGCCGGGCTACCGCCGCTGTCGGTCCACGGGCGGGTGCCGGCAATCCAGCGGCCGTCGACGGCGATGACACCCACCAGGTCCAGCCTCAGCTGCGAGCGACGTTCGGCCAGCACATCGCTGATCGAGGCTGCATCCACGTTCTGGCCGGGCACCGCGCCCTGCTGCAGGGCATCGACAATGTAGGCCATGGTCGCGCCGTCCAGTGCCAGCAGGTCGGCGCGCAGTCGCAGCTGCGCTGTGGCGCTGGCTTCGAGATGGTCCTGCGCCGCCTGCAGCAGCCGCGCCGCACGGTTCTCATCTGCCTGCTGCTGGGTCAACTGCAGCTGCGCCGTGATCAACCAGCAGGCGCCCATCAGCAGCGCGGCTCCGGCGAGCCCGATCAACCAGGAATGCGTTGCTTTCATGCGCGATCGTCCTCAGCCGCCGACGCGGGGCTTGGTCAGCACCAGCTTGCGGTCGACGCTGCCGCGCCCGGTGACCGCAATCGACTGACTCAGCAGATTGGCGCGCGGATTCCACACGTACAGGGTGCCGCGTCCGAGCGGCAGATCCTTGAGCTGGTAGCGACCCTGCGCATCCACGTTCGAGCGGAACGCCGTCGGCAGCACCATCACCTGGACCTGCATGACGTGGTGCACATTGCAGTTGACGACCACCAGCCCGGGCTGGTCGAAGACGTGCTCGCGGGCCTCGCCTTCGCCGTAGAAGCCCAGATCGAAACTGGATCCGGGAGTCGCCGAAAACACGTTGTGGCGGACCGGATCATTGTTCGGAAAGGACACCGTGCTGCCCTGTGGAATCACCAGCAAGGGCGGATCGAAAGCCTTGCCCTGGGTGTAGATGGTGTAGCGCCCGGGTTTGGCGCGCACATTGCCCTGATCAGGCACGAAATAGACCAGCGTGTCGCCGAGATCGCGGGGCTCGACCTTGGTCCGTCCACTGCTGGCCAGTTCGATGCGGCCGCTCAGTGTGCCGCGCTGGGCGGGTGCTGCTTCAGCCGTGGGAGCCGGGGCCACCGTTGGGGCAGCAACTGTGGTCGCCGGTTTGGGTGCAGGAGCCGGTGCTGGTGCTGGCGCTGGTGCTGGTGCTGGTGCAGCAGCCTGTGCTGGTGCAGCAGCCGGTGCTGGTGCAGGGGCCGGTGCTGGTGCAGGGGCCGGTGCGGGTGCAGGAGCCGGTGCTGGTGCAGGAGCCGGAGCCGGAGCCGGAACGGAAGCCGGATTCGGCCTGACTGCCGGTGTGGATGCCAGGGGGGCGGGCTCCGCCGCCGGGACCGCGACTGGCGCCGGCGCGGCAGGCTCGGACTGTGCCATCGGTGTGGCAGTCGCCGGCGTGCTTGGCCTGGGCGTGCTGGCGCAGCCGCTGAGCATTGCCAGACACAACATGGAGAGCAGGGAGAGACGCATATTCGCTTCCGACGCGGCCAGACACTGGCCTTCGACGGCTTACGTCCTCACGCCCGGGATTGGATGCGCCCGGGCTGTCCGGATTACAGTTCTTGACCAAACCGAATCGGGGCCAGCGCCCTCAGGTCGCGGAAAAATAGCTCCGCAGGGTCTGCGAACGGATCAGCAGCAGCGCACCGTGGGGCGAGCGCAGCGGCACATGATGGCTGCCTGCCGGTGCCAGCAAGTAATCGCCGGCGCGGTACTCGACCCCGCCCTGCACGATCGATCCTTCCACCACCAGGCATTCTTCGTCGGCGCGATGATCGTGCTCGGGAATGATGGCGCCGGCACTCAATCGCCAGAGGTTGGTTTCGCTGCCACCTTCAAGATCCTGATGCAGGCGTTTGATGCTGATACCCGGCATCAGCGTGACCCAGGTGCCGCCTTCGGCGCGCACCACATGGATGCCGGCGGCGCGCTCGAGCACGCGCTCGCGCAGGCGCTCGCGCAGCGGCGCTGCCAACCTGGGGGCTTCCAGGGCACTGCCAAGCAAGCCCGCCACCTCCGGTTCCAGCGCAGATTCTTCCTGTATGTCAGCCACGGGCTGCTCCCGGCTCCAGTTTGATCCTGAGGCAATCCATGCCCCGGCGTATATGTGATTTGACGGTGCCCAGCGGCATGCCGGTGCGTTCGGCGATCTCGGCGTGGCTGGCGCCCTCGTAGAAGGCCATCAGCAGCAGCTGTCGCTGCTCGCCGCGCAGATTGGCCAAGGCCAGGCGTACCCGATGACCATCGACAAAGGCTTCCATTTCGTTTGCGCCCGAATTCTCTTCACAGCCCGTATACGCGGCTGACAGTGCTTCTGGATGCAAGGCTTCCAGACTGGATTCAGGTTTGCGACGGCGGCGGCGATCGCTGGCCCGGCTCCAGGTCAGCATCGACAGCCAGGCCATGCCATTGCCGCGGCTGCCATCGTACTGGGCATGGTTTTCCCAAACGTACTGATAGACGTCCGCCACCACTTCCTCGGCATCGCGCGGATCGCCGGACACCCGCGTCGCCAGCGCATGGAGTCGGTCCACGGTGGCGTCGTAGAGCTGATCCAGCGCCCGCAGCTCACGGCTGGCGATGCGCGCGATCAGATCGGCGCAATCGAGCTCTACGGGCTCGGTCGGAGCCTCAGCAGGTTGGCCAGTGCGCAGCGTCAAGGAGAGGGTTCCATATCCATGGCGCCAATGATCGCGCATTTTCGGCCTGCGCCTGTAGTTGGCCTGGACGCAGGCCAGCGCTGATCATGGCCGCGGCGACGGAATCGGCTCTTGCGCGCCGTTCGCACGCGCTTGAGTAGCGCTTCAGGCTTTGCCTGTTACCATCGGCTACGCTTGACCAGCGACGGGCATCGGAACGCATCGTGCGCCCGCTGGTCTGAGACGGTGATCGGAGTCATCAATGAGCGACAGCGCCACCAGCCTGAACAAGGACGACCTGCCCGATTCGGCGAGCAGCACACGCGCTCGCTGGCTGCGCTATGGCGTGCGCGTGCCCTTGCTGTTCTGGCACATCCTGATTCACCTGCCGCTGACGCTGATCCTGGTGAGCCCGTTCGGTGAGCGCGTACGCCTGGGTGACGAGCACCTGCGCCATCGCGCCATCCGCTGGTGGTCCGGCGGGCTGATGCGCATCTTCGGCTTTCGCGTGACCCGCCACGGCCAGCCGCTGCCCGGGGCGGCGCTGGTGGTCGCCAATCATCTGTCCTGGCTGGATATCGAGCTGATCCACAGCCAGCGTGCGGTCGAGTTCGTGGCCAAGTCGGAAATCAGTCGCTGGCCGCTGATCGGCTGGCTGGCACGGCGGGCCGGCACCATCTACCACCGCCGCGGCAGCACCGAATCGCTGTCCAGCGTGGCCCAGATGATGGTCGAGCGCCTGCGGCAGGGTGCTCAGGTCGGGGTCTTTCCCGAAGGTGGCACCACCGATGGCAGCCGCGTTCGGGTGTTCCACGCCCGCATCTTCCAGTGCGCGGTCGAGGCCGGTGTGCCGGTGCAGCCGGTGGCGCTGCGCTATCTGCTCAACGGTGAGCACAATCCCAACGTGCCCTTTCTCGATGGCGAGAGTTTCTTCGTCAACTTCGTGCGCCTGCTGGGCGAACCGGCGATGGTCGCTGAAGTGCACTTTCTGGAAGGGCTGCAGCCCAATGGTGATGGCCGCCGACGACTGGCGGAAGGCGCCCGGGCCCACATCGTGCGCGCGCTGGGGCATGCCGAATGAGCACCATCGGTATCCGCTCGCTGCACGGCCATACCACCTTCCGCCGGCGCGGTCCGCTGGCCAATGCCCATGTGCAGTCGCTGCTGGCTTCCAGCGGTTTGCGCCGGGCCGCGGCGCGCATGCGATTTCCGGGGCTGCATGAATCCAGCAGCGAGCAGATCCTCGATTGCGGCGCAGGTGTGCGTCTGCAGGGGTTTCTGTCGGTGCAGAGCGTGCGCCCGGCCTCGCGCGGCATGGTGGTGTTGCTGCATGGCTGGGAAGGCAGTGTCCAGTCCAGCTATCTGATGGTCAGCGCCGGACGGCTGCTGGCGGCCGGATTCGATGTGTTTCGGCTGCACTTCCGCGATCACGGCGACACCCATCATCTGAATGAAGGCCTGTTCCACTCCTGCCGTCTGGATGAGGTGGTCGGCGCGGTCAAGGCCGTGCAGCAGCGCTATCGCCCGCGCAAGCTGGCGGTGGCCGGCTTCTCGCTGGGTGGCAATTTCGCGCTGCGCGTAGCCAATCGCGCCCCGCAGGCGGGCGTGGATCTGGCCTATGCCTTCGCCGTCTGTCCGCCGCTGGATCCGGCCGCCAGCCTGCGCCAGATCGAGATCGCACCGTGGGTGTACGAGCGCTATTTCATCGCCAAGTGGGTGGAATCGCTGCGCCGCAAGCAGTCGCTCTACCCGCACCTCTACGATTTCAGCGCCTGGCTGCGCAAACCCACGCTGCGCGACCTGACCGCGCGCATGGTCGAGGGCTACACCCGGTACGAACGGCTGGAAGACTATTTCAACGGCTATTCCATCGCCGGCGATCGCCTGGCCCAGCTGGCGGTGCCGGCGACCATCGTCACCGCCACCGATGACCCGGTCATCCCGATCGTCGATTACCACGATCTCAAGCTGCCCGAGTGCGCCGAGATCATCCTCACCGACCACGGCGGCCATTGCGGCTTCATCGAAGACTGGCGGCTGAAGAGCTGGATCGAGGATCTGCTGGTCGAGCGCCTGACGCGGGCTGCGGAGTAGGGCTTCGGCCCGACCGGGCTGTGGGAGCGGGCTCCGCCCGCGATCCCGCTACATCTGGCCTTGAGGCCGGCGATCGCCGTCCGGGAATCCTCTCAACACGTCTTGACTGTCATTCCCGCGAAAGCGGGAATCCAGTGCCTTGGTGAACTGGCGTATGCCTGGATTCCCGCTTTCGCGGGAACGACGAGCTGTTCGGAGAATCGCTGGCCAGCCGGATTTCTCAAACCTTCGCGTCCTTTGCGGACAAAAAAACGCGGAGCCCGAGATCGACTACCGTTTGATTCGCGAATAAGCGCATCGCCAGGGTCGACCAGGACTCCCACAGCGCAGCCGCTGCCCTACAATCGTCTCCTCCCTCGTTTGTGCGGAGTGTCAGATGCCGACGATCACGCGTCTTCCGGTGTTGCCCTTGCGGCGTCTGCGGGCTGAGCCCAATCAGCTGATCCTGCACTTCCGCGGCGGCCGGCTGGTGCGCAAGGGCGCGGGCATGGCCTACTGGTTCTCGCCGCTGTCGGCGGCGATTGCCATGCTGCCGATCGAGGATTGCCAGAGCACCTTCGTGCTCAACGAACACACCGCCGACTTCCAGGCGATCAAGGTGCAGAGCACGATCAGCTACCGGATCGTCGATGCCGAAAAGGCCGCCAGTCGCTTCAACTTCTCCCTGTCCATCGATCACGGCGCCTGGCTGGAGCAGCCGCTCGATCGGCTCGCCAGCGTGCTGGCCCAGCGGGCGCTGCCGGTGGTGCGCAAGCTGGTGTCGGCGCAATCGCTGGAATCGGTGCTGCAGCATGGTTCGGAGCAGGTGCGCGAGGCAGTCGTGCAGGCCTTCACCCGGGATGCCGAACTGGCGGCCATGGGCCTGCAGCTGGTGAATCTGGTGATCGATCAGATCGTCCCCAGCGCCGAGTTGGAAAAAGCCCTGGGCACGCCGATGCGTGAGGCGGTGCAGGCGCGTGCCGACGAAGCCCAGTTCCAGCGCCGCGCGCAGGCGGTGGAAAAGGAACGCACCATCAAGGAAAACGAACTGGCGACCGAACTGGAACTGGAGCGCCGGCAGATGCAGCTGATCCAGAAGCGCGGCGAGAATGCGCTGCTGCAGGCGCAACAGCAGGCCGCCAGTCTGCAGGCCCAGGTCGAGGCCGAGATCGCACGGGCCCTGATGCAGGCCGAAGCCGAGTCGCAGCGCAGCCTGATCGGTGCCCGGGCCGAGGCCGCCAGCCAGAAGATCCTGGCCGAGCAGCAGGCCGAAGCCATGCAGCGCCACCACGACATCTGGGCGCAGACGCCAACTCATGCCATGACCGGCATGGCCATGAGTGAACTGGCCAGCAAGCTGACCACCATCGGCCACCTGAACGTCACGCCCGATCTGCTCGGACAGAGCTTCACCCAGTTTCTGCGTGACCAAGCCACGCCCGAGTGAGCGCCGTGACTGGCAACGAAGCTGAAGGACGACTCCCCCGATGAGCCCGGCGCTGCCGCGGGTGGTGCTGGTCACACGGCGCACGCCGCTGGAGGCGCTGCTGGACCGCTTCGGCACCCGCGGTCAGGTCGAGTTCTACCTGCGCTCGCGCGGCCAGGATCTGGGCTGGGCGCAGGCGATCCACGACAAGTTGCAGGCTGCGCTGGTGGTCGTGCAGCGGGCGATTCCGCCACACCAGCGCAGCGTGCGCGTGGACCGCGATGGACTCGATCGATTCCTGTTCGCGCCCGACGATCTGGTGGTCATCGTGGGCCAGGACGGCCTGGTGCCGAATGTGGCCAAGTATCTGCGCGGTCAGCTGGTCATCGGCATCAATCCCGACCCGCAACAGTACGACGGCGTACTCTGCCGGCATCCAGCACAGCTGGCGATGCCCCTGCTGAGCTTTGCCGGACGCTGGACCGGCGCGCCCGGGCCAGATGACGGCTTTGCCGTGGAACAGCGGGTCATGGCACTGGCGCGTCGCGAGGACGGTCAGGAGTTGCGGGCGTTGAACGAGGTCTTCCTCGGCCACGCCAGTCACCAGTCGGCACGCTATCGCATCCGCTGCGGCCGCCGGTCAGAGCGTCATTCCTCCTCCGGCGTGATCGTGGCCACCGGTACCGGAGCCACCGGCTGGGCCCGTTCCATCGCCACCCAGCGGGCGCTGACCGAGCCGCTGCCGCAACCCAGCGATGCCCGCCTGGCCTGGTTCGTACGCGAGCCCTTTCCGAGCGTGGCCACCGGCACCGAGGTCAATTTCGGTTTTGCGGATGCCGAGGAGCCCCTGCAGCTCGAATCGGAAATGGATGAGGCCGGTGTGATCTTCGCCGATGGCATCGAGAGCGATCGCGTCGAGTTTCTCACCGGACAGCGCTGCAGCATCGGTCTGGCGCCGGAGCGGCTGCGGCTGGTGGTGTAGGGTTGGCGGGGACTCGGGACTCGGGACTCGGGACTCGGAAAAGGCCACAGGATGGGATCTTTTTGGGTCCGCACCGGTCTGGGCCCACAAAGGCCGGCGTCATTGCGAGGAGCGCAGCGACGAAGCAATCCAGTGCTTCTGCGGCTGTGGCTCTGGATTGCTTCCCCCGGATCAGGTCCGGGGTCGCAATGACGCTTGGGGTTCATGGCCCGTGCGCAGAGTCGGGCCGACACCGGTGGCTCGCAATGACGCCTCGATGGGAGCCTGTCCCATGTCCCTCTGTTGATGCGCTACCCGCGACAGGCGTTCACTGATGGAGCGCGCGGTCACCGTCACCACGCATAGCGCACGCTGGCGCCGAACTGTCGACCGGGCTGGGTGTAGAGATCGATCTCGCGGGCGCTGGCGGGCAGGCCGCGGACACCGCTCCACAGCCAGTAGCGGCGGTCGGTCAGATTGAAGGCGCCGAGGTCCAGGGTCAGGCGATCGGCAACCTGGATGCGCCAATAGGCATCGAGGGTGGCGTAGCCGGGTGTCCGGAAGGGATCGACGGTGCTGCTGTCGATACGACGCTTGGCGCTGACCGCGGTGGCCACCAGTTCCAGACGCTGGCGACCGCTGGCGGTCTCATAGCTCAAACCCATGGTCAGCTTGGCCGGCTCCACCGAATTCAGGGGTTCGCCACGGACGCTGTCCATCCCCCGCGTCCATGACAGCGCGCCGTTCAGGGCCAGACCTTCCCAGGGCAGCGCCGATTCGCCGCGCAGTTCGACACCGTAGATGTGCGCCCGGGCGCGGTTGATCGACTGGAACACCAGTGCGCCACTGTTTGGATCGCGGCCAAGGTTGACCCGCGAATCGATCAGATCACGGTAATGATTGTCGAAACCGACCAACTCGAAAGAGCCGAATTCGCCGCTGCTGCGCAGTCCCAGTTCGATACCGCGCGAGTACTCCGGTTTGAGATCGGGATTGGGAATCGCGATGTAGTTGAAAGCCGGAATGGTGAAGCCGATATTGACGTCGGACACCGGTGGTGCCCTGAAGCCCAGGGCGTACTGGGCGAACAGCTGGCTGTGGGCGTTGAGCTCATAGCGCAGCCCCAGCTTGGGCGTGATCTGGGATTCGGCCAGGTCCACGGTCGCCAGTCCGGGATTGTCCTCGGCAAAGATGGCGTCGGGTCGGGCATTGACCCGATAGCGCTCGTAGCGCAGGCCAGGAATCAGCGCCAGGGCGCCATTGCCGGGGCGAATCTCGTCCTGCCAGAACAGCCCCAGCTCGTGGACCTGTGAAGGCGGAAAATCGCGCACCGGAAAGCGCTCGCCGATGATCACATTGCTGACCACGCCAGTCGTGAGATTGGTCTCGCGGGCGTCGCGCAGTTCGCTCAGATCGGTGCTGGCGTAGTCGATGCCATAGACCTGCCAGTGGCGGGCGCCCAGGGCGTCAAAACGGCCTTCGGCCTGCAGGTCCAGACCCAGGGCATCGGTCTTGAACAGGAAACTGCGGTCGCGCAGGGTCGGCGGTGTGCGCGGCGCCACCGCATCACGGGTTTGCAGCGTGCCCTGATCCGTGCGGCTGCGCTGCTGGTAGAGCGTCAGCGACAGGCTGTCCAGACCGGGGGTCTGAAATCCCCACTGGCCATTCAGACTCAGGCGTTCCCGATCGAAACGATCGTCGCCGAAGAGGGCGCTGGTGCTGGCGTACTGGCCGGGGCCATGCACCAGTGACTGGACATCGGTTTCGACCCGGGCGTAGCTGCGATCCAGCATCAAGCCAAAGTGGACCATGCCGGCGCCGTCGAAGCCCAGCTTCAACAGCTCGCTACGCTCATGGCGATCTGCCGGATTGCTCGACAAACCCCCCGGACGCGGCCGGTTCTCGCGTTCATTGCCACTGCGTCGGACCACGCCGGCAAGCACGTCGAAGGTACCCGCCTTCCAGGCAGACAGACCATTGAAGGCGACACTGCCATCGCGGCTGAGGGCATTGGTTTCGGCACGCAGGCCGATGTCCTGGCCGCTGGCGCCCAGCAACTCCTGCGGGGTCATTGTGCGCAGGCTGACCACCCCGGCCAGCGCATCGCTGCCATACAGCGTTGAAGCCGGTCCGCGCAGCATCTCCAGGCGTGACAGGAAGGCGGTTTCGATGACCCCGCGACTGGCGTTGGAGAAGCTGCCGATGGCGAAACCATCGGCAATCGGCACACCATCGATTTCCATGCCGACCCGATTGCCGGACAGGCCGCGGATGGCAAAGCCCTGGATGCCAAAGCGCGAGGCATCCTCGGGCGCACTGACGCCGGGCTCATAGCGCACTGCATCGGCCAGATTCTGCGTCAGGGTCTGATCGAGGCGCTCGCGCTCGATCAGCGACACCGTACCGGCCACTTCGCGCGCCGGTTGAGCGCTGCGGCTGGCGACGCTGATGACCGCGTCCATCTGCTGGGCTTCGACCGGCGTCAGCGCCAGTCCCAGCGCCAAGGGCAACATCAGTGGGGTAAGCATGGCAAGAGTCCTTCAGTAGTCTGGCTACAGACTCCAGCCTGAAGGCCTCCGGGCGCGATGATCCTGATCAATTGCGCGTGCTTATCTGTGGCCGACTTGATCGGCGTCAATCGGTCTGGCCGGACTGGTCAGCACCGCGATGCCGACCAGCACCACGGCGGTGCCGATCAGCTGGATGACGCTGATGCGTTCGCCCAGGATCCAGTGGCCGAGGAACAGCAGCGAAACCGGGCCCAGCATCGACAACTGCGAGCTGCGGCCGGCGCCGATGCGGGCGATCGCGAACATGGTCAGGAACACCGGCGCCACCGTGCACATCAGCGCGTTCAGCAGCGACAGCTGCAGCACCGGCAGCGGTTGCCGCAGCGTGGCCAGATCGTGCACCAGCGCGTAGTGAATGCCGCACAGCAGGGTCGACACCAGCATCACATAGGACACCAGCCGCAGACTGCCGACGCGGGCGACCAGCTCCCCCGACTGCAGCAGATAAATGGCATAGGCCAGCGCCGCTGCGAACACCAGCGCACTGCCGAACAGCACATGGCCACCGTCGAAACGCAGATGTTCGACGAAGACCAGCAACACGCCGGCGTAGCTGACCAGCAAGGCCCAGCGTTGCCGCACCGGTACCGGCCGGCGGTAGATCAGCACCCCCAGACCCAGCACCAGCGTGGGTGTCAGGAACAGGATCAGCCGCTCCAGCGCCGCCGCGATGTGCTGCAGGCCCCAGAAATCCAGGTAGCTCGACACGTAGTAGCCGAGAAAGCCGAGCAGCGCGATCTGGCGCCAGTCGGCACCACTCAGGTGCGAACCGCGAGCCCGCGCCCGCCAGGTTTCGATGGCCGCCACCAGCACGAACACCGGCGCCGCCATCCCCAGGCGCAGCGTCATCAGCGTGATCGGATCGATGGAATAGCGATACAGCAGCTTGGCCAGGATCGCCTTCGCCGAAAACAGGATGGCAGCCAGCGCGGCCAGGGCGTAGCCGCCGAGCTCGATGCGCCGTTCGCTCTGCGGGCTGATCATGACGCCGACGCTACTCCAAAGGATGCAGGGGCCGAGGGCCGCTGCACGGGCGCCCGATGATGCCCGCAGCCGCGACTTCGCGCTGCACTGCAACAGGTCAACGACTGGAACCGCGATGCGTTCCTGTCTTATGTTGCTTCCACGTCACTCCGAGGAGAAAGCCCGCATGGCCACCACTGCCCGCACCCTGACCATCGCCCTTGCCGCCGCCAGCGCCGGATTGCTCGGCGGACTGTCGTTCTCGGTGGCCGCCGATCAGCCGCTGATGCAGTCGGCCCTGTCCCATCTGGAAGCGGCCGAACGCGATCTGGAACGAGCCACACCCGACAAGGGCGGACACCGCGCCGAAGCCCTGCGGCTGGTACGCGCGGCCCAGAAGGAAGTGCGTCAGGGCATCAAGTTCGATCGCAGGCATTGAGCGATCGGGGGCAGGGGGCAGAGGGCAGAGGGAAAGGCTACGGGCTTTGGGCTGTCGTAGGTCCAGACTTGTCTGGACGCTTTCCCGTCACCGTGCCAAGAGCGTCCAGACAAGTCTGGACCCACAAGAACGTGAAGCCTGTAGCCTTTTCCGTGCCCCGTGCCCCGTGCCCCGTGCCCCGTGCCCCGTGCCCCGTGCCCCGTGCCCCGTGCCCCGTGCCCCGTGCCCCTCACCGCCCCAGATTGGCCTGCAGCATGTTGCAGAACAGCGCTCCCTGGGCGATGGCGTCATCGACCGCCACGTGCGTGTGCGGCAGTGGATCGAACCATTCGCGCGGCATCTGCGCCTTGCTGCTGTCGCGATAGGGCCGCTTGAGCATGGCCATGGCGTAGGTCTTGATGTCGAGCCCGGAATGGCTGAAGGGGCTGCGCCCGGCAAAGCGGATCAGATACCAGTAGACGAACAGGAAATCGAAAGTCACCGGGTAGCCGACGAAGACCGGCTTGCCCGGCAGTGATTCGATCCAGGCGAGGTAGGCCGGCAACGCCGACTCCGGTGGCTGCAGATCGCTGCGGCAAGCCGCCCAGGCCTGCGGCTGCGATTGCCACCATTCCATGGTGTCCGGATGGCCGCTGGCCCCGGGCAGGGTTTCCAGGTTGACGCTGAAGCTGCCGAGCAGCTGCTTGTCGGCGGTGTAGGCGGCCGACCCCAGACTCAACATGGAGTGCGGTCCGGGTATGGGGCCGTCGGTTTCGACATCGGTGCTGATATAGATTTCGGGCATGGTCAAGTTACTGCCTGGGCGTGTGCTGCCGGTGGGAGCGGACTCTGTCCGCGACGGCGGGTATTCGCGACGGCGGCCGCGGCTGTATCGACGGCAAGGCGCCGGGCGCCTCGCGTGTGTGGATTGTGGCTCAATCAAGGCCTGCTGACGCGAAGGACCCGGCCTACTTGAACCGGTGCACGCCGTCGTGCGTAGCCCGTTGTGCCGCGCAGCGGCTCAGCGGGGCGCTGTCGCGTCACCGCCCGGAGAGCGCTGCGCACACTTCGGGCTACAAGAGCCGCTTTGCTCCATCCTCTCGAATCCACAGACCTACGATACCGGTTCATGGAAGAGAGCGGAGCGACGACGCAATCCAGGAACTTGCGGCTTTGCTCCTCGGATTCCTTTGCGGCGGTCTCCATGAACCCTTACCGTAAGTTGTTGATGCGTCATTGCGAGGAGCGTAGCGACGAAGCAATCCAGGTATCGCCGCACGCCCCTGGATTGCTTCCCCCGGATCAAGTCCGGGGTCGCAATGACGCCCGGGGGTTCATGGCCAGTGGGCAGTTTCGGGCCGACACATGCGGCTCGCAACGACGCAATCATGAGAGCATCTCCCGTGCCCCGTGCCCCGTGCCCCGTGCCCCGTCCAACAACCGACAACCGACAACCGACAACCAGAATGCTCCCCGCCGCCCTCGCCTACTTCGCCATCGTCTTTGCCGTCGGTTTCGCCTGCGGCCCGATCCGGGTCATGTGGCTGGAGCCCAACTTCGGCGCCACCACCGCGGTGCTGATGGAAATACCGATCCTGCTGATGGCCATGATGTTTGCCGCGCGCTTCGTGCCGCGACGTCTGGCGCTGCCGGCGACGGTGGCCATGCATCTGGGCATGGGGCTGATTGCCCTCGGCCTGGTGCTGATTGCGGACCTCGGCGTTGGCCTGTGGGTGCGCGGCCAGTCGCTGGCCGAGATCGGCGCCTATTTCCTGAGCACGCCCGGACGCATCTACAGTGCCAGCCTGCTGCTGTTCGGGTTGATGCCGGTGCTGGTGAATCGGCGCGGTCGCGGTGGCGGTGTGGCCGCTTCGACGCGGCCTTGAGCAGGGACGCGCGCTGCTCGATGGCCGGATGGCCAGGCTTGTGTAGGTCCAGACCTGTGTGGGCCTGCGAGAGCGCAGAGCCGCGGACTACTCTGATGGATGACTTGCTGCTTCGCGGCGTCACGTAGGCCGCTGCGCGGCCAACGTGACCTACCGGCAACCGGAGCTGGCGGAAGCTTGACCTAGCGGCCATCCAGCCAGGTCTCGAGCTCGGCCAGATCCGCCGGTAGCGGCGCCTCCACGCGCTGCGCCGGTATCTCCAGCACCGCCGGAATCTCGACCGCGCAGGCGTGCAGTGCCAGGCGCCGCAGGGGCAACTGATCGAAGGGTGGCTTCAGGGTCGCCATGCCGTACAGCGCGTCCTGCAGGATCGGGCAATCGCGGCTGCGCAGATGCACCCGGATCTGATGCTGACGCCCGGTACGGGGTTGGCAGCGCAGGCGGGCAATCCAGGCGTGATCGATACGCCAGCGCTGTTCCAGCGTGTAGTCGGTGCGGGCCTGGATGGCGCCAGCCTCGCCCCTGGCGGCCGGGCGCATCTTGCCCTTGCGGGCAGTGTGCAGCGGCACCTCGATACGGCCCTCTTCCGGGTCGGGTACGCCGAGCGTCCAAGCCAGATAGCTCTTGCCAACCTGACCGTGCTGGAAGGCCAGATTCAGGGCCCGATGGGCATCGGCGTCGCGGGCGAAGATCATCACGCCGCTGGTGTCGCGGTCCAGCCGGTGCACCACCCACAGCGGGCAGCCGAGCTGGGCCTGCAACAGATGCCGCAAGGATTGCCCGGGTTCTTCATCGCGGGCCGGAATGGCGGCGATGCCGGGCGGCTTGTTGACCACCAGCCAGCGGGCGTTGTCGGCCAGCAGCGGCAGCCGCTGATCAGCGTCCATCGACGAGCTCGGCCAGCCAGTCACGCGGCCGCAGATAGTCGTTCAAACGCGCTTCCGCGCTGCCTTCGGGCGGCTGATAGCCATACTCGAAGCGCACTTCGGGTGGCAGCGACATCAGGATCGACTCGGTGCGCCCACCGGATTGCAGCCCGAACAGCGTGCCGCGATCCCAGACCAGATTGAATTCGACGTAGCGCCCGCGCCGGTAGCGCTGGAAATCGCGCTCGCGCTGGCCGAAGGGGGTGTCCTTGCGGCGCTCTACCAGTGGCAGATAGGCCTGCTCGAAGCCGCGGCCGACCGCCCGCATCAGTTCGAAACAGGGTTCGAAGCCGGGCTCGAACAGATCGTCGTAGAACAGGCCGCCGACGCCACGGGTCTCGCCGCGGTGCTTGAGATAGAAATAGTCGTCGCACCAGCGCTTGTAGCGCGGATACAGATCCTGGCCAAAGGGATCGCAGACAGAGCGCGCCACCTCATGCCAGTGGCGCACATCCTCATCAAAAGGATAGTAGGGCGTGAGGTCGAAGCCGCCGCCGAACCACCACACCGGATCGGGTCCGGTGGTGCTGAACAGACGCACGTTCAGATGCGTGGTCGGCACATAGGGATTGCGCGGGTGGAACACCAGCGACACCCCCATCGCATGAAAGCCGCGGCCGGCCAGCTCCGGGCGATGGGCGGTGGCACTGGCCGGCATGCGCGCGCCCTGGACGTCGGAGAAGCCGATGCCGGCCTGTTCGAACACCGCGCCGCCCTTGAGCACGCGCGTGCGTCCGCCACCGCCTTCGGCACGCTGCCAGCTGTCCTCGGCAAAGCGAGCGGTCGGTTCCAGGGCCTCGACCGAAGCGCAGATCTGATCCTGCAGGCCAAGGAGGTAGGCACGTACGCGTTCGATATCCATGCTTTGCATCGGGCTGAACTGGGGCTGCGTATGATAGGCCGCTCGACTGCAAAGCCACCGAATCGCATGACCGAATCCCGCAAAGCCCATCCCCGCTGGTTGGTGGACATGGCACCCGAGCCCATGAAGGACGCCTTCGCGGCCTGGCATCTGGGTGTCCGTGGCGGTGGCGCGTCCAGTTTTGAGCTGCCGATGCCGGCCTTGCACAGTGTCTGCGAGTCCTGGCACAGCAAGGGCCGATTGCGCGGTGGTCAGATCGGCGCCGCCCATTTCGCCGGCGACGATGACCTGATGCTGGGCGAGCTGGTGCTGTCCGAGCGTGATTTTGGCGGCATCGGCACCACCGCCCATGAGGCCTATCGGCGCCTGCTCGACTATGTGCAGGGCTCGGGCTTTCCCTATGTGTTGCGGGTGTGGAGTTATTTCTCGCGGATCAACGAGGGTCAGGGCGATGCTGAGCGCTATCGGCAGTTCTGCGTCGGCCGCCAACTGGCGCTGGAGCGTGCGCGCTTCGAGGCCGACCCGGCCGCGACCGTGATCGGGCTGCCCGATCGCTCCTCACATCTGCGCCTGCTGTGGCTGGCTTCGAAGACGCCGGGCCAGATGATCGACAACCCGCGGCAGACGCTGCCGCGCAACTACCCGCCCGAATACGGTCCGGAACCGCCGCGCTTCTCGCGCGGGGCCCTGTGGCAAAGCCAGCGCGGCGGCGTGCTGCTGATCTCCGGCACCGCCAGCGTGGTCGGACACAGCTCACGCCACATCGGTCGACTGGACAAGCAGCTGGAAGAAACCAGGCGCAATCTGGAAAGTCTGCTGGAAGTCGCCAACAGCACCTGGGACACCGACAGCCGCTTCGGCTCCGGCACCGTGCTGCGCGCCTATGTGCGCGAGGAAGAGCACTTCTTCGAGACCGAGCAGTTCCTGCGCGAAAATTTCCCCGGCGCCGCCTTTGCCGTGCTCCAGGGCGAGGTCTGTCGCAGCGATCTGCTGTGCGAGATCGAGGGCGTGCATCATTTTTGAGGCCCTGGAAACCGGCACCAGCGCGCCATGCGTAGGTCCAGACTTGTCTGGACGCTCTCTGCTCGATGCCGAAGAAGCGTCCAGACAAGTCTGGACCTACCAAAGCCCGCCTCGGCGTGGTTGTTGAGCCGCTAGAAAGTAGTGCCACCGCATCACACCCGACTGACCAAGCAAGGCCAAGCCCACCATGACCCTGGACCCGAGCTATCCCGACGATGACCGCTGCCGTGCCGTGTTCAACGCCGTCGAGGCCCTGATCGAGCGCCGCTACGGCATTCCGGTGGTGATCAGCGATGTCATCGACCCCTTCACCGGTGATCTCGATGGCGCCGAAATCCAGATCGATCATGATCTGGAAGCGGAAGAAGCGCTGTTCATCCTGGTGCACCTGTTCGGGCACACGGTGCAGTGGAATCTGTCAGAGCGCGGACGCACGCTGGGCGTGCAGCAACCCGATCCGCATCTGTCGGAGGAACGCATGGCCGAGCTCCATCAGTACGAGCGCGAGGCCGCGGAGCTCAGTCTGAGCCTGTTTCATGAGGCCGGCGTGCACGATTTCGACCAGTGGCTGGCCGACTTCTTCCACTGCGACTGGTCTTATCTGGTGCATTTCTACAAGACCGCCGAGAAGCGCCCGTTCAAGAGCTTCTGGCAGGTGGGCACCGAGTTGCTGGCACCCAAGCCCATCCCCGAATTCACGCCCACGGTCTGGCGTGCGCGCTGGGATGGCGTGGTGGTCTGACCGCGCGTCCGCAGATGGCGCGATCCTGAAGCACCATGCGGCCTGACGCGCAGCTCAGGCCGAGCGGTTGCAGCCTCGGATCAGCCCTCGACGCCGGACAGCGTCGATGCCCGATCGAGGGCGACCATGAAGATCGTGATGCCCAATGACAATATCCAACGCATGTTCCGTCTCCTGCTGCAGGGGCGCATCCCGGTCGAAGCGCCGGGTCATTGCAATGACAGCAAAGAATGATCTCAGTTCACTGACTGCAGTATGACGAAAATTTAACAAATTCGGCCGGAATCCGGGCAGAAGCTGGTTGTCGGTTGTCGGTTGTCGGTTGTCGGTTGTCGGTTGTTGGGCAGAGCCTGCTCACGCGGAGGCGCGGAGGCCGCGGAGAAAAGCTGGATTCTGTTTGCGGAAACTGCAGCAAACCCAGCCGCCCTCGGCGGACCGTCCTGGCTTGCAAACGGCAGGCCGTGGGTGGGCACGGGCTCTGCCCGCGAAAGCGGGTCGGAATTCCGCTTCCACTGCTGTACCGGCATGTCTTGAACGACCGGTGCGTGCGAATCGCCTACCGGAACCAGGACTAGAGAGGTTGCGAACGCGACCAGCCCAGCATCGTCCTACAACCGCATGTAGGCCTTCTTTTCTCCGCGACCTCCGCGCCTCCGCGTGAGTCAGTTTTGACCAAGGACCAGCAACCGACAACCAGCACCCTTCACTTGATCTCGCGCAACAGCCTGAAGCCGCGATCCGGGGCGGCGCTGTCTTCGTCTTCGCTGTCGGTGGCGCGCTCGATGCCGCTGTCGCGCCAGCCGCTGCCGGCCACGTAGCGGCCTACGCATACGCGGCCGCTGGAATCGCGTTCCTTGCCCTGCAGGAAGCGCCCGAAATTGCCCAGCGCCTGGCGGACCTTGCCGATCTCCTTGAACTCGCAGCTGGCGGTCCATTCGCGCACATTGCCGGCCAGATCCGACGGCCACTCCAGCGCGGCGGCAAAGCGGCCGCCGGGAGCGGTGTTGCGAAAGCGGTCGCCGCAGGCGGCGTTCTCGCCGCGCAGATTGGCGCAGTCGCCGGCGCGCGCGGCCGCCGCCAGTTCGCGCCACTCCTGCAATGTGGGCAATCGATAGGCGCGACCGGCCTGTTCGCTGATCCATGCCGCGTAGGCGCGGGCGTCGGCAAAACTGACACAGACCACCGGATCGTTGCCGCTCTGCGGGAAACCGGGATCGCGCCACGACACGGCGCGGCCACCATCACGGCAGCTGGCCGCCTTGCGCCCGGTGGCCTCGGCAAAACGCAGGTAGTCGGCGCGGGTGATCTCGAAGCGGGACACGGCGATCGGGCTGGCGAAGCTCGCCAGGCGTCCGGCTGGAATCAGCAGCAGCTCCGGGCCGGGCCCATCGCGAAAGGGTTCGCCGCGTGCCGGAAAGCGCGCCACCAGCTGCACCAGTTCGGCAAATTCGGCCGAAGGAGCCGGCAGCATCTGCGCCAGCGACAACTGGCTGCCGGCCTCGGCCCGATCACGCGCCGTCCGCGCTCTTTCCAATGCCGGCCGGAAGCGCGCTTCCAGCGCCGACACCACCGACTGCACCGGCGGCAGGGCGTCGGCGTGACTGCTGCTGACCAGCGCTGCCCAGCGTGGCAGCCGCTCGATCAGCCGGGCATCGTCGCTGTCGATCAGATCGGCGCTGGCGCGATCGAGCAGGGAATCGCGCAGGTCCAGGGCCCTGCTGTCCACCGGTTCCTGCAGGAACATCGGCGCCAGCAGTGCATCGGCGCTGTCGGCAGCGCCATCGAACCAGCGTCCTTGCTCTATAGCCGCCAGGACCGCCGCTTCGGGGGCGCTGGGTGCAGCTGGTGGAGGCGCGGCCGCGTCGGCCAGCGGCGACTGCGGGCGGCTGCCGATCCAGGCCGCGACCGCAGCGACCAGCACCAGCACGGCAATGATCGAGATCACCGGCAGCAAGGCGCGCCGGGCGCTTGGTCGGGCCGGCACCTTGGGCGGCTGCAGCTGCGACAGGGCCTGTGCCATGGTTTCGGCATCGGCGTAGCGATGCTCGGGGCGCTTGGCCAGCGCCGAATCAAGAAACGCCTGCCAGTGCGCCAGCGCCGGCGGCAGCCGCGGGATCGGATCCTGCTGGTGGCGGAGGGCCACGGCCAGGAAGTCGTCGGCATCGAAGGGCGCGTGGCCGGTCAGCAGCTGGTAGGCCAGACAGCCGACACTGTAGAGATCACTGCGACCGTCGACCACTTCGCCGCGGGCCTGCTCCGGGCTCATCGTCAGCGAACTGCCCACGGTGCGGCCGTGGGTGGTCAGGCGATGATTGCTCTTGACCTTGAGGGCCACGCCGAAATCGGCCAGCAGGGGGTTGCCGCGGCCGTCGAACAGCACATTGGCCGGTTTGACGTCACGATGCACCACGCCCTTGGCGTGGGCATGCCCGAGTGCGCTCAACACCGCGGTCAGAATGCGCTTGACCTCGTCCTCGGGCATCGGTCGCGGGCGGCTTTCCAGATCACCGTGCGCCAGCAGCGGCATGATGTAGCAGGCACTGCCGTCCTCGGTGCGGGTGACCTCGAAGATGGCGACGATGTGGGGATGATCGAGCGCCGCAATCAGCTGCGCTTCCTGCTCGAAGCGCAGATTCAGCTCCGGCGCATCGCGGCCCACGGCGCGCAGCACCTTGATCGCCACCGGGCGATCGAGCGCCAGTTGCCGGCCCCGATACACGGTCGCCATACCGCCCGAGCCCAGCGCGCTCTCGACTGCATAGCCCGGTATGCGTGGCAGATCGGAGTCTTGATCGGTCATGGATCTTCGGGTCGGTTCCGCGCGCTTGCACCCCTGGGGTGTCGATCGTCCAAGCATAGGCGCCCTGACAGCCGCAGGGCGAACCCTGTGAATCAACGATTCACGCGATCGGAGCTAGAATAGGCCGATGAGTTTATCGCTGCGTTTACTGCTGACTGCCCTGGCTCTGCTGCTCGCTGCGACGGCGCCGGCAGCGACCATCTACAAGTGCCGTCAGGCGGGTGGGGTGGTCAGCTATCAGGACAATCCCTGCCCGGGCCGACAGATCGGTGTGTTGCGCACGCCGACCACCGCAGCCGCTGCTCGCGCGCCAGCGCCCGCCACGGCCCCGGCCAGGGCCTCGTCCGATGCCCCGCGACCGACGCCGACGGCGCGAGCGCCGCGACCTTCGTTCAAATGCGTGCGACCCGATGGCAGCCACTACTACACCGGCAATGCCCGGCCGGCGCGGATGTTGGTGGATGCCACCAACACCGTTGCCAAACGCGTCGCTGGCGCGCCCGCGGCGCCGCCGGGCAAGGCCTGGGCCGAAGACCAGTGCGCCAACAGCACTCGTGCGGAAAGCTGCCAGTACTACCAGGAGCAGATCGCCGCCAACGATGCCCGCGAGGCCGCGGCCAGGGGCACCGATGCCTCGCGACTGAAGCGCGAAGGGCAGCGTCTGCGGGCCATCCGCAACCATCGCTGCAACTGAAGCCCGGGTCGGAAACCGGCACCGCTGCGGCCTGCCGTCCGATATCTGGCGACGCCCGCGGAGCCGGTCACCCGCCGGATCCGCCTCCGCCACTCCCCCACACAGGAGCCGAATATGGATCGAATGATCGAACTCTTTTCCAACCTGCCCTGGGCCAGCCAGTTGGCTTCCTGGAGCGTTCGCCTGGCCACCGCACTGCTGCTGCTGCTGCTCGGCCTGTGGGTCGTGCGTCTGGCCGCCAATGCCCTGGCCCGGCTGATGACCCGCTTGAACGTGGATCCGATGCTGGGCGACTTCCTGCGCAGCGTGCTGCGGGGCGTGCTGACGGTGCTGGTCCTGGCCGGCGCCCTGGATTCACTCGGTGTGCCGATGACCTCGATCCTGGCAGCGCTCGGTGCCGCCGGTCTGGCCATTGCCCTGGCCCTGCGCGACTCGCTGGCCAATCTGGCGGCCGGTGTGACGCTGATTCTGCTCAAGCCCTTCCGGGTCGGCGATGTCATCGAGATCGGCGGCCAGAAGGGCAAGGTCGAGGGCATGCGTTTGATGCACACGGTGATGGCAACCCCGGACAACTGCGAAGTGGTGTTGCCGAACTCGCACGTCGCCAGCCAGCCGATCACCAATTTCACCCGGCGCGACACCCGCCGCATCGATCTGGTGATCGGCATCGCCTACCAGGACGACATCGGCAAGGCCTTCAGTGTCATCGACCGGGTGCTCAAGGCCGAATCACGGGTGCTGGCCGAGCCGGAGCCGATGCTGCTCGTCGATCAGCTCGGCGAGAGCAGTGTCGATCTGGCGGTGCGACCGTGGGTGGCCACCCCGGACCTGCTGGTCACCCGCGCCAGCCTGCTGCGCCAGATCAAGGAAGCGCTCGGCGCCGCCGGTATCGATATCCCCTTCCCGCAGCGCGTGTTGCATGTGGTCAAGGACACGGTGGCGGCGAGCTGAAAAGAGGGGCACGGGACTCGGGACTCGGGACTCGGGATTCGGGATTCGGGATTCGGGATTCGGGACAAAACCCCGGGCGTCATTGCGAGGAGCGCAGCGACGAAGCAATCCAGGACCTGCGACTCCAGTTCTGGATTGCTTCCCCCGGATCAAATCCGGGGTCGCAATGACGCGGGCTCTGGTGGGTCCAGACTTGTCTGGACGCTTTTTCCACCCAAAGGCCAAGAGCGTCCAGACAAGTCTGGACCCACAAAAGCCCGTAGCCCGTAGCCTTTCCCGTGCCCCGTGCCCCGTGCCCCGTGCCCCGTGCCCCGTGCCCCCTACTCCGGCAACGGAATGAACTCGTCCTCGCCGGGCACGGGCGCAAAGCGCTGCTCGCGCCAGTCGCTCCTGGCCTGCTCGATGCGCTCGGGCCGCGACGAGACGAAGTTCCACCAGAGCTGACGGTGCTCGGTCAGCGGCGGGCCACCCAGCCAGGCCAGCAGCGTGTCTTCCTCCGCCAGCACGGTCAGTGCCTGCTGCTGGGGCAGCACCTGCAGCGTACCGGCCGGGATCAGCTGAGCGTCGATCCGCACAGCGCCGCGCACCACGTACACGGCCTGTTGCTGTGCAGTCGCCGGCAGCCGCAGCTCAGCGCCGCGGTCCATGGTTCCCGCCACGTAGAACAGCTCGCTCAAGGTACGCACCGGCGAGCGCTGGCCCAGGGCCGCGCCGGCTATCAGCTGCAAGGACAGGCCCGGGCCCTCGATCCGCGGCAGATCGGCCGCCGGGTAGTGGTCGAAGGCGGGCGCGCTTTCTTCCTGATCCAGCGGCAGCGCCACCCAGGCCTGCAGTCCATGCAGTGGCCCACCGCTGGCGCGCAGGGCATCGGGTGAGCGTTCGGAGTGGACGATGCCGCGTCCGGCATTCATCCAGTTGACGTCGCCCGGACGGATTTCCTGCGCCGAACCCAGGCTGTCCCGGTGCATCAGCGCACCTTCGAACAGGAAGGTGACCGTCGCCAGGCCGATATGCGGATGCGGGCGCACATCGATGCCCTGTCCTGGCGCGAACTGCGCCGGGCCCATGTGATCGAGAAACACGAAGGGACCGACGCTGCGCTGCCATCGGTGCGGCAGCAATCGGGCCACTTCAAAGCCGCCCAGATCCTTGCGCAGTCCGGTAATGCTGAGGGGCAGGTTCATGGGCACAAACTCCGACCAATGGGCAATGTACTTGGAGCTGGACTCTGGCAGTATCGACGCGTTCTCGGGTCGATCCGACCCCGGACGCGCCCGCGAAAGCCAACAGGGATCAGTGCGCAAGGAAGCGCATGCGGCGGCTCAATCGGCCAGTTCCTCGTCCTGCAGACGGCCATTGACGAAGATCAGCCGGCGCGCGAACTTGTTCGATCCGAAGTCGTAGATCCACTCCTCGATCTCGATCTCGATGGCCACCGCCTCGTTGATCGCATTCTGGCGGTAGACAGTGCGGTAGTAGCGACTCTCGTCATCGGGATTGCCGCAGCGCTTGCGCACCTCGTAGCGCGACATCCCCTGCAGTACCAGCTGATTGCCGCAGCGCATGGCGTGCGCCGGCCAGGGGTAGAGCGTGAGGGCCAGAGTCAGCAGGACGAGCAGGCGAATTTGCATCGGGGACTCCTGAGTGGGCGCAATGGCCGCTGCAACCGGGGATCGCCTACCCGGGGGCAGCGGAGCGGGCCCGGATCAAGGCTGCCAGTACATCTGGCGCGTAGTCGAAGGAATCGTAATACAGACGATCATCGGGCAGACCAGCCGCGACAAAATCGCGGCGGCCGGCTTCGATCATGGGTGGTGGCCCGCTCATGTAGACATCGAAACGGGACAGGTCCGGAAAGTCCTTGAGTACCGCCTCATGGACCGGCCCGGACCGGTATTGGTTCCGCTCCAGCGGACTGGCTTCACTCAACACCGGCGTGTAGCGCACGTTGCTGTGGTTGTCCTGCCATTGCCGGCACAGCGATTCCAGGTACAGGTCCTCGACATGGCGGGCGCCCCAGTAGACATGCAGCGCCCGATGGGTGTGGCGATCGATCAGGTGTTCGACGATGGCCTTGATCGGCGCAAAGCCGGTACCTCCGGCCATCAGCAGGATCGGCCGATCGCCACCCTCGCGTGGCACAAAGGTGCCGAGCGGCGCTTCGATGCGCAGCACCTGGCCCAGGCGCAGCTCGTCGAACACGAACTGGGTGAAGCCACCGCCGCTGACCCGACGGATGTGCAGATCCAGGGTGTCGCCGTGATGCGGTGCATTGGCGATGGAGAAGGCCCGGCGCTTGCCCTCGGGCAGCAGGATGTCCAGATACTGGCCGGGTAGATAGTTGAAGCCCTCGCGCCGTGCCGGCAGCAGCTTCAGTTCCATGACGTCGTCGCAGAGCCGATGCTTGGCGGCGACCTTGACCGCCAGCTGGCGGATCGGGATACCGGCGACGGCCTCGACCTCGCGGATGGCAATGGTGAGATCGCCCGTCGCCACCGCCTGACACAGCAGCACCTGGCCCTGCGCCCGCTCGGCCTCGGTGAGCGCGCTCGGGGGATTGTAGGGATAGGCAACTTCGCCGTTGACCAGTCGGCCCTTGCAACTGCCACAGCTGCCGGAAAGACAGCTGTAGGGCAAGGCCAGACCGGCGCGACGGGCGGCCGCCAGTATGGTTTCCCCCGGACCTACGTCGAAGGACTTGCCGCTGCCGGCCAGTTGCACCTGGTGCTCTGCGATCATCGGGATTTCGCTGCTCATGGCCTGAGTATCGCTCCTCGAGTCTGCAGAGGACATCAAGGCCAGCAACCGCCACTCACCTTCGGTTCGGCAAACATGGTCTGTAGGCCACAACAGAACGGGGGCCGAAGCCCCCGCTGGTTTCAACCTGATGCGGCACTGCGCGTCAGAATTCCCACGATGTGGTCAGGAACACGCGCGAACCGCCATTGTCGCCCCAATCGATGTCATTGCTGGCATGGGCGTAGGACAGACCCACCGACATCTGCCCGAACGGACGAGACAGACCGACCGAGAAGTCCTGGTAGGAATCGCCGAGTGCATCGTCCAGGTCGTAGTGACCGACCGAGCCGTTCAGACTGAGGTCCCACCACGGCAGGGGATAAGTACCCGACGCCGCGATGTAGGTGCCATTCTCGCCGGAGTTGAAGACATCGTTGGAGTATCCGAGCAGGAAGCTCAGGTAGTCGCCCACACCGAGGGTCAGGAGCAACTCGTTGTAGTTGTAGGCACTCTGATCGTGATAGGCGTAACGCAGCAGGGTGGCGTCAAAGCTGACCGTATCGCTGATCTGCGTGCCCCAGCCGACGTAGAAGTCGAACTCGGCATTGGCGCCGTCACCATCGACGAAATCGACATTGGAGGCCCACACGCCAGCGTGAAAGCCGCTGTCGTGGGTGTAATCCGCCCCGGCCTGGAAGGCCGGACCTTCATTGGTCTGTGAGACGCCGCGGAACACGTAATCGCTGACGATGCCGATGTTGAAGGCCAGCGGACCGGATTCCTCTTCGGCATCCTGAGCCAGGGCCGGCATCGAGAGCGCGGCGAGCAGGGCTGCCGTGATAAGGCGATAGCGCATGTTGATTCTCCTGTTACCAGTCTGGATTGAAGCGGGGCGTGTCGATTGTGAAGCCAATCTGACCAAGTTGGCTAGTGCAATGACTCCATTGTCGTTGGGTCCTGGGTGACACATTGTTCATCGGCGGCCGATGGTCAGCCCTGTCGATGCGCCGCCGCTGATGCACTGTGCGCCGGTCGCCCGGGTTAGACTGCAGCCCATCACGCCCGGAGCCTACCGATGGACAATATTCTCATTCTGGTCTTCCTCGGCTTCGTTGCCGTGGTCGTATTCCGCTCTATCCGCTTTGTGCCGCAGGGCTTCAACTTCACCGTCGAGCGCTTCGGCAAATATACCCACACCCTGCCCTCGGGCCTCGGTTTCCTGATTCCCTTGATTGATTCGGTCGGCCGCAAGGTCAACATGATGGAACAGGTGCTGGATGTGCCCTCGCAGGACGTCATCACCAAGGACAACGCCGTGGTCAAGGTCGACGGCGTGATCTTCTACCAGGTGCTGGACGCGGCCAAGTCGGCCTATGAAGTGTCCAACCTCGAACAGGCCACGATTGCGCTGGTGATGACCAATATCCGTACCGCCATCGGCTCGATGGATCTGGACGAATCGCTGAGCAAGCGCGACGAGATCAACGCCCGGCTGATGCGGGTGGTTGACGATGCCACCCATCCCTGGGGCATCAAGGTCAACCGCATCGAACTCAAGGACATTCAGCCGCCGCGCGATCTGGTCGATGCCATGGCCCGGCAGATGAAGGCCGAGCGCGAAAAGCGCGCCGCCATCCTCGAAGCAGAAGGCAGCCGCGCCAGCGAGATCCTGCGCGCCGAAGGCGAGAAGCAGGGTGCCGTGCTCGAAGCCGAAGGTCGCCGCGAAGCAGCCTTCCGTGACGCCGAAGCGCGCGAACGACTGGCTGAAGCTGAAGCCCGTGCCACCGAGATGGTGTCGCAGGCCATTGCCAAGGGCGATGTCCAGGCGATCAACTATTTCGTTGCCAACAACTACATCAAGGCGCTGCAGGCGCTGGCCACCAGCCCCAATCAGAAGACCCTGATCCTGCCGGTGGAGCTGACCAGCGTCGTTGGCTCGATCGCCGGCATCGCCGAGATCGCCAAGGCCGTCGGCAAGAAGCAGGGAGCCAGCGCGCCATGAGTGCCTGGTGGCAGAGCATCAGCGCATCGGAGTGGTTGATCGCCGGCATGATCCTGCTGGTGCTCGAAGTCTTCGCGCCCGGTGCCTTTCTGCTGTGGTTCGGCATCGCCGCTCTGGTGGTCGGCATTGCCGTGTGGCTGATCCCGGCCCTGCCCTGGGGCGTGCAGATCGTCGCCTTCGCGCTGCTTTCGGTCGGTTCCCTGCTCGGCTATCGCGCCTGGCGCAAGCGCGTGCCCGACAAACCCGACGACCAGCCGCTGCTGAACAAGCGCACCGAGCAGATGATCGGCCGGGTCTTCATCCTGGAGACCGCGATCGTCAACGGTCGCGGCAAGATCAAGGTCGGCGACGCCCTGTGGACCGTCAGCGGCCCGGATCTCGCCGCCGGCACCACGGTACGAGTGCTCGGCGCCCGCGAGCAGATCCTGCAGGTGGAGGCGGGCTGAGCTGAGAGCGGGAGAAAGGGAAACGGAAAAAGGAAAAGGGTAGGAGCGAAGGGCGAACAGCCGGGTCAGCGGACTACGTGACATCGAGTTGCGTCACGTAGCTCGCTACGCGAGCAACGTGACCTACAACAGCAAATCAACAGCTTGCGATCTGGGTTCATGGAGACCGCGGACTTGATCCGGGGGAAGCAATCCAGACCCACAGCGGCAAAAGCACTGGATTGCTTCGTCGCTGTGCTCCTCGCAATGACTCATCAAACTGAGTCTGCCGGACACTTCGGCGGCGGCTTTCCCTTTTCCCTTTTCCCTTTTTCCTTTTTCCCTTTTCCAGCTCCAACCGCTACATCAACATCACCCCCACGCCGCCAAAGGTGAAGGCCACTCCGATCAGCTTGCGTCGTCCCAGCGGCTCCTTCAGCCATGCCCAGGCGAACAGCAGGATGAAGATCGACGCGGTTTCGTTGAGGATCGAGGCCACCGAGGCGCTGGTGTACTTGTAGCCGGCCAGCCAGAACAGCATCGCCACGTATTGCCCGAAAACGGCGGCGATCACCAGCCGTCGCCAGGGCACGCCGCGCCAGGAGGGCATGCGGTGATGGGCGGGCAGCCAGCGCCACAGCCACAGCATCGGGATCAGGGCCGCCAGCAGGCGCAGCAGGCAGACCCAGAAGAAGGGTTCCTGTTCCAGTACCGGTTTGATCATGACCACGCCGGCGGCGTTCAGCGCCACCGCGGTGACGCCATAGAGCAGACCCCGGCGCAGCTGGCTGGCCGGCAAGGGGTCGTTGAGCACGGGCCGGTTGACCAGCAGCACGCCGAACATCACCAGCACGAAGCCGCCGAACTGCAGCAGGCTCAGGCGCTCGTCCAGAAAGAAGAAGGACAGCAGGATCACGCAGGGGCTGAACAGATTGCCGAGCACGCCGATGCGACCGGCGCCGAGCGTGTTCAGGGCCCGGAAGTACAGCGTGTCGGCGACGCTGATGCCGAGGACGCCGGAGAGCACCGTCAGTGCCAGCGACCAGCCACTGATCTGCGGCAGCGCCAGACCATGCGCGATCAGCACGGTGGGCACCATCAGCGCCACCACCACGCCATTCTTGAGGAGGTTCAGCGCCACCGGCGGCAGCTCACGGCCGAGCTGCTTGTACAGGATCACCCCGACCGCCCAGCAGGCCGCCGAACTTACCGAAAACAGCTCACCGATACCGACCTGCATGTCGCGCTTCCTGAAAGAGTGCCAAGCCGGTGGCGCGCGCTGATCAGTGCCATGATGGGCATCTGGCCAGAAACCTGAACGCACTCTCCGGGGGTTGCGCCATGACTCCACGGCGCTCGCGCATCATGCCCGCATGAACAACTACTGCGCACAATGCGATTTCGTCATCGAGCTGGCCCGGCGCCTGCACGAAGCAGGCTCCACCGCGCCGCGTCTGGAAGACGTGATCAACTCGGTCAGCCGCAAGCTCGGGCTGGACACCCATATCTGGTCGAGCCCGACGGCGATCATCGCCACCGTGCGCCCGATCGGCGCCGAAGGCGATCAGCAGACCTTTACCCGCGTGGTCCGGCTGGCGCCCGGTGATATCCATCTGCGCCGTCTTTGGCGGGTGGACGACATCGCCGAGCGCGTGGCGCGCGGCGATTACTCGGCAGCCGAAGGGATGCGTGCCCTGGCCCAGGCGTCCAAGCCTGACTCCGAACGGCGACAGTGGCTGGAAACGGTGTTCGGCTTTCTGCTGGCCTCGGCGGGTGTTGCCGGCCTGCTCAAGGGCAGCCCGGCCGACATCGTCAGCGCCGCTGCACTGGGTCTGGTGCTGGGCGTTCTGGCTCAGCTGGCCCCGACGCGCCCACGACTGGCCGCCACCTTTGAAGCCCTGGCAGCCTTTCTGGTGGCGCTGATGACCGCGTTCATTGCCTACGCCTGGACCCCCATTTCGCCGCTGGTGCTGACGGCCGGTCTGATCGTGCTGCTGCCCGGCCTGTCGCTGACCACCGCTGCCGCCGAAGTGGCGACCCAGCATCTGGTCTCGGGCACCGCGCGGTTCGCCGGTGCGGTGGCGGTGCTGTTGAAACTGGCTTTCGGAGCCTTGTTGGGGTCGCGGCTGGCGGCCGCGCTCGGTTGGAGCGCCCCCGATGCCATGGCGCATCTGCAGGCACCCTGGGTGGAGGTGGCCTCGCTGGTCACGGCCGCGACCGCCTTTGCGCTGCTGTTCAAGGCCCGCATCCGCGACTGGTGGGTGGTGTTCCTGGCCGCCGGCATCAGCTATCTGACCACCCGCTTTGCCAGCCCGGCGCTGGGCGCCGAACTCGGTCTGTTCATCGCCGCCTTCATCATCACCGTGCTCAGCAACCTCTACGCCCGCTGGTCCAACCGCCCCGGTGCCACCTTCCGCCTGCCCGGCCTGATCCTGCTGGTGCCGGGCTCGGTCGGCTTCCGCAGCCTGACCTTTGTCTTCGAGAAGGACGTGTTTCTGGGGCTGGACACCGCCTTCAGCGTGGTCACCCTGATCGCCGCGCTGGTGGCCGGCCTGCTGCTCGGCAACAGCGTGGTGCCGCCGCGGGCGGGGATGTAGGGGAGCGGGAAAAAGGAAAACGGAAAAAGGAAAAGGGTAGGAGCGAAGCAGAATCCCGCGGGATTCCGAGGACTGCTCTTCCATTTTCCATTTTCCTTTTCCCTTTTTCCCGCTTCTCAGGCCCCCAACAACGCCCTGATCGCATCCAGATGCGGCCTGGCGGCGACCGCCTTTTCTTCGGCGGTCTTGACGGTCTTCTCGTCCTTGCCCACCCAGCGCACTTCGCTGTCGGGCATTTCCGTCAGGAAGCGGCTGGGTTCGGGGCATTCCTCGCGGCCGTAGCGGCTGCGCACGCGGCAGTAGGACAGGGTCAGGGTTTCCTTGGCGCGGGTCATGCCGACGTAGAACAGGCGCCGCTCCTCGTCCAGCCGCCCTTCGTCGAGCGAGGACACATGCGGTA
The DNA here is from genome assembly GCA_022841325.1 of Lysobacterales bacterium. Taxonomy (GTDB): domain Bacteria; phylum Pseudomonadota; class Gammaproteobacteria; order Xanthomonadales; family SZUA-5; genus JADKFD01. The sequence goes on along the minus strand of JALHRS010000024.1, from coordinate 36,403 downwards.
GTAGCCCGTCTTCACAGCCGACCAGAAACACGTGGCGGAACTCCAGGCCCTTGGCGCTGTGCAGGGTCATCAGGCGCACCCGGTCGCCGGGTTCGTCGTCCTGGCTTTCCAGCATCAGCTGGGTCAGCAGGGCGCCGAGTGAATTCTCGCGGCGATCGCCGATCCACTCCAGAAAGGCCTGCACCTGGGCCTGACGGCGCTCCGCCATCTCCGGGCGCTTGCTGTCCTCGCGCCAGTGCTGCACCAGCCCGGATTCGCGGATCAGCTGTTCGATCAGCGCCCGCGGACGCACGCTGCTGCTGAGCTTGCGCCAGCCCTCCAGCTGTTCGGCAAAGGCCGACAGCGCCCGCGCCGCTCGCGGCGTCAGGGTCGCCAGCAGCGTCTGCGATCCCGCGGCCTTGGCCAGCGGCAGGCCGCGACTGCGGGCGGCCTGGGCCAGCTTCTCCAGCGTCGCCGCGCCGACATCGCGCCTGGGTGTCGCCACCGCGCGCACGAAGGCGGCATCGTCCTCGGGGTTGGCCAGCAGCCGCAGGTAGGCCATCACATCCTTGATCTCCTGGCGATCAAAGAAGGAAGTCGCGCCCGACAGGTGATAGGGCACCTTGAGCACTCGGAGTGCCAGTTCCAGTGAGCGCGCCTGATGGTTGCCGCGGAAGAGCACGGCGAAATCGCGCGGTGTGCATTTGTCGATCAGCTGCCGGTGGCTGATTTCGGCGGCCACGAACTCGGCCTCATCGGTGTCGCTGCCGCGGGCGACGATACGGATCGGATCGCCGTCGGGCAGCGCGCTCCAGAGCTTCTTCGGATGCAGATGCGGGTTCTGGCCGATCACCGCATTGGCCGCGCGCAGGATGCGCTGGGCGCAGCGATAGTTCTGCTCCAGCTTGACGATCTTCAGATGGGGATAGTCCTGACCCAGCTGCGCCAGATTCTCCGGATTGGCACCGCGCCAGGCGTAGATCGACTGGTCGTCATCACCCACCGCCGTGAACAGACCGCGATCGCCGGCCAGCAGCCGCAGCAGGCGGTACTGGGTGTCGTTGGTGTCCTGGTATTCGTCCACCAGCAGATAGCGATACTTGCGCTGCCATTTGGCGCGCACTTCTTCATCACTCTCGAGCACGCGCACCGGCAGCGCGATCAGATCGTCGAAATCGACCGCGTTGAAGGCGGTCAGGCGCTGGGCGTAGCTGGCATACAACTCGGCCGCTTCGCGCTCGCGCGGGGTTTGCGAGGCGGCCAGTGCCTGAGCCGGGTTCAGACCGCGGTTCTTGGCATGGCCGATCAGCTGACGCCAGCGATCCAGCACATCGTTGCCGGTGCCCTTGGGCGCCAGATCCTTGACCAGCGCCCGCGCATCGTCCTCACCCAGGATCGAGAAGCCGCGACGCAAACCCACGTGGGCGCACTCGACCTCCAGAAAGCGCATGCCCAGAGCGTGGAAGGTCGACACCGTCAGACCCTCGCTGCCACCTTCGCCCAGCAATTTGGCCGTGCGCTCACGCATCTCGCGGGCGGCCTTGTTGGTGAAGGTGATCGCCGCAATCTCATTGATGTTGTACAGCCCCGAGCGCACCAGATGCACGATCTTCTGGGTGATCACGCTGGTCTTGCCCGACCCGGCGCCCGCCAGCACCAGCAGCGGACCATCCAGATAGCGCACAGCTTCCTGTTGTTGCGGATTGAGCATCGGCGGGCGGGTGTCCTTGGCAGGGCCGCGAGTCTAGCCTTGTAGCAGCAAGCTTGCGTCGCGACTGATCGCGAGAACCGAAAACTGTCGCTGGGTGAGGGCACAAGCTGATCGCAGAGAACGCAGAGGAAACGCAGAGGGACGCAGAGAAAAGGCAAAGCAATCCAAGATGTGCTTCTCTCTGCGTCCTCCGCGCCACTCCGCGTTCTCCGCGTTGAATGCTTTTCGCATGCCCCGCCATTGGCGTTACCGATTGCAACGTTTGGCGTCGACGGCCGCCGCGTCTGTCGCCATCCGCGACCGGCGATTCCAGCAGCAGCTGCTCCCGCTGTGAGCGTGTGCTCGACTGCCGAAAGGGCGCCCCCCACACGAAGCCCCGCCCTCCTGTAGGTGCGCCCTTGCGGCGCGACCCATCAGCGCACCCCACCCTGCCATCAGTCACGCTGCCCGAGGTGACGATCGTCACTAATGCTTGAGCGTGATTTGCTGGAGCCTTGATCACAGGCTGGCGAGTCGTCGAGTGCAAACCCGCGACGCCCAGCTGTGCGAGCATGTATGCATCCAAGGGTGACCGAACACATTCATGAGTCAGACTGATCTGCTGGGCCAATTGCAAATCGACCGCAGCGCACGCGACGACGCGCCGCCGCGTCGCGGCGGCGTGCCGTGGTGGGTGTTGCTGCTGGTGATCGCCGTCGGTGCCGGTGCCTGGTGGTTCCTGGGCCGCGCGCCCTCCGCGATCAGCGTCAAGACTGCTCTGGTGCAACCCGCCGCTTCTGCCCCGGTGTCGAGCTCGGTGCTGGATGCCTCCGGTTATGTGGTCGCGCGGCGTCAGGCCACGGTGTCTTCGAAGGTCACCGGCAAGGTGCTGAGCGTGCTCATCGAGGAGGGCATGCAGGTCGAGGAAGGGCAGATCCTGGCGACACTGGACGACACCCAGCAGAGCGCCCAGCTGGCGCTGTCACAGGCGCAGCTGGCCGGCGCCCGCTCGCAGCTGGCCGAGATCGAGGCCAGTCTGCGCCAGGCCCAGGCCGACTATCAGCGCCAGCAGGAAATCTACGCCCGCAAGCTGGGTACCGCGGCGCAGCTCGATGCCGCCCGCGCCGCGGCCGAGACCCTGAGCGCGCGACTGGCCAGTCAGCGCCGGCAGATCAAGGTCGCCGAGGAAGCTCTGGCGCTGTCGCAGGTATCGATGGACGACACCGTGGTGCGCGCGCCCTTTGCCGGCGTGATCATCGCCAAGGCCGCGCAGCCCGGCGAGATGATCTCGCCGATCAGCGCTGGTGGCGGCTTCACCCGCACCGGCATCGGCACCGTGGTCGACATGGATTCGCTGGAGGTTGAAGTCGATGTCAACGAGGCCTTCATTGGTCGCGTGCAGCAGGGCATGCCGATCGAGGCCATGCTGAATGCCTATCCGGACTGGAAGATTCCCGGCGACGTGATTGCCGTGATTCCGGCGGCCGATCGCACCAAGGCCACGGTCCGTGTCCGCGTCAGCCTCGGCGTGAAGGATCCGCGCATCGTTCCGGAGATGGGTGTGCGCGTGCGCTTCCTCGAATCGCGAGCCACGGCCGATGAGCCGAAGAAGGCACAGCTGAGTGGCGTGCTGGTGCCGAGGTCAGCGGTGATCGAAGCCGAGGGCAAGGCCCGGGTCTTTGTCGTCGAGAACGAACGCGCGAGCCTGCGCGAGGTCAGCGCCGGCGCCACCATTGCCGATTTTCGCAATATCACCGCCGGTCTGACGGCCGGTCAGAGCGTCATACTCGATCCGCCCGCAGACCTCACCGACGGCACCCAGGTCAACAAGGAGCCCTAAAGTAGGGCGGAACCCGCGCAGCGGATTCCGCCGAAACAACCGCGACGGGGTCCGCAGCCGCGATAGCGGATTCCGCCGAAATTACCGCGCCGGGGTCCGCCACTGCGACTGCTGATTCCGCCATCACCGACCATGTCGCACGCGTAGCTGCAAGCTCGGGAACAGCGGCTACACATTGGCGGAATCCGCTGCGCGGGTTCCGCCCTACCTCCACATTGATGCCGAGTCCATGCCATGACCGAAGCCCTGATCCAGATCAAGAACGTCACCAAGCACTACACCCGCGGCAAACAGAAGGTCGAGGTGCTGCATGGCATCACGCTGGACATCCCCAAGGGCGATTTCGTGGCGCTGATGGGTCCGTCGGGCTCCGGCAAGACCACGCTGCTGAATCTGATCGGCGGTCTCGACCAGCCCACGGCGGGTGAGATCCTGGTCGACGGCAAGCGCATCGATCGCCTGGGCAGTGGCGAGCTGTCGCGCTGGCGTGCCAGCAACGTCGGCTTCGTGTTCCAGTTCTACAATCTGCTGCCGGTGCTGACGGCCGAGCGCAATGTCGAGTTGCCCTTGCTGCTGACCAGGATGGGCGGCGCCGAGCGCCTCAAGCGTGCCCAGGTGGCGCTGGAAATCGTCGGCCTCAAGGACCGCGCCCGGCACAAGCCGCGCGAACTCTCCGGCGGCCAGGAACAGCGCGTGGCCATCGCCCGGGCACTGGTTTCCGATCCCACCCTGCTGGTCTGCGACGAACCCACCGGCGATCTCGACCGCACCACGGCCGACGAGATCCTGACCCTGCTGCAGCGGCTGAATCGCGAATACGGCAAGACCATCGTCATGGTCACCCATGATCCCAAGGCTGCCGAATTCGCCAACCGCACGGTGCACCTGGACAAGGGCACGCTGCTGGCCGAAGCCGACGCCGCGGCCCACTGAGGAGCAGATCATGGGTTACATCCGTCTTGTCTGGTCCAGCCTGTGGCGCAAGAAGACCCGCGCCTTCCTGACCCTGCTGTCGCTGATCAGCGCCTTTCTGCTGTTCGGCTTGCTGCAGGCGCTGAGCGTGTTCTTCACAGCCGGCGCCGATTTCGTCGGTGCCTCGCGGCTGATCGTGCAGAACCGCGTGTCGTTCACGACCTCGTTGCCGATGCGCATGCTGCCCGAGATCGAGGCCGTGCCCGGCGTCAAGGCGGTCAGCCACGATCAGTGGTTCGGCGGCGTCTATGGTGAGAACACGCAGATGTTCACCTTCGCCTCGGATCCGGCGCGCCTGCGTCAGGTGTATCCCGAGTGGGTGATGACCGATGCCGAGTGGACGGCCTTCGAACAGACCCGCACCGGGGCCATTGTCGGTCGCATCCTGGCCGACAAGTATCAGCTCAAGGTGGGCGACAAGCTGCCGCTGAAGTCGAACATCTTTCCCCAGAAGGACGGCTCGATGGCCTGGACCTTCGACATCGTCGGCATCTTCGATGGCAAGGACGCCGAATGGCAGGCGCAGACGCAGTCGATCTACATCAACCACGCCTACTTCGACGAGGCCAATCAGTTCGGCAGCATGGCCGGCACCTACGCCGTCGTGCTGGAGGATGCCGACAAGGCCAACGAGGTGGCACAGGCCATCGACGCGCGCTTTCTGAATTCGCCGAACGAAACCAAGACCCAGAGCGAGAAGGATTTCAACAAGGGCTTCTTTGCCCAGATTGGAGACATCGGGCTGATCGTGAGTCTGATTCTGGTGGCCGTGTTCTTCACCATCCTGATTCTCACCGGTAACACCATGGCCCAGGCGGTGCGTGAGCGCATACCGGAACTGGCCGTACTCAAGACCCTGGGTTTCCGGGATGGGCAGGTGACCGCCCTGGTGCTGGCAGAGTCCTTGTTCCTTTGCTTCGTCGGTGGCTTGATCGGCATGGTGCTGGCTTCGGTGATGATCACCGGGATGGCTGAGCAGGTGCCGTTCTTCGCCGCCGTTCGCGCCAACGCCACCGTCTGGATGCAGGCGCTGCTGGCCATGCTGGCGCTGGCGCTGGCGGTCGGACTGCCACCGGCGATCCATGCCGGTCGCGTCAAAATCGTCGATGCACTGGCCGGACGCTGAGGAGAATCCAGCATGTTGAAGCAGATCCTTGAAATCGTCCTGATGAATCTGAAGACCATCCCCGAGCGTCTCGGCGCCTCGCTGGTCATCGTGGTCGGCATCGCCGGCGTGGTCGGCGTGTTCACCGCGCTGTTCGCGATGGCGGGTGGCATCGATTCCACGCTGCAATCCAGTGGCGATCCGCGCAACGCACTGGTGCTGCGTGGCGGCTCGCAAGCCGAACTGAACAGTTCCATGAGTCGTGAAACCTACGATATCGCCACCCAGGTGGCCGGCGTGCGCAAGGACGCCAATGGCGATCCGGTGGCCTCCGGCGAGATCATCGTCATCGCCGAACTGCCCAAGAAGGGCAGCACGCTGGGCGCCAACATCACTCTGCGCGGCATCGGTGCGGCCGGACTGGAACTGCGACCCAGCCTGAAGATCATCGAGGGCCGCAAATACACGCCGGGGCTGCAGGAACTGCTGGTGGGCAAGGGCGCCGCCCAGCAGTTTGCCGGGCTGGACGTCGGTAACACCGTGCGTCTGCGCGGTGGCGACTGGACCGTCGTCGGCATCTTCGAGAGTGGCGACGCCTTCGACAGCGAGATTTTCACCGATGCCGCCACGGCGCAAACGGCGTGGTCGCGCGGCAGCGGCTTCTCGGTGGCCCTGATCGGGTTGGAGAACGTCGGTGACCTGGACGCGTACACCGCCGCGCTGAAAGCCGATCCGCGCGTCAGCGTCGATACCAAGCGCCAGACCGACTACTACGCCGAACAAACCAGAAGCACCAGCGGCGGCGTGCGCATCCTCGGCACCGTCGTCGCCATCATCATGTGCCTGGGCGCGATGTTCGCGGCCTTGAACACCATGTACGCCTCGGTCTCGGCGCGCACCCGCGAGATCGCCACGCTGCGCGCGATCGGCTTCGGGCCGCTGCCGGTGATCATCTCGGTACTGACCGAAGCCATGATCCTGGCGCTGGTCGGCGGCATGATCGGCGCCTTGATCGCCTATCTGTTCTTCAACGGCATGACCGTGTCCACGCTGGGTGGCAGCACCTTCACCCAGCTGGTGTTCAACTTCAAGGTGACCCCACAGCTGGTCATGACCGGGATGGCCCTGGCCCTGTTCATCGGCTTCCTCGGCGGTTTGCTGCCGGCGGTGCGCGCTGCCCGCATGCAGGTGACGACGGCGCTGCGTGAGGCTTGAGCAGGGGATACGTGAAAGGGGGCACGGGGCACGGGCAGTGCGAGAAACCCTCTGCCCCAGCAGCCCGAATTGCGGGCCGCAGCAATCCAGAATCCGCGTCATGGAGGATTGGATTGCTGCGCTGCGCTGTCCATGAACCCATGTCAGATCTCATTGCTGCGTCATTGCGAGGAGCGCAGCGACGAAGCAATCCAGTGCTTCTGAAGCTCTACGTCTGGATTGCTTCCCCCGGATCAAGTCCGGGGTCGCAATGACGCCGGTTTGCGCTTCTGTGGGTCCAGACAATTCTGGACCTGTAACAGCACGAAGCCCGTAGCCTTTTCCCGTGCCCCGTGCCCCGTGCCCCGTGCCCCGTGCCCCGGCTCTTACGCCGCAGGAACAAACTTCAGCGACACGCCGTTCATGCAGTAGCGCAATCCGGTGGGCTTGGGACCGTCGGGAAAGACGTGGCCCAGATGACCGCCGCAGCGGCGGCAATGGACCTCGGTGCGGGTCATGAAGAAGCCGCGGTCCTCGCGGGTGCCGATGGCCTCGGGCAGGTGATCGTAGAAGCTCGGCCAGCCGGTGCCGGATTCGTACTTGGTACTGGCATCGAACAGCGGCAGATCGCAGCCGGCGCAGTGAAAGACACCGGGGCGCTTCTCGTGATTGAGCTCGCTGCTGCCGGCACGCTCGGTGGCTTCCTGGCGCAGCACGGCGAAAGCCTGCGGCGACAGGCGCTCGCGCCACTCCGCTTCGGTCAACTGGAATTCGAAGGTTTCGGCATCCCGCGCCGGGGCGCTCTTGCTCCACAAAGCCATGGTCATTCCTCCAGCGCCCAGGCTCAAGGCCGAGGCCAGCAAAGTACGTCGTTTCATGTCCATCCCGTCCCGTCCTGATCGTCTCGGCGCTGCGCATTGAAACGCGATGGCCGTCACGTGGATGTAGACCGGGCGGGCGGCAAGGGGCTTTCAAAGGTTGAGGGCAAGAGAGCAAGAGGGCAAGAGGGCGCGTCAGAGCCAAGGCCGGCATGGCAGGGACTGTGGGAGCGGATTCGTCCGCGACAGTTTCTGGCCAGGATGCAAGCCCCGATCGCCGGCAAAGCCCGCTCCCACAGTAGCCGCCCGCGCCCGCGCTCAGCCGCCCATCGCCCCGAGCAGCGCATCCTCCAGCTCCGAGGCGCTCATGACGATACCTTCGTCGTCGTCGTCGTTGGTCGGGAACACCAGCACCAGGGTGCCGTCCTTGTCCATGCCCGGGGTCCAGCGGCTGAGCCAGGCGTCGAGGTCTATGGCCTGAGGTTTGCAATCGGCCAGATCATTCACCGCCCAGGCGGCGGCAAAATCCGGATGTGGCCACACCGGGAAGCAGTCGTCACCCTCGGCATCGACCACCGCCCAGCCATTGCTGCTGCGCAGACCCCAGACCTGCTGGTGTTCGCAGATGCGGTTGACGAACTCGTCGAAGCGGGCGTTGGCCGGCAGGCGGCTGATGCGCTGAAACTGCGCGGGATCAAGTGGATAGCTCATGGCGGTATCGTCAGGTATAGGTTCCAGCCGATGATGCGGCCTTGGGCCGATGACGGCTAGCGGCAAGGCACGCGGCACTTTGTAGGTCCAGACTTGTCTGGACGCTCCTGGCGACCTGCTGAAGAAGCGTCCAGACAAGTCTGGACCTACAACAGCTCGAAAGCCCCAGCCTTTCCCCTGCCCCCTGCCCCCTGCCCCCTGCCCCCTGCCCCGTGCCCCGTTCTCCCTGCCCCGCAAATCCACGCTAACCTTTTCCTCCCTGGCCCGTCCAAGCCTGCATGTTTGCCTGGCTACGATCGCGTCCCCGCTTGCTGGTGGACGATTTTCACGCGCTGCTCGCCGAGAGATCGGCGCGCTGGTATGGCGCCTGTCTGCACATCACCGGCGATGCCGGTCTGGCCGAGGATGCGGTCCAGGATGCGCTGCTGAAGGCCTGGGACAAGCGCGCGGAGTTTCGCGGCGAGGCTGATCTCGATACCTGGATCCATCGTATCGCCATCAATGCGGCCATCGATCTCAGCCGCAAGCGTCGCGGTGATGTGCTGGAAGCGAACACGGACGCCGCCGACCCGGGCGAATCCGGTCCGGCCGAGGCTCACGCGGTCGGGGAGCTGGGCGCGGGACTGGAACGCGCCCTGCGCGGATTGACCGATCTGGAGCGTCAGTGCTTCGTGCTCAAGCACCTGGAGCAGTGGCGGCTGATCGAGATTGCCGAGCAGCTTCAGACCAGTCAGGACAGTATCAAACAGGCTCTGTTTCGGGCGCTGCGCAAGCTGCGCGTGACGCTGGAGCCGTGGCGGAGCGAAGCATGATCAACGACGAACAATTGCTGCTGTACCACTACGACGACGGCCTCAGCGCATCCGAGCGTGCGCAGATCCAGTCAAGACTGCTGGCCGACCCAGCCCTGGCCGCGCGCTATCAGCGACTTCGCGATCAGCTCTCGCGGTTGCCGGCGCCCACAGCAGCAGTGCCCGACGCTGCGGCGCTGGCCCGCTGGCGCGCCAGTCTGACCCGGGCCGACCAGGCAGCAGCCGGGCGGCCGCCACGGCCGTGGTGGCCGATGGCACTGGCTGGCGCCACCTTGATGCTGCTGGGTGTGGCCATTGGCACCCGACTGGCGGAGTCCGACCGCATCTCGCCCGGCGCGCCGCAGCTTGCTGCCGCATCGACGGCCGACGATGGCGATGCACTGACGCGCGGGCTCAGCAGTCATTTCGGCGACGCCCGACTGCTGCTGGCGGATCTGCCGGACGCCGATCCGGCCCAGCGTCAGGCGCTGATCGCCAACATCATCGAGCAGAACCGCCTGTATCAGCAGGCAGCGCAGGCTCAGGGCGACGAGCGCCTGGTGCGGGTGCTGCGCTCCCTGGAGCCGGTGCTGCTGGGACTTGCAAGCGAGGCCGGTGGCAGCGAGGACGCACGCTCGGCACGCGCTCAGCTGGATTTCGAATTTGCAGTCATGCAAACCAAATTGTCGCGATCTACGTCAAAGACCGTGCAATCCCTGTGATGGAGCAGAATATGAAACGTACGATGCTGTGTTTGATGTTGATGGCTGCCGGGGCGGTTCATGCCCAATCCGAGTTGGCACAAGCGGATGCCGCCCGGGCCCAGGCAGCCGCCCGCGCCGAGGCCGCGGCGCTGGCCAGCGAGAGCGCCGAGCGTGCCCGCGATCAGGCTCAGGTCCTGGAGGCTCGCGCCGCCATGCAGGCCGATCGCGCCCATGCCCGGGCCCGTCGCCACGCTGCGCCCACCGAGCAGGAGCAGTTGGCGATCGCCGCGCTCGAAGGCCTGATGGCGGCGCCGCCGGAACGCTCGCTGCCGCTGGTCAAGCGGGTGCTGGGCGGCTCGCAGACCGAACTGGTGAAGATGCGCGCGCTGTTCGTGCTCAGCCAGATCGAGACCGAGGAGGCCCAGCAACTGTTGCTGCAGCAGGCTCGCGGCGATGGCGGCGAACTGAGGCTGGAAGCGATCCGCATGATCGGCATCGGCGGCAATGCGAAGGCGCTGGCGGCATTGGCCGATCTGTACCGCAGTGGCGACGCCACGGTGCGTCGCGAGGTGCTGAACGCCTATCTGATTGCCGATCGCAAGCAGGAGGTGCTGCAGCTGGCGCGCGAGGCCCGTGATGAAGACGAGGCGCGGGCGGCGATTCAGGCATTGGGGGCCATGGGCGCGCTCGCCGAATTGCGCAGTCTGGGCGATCTCGGCAAGCACGGCGGCGCACTGGTGCAGGCCTACGCCATCGCCGGCGATCTGGAATCACTGAGCAAGCTGGCCCGGACCTCCGCCGACGAGCGGACCCGGATCGAGGCGGTACGCAGCATGGGCATCGTCAGCGGCCCGGAGGCGGGCAGCGCGCTACGCCAGATCTATCAGCGCGATGAGTCGCCGAAGGTGCGTCAGGCGGCACTGGACGGGCTGATGATGCGCGGCGACGAGGCCGCCCTGCTCGAGATCTATCGCGCCAGCAGCAATGCCGAAGAAAAGACCCGGGTCCTGCGTCAGCTGACCATGCTCGGCGGTGACGCCGCGATGGAAGCCATCGACGCCGCCCTGCAGGGGAAGACGCCATGAGCGAAGTCTCCGCCTTTCATGCCCTGCTCGATCGAATCCTCGGTGGCATGCGCTGGTTCTGGGTGCTGCTCGGCCTGCTCAATGTCAGTGGTGTGCTGGCCAGCACGCTGCAACTGCCAAAGGACGGTTGGGCCAGCTGGCGGGTGGCGGCGGTGGCCGACGCGCCCGACTGGTGTTGCCGGCAGAGCGCCGATCAACCGCGACCGCTGCAATCCTGCGAACTGGATTCCAGACATCAGGGCTTGAGCGCCAGCCACCAGGATCGCGGCGTCGCGCAGATGCAGATCTACGCCCATTTCAAGGCCGGGGAACTGGACCGGATCCGCGCCTACGGCAGCAGCTGTCCGGTCAAGGCGAAGTCGGCGATCGCCGATCTGGGCGAGATCGACGCAGGCACCAGCGCGGCCTGGCTGGACTCGCAGATCGCCCCGCGGCGCCCACTCAGTGGCGAGGTGATGGCGGCGCTGGCCGTGCACGCGGGCGACGATGTCGGTACCCGCCTGAACCGGATCGCCAGTGCCGATCCGGCCCGCGAGTCGCGCAAGGACGCGCTGTTCTGGCTGGGCCAGGTCCGCGGCGAGCCCGGCGCGCGCCTGATCGAGCCCTTCCTCAGCCGTGATCCGGATGCGGCAATTCGCGAGCATGCGGCCTTTGCCATCTCCCAGAGCCGCTCGCCGCGACGTGGCGATCTGTTGATCAGCCAGGCCAGGCAGGACAGCAGCGCGCAGGTGCGCTCGCAGGCCTGGTTCTGGCTGGCGCAGACCGGCGATCCGCGCAGCGAGTCGGCGATCACCGCAGCGCTGAACGCTGAGTCCTCAAAGCAGGTGCGGCAGCAGGCCGTGTTCGCGCTGTCGCAGTTGCCCGAACCGCGCGCGGTTGAGGCCCTGATCGGCGTGCTCGAGAATCCGGCGATGGCACTGGATGTGCGCAAGCAGGCCTTGTTCTGGATGGGTCAGAGCGGCGATGAGTCGGCAATCCGCTATCTGGACCGGATGCTGGCCACGGTGAAGTAGGTCGCGCAGCTCCTGCCGAGCAAGCTCGGCACTACCAGGGCCTCGTACACCGACGCTGTGGTAGAGCGGAGCTTGCTCCGCTGCTCCGGCTGGGCTTGTGCTCTTCCGCCGCTGCCACCGCGCTGCAGATCCTGCCGAGCAAGCTCGGCACTACCAGGGCCTCGTACACCGACGCTTTGGTAGAGCGGAGCTTGCTCCGCTGCTCCGGCTGGGCTTGTGCTCTTCCGCCGCTGCCACCGCGCCGCACATCCTGCCGAGCAAGCTCGGCACTACCAGGGCCTCGTAGCCCGTCGCTTTGGTAGAGCGGAGCTTGCTCCGCTGCTCCGGCTGCGAACCGCGCTAGCCCCGCCGCCAGGCGTGGAAGCGCTCGACCCAGCGCAGCGCTGCTTGCGGCGCATGGGCGCGGGCCCAGTTGCCGGCGGCGTATTTGTTGGCTTCCATCATGGTCGGATAGCTGTGGATGGTGCCGAGGATCTTGCGCAGGCCCAGACCGTGGCGCATCGCCAGCACGTATTCGGCCAGCAGATCGCCGGCATGGGCGCCGACGATGGTGGCGCCGAGGATGCGGTCCTTGCCGGGCACGGTCAGCACCTTGACGTAGCCGTGATCGTGGCTGTCGGCGATGGCGCGGTCCAGATCATCGAGGCCGTAGTGGGTGACTTCATAGGCCACACCCTGCTCGGTCGCCGTGGTTTCCGACAGGCCGACGTGGGCCACTTCCGGATCGGTGAAGGTGGCCCAGGGAATCACCCGGTAGTCGACCTTGAAGGTCCAGAACGGACCGAACAGCGCATTGACCGCGGCATACCAGGCCTGGTGCGCGGCCACGTGGGTGAATTGATAGGGCCCGGTGACATCGCCACACACCAGGATATTGGGCATGCTGGTGCGCATCAGTGGGTCGGCCTCGACGGTACCGCGTGGCGACACGATGACACCCAGCTCTTCGAGGCCAAATCCCGCGACATTGGCGGTGCGTCCCAGCGCCAGCAGCAGCCTGTCGAATTCGATGGCGCGCTCGACCCCGTTCTCGCTGACGATCAGCCGGCCGCCCTCGCCGTCCTTCTCGACCCGTAGCGCTTCGGCACCCAGCGCCAGGGTGATGCCTTCGGCCTCGAAGGCCGCGCGCACCGCGGCGCTGGCATCGGGGTCTTCCTTGGGCAGGAGCCGCGGATTGCGCTGGACGATGGTCACGGCGCTGCCCAGGCGGGAGAAGCACTGGCCGAGTTCGCAGCCGATCGGACCGCCGCCCAGCACCAGCAGGCGCTTGGGCTGCACGCGGATATTCCAGACCGTGTCCGAGGTCAGATAGTCCACCGTGTCGATCCCCGGCAGCTTCGGCACCGTCGGCCGCGCGCCGGTGGCGATGACGATGTTGCGCGTCGTCAGGCGTCGGCCATCAACCTCGACCGTCCACGGGTCGATCACCCGCGCCTCGCCCTGAATGCAATCGACCCCGAGGCCGCTGTAGCGCTCGACCGAATCGTGCGGTTCGACCTTGGCGATGACTTGCTGCACCCGTTCCATCGCGGTGGCGAAATCAAATTCGGCGTGCAGGGCCTTGATGCCGTAATCCTGCGAGCGCCGCGCTTCCGCCAGCAATCTGGCCGTGCGGATCAGCGCCTTGCTCGGTACGCAGCCGGTGTTGAGACAGTCGCCGCCCATCTTGTGGCGTTCGATCAGCGCCACCTTGGCCTTCACGGCAGCGCCGATGTAGGTGGTGACCAGACCGGCCGAGCCAGCGCCAATGGCGATCAGGTTGTAGTCGTAGCGCTTCGGGCGGCTGTGCCCCTGATAGACCCGCCGGGCGCGCAGGGCGTCGAGGATCTTCTTGGTGATCAAGGGCAACAAGCCGAGCAGGATGAAAGCGCCGAGCAAACCCGGACTGATCAGGCCCTTGAGCGAGGTCAGCTGGCCGATCTCGGTGCCGGCATACACATAGACCGCCGTGGCCGGCAGCATGCCGAGCTGACTCACCCAGAAGAAGGTGCGCGCCGGCAGTCTGGTCAGTCCCAGCGTGAGATTGACCAGGAAAAAGGGAAACACCGGCACCAGCCGCAGGGCAAACAGGTAGAAGGCTCCTTCGCGTTCGAGGCCGGCATCGATGGCCTTCAGCCGGGCACCGAATTTGGCCTGCACCGATTCGCGCAACAGATAGCGCGCCAGCAGCATCGCCAGTGTGGCCCCGAGGGTGCTGGCGAAGGACACCAGCAGGGTGCCGAGGCCAAACCCGAACAGCGCACCGCCGGCGATGGTCAGCAGCGCGGCCGCCGGCAGGGACAGGGCGGTGACGACGACATAGACCGCGAAGAAGATGCCGGCACTCAGCAGCGGATGCGCGCTGATCTGTGTCAGCAAGCCCTCACGATGCGCCCGCAGCGCCTCCAGCGAGAAGAAGCGCCCCAGATCCAGCGCAAAGAAAGTCACCAGCGCGATGGCGACCAGCGCCAGCAGCAGCCAGCGGCGTTGAGTTGCAGACATGTTTTTCCCCGGATTGATACGCCAGACCGATCAGACCGGCCTGGGGCTGATCATCTCGCAAAGCGGCGGCAATAGGCGCGCCCGATCCGGCTGCCGCGAGCACCGATCAGGGCATGGGACGCGAAGGACGCAAAGGGAAAGCAGAAAGGACGCGAAGGCCTGCGCCGTCAAGAAGCCTATCGACTCGTCCAGACGCCGCGGTTCTTGCCGCTGCTGTGGAGGGCGCCGCGCTGCGGCGCCGCCTTACCCTTCCTGGGGATCAAGAGCGGCCGCACAGGCGCGCGGCCCTCCTCAAAGCGGCTCGGCGCTTGTCGGGGTTCATGGCTCGAACGCAGTGTCGGACCGATACAGGCGGCTCGCAATGAACACCCGTCTCAAGTCGTTGAACCTACCTGTTCCGGCAAGCCCCGCTTTTGTAGCCCGAAGTGCGCGCAGCGCTCTCCGGGCGGTGAGGCGAAAGAGCCTCGGTGCGGCGCTGCGCGGCACACCAGGCTACGCGCTGACACTACTGCAGGACCGGGCCAAGTGCGTCCAGACCAGTCCTGACCTACCGTTCCCCTGGTTCTTCGGCAAGTGCGGTGTAGCCTTTCCCGTGCCCCGTGCCCCGTGCCCCGTGCCCCGTGCCCCGTGCCCCGTGCCCCGTGCCCCGTGCCCCGTGCCCCGTCTCAAGGCTCGAAGCCACCACGGGCGATGGCGTCGGCGGCGACACCGGGTACACCTACACTCTCGAGCTTGGCGCGACGGGCATCGGCGCCCTTGCTGCGGGCGATGAGCACGCTCTCCCAGGAGCCGTACACGGGGTTGGGCAACACGATCCAGCGCGTGCCGAGCCAGCTGGCATGATCCTCCACGGCGTCGTCGCGCTTCTCGCGGGTGGCCTCGTCGAGGTCGATGAAATCGTAGAGGTTGTCGCCAGCCATCATGAGGATGCGATGGCTTCTGGCGATCTCGGCGCGACGTGGTCCTTTTTCCTGCCAGCCGCGGGCGGCATCGCGAAACAGGAAATTGTGGCTGTCGGCGGTATCCGGGAATCCGTATTGCGCCAGATTGCGGCGGGTGGCTTCGAGCTCCGGCTGCAGACCGGGTTCGGCCGGCGCGCCGGCGCGATTCGACAGGTAATAAATCTTGACCCCGCGTGCGGATGCGTACTTGAGGAAATCGAGGGCACCCGGCAGCGGCGTGGCATTGGCGCGCAGCACATACTGATTCCAGTCGGCGTTGGAGAAATCGCGGCCGTTGCGCAGGCGCTCGACCATGTAGTCGGAGGTATCGAGCACGGTCTCGTCGACATCGACGATGATCGCCGGCGGCAGCCTGGAAAAGTCGCCGGTCTGCTCGGTGGCGGCGGTCCAGGTCGGATCGGCCAGCGCCTGATCGAGGGCGCGGCGGGCGCTGCCATAAGCCTGCAGGTACAGTGCCTCGGCCTCGGCCGAGGTCCGCGCCCAGGCTATGGCCTGCAGATTGTCGAGCTGATAGTTGTCGGACGGCGCTGCTGCCGTGGCAGCCGGCGCGGGCGCCACGGCGGCGACCGGCGCGGCCAGCTCACGCGTGCCGGCGCAGGCGGCCAGCAGCAACAGACTCGATCCCAGCATCAGGGTGCGCAGATTACGCATCGGGGGAAACTCCGCAACCACAAAGGCGCCAAGGCTAGCGCGTTTTTGTGACGAGGGATGGGAACGGGGCACGGGAAAGAGGGCACGGGACTCGGGAGTCGGAGTCGGGAGTCGGGACTCGGGACTCGGGACTCGGGAGTTGGGACTCGGGACGAAATCCCCGGGCGTCATTGCGAGGAGCGCAGCGACGAAGCAATCCAGTGCTTCTGAGGATGTGTGTCTGGATTGCTTCCCCCGGATCAAGTCTGGGGTCGCAATGACGCCGGCTCTGGTGGGTCCAGACTTGTCTGGACGCTGTTGGCGCGGTGCTGGAGAAGCGTCCAGACAAGTCTGGACCTAAAACAGCCCAAAGCCCAAACTTTTCCCGTGCCCCATGCCCCGTGCCCCGTGCCCCTCCGCTACAGCGGAAAGCGCACCCGGAAGCGGGCGCCGCCGTCGCTCATGTTGTCGACGCGGATATGGCCGCCGTGTTCTTCGACGATCTTCTTGACGATGGCGAGGCCGAGGCCCGTGCCCTTGGGCTTGGTGGTGGTGTAGGGCTCGAACAAGCGATCGCGCAGGCTTTCCGGGATGCCGGGGCCGTGATCACGCACGTCCAGTTCGAGGAAATTGCGGCTGCCGTCCTGGGCGCTGTGCAGGGCCAGATCGACCTGGGCGCGGCGATCGGGCTGGGCCTCCTCGGCATTGCGCAGCAGGTTGTGCAGCAGCTGGCGCACGCGACCGGTGTCGGCGCGCACCGGCGGCTCGTCCTCGGGGATGCGCAGATGGATGTCCACCCGCGAGGTGTCGCCGCTGTACAGATCGACCACTTCGCGGATGACCTTGGACAGGCGGATCGGCTTGAGTTCCAGCCGCGGCGGTCGGGCGTAGTCGCTGAAGGCGTTGACCATGGCCTTGAGCGCCTCGACCTGGGCGACGATGGTGTGGGTGGAACGGTCGAGTATCTCGCGGTCGGCTTCGGGCAGCCTTTCCAGGAACTTGCGGCGCAGGCGTTCGGCGGCCAGCTGGATCGGCGTCAGCGGGTTCTTGATCTCGTGGGCCAGCCGCCGCGCCACTTCCGACCAGGCCGAATCGCGGGTGGCGCGGGCGTATTCGCCTTCGTCCTCGAACACCAGCACCAGACCGCCGACCTCGCCATCGCCGCCGGGCAGACGCGCGCCGCGCAGCAGCAGGCGCTGCTCGATCTGGCCGCGCTGGATGCGCACCTCCTCGCGCCAGTCGCCGGGCTCGCGCGCCAGCGCCTCGACCAGCCGCTGCACCAGCGGCAGCAGCGGTGGATCGGCCTTGCCCAGACGTTCGATCGGCAGGCCATTCCACGGGCTCAGGTCCACGCCCAGGATTTCCTGCGCGGAACCGTTGGAGGTGCGCAAACGGCCGGCACCGTCGAGGCTGAGCACGCCCGAGGAAATACGATCGAGCACGCCCTCGAAATAGCGCCGCCCGGCCTCGGCGTCGCCAGCGGCGCGCAGCAGGCGCTGATTGGCCTCATCGAGTTCGCGCGCCATCTGGTTGAAGGCCCGGGCCAGGCCACCGAGTTCGTCGTCGGTGATCTCGGGCACCTCGATGCGGTAGTCGCCCTGGGCCACGGCGCGAGTGGCCTCGACCAGCCGCCGCAGCGGATCAACCAGCCCGCGCGCCAGCGCGAAGGCCAGATACAGCGCGAACAGGATGGCGGCGACCAGCACCACGCTCAGCACCACGCTCAGCGTGTACTTGAGGGCGCCGCGCAGAAAGGCCAGCTGGCGATAGTCGTAGTAATGCCGCTCGATGGCCTGCGCCAGCGTGGCGATCTCGTTGTCGAGCACGAAGCGGCCGAGCATGACCTGATCGCGATCGGGCATGTCGACCAGCGCCAGGATGGTCAGGGCCTCGCCGGTACGGTCGATGCTGGAGGCCGAACCGCGCGTGCGCGCCGCGCGCCAGAGGGCGTCATCGGGCGCGCTCGGCACCAGGAAGCGCGGGTCGGCGCTGGCGCGCGCGCTGAGATTGCGCTGGGCGTCGTAGATCACCAGTTCCAGCGCGTCCAGATCATCGAGCACATTGGCCAGGCCGACATCATCGCCATCGGCTTCGCCGGCGTCGATGCGGCGGCTCTGCATGCGCACTCGCCGCAAAGCCTGTTCTTCACTGAGGTCGATGGCGCGCTGGGCCACGGTCAGGCTGTCATCGAGCGCTGCCGCCACATCGACCTGAAACCAGCCGTCCACAGCGCCGTGGACAAAGCGCAGCGAGAAGATGAACAACATGCCCAGCGGAGGCAGCACCAGCAGCGCCAGACGCTTGAGCAATCGCCAGCTCAGGCGCGCGCCGGGCGCGCGCGCCAACACATCGCGGCGCAGGCGCCAGGCTTCCAGGCCCAGCGCACCCAGCAGCAGCGCCAGCGACAGGCCCATGCCGACCAGCACCCAGGTCCATTCCGGGCCCATGCGCGGGCCGACCTCGGCATCGCGCCCCGACAGATAGACCGCGCCCAGCGCCAGGACCGACAGGGCCAGCAGCGGCAGGGCCCGCTTCCAGACCTTCATTGTCCGGCTCCGCTGGCCAGCTCATGCCAGCCACTGTCGAAGCGCCAGTCGCTGTCGACCAGCGCCGGCAGCCGCAGCGGCGCCGGCAGGGCGGCCGGATCCAGGGTCACGCGCACGCGACCGCCGCAGTCGCCGTCGCAGGCGCGGGCCGCAGGCCAGCGCAGGCGGGCGTTCTCCATCGCCGCCAGCAGCGAGTTGCGCAGGGCAAAGGTCTGTACCACCTCCTGGCCGATGCCGAGCTGGTAGCTGCGCAGCAGGGGCGAATAGCGCAGCAGCAGATTCTGTTGCAGCTGACGGCCGTCAGCGAGTTCCCAATCGACCTTGAAACTCAGCACCAGGCCGGCCTCGATGGCTTCGGTGGCGCGGGTGCCGAGCTTGATGCTCATCACCAGTTGCAGGGTGGGCATCGCGCCGGCGACTGCACTGGCCCGGCGGATGCCGAGATCCTGAGCCGCCAGCAGCGCCGGCAGCATCAATCCGAACGCTGCAAGCAGGCGTAGTAGAAGCCGTCCTGATCGAGGCTGCCCGGCAGGCACTGCAGGCCGGGGCCGGCCGCGATGAAGCCGGGCAAGGACAGCGGCAGCACGCGCGCCGAGGGCGTGCGCTGGCAGAAGGCCTCGATCTGGGCCTGATTCTCTGGTTTGAGGATTGAGCACGTCGCGTAGGTTAGACGTCCGCCGGGTGTGAGCAAAGGCCAAAGCGCATCCAGCAGACGCGATTGTTCTCTTGCCAGGGCCGCCACATCGCTGGCGCGGCGCAGAAACTTGATGTCGGGATGACGCCGGATCACGCCCGTGCCGGTGCAGGGCGCATCGATCAGGATGCGATCGAAGCGCTCGCCGTCCCACCAGCTGGCGCTGTCGGCGGCGTCGGCCACCACCAGTCTGGCGGATACCCGGCAGCGCCGCAGCGTGTCTTCCAGGCGCGGGCAGCGCTGGGCGTCCTTTTCGATCACGGTCAGCACCAGATCGGGCACCTGTTCGGCCAGCGCAGCGCTCTTGCCACCGGGGGCCGCACAGGCATCCAGCACCCGCTGTCCGGGCTTTGCAGCCATCACCGCCACCACCTGCTGTGCGGCTGCATCCTGCACCGAGACCCGGCCCTGCGCGAATCCGGGCAGGCGTTCCACTGCCACCGGCGTCGTCAGCAGCAGCGCCTGCGCGGGTGATTCCGGTGCGCTGGACTCGATACCGAGTTCGGCCAGCTCAGCCTGATAGGCCTCGCGGCTGCCCTGACGCGGATCCACCCGCAGCCACATCGGCGCGGCCTGATTGCCACCGGCGCATATCGCCTCGACCTGATCGGGCCAGTCTTCCTGATACCGGGCCAACAGCCAGGCCGGGTGGTCGAGCCGAGCCGACGGGTTCGGCTGCAGCTGCAGCTCCAGGGTCTCGCGCTCGCGCAAAAAACGCCGCAACAAGGCGTTGGCAAATCCGGCCGCGCCAGAATCCAGCACCCGCGCTGCGGCGACGCTCTCGGCCACGGCGGCATGCACCGGCGTCGCCAGGAAACGCAGCTCGGTGAGCGCGGCGCCGAGCAGCGCCGCGATCAGCGGTTTGGGCGGTCGCTGGCAAAGCTGCGCCAACAGGGCTGCGCTGGAGACGCCGTGGCGCAGGCTCTCGTAGCAGAGCGCACGGGCGAAAGCCGGATCGCGCTCGTAACCCGCGGCCGGTGGCGCCAGATGTCGGGCCAGCGCCTGATCCAGCGAGCTGCCACGAGCGACCGCGTGCAGCACGCGGGCCACCTGCACGCGGATCGGTTCAGCGCTTGAGTTCGGGGCGCGCATTGACATAGTCGGTGGCGTCGATGACCCGCCCGCCAGCGCGCTGCAATCGCAACAGGGCCAGGGCTCCCTCGCCACAGGCGATCACCAGCCGGCTGCGGCTGGCGTGCACGGGTTCTCCCGGAGTGCCGCTGGCCGCGACCGGTTCGGCTGCGTGGATGCGGACACGCTCGCCGGCGATCACCGCCTCGGCCACCGGCCAGGGCGAGAAGGCGCGGATCTTGCGATCCAGTTCCGTGGCCGACTGCTGCCAATCCAGCAGCGCTTCGGATTTCTCCAGCTTGTGGGCATAGCAGACGCCTTCCTCGGACTGCGGCTGCGCGGCCAGGGATTCGCCGGCCAGCACCCGGCTCAGCCCTTCGAGCAGCAGCTCGGCACCGAGCCTGGCCAGCCGATCGTGCAGTCGGCCGCTGCTGTCATCCGCTGCGATCGGCGTGCGCCGCTGCAGCAGTACCGGACCGGTATCGAGTCCGGCTTCCATCTGCATCAGATCGACGCCGGTTTCGGCATCGCCGGCCAGAATGGCTCGCTGGATCGGCGCCGCGCCGCGCCAGCGCGGCAGCAGGCTGGCGTGCACATTCCAGCAACCCAGGCGCGGCATCGCCAGCACTGCGCGCGGCAGGATCAGGCCATAGGCCACCACGATCATCAGCTCTGGCGCGTAGGCTGCCAGTTGCGACTGCACCTGCGCATCTTTCAGCGACTGCGGCTGCTCGACCGGCAGGCCGGCCTGCAGTGCCCGTTGCTTCACCGGGCTCGGCTGCAACTGGCGACCGCGTCCCGCCGGGCGATCGGGCTGGGTGTACACGGCCACGCATTCGGCGCCGCTGGCGAGCACGGCCTCCAGGCAAGGCACGGCGAAGTCCGGCGTACCGGCGAAGACCACGCGCAGCGACATCAGGCGCTGGCGCTGGCGGCGGGCGCGCCCTGACGGTGGCGCTTCTCCATCTTGCGCTTGACCAGCTGCCGCTTCAGCGGCGACAGATAATCGACGAAGACCTTGCCGGCCAGATGATCCATCTCATGCTGGATGCACACCGCCAGCAGACCGGTGGCGTCGATGCGGCGCAGCTCGCCGTGACGGTCCAGCGCTTCGACGACCACGCGTTCGGCGCGGACCACGTCGGCGAAGATGCCGGGTACCGACAGGCAGCCTTCCTGACAGGTCTCGGTGCCTTCGGTTTCGACGATGCGCGGATTGATCAGCACCAGCGGGGCGTTCTTGTCTTCACTGACGTCGATGACGATCAGCTGCCGGTGGAAATTGATCTGGGTGGCCGCCAGGCCTACGCCTGGAGCCTCGTACATGGTTTCAAACATGTCGTCGATGAGGCGCTGCAGGGCGTCGTCGATGTGATCGATCGGCTTGGCGACGGTGCGCAGTCGCTCATCGGGATATTCGAGTATGGGTAATAGGGCCATGCCAGCGTATCTGGAGACAAGTCGGGGGGATTCAATAGCGTCCCATGCCGAGCGCTTCCGGGGAAGCCCCCGGAAGGCGCCTGCTCAGCCCCTGGTGTGCTGTCCCGTGCTGCGGTTCAGCGACGGCACAGGCGCGAGCCAGTGGTCGGCTTGCAGCGCTCGCCGGGCAGCAGCGAATCTCGCCGACCTGGGCGCGCATCCACCAGACAGAAGCGACTGGCGGTCAGCATGGTGCATTCGCCGTGGCTTTCACCGGCGACCAGATCGCGAAACTCGAAGCGATGGCGCAGGCGCTCGCCGCCAGCAGCCGCATTGCCGGGGTAAACCCATTTTGACAGCGCCTGGGTCGCAGCCGCGACAAAAGGCTCGGCTCCGCCGGGTGCATTCGCGACCCGGATATCGCGGACCGCACCGTCCGCGGTCAGGCCGAATTCCAGCTCTACCGCCAGCGGACCGTCGGCCAGCCGCTGATCCCGCGGGTAGACCGGGCGCACCGCATGCAGGGGCTGGACCGGATCTGCGGGTGCCGACTGAATCTCCGGCGCGACCGGCACCGTCGGCGGCTGCACGCGGGCCACCAGGGTGGGACGGTACTCGGTGCTCGGAAGCCTTGCCGGCGAGGGGCTCATCGGCTCGATCTGGATCGGGGTCACGACCGCAGCCACCGGCGGCTGCACCTCGGCTGCGTACTCGGCGTCATGGAGCGGTGGCAGTTGCACATCCCAGGCAAAACGCGTCGGCGCTGCTTCGCGCCGCAGCAGGGACGGCATCAGCAGCGTAGCCTGCGGCAGCACCAGATCGCGCGGACTGGTGCCCGGTCGAATCTGCACGCCGCCGGCCAGGATCAGCACCAGCATGCTGGCGATGACGGCAGGCAGGACGATCTTCTGCAGGGAGCCACGGTGATCCGGCGCGCGCCCGGCTATGCGCTGCACGCGCCAGAGCAAACCCCCGGCGACTGCGCTCGGCGCCAGCAGCGGCGCGTCGTGACGGGATTCCTCCAGCGCCAGCAGCGCCCGGGTGTAATCGCCGCGGCCACCCGCGAATGCGACCACCATATCGTCGCAACAGGCTTCGCGCAGCCGTCGCAGTTCCTCACTCAACCAGCGCACCGCGGGATGGAAGAACAGCAGCACTTCCAGCGCGATCTGCAGCCAGTTGATCAGATAGTCCGCGCGCCGCAGATGGGCGATCTCGTGGGCCAGGATCAGCCGCAGTTGCGGCCAGGGCATGCCGGTGGCTACCGTCAGCGGCAATACGATCACCGGCGCAAAATGACCGATCACAAAGGGCGCCCGGGCCAGCGCCGAGGAAACCACCGCGATCGGCCGGTTGACCCCGAAGCGCTGCGCCAGCTCGATCACCGGCTGTGCCAGATTCGGCAGCGCAACACCGGCCGTCACCAGGCGTCGCAGTGCCAGTTGCGAACGCACCAGTCCGGCCCCGATCACCGCCACCGCCAGCGCCCAGGCCAGCACCAGCAGCGGCAGGATCTGATCGATGCCGCGGGCAAAGCTCGACGGTGCCGGCGTCACCTCGATGCTGCTCACCGCGCTGGCTTCGACCGGCAATGCCGCGTAGGCCCGGGCAATGGCCTGGCTATCGGCGCTGTCCCTGAGCCGATCGAATTCATTGGCGAAGATCAGACCCAGCGACAACACCAGCATCAGCAGACAGACCAGGCCCCAGCCATAGGCCAGCTGCGGTGCCTGATTGCGCAAACGTGCCGCCGGCACTGCATAGGCCGCCGCCGCCAGCGCCCCCAGCCAAAGAGAGTGAATCAGAGTCCAGCCGATGGCATTGATGGCAACCGACAGGGCGTCCATCACTCACGCTCGCTTTCGATGTTCTTCAGCAGCTCCCGGATCTCCGCCAGTTCGCTGTCATTGGCGCGGGCGTCGTTGCCCAGCGCCTGCAACACCAGGCGCGTGGCCGAGCCGTCAAAGAGCTTGGAGATCAGGGCGCCGACAAAGGCGCGCTCGGTGGCTTCCCTGGAGACCGCTGCCGCAAAACGGTGCGCCCGCTGCGATTCGTCGCGGATCACCAGACCCTTGCCATACATCACCTGCAGCAACTTCAGGGTGGTCGTGTAGGCCGTCTTGCGAGTCTTGCTCTGCAGCGCTTCGTGGACATCGCGGACCGTGCAGGGGCCGCGGTCCCACATGACCTTGAGCAACTCGATTTCGGCTTCGGTAGGCTTCTGCAATTCGGCTCGGCTCACAGCCTCTGTCCTTCTGATTACTCCACGACGACTATCGTAGCGACTTTCTCAACAATTGGAAACGTCGCGTCAATCCAGGATTGACAGGCTACGAAGACAGTCGTAGGTTTCGGCTCGAAACCTGCCCACGGAGCGAAACTCATGACTCAGAAGCTGCTGATCGTTGCCCTTGTGACCGCCGCGATGGCGCTCTCGACCACCGCCCACGCCGAACGTGCCGCGACCACTGCGGTCAAGGTCGAATCTTCGAAGTCGGTAATCGAGATTCGCGAGTATGTCGAAGACGTGGATCGGCGCTTCCAGAAGGGTCGCTATGACGTAGCCGACAAGCGCGATCAGAAGTGGCTGACGCAGATCATCCCGGCCTTGCGTACCGAGCTGGACAGGGCCGATGTGTCGCGTGATCCCAGCCCGAAACTGCGCGAACTGGCCAGCGAATTCGAAACCGGCATCATCGGCATCGAAGAGGGCGGGATCGTCTGCCGGCAGGAGCGGAAGACCGGCACCCGCATGTCCACGCAGCGCTGCTTCACCCGCAAGCGGCTGGCCGATGACACCACCAAGTCGCAGGATCAGCTGCGCAAGCTCAACCGTCAGCCGATGGTGCCAATCGGCCGGTAGACGCGGACCTGCTCAGTCCGGCCGCCCTGGCCTGCGCTCCGACCCTTTCAGCCCCTGCAATCTGCCGCCAGGGAATTCCTGGCGGCAACAGGCAGCGATGCCGTGAATCCTCAGGCTCTAGAGCATGTCGCGATCTACGCCAGTGTCGGATTCTGATAGACGAAGATAGCCGTAGGTCGCTCACGATAATCGTCCAAGAAGGCTTAGCTACAAGTTGACAAACTACGAAGCACGTCGTAGTTTTGCTCCCGAGTCTAGCCAAGGAGCGATATGCCATGATTCGGAAACTGCTGTTTGTAGCCCTGATGAGCGCCGTCTTGGCGATCTCAACCGCGGCCCACGCCGACCGCTCTGCCACTTCGGCTGTCCGAGTCGAGTCTTCGCTGTCGGTCTCCGAGATCCGGCAATACGTGGAAGATGTCGATCGTCGATTGCAGAAGGGGCGTTATGACGTCGCCAGCCAACGCGATCAGAAATGGCTGATTCAGGTCATCGCCGCCCTGCGCTCGGAACTGGACCGTGCCGACAGCGCACGCGACCCCTCGCCGAAACTGCGCGAACTGGCCAGCGAATTCGAAACCGGAATCATCGGCATCGAGGAAGGCGGCATCGTTTGCCGGCAGGAGCGCAAGGTCGGTACGCGCATGGCCACCCAGCGCTGCTTCTCGCGCAAGCGCCAGATTGAAGACAATTCGAAATCACAGGAGTCCCTGCGGCAGATGCGGAAGGGCCAGGGCCTGGTTCTGATTCCACTGAATCGTTGAGCCTGGGCCCGCCGGGCGAAACTGCGCAAAGGATCAAGGAGCGCCGACATGGCAAGGAAACTCGGCCGTCACCATGCTTGTGCGCTCTGGCTGTTGACCCTGGCCCCGGTGATGGCGGCCTGTGCCGATCCGGGATCGCCGGTCAGGGCGCCGCTCGAGAGCTCGTCGCGGGCGGAACTGCCCGCCAGTCAGGCTTCTGGGGCATTCCGGCCGGGGAGCCTTTCCCAGGTCGAAATCCGGGCCATTGCCACTTATGTCGATCGGGTCGAGCGGCGCTTGGGCGAAGGCCGCTACCGCCGCCTGGATGCGGACGACCAGGACTGGATTCAGGCGCAGATCGGCGCGCTGCAGCGCGCGCTCGCGGAGGCGGCGACCAGCCCCCAAGCTGCGCTTGCGCTGCGGCGCCTGGCTGTCGATTTCAATTCGCGGATGGCGTGGCTGGACCAGGGCGGAGTGGTCTGTCGGCAGGAACGCCGCACGGGCAGTTCGATGATGAGCCGACGTTGTTTCACGCGGAAACTGCTGGCGCAGCAGACCGTTGCCGAACAGGAGCGCTGGCGACGCATGTCCCGTCTTGGTACTGGCACCCACAAGCCAAGATCGCTGCGCTGACCAGCCGAAGTGCCGGAGCTGTCCAGGCCGCCCTCAACAAGAACGCCGTAAATTATTGATTCTATGGACACACAATAGGGGCAGGAGGCAAGGGGCAGGGGACCCACCCCGCCGCACGGTCAGATCGGGCAGCGAGCTTGGGCCCCTGCCCCTCGCCCCCTGTTGGATCTGCGAACAAGTGCAGCGCCAGGGACGACCGGGACTCTCACCCCGCTGCCAATGCCGGTCAGATGCAGGCTTTCCCCCGGCGCGGCGCATGGACCCCCCTTTCGATGGTCATCCCCTGCATCGAAATCATGCGTTCGCGCCACTTTCTTTTGATTTAGTGGGCTGCTCCTCATTTTCACCAAGACAAAGTTCCGCTACACTCAGGAAGCCCTTGGGAATCAGGCAGATGGCTGCCATGCTTAAAAAAGCACTTTCAGTTTTTGCCGCAATGCTTGTCGCCGCTACGGTTTACGCCGCTGGCCCGGAGCTTCGTGCCGATCATCCCGACACTTATGTCGTGAAGAAGGGCGATACGCTGTGGGACATCTCCGGACGCTTCCTGAAGAGTCCATGGTACTGGCCGGAGATCTGGCAAGCCAATCCGCAGATCGACAATCCACACCTGATCTATCCAGGTGATGTGATCAGCCTGGTCTATATCGACGGTCAGCCGCGGCTGATGGTCAACGGCGCGCCACCCGGCGAGCCGGCGCCCGATCTTGGTCCGAAGATGCGCGAAGCCGACGATGGTGAAGCCATCCCGCCGCTGCCGCTGTCTTCGATTCGCAGTTTCCTCTCGCGCCCCCGGGTGCTGAGCCAGGAGGACTACGAAAGCGCGCCGTACATCGTCGCCAACGAAGAAGCCCGCATCCTCACCACCGATCAGCAACTGATCTACGGGCGTCGTTTCAACGACGGTCTGGAAGTCGGGCAGCAATACGTCATCGCCCGGCCGACCCTGGTCTACCGCAGCGTGCCGGACGGCTGGCTGTGGCAGAAGGACAAGCGCCGGTCGAAGACCGACGCCTGGGAGGCTGCCGATCAGTACCGCAGCAACTGGCGTGAGTGGATCGCCAATCGCGGCGAAGACCTGCTGGGCTATGAGGTCGAGGAAGTCGGCAATGCCACCGTCACCCGCGTGGGTGATCCGGCCACGCTGTACGTGACCTACGGCGACAAAGAAATCCGGCGTGGCGATCTGCTGCTGCCGGTGGAAGAATCGCCACTGCCGATGAATTTCTATCCACATGCGCCGGCATCGGTGCCTGCAGATGCGCGGGTCATCGGCATCAGCGGCGATTTCGACCATGCCGGTCCGGCCGACGTACTGGCCATCTCGGCGGGCGCCCGTGAAGGCGTGGAAGTCGGCGAGGTCTATTCGATCTACCAGCCCGGCGAAACCGTGCAGGACGAGACCAGCTATCCCAAAGGTACCGTGCGCGAGTTCTTCAATCCGCGCGACAAGAAGGTCACGCTGCCCGACGAGTTTGTCGGCCACGTGATGATCTTCCGTACCTTCGACCGGATCAGTTACGGACTGGTGATGAACGGCGTGCGGCCCGTGAATCTGGGTGCGATCCTGAAGGAGCCGACCCAGCTCTGACAGCCGCCAATGCGCGCCAGACAACGACCGCCGCGGCGGTCGTTGTCGTTTCTGGCGCCACCGGCGGCCCCGGCAATGCGACAATGCCGACGAAGACACCGCCCTGGCACCGATCCACACTTCCAGATCCGGCCACTTCACCGCGACCCCATGAAAGATGCCGGCTAAGCCCGCGAACCCATCTTCCCAAGACGACTCCCAGCTGCACTGGCTGACGCTCTACCGTGCCTATGGCTGCGGCAGTGTCGGCAGTGGACGCGCGCTCGACAGCGCCGGCGGCGATATCCGGCTGGCGGTCGAGCGGGTTGCGCTCGCCGCGCTCGGCGCTGCGGCGATCGATCGGGCCCGCGTGGAAGCCGAACTCGACCGCCAATGGCTGGATGACTCCGGCGCCTGCCTGCTCAACATCCAGGATCCGCGTTATCCGCCGCTGTTGCGCAGGCTCGCAGGCGCGCCCTTCCTGCTGTTCGTGCGCGGCGACGCTGACGCCCTGTGGACGCCGCAGCTGGCCATCGTCGGCAGCCGCCAGGGCACGGCCGGTGGTCTGGCCACTGCGCGCGATTTTGCCGCCACCTTTGTCAGTCGTGGTTTTGCCGTGGTCAGTGGCCTGGCGGCCGGGATAGACGCCGCCGCCCACCACGGCGCCATCGACGCTGGCGGCACCACCGTGGCCGTGCTCGGCACCGGTCTCGATCGCATCTATCCGGCCCGCAACGCCGATCTGGCGCGAACCATCGTCGAGCACGGCGCGCTGGTGACCGAGTTTCCGCCGCGCACGCCGGCGCGCAAGGAGAACTTCCCCCGTCGCAACCGGATCATCAGCGGCCTGTCGCTGGGTACGCTGGTGGTGGAAGCCAGCCTCGGCAGCGGCTCGCTGATCACGGCGCGGGTAGCTGCCGAACAGGGGCGGGAAGTCTTCGCCATCCCCGGATCGATCCACAATCCGCTGGCCAAGGGCTGCCATCAGCTGATCCGTGACGGCGCCAAACTGGTGGAAACCGCCCAGGAAGTCATCGACGAACTGCAGCCGCTGGTGCGTGAATGGGCCGACACGCTGGGACCGCTCGAGGCCAGGGCCAGCATCCACAAGCCCGCGACGGTCCGCGGCCACAGCCTCGACGACGCCGAGTATCAGGCCCTGCGACTGGCCCTGGGACACGATCCGGTGGCGCTGGATGCCCTGGTCGAGCGCACTGGATTGACCGTCCCGGTGCTTTCCAGCATGCTGCTGCGCATGGAGTTGGAGGGGGAAGTCGTAGCCAATCCCGGCGGCACCTACAGCCGCTGCGCCGGATGAGGATGAATGAAAGAGAACATACTCGACGTACTGCTCTATCTGTTCGAAAACCTCATGATCGACGAGCCTGAATCTGATCAGGACCGCGATTCGCTCCAAAGCTCGCTGCTCGAAGTCGGTTTCACCCCGCAGGAAATCCGCAAGGCCTTTGACTGGCTCGACGAACTCGCCGAGCTGCGGCCCGCCTGCGAGCCACGTACGCTGGAAACCGGCGGCCCGATCCGCGTGCTCGCCCCGCAGGAACGCGAGAAACTCGATCCCGAAGCCCAGGGCTTCCTGATGTTCCTCGAACAGCAGGGCGTACTGTCCCCGGCACAGCGGGAGCTGGTGCTCGATCGGGTCATCGCCCTGGATGTGGGCGAGGTCGATGTCGAGGAACTGAAATGGGTGATCCTGATGGTGCTGTTCAACCAGCCCGACCAGGAAGCCGCCTATTCCTGGCTGGAAAACCTGATGTTCAACCACGACGAGTCGGTCAACTAGCGGTTGGCGATTAGCGGTTGGCGATTAGCAACTAGCAATTAGCAACTAGCAACTAGCAACTAGCAACTAGCAACTAGCAATTAGCGATTGGGGCGCGCTTGCGGTCGGTGGGCAAGTGTTGAACCGCCATGAACCCATATCGTAACTTGTTGATGCGTCATTGCGAGGAGCGTAGCGACGACGCAATCCAGGGTATCACCGCACGCCCCTGGATTGCTTCGCTACGCTCGCAATGACGCTTGGGATTCATGGCCCGTGCGCAGTGCCGGGCAGACACAGTTGACTCGCAATGACGCACCCTCAAGCCGCGACCGAAGCGCCCCAATCGCTAGTTGCTAGTTGCTAGTTGCCAATCGCTAGTTCAACCACGACGAGTCGGTCAACTAGCGGTTGGCGGTTGGCGATTAGCAACTAGCAATTAGCGATTGGGGCGCGCTTGCGGTCGGTGGGGCCAGCGTTGAACCGGCGTCATTGCAAGGTCGCATGTATCGGCCCCGAACTGTCCACGGGCCATCAACTGTAGGTTGGGCACGCTGCGCTTAGCCCAACCTACACCATCGAACCCAAATCAACACGTTACGACGCGGGTTCGTGGAGAGCCACCTGTTCCGGGACGCGACCGTTGACTCGCAATGACGCACCCTCAAGCCGCGACCGAAGCGCCCCAATCGCTAACCGCTAACCGCTAACCGCTAACCGCTAACCGCTAATCGCTAATCGCTAACCGCTAACCGCTAATCGCTAACCGCTAATCGCCAGCGCCAGCCCGCTAACCACCACCCCTGCGCAAGCGTGCCCGCATGGCCTCGACGCTGAAGCTGGCGACATCGCCCTTGGGTCCGCGCAAGGGGGCGCCGGCTTCGGGGGCGCGGGCCTGGCCGAAGATCACTTCATAACTGGCCGGTATCCGGCCACCGCGGCGCTGCGCCTCGTAGGCGGCGAGCATGCGGGCATAGGCACTCTTGCCAGTGAGGCCGCGACTGCGGGCGCTGAGGGCATTGCCGGCGCCGATGGCCTTGAGCTCGCGCATCACCTCGCCCACCTCGGTGTACTCCAGGGTGTAGCGCTCGGTATCGAACATGGGATTGACGAAGCCCTGCGCCAGCACCCCATCGCCGACATCGTGCATGTCCAGAAACACATGCACATGCGGACGTTCGTCGGCCGCATGCCAGGCCGCGCGCAGTTCCTTCAGCGTGTCCGGCCCGAAGCTGGTGAACAGCAGCCAGCCACCCGGCTTCAGTACGCGCCGGAACTCATGCCAGATCGCGCCGAGGTCGGGGCACCATTGCAGGCACAGATTGGAGATCAGCAGATCCATCGAGCCGTCGGCAAAGGGCAGCGCCTGGGCATCTCCGGCCACCCGCCGGAAGGGTCGCCACCAACCCGCGTTGGCCTTGGCCTGCCGCAGCATGCCCATGGCCAGATCGAGCGCAATGACTTCGGACCTGGGCAAACGCTTCTTGATCCTTGCCGTCAGCCGCCCGGTGCCGGCGCCGACGTCCAGCACTCGTTGCGGGACCGATTCGAGCAGCGCCAGGCGCTCCAGCAGGAGGTCGCCGACCTGCCGCTGCAACACCGCCGTCTGCTCATAGCCGCTGGCGGCGCGAGAGAAGGCGGCGCGGACGCGTTGACGATCGAAGGACATGGCGAACAGGATCAGGGATGCAGGGCGCGAAGGCTAGCAGGGTGGTGGGGCGGGTTGTCGGGTGTTGGTTGTCGGTTGTCGGTGGCGGCGGGAGCGACGCCGCAGCGTCGGAGACGGGACGGCGACGGTTGTAGGTCCAGACTTGTCTGGACGCTGTCCATCCACCGGCGCCAGAAGCGTCCAGACAAGTCTGGACCTACACGAGCGCGCCCGGTACGGCTCTGTCCCACACCGACAACCGACAACCGACAACCAACAACCCGCCCCTACCCCAGCCGCACTTCCTCGCGATACGGCGAGATGTCGAAGAAGTGCCCGGCATTGAGCTTGTCCTGCACCTGATGCCACCAGGGCACCGTGAAGATCTCGCCGTGGCGGGCAATCAGCAGCTCGCGCAAGCGCCGCGGCAGGCCCAGGAATTCGGTGAACTGTTCGGGAAACACATCGTCGTCGCCCACGAAATACCAGGCCCCGTGGTGCATTTCCTCGTCGTCGTCGCGGGCGGCGGGCAATTCGCGGAAGCGGCATTCGGTAACCAGGCAGAGCTCGTCGTAGTCGTAGAAGATCACCCGGCCATGGCGGGTGACACCGAAGTTCTTCAGCAGCAGATCGCCGGGGAAGATGTTGCTGGCGGCCAGATCCTTGATCGCCAGGCCGTAGTCGATGACGGCGCGCTCGACCAGCTCGGGTGGCGATTCCTTGAGGAACAGATTCAAAGGTCGCAGCCGGCGCTCCACGTACATATGGGTGAGGATCAGATCGTCGCCGTCCTCGATGACGCTGCTGCGACAGCTGTCCAGCAGCTCCTCCAGCAGCTCGGGGGCAAAGCGCCGGCGCGGAAAGCGCAGGAAGCGGAACTCCTGGGCGTCGATCAGTCGGCCGGCGCGATCATGCTTGAACACCAGCTGGTACTTGTCGATGACGTCCTGACGGGTCATCAGCTTGGACGGTGCGAAACGGTCGCGGATGATCTTGAACACCAGCGGGTAGCTCGGCAGTGTGAACACCGCCATGACCAGGCCTTTCTCGCCTTCGGCCAGGGTCAGGGCCTCGTCACTGGCCTCGAAGTGCCGGTAGAAATGCCGGTAGCGCTCGGTCTTGCCCTGCTTGGCGCGCCCGAGCACGGTGTAGATCTCGTTGACCGGCTTCTTCGGCAGCAGTGTGCGCAGGAACACCACGGCATCGCCCACGGTTTCCAGATCGGCCTGGAAATAGCTGCGGGTGACACCGAACAACGCCGAGACATCGTCGCGCTGCACCATCACCGCATCGGCCCGCAGTCCGGCGTCCTCGTGCACCAGCGCGATCACCAGCGGCGCGTACTCGCGCTCGCCGAAGATGCGTCCCACCAGATAGGCGCGACGCTCGCGATAGAACACGGTTTCCAGCATCTCCACGGCCCGCACCCGGGGCGTGCCGTCCCAGCGTGGCAGCTGCTTGACCACCGACTGCGAAATCCGCTGGGCCGAGGTGGCGATATCGGCGAAGGGCACCTCGAGATGAAAATCTTCCAGCAGGCGCTGGAACAGTTCTTCGGGCGAGCGCGTGGCGCTGTAGTTCAACCGCGGCACCGGGTGGGTCAGTCTGTCGGTAGGCTCGATGTCGAGCGCCACGAATTCGCTGGACGGGTCGACGCCGCGGGTCTTGAAGAAGCGCCGGGTCAGGGTGTTGAAGAAGGTCTTGTTGAGCTCCTGATCGAGCAGCGGCGAGATCAGCTCGCCGTAGCGATCGCGCACGCGCGACCACAAGGCCTTGTCACCGACACGCTCGCCGAGCTCGGCCTCCAGACGCCGGGAAGTCTCGGCCACGCAGACATCGTAGAGCTCGATGCGCTCGATGGCGTCGAGTCGGGCCGCGGTCCACTCGCGGCGCTCGAAGCGGCGCTTGGCGCGCTGGGTGATGGCGCGGAAGCGGGCGTTGTAGTCGGCGAAGGCATCGCGCAGATCGGTGGCACAGGCTTCGGCCAGCTCGGCGTCCGGTGGCGGTCGCGGGGCAGACAGAAAGGTCATTGCGATCTCCGCTACCAGGATGCCCCAAGTCTGGCGCGCCGGCCCTAGAGCTTGCAAATATGTTCCCGCGCGGTCGCCTGTGACGTGCCGACGGCTGGGCAAGGCACCTTCGGAAGGACTCAACTCCTGCCGGCTTGACCTGCGTCATTGAGTGACCCTGTGTATCAGGTGGATCGTTCCTCCAAGCCCGCAACCGTTGTCGGGCGTTCCCTGGAGGTACCGGTCATGTGGATGCGCAAACCCCTTTTTGTATTGCTGGCGCTGGCCCTGGGTGGCGCAGCGCTGGCCGATGATGTGGTCAATGAGCGACTGCCCAAACAGGGCAACCAGGCCGGTGAGGCGGCCTATCTGGCCAACTGTGCCGCCTGTCATCAGCCCAGCGGCGTCGGTTTGCCAGGGGCCTTTCCGCCGCTGGCCGGCTCCGATTTCCTCACGAACAACGACCAGACCAAGGTGCTGTCCTCGGTCCTGCAGGGCATCAGCGGCAAGCTGGTGGTCAATGGCGTCGAGTACAACAACGTCATGCCGGCCATGAGTCATCTGGCGGATGCCGATATCGCCAATATAGTCACCTACGTCTATGCCAGCTGGGGCAATCCGGGGCACGTGGTCACCACCGCCGACGTGACGGCAGCGCGCAAGACCCTGGCGGTGTCCACCGATCCCGCCCAGGGCTCGCGCCATCCCGGCACCCAGGAAGGCGAAATGAAATACCAGGCCGGGGCTTCGGCGGTGCCTACCGAAGGCATCGAGATGGTGGTCAATCCTGATGCGCCGCCGATCAGCAAGCCGGAATTCGCCCGCGCCACCGAGATCTTCTTCCAGCGTTGCGCCGGCTGTCACGGCGTGCTGCGCAAGGGCGCCACCGGCAAGCCGCTGACGCCGGACATCACCCGGGCAAAGGGCACGCAGTACCTGGAGGCGCTGATCAACTATGGTTCGCCGGCCGGCATGCCGAACTGGGGAACCTCGGGCGAGCTGAGCAAGGAAGAGGTCAACATCATGGCCCGCTTCCTGCAGCACGATCCGCCGAATCCGCCGGAATTCGGCATGAAGGAAATGAAGGACAGCTGGAAGGTATTCGTGCCCGTGGCCGAGCGCCCGACCCGGAAGATGCACCAGCGCAACACCGACAATTTCTTTGCGGTGACCCTGCGCGATGCCGGTGAAGTGGCGCTGATCGATGGCGACACCAAGGAAATCGTCAACACCCTGAAGACCGGCTACGCGGTACACATCTCACGCATGTCCGATTCCTCCCGCTACATCTACACCATCGGTCGCGATGCCAAGATCGATCTGATCGATCTGTGGATGGACCCACCGGCCATCGTCGCCGAAATCAAGGTGGGCCTGGAAGCCCGCTCGGTGGAGACCAGCAAGTACAAGGGCTACGAGGACAAATACGCGATCGCCGGCAGTTACTGGCCACCGCAGTTCGTGATCATGGACGGCCCGACCCTGGAACCGTTCAAGATCGTCTCTACCCGCGGCATGACGGTGGACACCCAGGAATACCATCCGGAACCGCGCGTGGCCGCGATTGTCGCCAGTCACGAGCATCCCGAGTTCATCGTCAACGTCAAGGAGACCGGACGCATCCTGCTGGTCAACTACTCGGACATCGAGAACCTGCAGATCACCACACTGAACGCGGCGCGCTTCCTGCATGACGGCGGCTGGGATTCCAGCCATCGCTACTTCCTGACGGCCGCCAACCAGTCCAACAAGATCGCCGTGGTCGATTCCAAGGAACGCAAGATGGTGCAGTTGGTGGATGCAGAAAAGATTCCGCATCCGGGTCGCGGCGCCAACTTCATGCACCCCCAGTTCGGGCCGGTCTGGGTCACCAGCGCGCTCGGCAGCGAGGCCATCACCCTGATTGCCACCGACCCCGTGAACCATCCGCAGCATGCCTGGAAAGCCGTGCAGGTGCTGAAGGGCCAGGGTGGTGGCTCGCTGTTCGTCAAGACCCACCCCAGGAGCCGTCACCTGTATGTCGACACGCCGCTGAATCCGGACCCGAAGATCAGTCAGACGATCGCCGTGTTCGACACCCAGAAGCTGGATGGCGGCTACAAGGTGCTGCCGATCGCCGATTGGGCCAAGCTCGGACCCGGGCCCAAGCGCGTGGTGCAGCCCGAATACAACGCCGCTGGCGATGAAGTCTGGTTCTCGGTCTGGAGCGGCGCCAAGGAAGAAAGCGCGATCGTGGTCATCGACGACCAGACCCTGAAGCTGAAAAAGGTCATCAAGGGCCCGAAGATGATCACGCCCACCGGCAAGTTCAATGTCCACAACACGGTCAAGGACGTGTACTGAGAGCAAAGCCGCCGACGGTCACGCCGACCGTCGGCATTGCCCATCTTGCGGGTCGGGATAGCCTAGCTGCTACCCGACCCGTTTCTTTTTTGGGTGCCGCCTACCAGGCCAGTTCCTGACCCTCGTGGCTGAAAAAGCGCCCGTTGTCCTCGGGCTTGAGCCCGGCAATCAGCGCCAGCACATCACGTACCGATTGCTCCGGCGTCAGCGGCGCCTTCGCGCCGCCCATATCGGTGCGCACCCAGCCTGGATGCACGGCGACGCTGCAGATGCCGCGTTCGCTCAAGGGATAAGCCAGTTGGCGCATGGCCATGTTCAGTGCCGCCTTGCTGATGCAGTAGCTCGGCACGTAGAAACTGTCCCTGGCGCTGATCGAGCCCAGCACCGAGCTGATGTAGACCATCCGTGGCTCCTTGCCGGCCGCCAGCGCCTCGGTCAGAGCCTGCGCCAGCAGCACCGGGCCCACCGCATTCACCGCAAAGCTGCGCGCCAGATCTTCGGCCTTGAGCTGTCCGAAGCGCTCGCCGCTGATGTTGAGCCCGGCATTGGCAATCACCAGATCCAGCGCCGGTGTGACCAGCACCAGCTCACGCGCCAGCTCGGTGATGGAATGGGGGTTGGCGACATCCAGCGGCAGCACGTGCAGATGACCCGGATAGTCGCCGCAAAGATGGTTGAGCTCGGCGCAGCGCGCCGGATGCCGGGCGGTGGCCACCACCCGATCGCCGCGGGCTAGCAACTGTCGCGTGAATTCCAGCCCCAGACCGCGGTTGGCGCCGGTGATCAGTGCGTGCATGGGATGGCTCCTGGTTGCGGGTCGAAGGCCATTGTCGCGCGGAAAGGGGGATGGAGGGGACCCGGGACTCGGGACTCGGGAAAAGGCCAAACCGCTCTTGCGCCGAACCCAAGGGATCTGTAGGTCCAGACTTGTCTGGACGCTTCTTCAACCCTCGCCAAGAGCGTCCAGACAAGTCTGGACCTACAGGAGCGCAAGCCAGCGTCATTGCGACCCCGGACTTGATCCGGGGGAAGCAATCCATACGCAGAATCACCAGCGACTGGATTGCTTCGTCACTGCGCTCCTCGCAATGACGCCGGCTTTTCCCGTG
>JALHRS010000023.1 GCA_022841325.1 Lysobacterales bacterium | reverse complement strand
CCCGGCGCTGGCGCATGAGCGCCTGGGTGCGGCGGCCGCGGCGCAGGCCCGCCGCGGCAAGCAGTTGCGGGCGCGCCTGCTGTTTCCGCTGGCC
Organism: Lysobacterales bacterium; assembly: GCA_022841325.1. Classification (GTDB taxonomy): domain Bacteria; phylum Pseudomonadota; class Gammaproteobacteria; order Xanthomonadales; family SZUA-5; genus JADKFD01. The sequence continues at coordinate 79,148 of JALHRS010000023.1, read as the reverse complement.
GTGCTTGCGATCGCGCTGTTCCTGCTGCCCCTGCCGGCCCTGATTGCCGGGAACATCGGCGGCGGCGCCTACCTGATGCAGTCGCTGGGCCCGCTGCTGGCGCTGGCCGGGATCATCGCCGTGCTGCAATACGCAGCCCGGCGCTACACGCTCGGCAACGGCGGCTCCGCACGGGCTGCGCTGGAAATGCTGATGCTTAAGCTGCCGCTGCTCGGCGAGCTGCTGGTGCGGCGGCAGGCACAGGTCTTCTTCGAGAATCTGGCGCTGCTGCTGGGCAGCGGCGTAGCCATGTTCGCTGCGCTGCCGGTCGCGGTCGACACGCTGACCGTGGAAATCATTCGCGATGACTATTCGCAGCTGCTGCCGCGGGTGCAAGCGGGACAGACGCTGGCGCAGGCGGTGACTGCGCTGGCGCATCCGGGCAATGCGGCGGTGGTCGGCATGATCGCCACCGGCGAGGGCAGTGGCGAGCTGCCGCAGCTGCTCGCGCGCTACGCCGAGGCCGAAGGCAAGCTGGTGGCCGAGCGCACCGATACGCTGGCGACCTGGATTCCGCGTCTGGTCTATCTGATGCTGGCGGTGTGGATGGTGCAGGGCATCCTCGGCGGTTTTGCACCCGTGGTGCGGCCGAGCTACGACTGATTCGGGAAACGCCGCGGGGCCGGTTTGGTCCGTCACCGGAACCGGGTCAGCGTCGATGCTCGGCTCTGGCTCTTGTAGGTCCAGACTTGTCTGGACGCTCTCGCACGGGGGCGTATAAGCGTCCAGACAAGTCTGGACCTACAAGAGCCGACTTCCAGACAAGTCTGGACCTACAAGAGCCGTCTTCCGTTCGGGACGCCACGCTGGACGGCCAGTAGTCATTTCGACTATTCTGGAAACATGAATTCAAAACAGGCAGTCACTGCGCTGGCGGCATTGGCCCAGACCTCGCGTCTGGCACTGTTCCGTTGGCTGGTTCAGGTCGGGCCGGAGGGCGATTGCCCCGGCACGATGAGCGAGCGCCTGGCGATCCCGGCTGCGACCTTGTCCTTCCATCTGAAGGCGCTGCAGCACGCAGGGCTGATCGAGGCCACGCAAAGCGGGCGCTTCATCCGCTACAGCGCCAATTTCACGGCAATGCAGGCGCTTATCGATTACCTCGGTGAGAACTGTTGCGGAGGTCAGTTGGACCGTTGTCCGCCGACGGGAGCCGTCTGTGGCAAACCCGGAGCCGAGTCGTGAAGCGCCTGTCGTTCGTGTGTGTGGAGAACGGCGAGCGCAGTCAGATGGCCGAGGCCTTTGCCCACATGCACGGGGCAGTGAGAGATTCATGAATCCGGATGCCGGAACAGCGCCCGCCATGTCGGGTTTCGAGCGCTACCTCACGCTCTGGGTGGCTCTGTGCATCGTCCTGGGCATTGGCTTGGGTCAGCTGTTGCCAGGAACCACTCAGGCGCTGGGGCGCTGGCAGGTGGCCGAGGTCAACCTGCCGGTGGGTGTGCTGATCTGGGTGATGATCATCCCGATGCTGCTGAAGGTCGATTTTTCGGCGCTGGCCCAGGTTCGGCAGCATTGGCGCGGCATCGGCGTCACCTTGCTGATCAACTGGGCGGTCAAGCCCTTTTCGATGGCCTTGCTGGCCTGGATCTTCATCCGTGTGCTGTTTGCGCCGTGGCTGCCGGCCGAGCAGATCGACAGTTACATCGCCGGTCTGATCCTGCTCGCGGCTGCTCCCTGCACGGCGATGGTCTTCGTGTGGAGTCGATTGACCGGCGGCAACGCGCTGTTCACGCTGACACAGGTGGCGCTGAACGACACGATCATGGTGTTCGCATTCGCCCCGATTGTCGCCTTGCTGCTGGGTCTGTCCTCGATCAGCGTGCCATGGGACACCCTGCTGCTGTCGGTGCTGCTGTACATCGTGATCCCGGTCATTCTGGCGCAACTGGCGCGGCGCATGCTGCTGGCGCGCGGGCCGGCGGCACTGGAACAGGCCCTGGCGCGAATCGGACCCTGGTCCACTGCTGCGCTGTTGCTGACACTGGTGCTGCTGTTCGCCTTTCAGGGCGAGGCCATCCTGCGGCAACCGCTGGTGATTGCCCTGCTGGCCGTGCCCATCTTCATCCAGGTGCTGCTCAACGCCGGTCTGGCCTATGGCTTGAACCGTGCGCTCGGCGAACGCCACGATGTGGCCTGTCCGTCGGCGTTGATCGGGGCCTCCAATTTCTTCGAACTGGCGGTTGCCGCCGCGATCAGTCTTTTCGGATTTGAATCGGGTGCCGCGCTGGCCACTGTCGTCGGCGTACTGATCGAGGTGCCGCTGATGTTGTGGGTGGTGCGCATGGTCAATCGCAGCAAAGGCTGGTATGAGGCAGGATCCAGTCGCACCGGCAGCCGCTGAGCCCGATCCGATGCCCGCGCCCGCGCACGATCATTCGCATGCCCACGTGCATGCCCCGAGGAATTTCAATCGGGCCTTTGCGATCGGCATCGGCCTGAATCTGGGCTATGTGGCGATCGAGGCCTGGTATGGCTGGAGGGTTGATTCCCTGGCACTGCTGGCCGACGCCGGACACAACTTCAGCGACGTCATCGGACTGGTGCTGGCCTGGGCCGGCGCCGCGGCAGCGCGCTTGCGTCCGGACGAGCGCCATACCTATGGCTGGAAGCGCGCCAGCATCCTGGCGGCCTTCATCAATGCGCTGCTGTTGCTGATGGCCATGGGCGCACTCACCTGGGAGGCCTTGCAGCGACTGAGCGTGCCGGCGCCGGTGCCAGGCATGACCCTGATCTGGGTGGCGGGAGTCGGCATCGTGATCAACACCGCCACCGCCTTGCTGTTCCGGCGCGGGCGCGAGCACGATCTCAACATCCGTGGCGCCTTCCTGCACATGGCGGCCGATGCGCTGGTGTCGCTGGGCGTGGTCATCGCCGGTGTGCTGGTGCTGGCCTTCGGCTGGCAATGGCTGGATCCACTGTTGAGTCTGGCCATCGCCGTGGTCATCGTGGTCAGCACCTGGGGATTGTTCCGGCAATCACTGCATCTGCTCTTCGACGGGGTGCCCGAGCAGGTCGATCTGGCCGAGGTGCGCAGCGCGCTGGAAGCCCTGCCGGGGGTCGAGCGCGTGCACGATCTGCATGTCTGGGCCATGGGCAGCACCGAGATCGCGCTGACGGCGCACCTGATCCGGCCCGAGGGCCCGCCCGAGGACGATTTCTACCAGCAGGCATCAGCATTGCTGAAAGCCCGCTTCGGCATCGATCACGTCACGCTGCAGCTCAATCGCGCGCCATTTGAGCCCGGCTGTGGCGCCTAGGCGGCACCGTCATGGGGCGGAGCGCGCCGCCTTTGCAGTGGCCCTGGCGGTGGTTGGTGACGTGGGTCAAACCTGCGGACGATGACGCCATCATCACGTTTTCATTGACGACTTTCCGGGACAAATCATTTAGGGTTGAGGGTGTTCGATGCCGGTTTGACCGATGGCGCATCGCCGCACGATGACGTCGCCAGTCGCCGCGCCGAGCCTGAATTGCCCGGTCATCAGATTCGTCGCGGCCAGATCACAACCATCGCTTCAGGAGGTCACGTGCAGCAAGCACCCGACGCAAAGGCAGCATCACCCCGCGCTTCGCTACCTGCCCAGTTGCTTGCCGGAGCGGCCATGTGCCTGCTGCTGGTCAGCCCGCTGGTGGCGCAGACCTTCAATGGCACGGGTACCGGTGCCATCCCTGACACCACCAGCAACGGCACCTTCGGTCCTCCTCGGGATGTCAGCTTCAATGTCAGCGGCATCGCCGGGAGCATCACCAATATTTCCCTGTCGATGACCATCACCCACACCTGGATCGGTGATCTGGATGTGGTGCTGGCGCCGCCGGGTGTAAGCCCGGGCAATGCCGGCAGCTTCATCATCTACAACCGGGTTGGCGCGACTTCTGCAGGTTCGGGTGGTGACAGCTCCGATCTGGGCGGCACCTATGTTTTCGCCAATTCGGCATCGACCAATATCTGGCTGACGGCCGACGGTCTCCCCGACGCCGGTGTCATTCCTTCGGGCAGCTACCGTACCGTTGCCGCTGCGCCCTCGACGATTCCTGCGGCAGTGACCGATTTCACCGCAGCCTTCAGCGCACTGACGCCAGCCCAGATCAACGGCACCTGGACCTTGCGTTTTCAGGATCGTGGCGTCGGTGATGTCGGTACGGTCAGTGCCGCTGCGCTCACCCTCACTGCCAGTGGTGGCGGTGGCAACAACACGCTGACGGTCACCCGCAGCGGCAGCGGCAGCGGTACGGTCACCAGCTCGCCGGCCGGAATCAATTGCGGCTCGACCTGCAGCGCCAGTTTCTCCTCGGCCACCACTGTTTCCTTGTCCGCCGCCGCGGCTGGCGGCTCGACCTTTGTCAGCTGGGGTGGCGATTGCAGTGGTAGCGGCGCCTGCACCGTCAGCATGAGCCAGGCACGCAACGTCAGCGCCAGCTTCAACAGCAGTGGCGGTGGTGGCGGTGGCCTCAACGGCAGCTGGAGCAATCTGGGGCCCGGCCCGGCGTTCAATGGTCAGGTCGAGGGCATAACCAACAGGCCGGTGGTCGGTGCTGTCAGCGCCGTGGCGCCCCATCCCACTGATCCGGCCATACTTTACGTGGCTGCCGTAAACGGCGGAATCTGGCGCAGCAACAACGCCAACGCCGCCAACCCGAACTGGACCCGCCTGTTCGACACCGGGCCCTCGTTGTCGATGAGCTCGCTGCGATTTGATCCCACCGATGCCAGCAGGCAGACCTTGCTGGCCGGTACCGGGCTGATCTCGAGCCTGAGCAGTACCGGTGGCGCGCGCACGGGCGTGTTTCGCACGGTCGACGGCGGCAGCACCTGGACGGTCCTCAACGGTGGCGGCACGCTCAACAACCTCAGCATTCGCGCTGTTGCCCCGCGCGGCAATGTGTTGCTGGCAGCCACCAGTCAGGGCCTGTATCGATCGACCGATACCGGCGCCAGTTTTGCCCTGGTTTCGGGCGCAGGTGGTAGCGGATTGGCGTCGGGAAACACCACCGACGTGGTCGGTGATCCCGGCAACAACAGCCTGTTGTATACGGTGGTCTTCGGCAGCGCCTCACCAGGCATCTACCGATCCACCGATACTGGTGCCACCTGGACCCGGGTATCGGATGCAGCTACCGACGCCTTGATCAATGCCGGCAGCCGTGGACTGATGGCCGTGGGCCAGACCAGCAACGTCTTTCTGGCAGTGGTGGGTACCAACGGTCGGCTGTCGGCGGTGATTCGGTCTGCCAACGGTACCAGCGGCTGGACTGACCTCGGCGTACCGACCACCGCAGAAGAAGCCGGCGCGCTGATCGGTGCGCATCCCGGCGGGCAGGGCGGAATCCATCTGTCGATTGCCGCCGACCCCACCAACAGCAACATCGTTTACATCGGCGGCGACCGCCAGCCCTACTTCAGCGAAGCGGCGCCCGGATCCGGCGCGTTCTTCCCCAACTCGCTCGGCGCCCTGGACTACTCCGGACGGCTGTTCCGCGGCGACGCGGCGCAGGCTCCGGCCTCACGCTGGGTGGCGCTGACCCATTCCGGCACCAGCAACAATTCCTCGCCGCATGCCGATTCGCGCTCCATGGCCTTCGACGCGGCGGGCGAGCTGATCCAGAGTGATGACGGCGGCGTCTACAAGCGCCTGTCGCCGCGCTCCACCGGTGGCAGCTGGGTCTCGCTGAACGGTGATCTGGAGGTCACCGAGTACCACGGAATTGCCTATGACGGTCTGGCCGATCGCGTCATCGGCGGCGCCCAGGACACTGGCACCACCGAACAACAACAGGTCGGCTCGCGGGTGTTCAACAGCATCCACACCGGCGACGGCGGCGACACTGCCGTCGACGATATCTCATCGGCCACGGTGTCCTCGCGCTACTCCAGTTTCCAGAATCTGAGCAGCTTCCGGCGACGCACCTACGACACGGCCAATGTGTTCCTGGGACAGACCTTCCCGGCGCGCACGCCCATCAATGGCAGTCCGGCCCTCAGTCCGCAGTTCTACACACCGATCACCGTCAACCGTGTCAACGGGCTGCGTCTGCTGTTCGGCGCCAACAACGGCGTCTACGAGTCGCTGGATCAGGGTTCGACCGTCAACCGGATTTCCACGGTCCGGGTCAACGGCTTCGCCGGCGACCCGCTGGAGTACGGTGTCACCGGCAATGCGGAACTGGTCTACCTGGCTTCAGGCGCGGGGGTCTATCTGCGGACGACCGCCGGCGGTGCGCTGAATCTGGTCAACACCATCGGCTCGGCGACCATCGTCGATGTCGCCATTGATGCGGCTCAACCCGCCAAATTGTTTGCGCTGCAGGCGTCCACAGTGTCCTTCTCGGACAACAGTGGCGCCAGCTTCAGCAACATCACCGGCAACCTCGGCACCTTTGCGCCGGGTGCGCTGCGCAGCATGGTCTACGTGCCGCGTCCCAGCGGCGACGTGCTGGTGGTCGGAGCCGATCGCGGTGCCTACTACGCCAGCGCCAGCAGTGGCTTCTCCAACTGGCAGGTGCTGGGTACCGGTCTGCCCTATGCACCCGTGTTCGAACTGACCTATCACGCTCAGCGGGACGCCCTGATCGCCGGCATGCTGGGTCGCGGTGCCTGGCGACTCGACGGTGTAGCCAACGGCGGTGGTGGCGGCGGCGATGCCATTTTCGCGAACGGCTTTGAGTAGTTTCGATGTTCCCTTGGGCCGAATGAGTCAGTTATCCACACAGGAGAATCTCGAAATGCATGCTCGCAGCAAGACTCCAATGATTGTTACCGCCGTCCTCTGTCTGACCATGCTGGTGCAGATGCCACTGAGCGCCGCAGAAGCTGAAGGTCCGCCGGCAACACTGGCGCCGGGCGTGTTGCTGGGGGGCGAGGACCATCCCTCGATCGCCTGGGTAGCCGATACCGAGGGCAAGGTCGCGGCTGTCGATCTGGGCAGCGGCGCCCTGACCTGGCGCGGACCAGCACAGGGTCTGCCCCTGGCGCTGGTCGACCGGCAGCTGGTGGTTCTGGGCCGGCCGCAGAGCGCCGGCCAGATCAGCCTGCTGCTGCTCGATCCGGGCACCGGCGAGCCCCTGGGCGGGTTGACAGGGGCATTGCCCGAAGGCGTGCTCGCGTCCCCGGATGCGCAGCCCAATCGCAGGTTTACCGCGGTGGCCGATATCAGCACGGGTGAGCTGCGGGTGCTCTGGACCTACAGCGAATGGCCTTTGCGAGGTGCGCTGCTGCAGGACAGCGACCCCGATAGCGAACGGGTCGAACTCAATGGCGTGGTCGTCGCCGACTTCGGCGCCAATCGGCTGCAGGCTGGCAATCCTGCAGACTTTCCGGCGCAAGCCAGTCCCGACCTGATCGGCAGCGAGCGCGTCTCGGGCCTGGCCGGTACCCAGTTCCGTTCTGCCGATGGCAGCTACGCCCAGGTGGCGACGGCGGTAGCCGACGGTCACCTTGGTGCGCAGTGGCGCTGGACGCTGCACGAGCGCAGCAGCGGGCGTGCGCTGAGTCAGGTGGTGCTGCCCTATGCGCACGCGCCCTACCTGGTCAACGGCAACCGTGTGATCTGGCAGTCGCCGCCGCTCACCCAGCGCCAGGCTTCCGGCGACTATCTGGAGCAGCCTTCGCGCCTGGTTGCCACGGAGCTGGGTAGTGGTCGCGAGTTGTGGTCGGTCGGGCTGCTGGCCCAGGAATACCGAGGCGTGCTGCCGCCCTGAGGTCTGCGCGCCGGCGGACTCGGCTCTGAGGAGGGACGCGCGCCTGCGCGGCCGCTGTTGATCTCCAGGCAAGGCAAAGCGGCGCCGCAGCGCGGCGCCCTCCACAGCAAAGGCCCGAAGCACACGAAAGGCTGATCGTCGGGAGCCACCTGTGGTGGCCCGAAACTGCCCACGGGCCATGAACTCGCATGCTGCGCCAGCCGTAGCGCGCCTCCGGCGCGTGTGGGCTTGGGAAGCTGTCCTTCGGGTCTACGCGCCGACGGCCGCGAGTCTTGCCCTATTTCACCGTGCTGATGACGATGTCGACCTGACCGGCGGCGCGCCAGTCCAGCGCCGCACTCAGGCCCTCCAGATCGCCCGGCGACGCCTGCGCGTTGCCGGACCTGGACACCCGGGCCCCGACGATCACGCGTGGAAACTGCGCCAGGGTCATGCCGGCAATCATGCCCATGCTATCGTCCAGACGGATCGTGCGTGGCAGCTCGCTGGCGGCCAGACGCTGGATCGCCAGTGGCGCCGGAGGGCCAGCTTCGGCGCGGGCGAACACGAACAGCACATCGCTGGGCTGGATCAGGTCGGCGAATTCCGGTGCGATGCTGACCTTGACGTCGATGCCGGCCGCCGTCGCGCTGCCGGCGGGCGCTGCAGATGCAGCCGGTGCGGTGGCCACGGCCGGCGTTCCGGTTGGCATCGCCGGCAGCGCCTGCGGCTCCTTGCCCAGTTGCCGGCGCACCACGTTGAGCTGTTCGACTACCGCCGTCTGCGCCGGCGTGCCGGGTTCCATCAATGTCAGCAGCTGTTCCCAGACTGTTTCGGCGGCCTCGGGATCGTTGGCCTGTGCCCGGGCCAGGCCCTTCAGGAACAGCGCGTTCTGATTGTCTGGTTGCACCTTCAGCGCGCGGTCGACCAGCGCTTCCGGCTCGCCGGACAGCGATCGCGGCGACGATGACAGTCCCAGCGCCTCGGCCGCCTCGGTCAGCACATCGGCATCGTCATCGATCAGCGGCAGGGCCTTGGCGTAGGCGGCACTGGCTTCCGGAAAGCGCTCGATGGCCCGGTAGGTGCGGCCAAGCAGCACCCAGCCCTGACCATCGTCGGGGTTGTCCTTCATCTTGGCTGCCAGCGAATCAGCGGCCTTCGCCAGATCCGGAGCATTGCTGGTCGAGGCGCCACCGCTCGAATCCGGCGTGGCGCTGGTGCTGATGCCGGCAAAGGCCAGCGCGTGCGGGGTACCGATCTTCTGGTACAGCCACAGCGTGGTCAGCGGAATCAGCAACACCAGGATCAGCGCGGTGGCGCGTGCCGCCAGCGTGCTCCGTGGCGGCGCGCTGGAGGGGCTGTCGATCAGCGCCAGGGCGGCATTGCTCAGAGCCTGTTGTCGCGTCTGAAAGCTGGCGTCATCGATCAGGCCGGAGGCATGCGCCGACTTCAACGCGTCCAGCTGCTCGCGCAGCAGGGTGGTTTGCGTGGCGATGGCACCCGAGCGTGGCTGTCGCAACAGCGGCCACAGCAATAGCGCCAGCGTGGCCAGGATCAGCAGCGCTGCTAGAAACCAGAAACTGAAACTCACCAATCCTCCTCATCCCGGGCCTGATCGGCTGCCGGGGCCGCGGCCTTGCCGCGGCGTTTACGCAAATGGACGACCAGCGCCGCGGCGGCGCCGGCAAGAATCACGAAAGGACCAAACCACAGCAACCAGGTACCGCTCTTGACCTCGGGGCGGTACAACACGAAATCGCCATAGCGCTCAACCAGAAAGGCCTTGATTTCGGCATCGCTGCGGCCGGCCTGCATTTGCGCATGGATCTCGAGGCGCAGACCACTGGCGACATTCGAATCGGAATCGGCCAGGCTCTGATTCTGGCATTGCAGGCAACGGAGTTCGCGCAGCAGTTGCTGGTAGCGCAGCTCCTGCGCACGATCGCTGAACTGCAGGGGCTCGATGGCTGCCGCGGGCATGCCAGTGAGCGCCAGCATGAGCGCAATGGCCAGACTACGCAGGACGACCATCATGGCTGGCGTCCCTCCAGCAGTGGCATCACCTTGTTTTCCATGTCTTCCATCGAGAGCGCGCCGATATGTTTGTACAGGATGGCACCGTCGGCCGAAATCACGAAGCTCTCGGGTGCGGCGGCCACGCCGAAATCAATGCCGATGCGGCCCGAGGGATCGTAGAGGATGACTTCGTAGGGGTCGCCGAACTGGCGCAGCCACTGCAGCGCATCGGCGCTTTCATCCTTCCAGTTCAGTCCGATCAGGCGCAGCTTGCGTTGGCGCACGTAGTGCTCGAGCACCGGGTGCTCGATGCGACAGGTCGGGCACCAGCTGGCAAACACATTGAGCAGATAGGGCTTACCCAGCAGCGAGGCCTTGTTGTGGACGACGGCGGGATTGCGCAGTTCCGGGGCCGAAAACGCCGGTGCGGGTCGACCCACGAGCATCGAAGGCAATACGCTCGGATCCTTGCCGATACCGCTCCACAGCAACACCGCGATCGCAAGAAACACGATCAGGGGAATGGCGGCACGCGGGTTCATGCACTCTCCCTGGCGACCTGTGCGCTGCTGGCCGGAAGCACATCGGCGGCGTGCTCCCGTTCGCTCTCGCGCGTGACGACGGTTTGCCGCAAGCGCCTTTCGGTTGCCGCGATCAGTCCACCCAGCATCATCAGCAGCGCACCCAGCCAGACCCAGCGGATCATCGGCTTGTAGTACAGACGCACGGCCCAGGCCTGGCCATTCTCCAGGGGCTCGCCCATGGCAATGTAGAAATCGGCGAAGAAGCCGGCATCGATGGCGGCTTCGGTCATGACCTGACCGCGCAGGTACTGGCGCTTCTGCGGCCGCTGCTCGCTCAGGGTCTTGCCATTGCGGCGAATTTCGAACACGCCTTCATCGGCGATGTAGTTGGCGCCCTCTTCATGACGCAGGCTGATGAAGGCGATCTCGTAGCCGGCTACCTCGGCGGTGTCGCCCGGACTCAGGCGCACATCGCGCTCGACGTTCAGCGAGTCGGTGACCATGACGCCGATGACAAACACGCCTAGGCCGGCATGGGCCAGGCTCATGCCGATCATCTCTGCGGTGAAGCGCTTGCCGGGGCCGGCGCTGCGCAGACGGCGCACGATGAAGACCACCGTGCCGAACATCACCCAGGCGCCGAGGGTGATGCCGATGACAGCGCGTATCGGCAGCTCGCGATGGAAGATCCAGGCCAGCGCGCCGACGACCGCCGCGAGGGCCATCGCGGTGCGCAGGGCCAGAGCGACGGTCGCCACCGAATCACCCTTCCAGCGGGTCAGCGGACCGAAGGGCACGAGTGCCACCAGCGGTGCCATCAGCACCGTGAACATCAGCCCGAAGTAGGGCGGGCCTACCGAGATCTTGCCCCAGCCGAAGGCTTCGGCCACCAGCGGATAAAGCGTGCCGATCAGAACCATGGCACAGGCGGTGGCCAGCAGGATGTTGTTGGCCAGCAGCAGGCCTTCGCGCGAATACAGGCCGACCGAGGGCGCCGCCTGCAGTCGCGGAGCGCGGATCGCGTATAGCGTCAGAGCGCCGCCGGCAACGATCGCCAGGAAGATCAGGATGAAAGTGCCGCGGGTGGGATCACTGGCGAAGGCATGCACGCTGGTGAGCACGCCCGAACGCACCAGGAAGGTTCCGAGCAGGCTCAGCGAGAAAGCGGCGATGGCCAGCAGCAAGGTCCAGGCGGCAAAGGTGCCGCGCTTTTCGGTGACTGCCTGCGAGTGGATCAGCGCCGTCCCCACCAGCCAGGGCATGAACGAGGCGTTCTCGACCGGATCCCAGAACCACCAGCCGCCCCAGCCCAGTTCGTAATAGGCCCACCAGCTGCCGAGCGCAATGCCAAGGGTGAGAAACCCCCAGGCGACATTGGTCCAGGGCCGCGACCAGCGCACCCATTGGCGATCGACGCGGCCATCCATCAGTGCGGCCACCGCAAAGGCAAAGGCCACGGCAAAACCGACATAGCCCATGTACAACATGGGCGGGTGCACGATCAGGCCGAAATCCTGCAACAGCGGGTTCAGGTCGTTGCCATCCGGCAGGGCCGGCACATGGCGTTCAAAGGGGTTGCTGGTGAAAGTCAGGAAACTCATGAATCCGACCGAGACCACACCCAGGGTGGCCAGCGCCCTGGAGATGAAGCGCTGCGGCAGCTTGCCGCTGAACACGGCCAGGGCCACCGTCCACAGACTCAGGATCAGCACCCACAGCAGCAGTGAGCCTTCGTGGGCGCCCCAGACCGCGCTGAAGCGATAATGCATGGGCAGCTGCAGATTGGAGTTCTGGGCCACATAGGCAATCGAGAAATCCTGATTGATGAAGCCGAAGGTCAGGATCAGGTAGGCCCCGACCAGAAACACGAATTGACCGTAGGCAGCCGGTCGCGCCACCTTCATCAGCGCGGCATCACCCCACTGGGCACCGATCATCGGCACTACCGCCTGCACCACGGCCAGCAGCAGCGCCAGGATCAGAAAGACTTGACCAAGCTCGGGCATCATGGGTTCTGGCCCTCGTGGTTGGCTTTTTCGGCCTTGCCCTTGGCGATGGCTTCAGCCACTTCCTTGGGCATGTAGTTCTCATCGTGCTTGGCCAGCACTTCCTTGGCATGGAACACGCCGCCTGCCTGCAGCACACCGGTGGCGATCACGCTCTGACCCTCCTTGAACAGGTCCGGCAGGATGCCTTCGAATTCCACCGGCAGATCCTTGAAGCGGTCGGTCACCACGAAATGCGCCTTCAGCGATCCGCCGTCGCGGCGGGTGCTGCCCTCCAGCACGACCCCGCCGAGGCGGAAGGTACGGCCCTCGGGAGCGCCGCCGGCGAGCACTTCGCTGGGACTGTAGAAGTGGTTGACGTTTTCCTTCAGTGCGGTCAGGGCCAGCCCGGTCGCGGCACCAATGCCGAGAACCAGACCGACGATCAACAGCAGACGACGGCGGCGGATAGGGTTCATGGTGTTCCTGCCAGAGAAGTTTGATTTGGACGAGGGCGCGATGGCGCGAGGGCGGGAGGGCACGCGAAAGCCAAGGCTGGAGAGGTCGGCACTCGCTCTCGCGTGCCCTCTTGCCCTCTTGCCCTCTTGCCTTCGGACTTCACGACGTCTCCGATTCCCGAAGCTGCTGTTCGCGTCGCACCCGCGCCCGCAGTTCCGACTGCAGTTTGCGCTGGCGCAGCAGCGGCGGCAGCAGATCGGCGAGGACCAGCAGCAAGGTCACGGCCAGAGACACCTGGATGTAGCCCCAGTGACCGTAGTTTTCCAGCCAGGCGAGCATCAGTTCTTGACTCCGAGCAAGGCATCACGCACCCAGGCCTTGTTGCGCTCCTGTTCCAGCAACACGCCACGGGCGCGCAGCAGCAGGGCGAACACGAAATACAGCTTGGTGGCCATTGCCATGATCAGCAGCGGCCAGATCATCGAGGAATCCATGCTGCTCTTGCCGAAAATGCGGATGGTCTCGCCCTGGTGCAAGGTATTCCACCATTTGACCGAGAAATGGATGATGGGAATGTTAACCACGCCCACGATCGCGAGAACTGCAGCGGCACGCGCACCCTGGCGCAGATCGTCGTAGGCCGAGGCCAGACCGATCACGCCGAAGTACAGGAACAGCAGCACCAGTTCGCTGGTCAGCCGTGCATCCCACACCCAGTAGGCGCCCCAGGTCGGTTTGCCCCAGAGCATGCCGGTGATCAGCGTGATCGCCGTGAACATCGCTCCAATCGGGGCGCAGGCCAGAAACAGGATTTCCGACAGCTTGATGCGCCAGATCAGGGCGATCGCTCCGTTCAGCGCCATCACCCCGTAGATGAACATGCTCATCCAGGCGCTCGGCACATGGATGTAGATGATCCGGAAGCTGTCGCCCTGCAGGTAGTCAGCCGGCGCCCGGGCCAGGCCGAGGTACATGCCGATGATCGTCAGGATCAGTGCAGCGCCGCCGGCCCAGGGCATCCAGCGGGTCGCAAAGCGATAGAAATACGGCGGTGATCCGAGTTGGTGAAACCAGCGCAGCACGGGGTTCATGGTGGATTGTCCGATCCTATCCGCAGGCCGGCAGCCGCAGCAGGCGGCGCCAGGGTCAACAGCAACATCGTCTGTGCGGCCAGCAACAGCAGCGCGCCCTTGGGCGATTCACCCAGACGCACCGCATCGACGGCGCCACTGCCGAAGATCAGCAGCGGCAGGTACAGCGGCATGACGATCACCGCCAGCAAAATACCACTGCGGCGCAGGCGGGCTGTCAAGGCCGCCGCCACCAGGCCGATCTGGGTGGCGCCCAGCGTGCCTATGGCCAGCGCCGCCAGCATCACCGGCAACAGTTTCACGGGCAGATTGAGCAGCATGGCCAGCAGCGGAGTCGACAGGGTCAGGCCCACACCGTACAGCAGCCAGTGTGCCAATGCCTTGGCATACATCAAGCCGACGATGGAACTGGGCCCGGCCAGCCACTGATCGAGTGTGCCGTCCTCGACATCGGGGCGGAACAGCCCGTCCAGACTGAGGAAGCCGGCCAGCAGCACCGTGACCCAGATCACCGGCGCCGAGACCGGCCCCAGCCGCTCGGGCGTACCACCCAGGGCAATGCCGAACAGCAGCACCACCAGCACCGCAAATCCCAGGGGCAGCAACAAATCGGCGCGGCGCCTGAAGGCCAGATGCAGATCCCGCATCAGCAGCGCGCGATAGGGTCGCAGGGCACTCATCGGCGGTGCTCCAGGCGCACCGTCGTGGCCGGCAGGGTGATCGGCAACACGCCATGGCTGGTCAGCATGGCGCCACCGCCGCGGGCCAGATGCGCTTCCAGCAGACGCTCGACCACGGCCATGCCGGGTCCGTCGAGATTGGCGAAGGGCTCATCCAGCAGCCACAGCGATCGCCCACTGGCAGCCAAGCGCGCCAGCGCCGCGCGCTTGCGCTGCCCGGCCGACAGCGCCCGTGTCGGCGTGTCTTCATAGCCTGCCAAGCCCAGATCCGCGCATAGCGACTCGACATCGGCGGCATCGCCCTCGTCGCCGATGGCCAGGTTGTAATGCAGGTTCTCGCGCACCGTGAGATCGCCCTTGAGCGCCAGCAGATGTCCCAGCCACAGGGTTCCGGCACACAGTGCATGACGCTCGCGCAGCACGTCTGTGCCCAGGAATTGCAGGGTCTGGGCCTTGATCGCGTGCAGACCCAGCAGTGCGCGCAGCAGCGTGGTCTTGCCGGCGCCATTGCGGCCTTCCAGCACCAGCAACTGTCCCGGGGCCAGGGCGATGTCGATGGGCGCGAACAGCGCCTCGTCCTCGCGCAGACAGGTCAGCGCCGTGGCGGCGAGCAGCGGGGGTGCGCTGGAAACTGGGCTGGCGTTGGGCAAGCGGGCGGTCATTCTGGAGACGTGGGCCCGAATCCTACCCATTCGAAGCGCACATGGGGCAATTGCAAGCGATGTTCAGGGCCTGGATCGGCCGCGTAGATGCGCATGATCGCCGGTGCGGTGGCGGTTGCCGGCAGCCAGATCGCGTGCTGTTCGAAGGCGCGGGCCCAGCGGTCGACCAGGGGCAACTCGGCGGCGACCAGAAAACCGGGTTCCAGCCAGCTGAAATCGGCGGCGCGACCGCGCGCCGGCCGCCAGACGACGCCCGCAGCCTCGATCCGTTCGCGCAGCTGCTGCTGCCGGGCCTCGTTCAGCGCGTCCGGCAACGGTTGCGATCGCGGGTTGCAGGCGCTGATCAGGCTCCAGGGCTGGCCAGGGAGTGGCTTCAGGGCGAATTGCTCGGCGCTGATCCAGCGACCCTCGTGCTCGATTTCGTAGCAGGCGTTCGCGTAGGCCAGGATCAGTTCCGCGCTCACGACCGGCGCAGTCGGAATCGGATTCATGACGTTGCGTTCCCGGGAGTTGGGACTAAGCCAGCAGCCAGCATAGCGTGTAGCTTTGCCAGCGATACCCAGACTCAGCAGGTGCTCAGCAATGTCCCCCAGCCTGGCAGCGATTGTCATCTATCCGCTCAAGTCCTGTGCCGGCGTCAGCCTGCAAAGCGCTGCAGTCGAGCCCCGCGGGCTGCGCGGCGACCGCCGCTGGATGCTGGTCGACGAGGGCGGTCGATTCATCACCGGGCGGCAAGCGCCGTCGCTGGTTCGGGTGCACGCGGAAGTCGGCGCTGAGGACGACTTGAGGCTGAGGGCACCGGGCATGCCGCCGCTGGAGGTGCCCCGGCCGGATGGAGGCCTGCGTGTGGATTCCGAGGTCTGGGGCAGCGCTGTCAACGCGGCCGATGCCGGGTCCGAGGCCGCCGAGTGGTTCAGCCGCTACCTGGATCGGCCGGCGCGCCTGTTGTATGCCGATGAGCGGATGCAGCGCGCGCCTGAAGCTGAGTACTCGCTCCCCGGCGATCAGGTAGCGTTCGCGGATGGCTATCCGCTGCTGCTGTTGTCGCAGGCCGCCGCCGATGAACTGTCGAGCCGGGCGGGGCGGGAACTGGGCTGGCGTCGCTTCCGACCGAACCTGGTGGTCGAGGGTGTGCCCGCCCACGCCGAGGATCGCTGGAAGCAGATTCGCATCGGTAGCGTGCTTTTTGATGTGGTCAAGCCCTGCACACGCTGCGTTTTCACCACCATTGATCCGGACTCGGGCGCTGCCGAAAGCGACGGTGAGCCCTTGCGTACGCTGAAGGACTATCGCCGCGGTGGCGGCGGCATCAGCTTCGGTCAGAACCTGATCGCACGCTCCGGCGGCGAGGTGAGATGTGGCGATCGGGTCGAGGTGATCGAGCAAATGCTCTAGCGCAGGTCCAAACAATGCCCGCCGCGGGCCTTCCGGACTGAAGCCGGATGTTGCAGTGCAGCATGTAAATCATTGATTCACAAGCTGGCATCGCGATCGGCGCGCCCCCTGAAGCAACGCCCTGTGGGCGGGAGTTTGCGTGTACGACTACATCATCGTCGGGGCCGGTTCTGCCGGTTGTGTGTTGGCAAACCGCTTGAGCGCCGATGGCCGGCATCGGGTGTTGTTGCTGGAGGCCGGTGGTCGCGACTGGCACCCCTTCATCCACATGCCGGCGGGTCTGGCCAAACTGGTGGGCTACAAATTCCTGAACTGGAATTACCAGACCGAGCCGGAGCCGCAGCTGGACAATCGCCGCATGTACTGGCCACGCGGTCGCGTGCTCGGCGGCTCCAGTTCGATCAACGCCATGTGCTACATCCGCGGCCAGCGTGCGGATTACGATGCCTGGGCGGCGGCCGGAAATCGCGGCTGGAGCTGGGCCGAAGTGCTGCCCTATTTCCGCCGCTCCGAGGACAATCAGCGCGGCGCCGATGCCCTGCATGGTGTCGGCGGCCATCTGTCGGTGGACAACCTGCGCCATGTGAATCCGCTCAGCATGGCCTTTCTCGAGGCCGCGGCCGCCGCCGGATATCCGCGCAACCCGGATTTCAATGGTCCTGAACAGCTCGGCTTTGGCCAGTATCAGGTCACTCAGCGCAACGGTGCCCGCTGCAGCACCGCCACCGGTTTTCTGAACGAGGCGCGGCGCCGGCCCAATCTCACCGTGGTCACGCACGCACAGGTGACCCGGATCCTGTTCGACCGCGAGCGTGCCGTTGGCGTGGAAGCCAGGGTGGCTGGCCGTATGGAGAAGTTTGAAGCCGGGCGTGAGGTGCTGCTCAGCGGCGGTGCGGTCAATTCTCCACAGCTGCTGCTGTTGTCCGGCATAGGCCCGGCGGATCAGCTGCGCCAGCATGGCATCGGCGTACGTCTGGATGCGCCGGAGGTGGGACGCAACCTGACCGATCACCTCGACATCTGCGTGTTGCGCAAGTGCACTCAGCGGATCACCTACGACCGCGCCAGTGATCTGCTGGTCGGGCTGCAGTATTTCTTCACCCGCACCGGCATTGGCACCTCGAACGTGGCCGAGACCGGCGGCTTTGCCGCCAGCAAATACGCTGCGGATGGCCGTCCCGATGTGCAGTTCCACTTCGTGCCGGCGATGCTCGACGATCACGGCCGCAATCGCCTGCCGGGCGACGGCTTCACCATGCACGCCTGCCAGCTACGCCCGGAGAGCCGTGGCCATCTGGAACTGGCCAGCGCCGATCCTTTCGCGCCCGTCCGCATCCATGCCAACTATCTGAGCGATCCGGCCGATCTGCCGGTGCTGCTGGAGGGCTTGCGCATGACCCGCGAGATCTTCGCCCAATCGCCGCTGGCACCCTACGCCGGGGACGAAATCCTGCCCGGCGCCAGCGCCACCAGTGAGGCCGATCTGATGGCCTACATCCGCCGCAAGGCCGAGACCATCTACCATCCGGTCAGCACCTGCCGCATGGGTGCCGACCAGCGCTCGGTGGTGGATCCGGAACTGAAGGTCCGCGGCTGCAGCGGTTTGCGCGTGGTGGATGCCTCGATCATGCCGCGGCTGATCAGCGGCAACACCAATGCGCCCACGGTGATGATTGCCGAGAAGGCCAGCGATCTGATCCTGGCGGCCTCTGGCACCTGAACCTTGCCCCGAGGACAGCAAGGCGCCGGGCGCCTCGCGTGTGCGGATTGGGGCTCGATCAAAGCCTGGGGACGCGAAGGACCCGGCCAACGTCAGCCCAACGCGGTTCATCGAACGTGAGCAGTGTCCGGCTGACACACGCGGCTCGCAATGACCCCATATCGCAAGTTGTTGATGCCTCATTGCGAGGAGCGTAGCGACGAAGCAATCCAGCGCTGGTGCGGATCTGCGTCTGGATTGCTTCCCCCGGATCAAGTCCGGGGTCGCAATGACGCGTGCTCGGGACCTGCCGTTTCCTCAAGTCTGAGGCAGGAGTGATCCAGCCTTCTCCCGAGTCCCGAGTCCCGAGTCCCGTGCCCCTCACTCCCCCAGCAGCGGCGGCAGCGGGCAGTGCAGCAGGGTGCAGACCAGGCGTAGCAACTCGGCTTCGGCGGTCGCGATCTGGCCGTCGTGACCGACGGTGGTGGCCAGCGCCAGCACCAGGGTCTCCTTGCCGGCCGGCACCAGGTCATCGAGTGCCGGCAGCGCCTGATCCAGCAGTTCTATCCAGTTGCCGGGGGCGCCGTAGCTCTCGGCCGCGCCCGGAAACAGGATCTCGGCACCGGCCACATAGGCCCGGCGCGCGTTGTCGACTTGCTGATGACCGTGCAGCGCCAGCACCGCCAGCAGCGACAGCGCCTGCGAGCGCAGTTCCGGCAGCTTGCGCTTGCCGCCGCGCCCCTGATTGGGCTCCAGCGATTCGCTCATCTGCTGGCGCAGCAGCTTGGCCAGCACGTATTCGAAGACATCCACCTGGCCATCGCTGTGGATCAGCGTGTCGAGGGTGTCCATCAGCAGTCGCAGTTCGGAGCCGGGGCGGCGTTTCAGTGCCGGCATCGCCAGTTGTGCCAACGGGATTCGTTGCGCCGCATGCAGAGCGCGAGCCGCTTCCAGCAGTTCCTCGGTGCCCTTGGCCCGTACCGGACCCAGGCGTTTGGAGATTTCGGCCAGACTGCCTTCGGGGTGGACTTCGCGGGCCAGCAGCAGCGACAGCACCACGTCGATGGCGCGCTCGCGCATGTGGGCCGCGGTGGTCAGCAGTGGCGGCAGGGATAGCCGCATGGCCACCGCGTAGTCGACGTGATCGACGCCGGGGTTGGCGATATCGTTCAGCACCTTGGCGGGTTGCGGAGCCTGCATGCGCTCGCGCAGAACCGGTACTGCCGGTGCAGGTTGCAGCGGGGCAGCGCTGAATCCCGCCAGCAACGCGCTGGCAGCGGGCGGATCGATGTCTTCGTCGATGCCCTCGAAGGCGCGCTCGCCGGCCTCCAGTCGGGCCAGCAGCATCGGGTCAAAGCGTGGGTCGATACGCTGGATGCGATCGATCAGGGGTGGATGCGTGGCGGTCAGGCGGCTGTAGCCGACGCCATCGCCGAAGAGCATGTGTGCCACCTCTTCGCCGTTGTGCTCGGTCAGTCTGGAACCGGCGTGGAAGGCCGCGATCTTCATCAGCGCACCCGACAGACCGTGCGACAGCCGGGTGAACTGTACCGCCGAAGCGTCGGCCAGGTACTCGCGCTGTCGCGAGATGTAGGCCTTGATCAGCCGCCCGAGAAAGACCCCGAGGTAACCGAAGACCATGACCGCCAGCGCGATCAGCAGGATGGCGTTGCCATCGCGCTTGGAGCTGCCCACGCGCATGTGCTGCAGCACCTTCTGGCCGGTCAGGCTGAGCACCAGCAGTCCGAAGATCAGGCCCATCAGCCGGATGTTGAGGCGCATGTCGCCATTGAGGATATGGCTGAACTCGTGGGCAATGACGCCCTGCAGTTCGTCGCGGCTGAGCCGGTCGAGCGCGCCGCGAGTCACGGCGACCGCGGCATCGGTGGGCGAGAATCCAGCCGCGAAGGCGTTGATGCCCGATTCCCGGTCCAGCACATAGATCTCCGGCACCGGCAAGCCGGAAGCGATGGACATCTCTTCGACCACGTTGCGCAAACGCTTCAGGTGAAAATCGTGCGGATTCTCCGGCACCAGCGTGCCACCCATGGCCCGCGCCACGCCGCCGCCGCCCGAGCGCAGGCTGAGGGTCTTGAACAGGCTGCCGAGGCCGATGACACCGAGCGTGATCACGGTGCTGGCGACCAGCGCCGGTATCATTGCGTCCTGCTGTGCCGGCTTGTTCGGATCCAGTGTGAAACCAAACACCAGCAGCACGACCACATTGATCGCCGCCACGATCGCCAGCACGGCCAGCACGAACAACCACACCATGCGCCGGCTCTTCGCGCGGGCAGCTGCCTGGTGCGCGAAAAAATTCATCGTTGACTCAGGTGAAGCTCACCTTGGGCACTTCGCGCTTGGCCGGATCATCCAGTTCCAGGAAGCTGGCCGGCCCGAAACCGAACATTCCGGCGACCAGATTGTTGGGAAACACTTCGCGCTTGTTGTTGTAGCCGAGGACGCCGTCGTTGTAAGCCTGGCGGGCGAATGCCACCTTGTTCTCGGTGCTGGTCAGCTCCTCGGACAGCTGCATCATGGTGGTGTTGGCCTTCAGGTCCGGATAAGCCTCGGACAGGGCGAACAAGCGTCCCAATGCGCCGGTCAGCTGGTTTTCCGAACTCGCCAGCTGTTGCACGGCAGCGGCATCACCGGGATTGGCGCTGGCAGCCCGCAGGCCGCTGACGGCGGAATTGCGCGCCTGGATGACCGCCTCCAGCGTCTCGCGTTCGTGCTTGATGTAGCCCTTGGCGATTTCCACCAGGTTCGGAATCAGATCATGACGACGGGTCAGTTGCACGTCGATCTGGCTGAAGGCGTTCTTGTAGCCGTTTCGGGCAGTGACCAGACCGTTGTAGATCCCGACCAGAAACAATGCGACGCCGACCAGCAAAACCAGGACGATCATGGTCGAAAGCATGGAAACCTCCACTCAGACGGGGGGAAACGCGCTACGATTCAAGGTGTTGGTTCGAGAATAACACGGGGGTCGCGATGCTTCGGGTGGCGTTTGTTGCACTGGGTCTGGCAGCCGGATTGCTGGCGGCCGATCACGTCACCGCCGCCAGCGCGGATGCGGCCCTGCGTCCGGCACCCGCAGACACCCTGCAGGCCGAAGTGCGGGCCTGGGTGGACGTGGTCAGTGCCAGTGGCGCCACCCCGGCGCTGGCGGTGGCGATCGTCCGTCCGCGACAGCCCGACCTGCTGTACACCGCAGGTGAAACCTATACCGGATCTGGTCAGGTGGTCGACAAGCACACCGTGTTCAGGCTGGCCTCGGTATCCAAGGGCTTTGCGGCGACCCTCTGCGGCCTGCTCGATGACGCCGGATTCCTGCAGATCGGTCAGAGCGTGGTCGATCTGGTGCCCGGGCTGGAACTGGCAGATCCCAGTGCGCCCAGCGCCTTGACGCTGGAGCGCCTGCTCAGTCACCAGACCGGCCTTCCGCATCACACCTTCGACATGAAACTGGAGGCCAATGCGCCTCTGATCGATCTGATCCAGTCACTGCCGAGCGTGCGCCCGGCCTGCGCCGTCGGTGGCTGCTATGCCTATCAGAACGTGCTCTTCAATGTGGCTGCGGATGCTGCTTTCGGTGCGGTCGGCAGCTTCTTCCCGGTGGAGTTGAGCCGGCGCCTGCTGGTGCCGCTGGACATGCGCGACACCTCGGTTGGCCGCGATGCGCTGATGGCGCAATCCAACTGGGCCCGGCCGCACGTCTACGCCCGCGGCGGCTGGACTTCGGTGACACCCAAACCTACGTACTATCAGTTGCCGGCGGCTGCGGGCGTCAATGCCAGCATCAGCGATCTGGCCATCTGGTTGCATGCCCAGCTGGGCGAGCGCCCCGAGGTGCTGCCGCCGGGCGTGCTCAAGCTGGTACAGAGTCCGCGGGTGGACACGCCGGGCGAGATGCTGGGTCCGCGCTGGCGCCGCGAGCGCGTGCGCGCCGCCAGTTATGCGCTGGGCTGGCGGGTATTCGATTACTCGGGCCATCAGCTGGTGTTTCACGCGGGCGCCGTCCAGGGCTATCGCGCGCTGGTCGGTGTGATCCCGGAGCAGGGATTTGGTGTGGCCATCCTGTGGAATTCCAACAGTGGCGTTCCGGCCGGTTTGTTCCCGCGCATTCTCGACCGGCAACTGCAACTTGACGGCCCCGACTGGCTGGACACCGACAAGTTGCAGATGACCGCTGATCGCAAGGCGCGCAAGCCGCGCGCCTGATGGTTGCGGCGGCAGTGGCAGTAGCCCGGGTAAGCCGAAGGCGCACCCGGGGGCACGCCGCACGACCAGTCCCAGGTGCGCTGCGCTTACCTGGGCTACGGAAGCAGGTTTGTAGCCCGGGTAGGCCGAAGGCGCACCCGGGACCGAAAGCCCGCGCGCTCAGTTCAGCGTGAATTCCAGCCGCTGCCTGGCCTTGGCTTCAACTGCCTTGCCGCCTTCGATGCGCGGCGTGAACTTCCATTGGCTCAGGGCGCGGGCGGCATCGCGATCGAATACCCGGCGCGGATTCGAATTGACCACTTCGACATCCTGGACATCTCCGGTGGTGGTGATCGTGAACGAGAGTTCCACCCAACCTTCGGTACGACTGCGCAAAGCCTGCGCCGGATAGCTGGGATTGACCCGCTTGACCAACTGGAAATCCTTGTTCTGCGGAGCTGTCGATGCAGCAACCGGTTTGGGTGGCGCCGCCGAAGCCACCTGCGTGGGCGGCGTCTGTGCCGGCGCCGGCGCGGTGGTTGCCGGTGTGCTGGGAGGTGTCTGGGCCGGTCTGCTCGGGGCCGGCGGTGGCGGTGGTTCTGCTGCTGCCCGCGCCTGTGCCGCAGCCTGTTCGCGGGCCTGGCGCTCTGCCAGCCGTGCCGCTTCTTCCTCCGCCGTGCGCCGTTGTTCCTCGGCTCGACGCTGAGTCACGATCCGCTGTTCAAGATTGGTGACCACGACCGAGGTCGGCTGCGCGCGCTTGAGTAGTCCGACCGCCTGCTGCGCCTCTTCCAGTCGATTGGTGTCGATCATCTGCTCGGCGACGCCCTGTGCCAGCGGCATCAATTCCAGAATGGCCAGCTGCGCCTGACGGTTGTCCGGCTCGGCGTCCAGCACCTTGAGGTAGTACTCGATGGCGTTGTCGTTGATCGGCTGGATCAGGCGCTGCTCGCGCATCGCAGTGCGGGCCGCGTCCAGCAGTTCCGGCACGGTCTGCGGCATCGTGGCAGCAGCAGCCGGTTCGGGCTGGGTGCTGGACGGCGCCGGTTTTGGCGCGGCGCCTGCCGGGGACGTTGTATTGGCCGTCGGTGCGGGCTCATCGCCACCGCAGGCGGCAAGTCCAAGAACCATCAACAGCGCCAATGCCAGCGGCATGACCCTGAGCGTTCGCGCGTGCGTGTCATTCATCAGCATTACTTAAGTCCCCCAGCTCATCGATCGACGCCAAAGCAGCGGTCCCTCGCCATCCACTGCGAATCTGATCACAGATTCCCCGCGTTCACTTCAAGGTTACACCAATAAATCCGGCTGATGAAAACGCTGACCAGAGCTGAACCTCTAGTTCACCGGAGTTTGCATCCGCCGTGTCGGCATTTGCGATTCGTTTCAATGTTTCGCGAGCAGGGCATCCAGGGCCATGGCCCGGTCTTCCTGCTGCAGCGGGGCGATGACCGGCGCCAGATTGCCCGCAATGATATCGCCGAGTTGGTACAGGGTGAGGTTGATCCGATGATCGGTCAGTCGGCCCTGGGGGAAATTGTAGGTGCGTATCCGTTGCGAGCGATCGCCACTTCCCACCTGCAGCTTGCGGTCCTCCGATTGCTGTTGCGCCTGCTTGCTGCGCTCGATATCGATCAGCCTGGCTTGCAGCAGACTCATGGCCCGCGCCCGGTTCTTGTGCTGTGAACGCTCGTCCTGGCACTCGACCACGATGCCGCTCGGCAGATGGGTGATGCGGATGGCCGAATCGGTCTTGTTGACATGCTGGCCGCCGGCGCCCGAGGCGCGGAAGGTGTCGACCTTGAGATCGGCCGGGTTCAGCGGCGTGGTGTCCACCTCATCCAGTTCCGGCAGGATGGCCACGGTGCAGGCGGAGGTGTGGATGCGACCCTGCGCTTCGGTCTCCGGTACCCGCTGTACCCGATGCGTGCCGGATTCGAACTTGAGCTCGGTCCAGGCGCCGGCGCCCTCCACCCGGGCGATGATCTCCTTGTAACCGCCGTGCTCGCCGGCACTCTGGCTGAGCACTTCCATTCGCCAGCCCCGGGTTTCGGCGTAGCGGCTGTACATGCGGAACAGATCGCCGGCAAAGATCGCGGCTTCGTCGCCGCCGGTGCCGGCGCGGATCTCCAGAAAGAGGCTGCGCTCGTCGCGCGGATCGGCGGGAACCAGACTGAGGGCCAGCGTATCGCCCAGAGCGTTGAGATGCTGTTCCAGTTCAGCCGCTTCCGCCTGCGCCATCTCCCGCATTTCGCCGCGTTCGGATTCGGCCATGGCCTGAGTGGCAGCCAGGTCGCTCTCCAGCCGCTGATACTCGGCGTAATCGCGGGCCAGTTCTTCGAGCTGCGAGTTCTCGCGGGCCAGTTCGCGGAAACGGTTGCCGTCGGACAGCGTTTCCGGCTGCGCCAGCAGCAACTGCACCTCCTGCAGTCGCTCGCTCATTTCGTCCAGCTTCTGGCGAATTCGTGGGTTCATCGATTCGGGGATTTCCAGCTTGATTCAGGAGGGAGGCGGGGCGACGGGGATGCGCCTAATTGCCGTCCAGTGGCTCCAGTGCCAGCAGCCGTGAGGCGAATTCCAGCGATTCCTCATCGCCCAGCGCGGCCGCGCTGCGCAGGCCGACGGTGGGCCGATGCAGCAATCGATTGGTCAGTGCCTGCGACAGGTATTCGAGCGCCTGCTCGGGCGTTGCTCCCTGACGCAGGTACCGACGGGCCCGCTCGAGCACGTCAGCGCGCGCCTGATCGGCGCGCCGGCGCATGTTGACGATGGTGGAAGCCGCCGCCCGCTCACGCCACCAGGACATGAACTCCTCGACGTGCAGTGTGACCATCGACTCGGCCTGGGCCGCAGCCTCGCGGCGCCCGCGCATGCCTTCCTCGACCACCTGGCGCAGATCATCGACCGTGTAGAGATAAACGTCCGGGAGCTCGGCAACCGCGGCCTCGATATTGCGCGGCACGCCCAGATCCACCGCAAACAGCGGGCGGCGGCGGCGACCGACGAAAGCCTGGCGCAGTGCATCGGCGCGGATCACCGGCTCGCTGCCGTGGGTGGCTGTGACCAGAATGTCGCAATCCTGCAGGTGCGTGTCCAGCTCGCTCAGGCGCGCCGCCTGGCCGCCAATGCGATCAGCCAGCGCGCGGGCGCGCTCGATGGTGCGATTGACCACGGTGGTGCGGCGCACGCCAGCGCCAAGCAGGTGTCGGGCTACCAGTTCAATGGTCTCGCCGGCACCCACCAGAACCACCTGGCGCCTGGGCATTTCATCGAAGACCTGGGTGGCCAGCCTGACCGCGGCAAAGGCCACCGACACCGCATTGGCGCCCAGACGGGTTTCGGTGCGGACGGTCTTGGCCACCGAGAAGCTGCGCTGCAGCAGCTGTTCCAGCGGACCCGACAGCGTGCGTGCGTCCTGGGCGATGCGATAGGCCTGCTTCAACTGGCCAAGTATCTGCGGTTCGCCGATGACCAGCGAATCGAGACCCGTGGCCACCCTGAAGACATGCCGCACGGCCTGGACATCCTGGTAGCGGTACGATGCCGCATGCAGTTCGCTGGGGCGAAAACCGTGAAAGCGCTCCAGCCATTGCAATGCCTGCAACTCTGTTCCGGGTTCGTGGTCTACGTAGAGTTCGGTTCGATTGCAGGTACTCAGAATGGCCGCTGCACCCACACCCGGCAGCATGCGCAGATCATGCAGCGCCTCAGGCGTGCGCTCCGGCGCAAAGGCCACCCGTTCCCGCAGCGACACCGGTGCGGTAGCGTGGTTGATGCCCAGTGCCAGAATGGCCATAGAATGTCGGATGCCTGATCAAACCAAGAAATTGTCGTTGCCCACCCGCGAACGGATCAAGAGCGGCCAAGCGCCCAATGCTAGCGCTTCGCGTGTCGCGAGGTTGCGACTGGGCGCAAGTCTGCTGCTGTATTTTGCTGCAACAACCCTGACTGCCGCTGAAAGCCATACGGCAGACGTGCTCGGCAATGCGCTGGAGGGCGAATTTGCGCTGCAGGGCGGCCAGCTCGACCAGGCCGCTGCCGCCTATGCCCAGGCTGCGGTGCAGAGCGGTCAGCTGGACCTGATCGAGCGCGCCTCCACGGTCACGCTCTATGCCCGGGATTATGCCGCTGCCAGGCGCGTGGGCCAGCGCTGGGTGGAGCTGGCGCCCGACAGTGTCGGTGGACGGCGTACCCTGGCCTGGGCGGCACTGGCCAGTGATGAGCTCGAGACTGGTGACCGCTGGCTGGCGGAGCTGGCTGCGATCGACTCGATCGAGGCCCAGCGCGCCATCGCCCAGGTGCTGGTGGCGGCCGAGAATCGCGAGCTGGCTCCAGCCAGTCTGCGCCGCCTGGCTGCGGCTGGCGCCCTGCGCCCATTGGAAGAGGGTCCGAGCTGGTCTGCGGTGGCTGCCAATCTCGGCGACTACGGTACGGCCAGGCAACTGGCGGTGGCCGAAACCGAGGCCCGTCCCAAGAGCGCCGAAGCCTGGCGCCGCAGTGCCCAGGTCATGCTCGCAGCCGGCGACAGCAAGGGTGCCCAGAAATCGCTGGAGCGGGCGGTCGATCTGGCACCGGAGGATTTTGACCTGCGTCTGGCGCTGGCCAGTGTCTATGCCGAGGCCGATCGCCAGGAACAGGCCGACCGTGTGCTCAGCCAGGCCAAACCCCAGGACGAGCGTGCCTTTGCCGCGCGGCTGGCCAATGTCGCCAGCAAACCCGATCGCAAATTGCTGAAGCGCATCGAGCGTGCGCTCAAGAAGAGCAAGGCCGAGCAGCTGGGATCGCGCGCCTTCCTGCTGGGGCAGTTGTACGAACTGAGGGAAGATCCGGATCAGGCCCTGCAGTGGTACGCGCAGGAGCCGGCCGGCAGCAATGCCTGGCACGAGGCCCAACTGCGGCGCGGGGTACTGCTGGCGCGCGACAAGCAGGATCTGCCTGGCGCCCGCACATTGCTGGCGCAGTTGCGTGCGCAGACCGAGGACAGCGATCAGCGTACCGATGCCTACCTGCTGGAGGCCGAATTGCTGGCCGAGGATGATCGCGTGGCCGCCGGCGCTGTCTACGACGAGGCCATCATCGAGAATGGCCGTGACCTGCGCCTGCTCTATGCCCGCGCGATCTTTCGCATCGGTGATGATGATGTGGCCGGGCTGGAGGCCGACCTGCGCCAGATCCTGGCGCTGGATCCGGACAATCCGCAGGCGCTCAATGCCCTGGGGTATACGCTGACCGACCGGACCGATCGCCACCAGGAGGCGCTGGGATACATCCAGCGTGCCATCGCCGCGCAGCCCAACGACGGTGCTTTCGTCGACAGCATGGGCTGGGTGCAGTACCGCCTCGGCAATCTGGACGATGCGCTGATGTATCTCAAGCGCGCCTACGAGCTGGTCCAGGACGGTGATGTGGCCGCGCACCTGGCCGAGGTTCTGTGGATGTCCGATCTGCACGAGGAAGCGCGTGCCCTCTGGCGCGAAGCACTGGAGCGCTGGCCTGAGAGTTCGGTCCTGATCGAAAGCGTGCGTCGGTTGCAGCCGGAACTGCTGCCTTGAGCCGCTGCTGGTGGTTGCTCGCGCTGCTCTGCCTGTTGCCGGCGTGTACGCCCAAAGCGCTCAAGCCCGACCGCGACGCCGACGTGGTGCTCGGCGAAGGGCTGCTGTCGGAGCGTGAAACCCAGCTGCGTGCGCGCACCGACTTTGAAATCTCCGGACGTATCGCCATCAGCGACGGCAAGGACGGCGGCAGTGGCCGTTTCGAATGGAAGCAGCGCGGCCCCGCCTACAGCCTGCGTTTCATCGCGCCGGTTTCCGGTCAAAGCTGGCGTCTGGAAGTGCAGCCGGGTCAGGCGCTGCTGATTGAATCCAATGGCGCGGTCAGGGTGGCGGGCACTGCCGAATCGCTGCTGGCGCGCGAACTCAACTGGCATCTGCCGGCCGATGCGCTGCGCTACTGGGTGCTGGGCATGCGCGCGCCCAGAGCGCGCAGCGCCGTCGAATTCACCGCCGATGGCGTATTGGCCCGGCTGCGACAGAGCGACTGGGACATCAGCTACGTCGAGTTCGACCACAGCCAGAACCCGCCGCTGCCGCGCAAGCTTTTTGCACGCTCGGGCGAGCATCAGGTGCGGGTGTCGGTGCGCAGCTGGACCTTTGAATGAGCCAGAACCGGGTGCTGTCGCTGCGACCACCAGCCAAGCTCAACCGTTTTCTGCACATCATCGGCCGCCGCGCCGATGGCTATCACCTGCTGCAGACGGCCTTCGACCTGATCGACTGGTGCGACGAACTGGAGATTGCCGACCGCGATGACGGCATCATCGCCCGCCGCGGTGGCCTGGCCGAGGTGCCGCCCGAGTCGGATCTGGTGGTCCGCGCTGCGCGCCGATTGCAGCGCCTGGCCGGGCCCGATCGCGGCTGCACGCTGAGCTTGCGCAAGCACATACCCAGCGGCGCCGGCCTCGGTGGCGGCAGCGCTGATGCGGCGGCGGTGCTGCTGGGGCTGAACCAGTTGTGGGGCCTGGAGTTGGCGGTGCCCGAGCTGATCCGTATCGGCGCCGAACTCGGGGCGGACGTGCCGGTGTTCATCGGCCAACAGCCGGCCTTTGCCGCCGGCATCGGCGAGATACTCACACCCTTGCGCCATGTCCCGCGCAGTTATGCCGTGATCTTTCCCGGTGTGGCCCTGGCCACCGGGCCAATGTTCGCCGATCCGGCGCTGCGGCGCGATTGCGTGGCCATCGAACCCTGCGACTATCGCAACGACCAGCCCGGTGACAATGTCTTCACCGCGCTGGCCGAGCGCGATCCCGCTGTCCGGGCGGCGATGGACTGGCTGCGCCAGCGGGTGGGCAGCGCCCATCTCAGTGGCAGCGGCAGCGCCGTTTACGCGCAGACGCCGGATCTGGACTCGGCACACCGAGCGATTGCAGGCCTGCCGCAGGGCTGGATCGGCCGCGCCGCGAGCTCGATCACGAATTGGTTTGACAAGATCAGCCCCGGCGCTTGAAAATAGCGGGCTCCACAGTTGGTCTCTGGTGTCGTTGAAGGACGGCCTCCGAGCGATTGCGGACAGCTTGGGGCGTCGCCAAGCTGGTAAGGCACGGGATTTTGATTCCCGCATTCCTAGGTTCGAGTCCTAGCGCCCCAGCCAATAATCCTATGAGCTCTAAACGCACCGACCTCAATAATCCCGGGCTGATGATCTTCACCGGGAATGCGCATCCGCGCCTCGCGAGTTCGATCGCTTTCGAGCTTGGCGTGCCTTTGGGCAAAGCCAATGTTGGCCACTTCAGCGACGGCGAAGTCGCTGTCGAGATCATGGAAAACGTGCGCAGCCAGCATGTGTACCTGATTCAGCCGACCTCGCCGCCGACCGCCGACCACCTGATGGAACTGCTGGTGATGGTCGATGCCTTCAAGCGTGCCTCGGCCGCCTCGGTCACGGCGGTCATGCCCTATTTCGGCTATGCCCGCCAGGATCGCCGGGCGCGCAATGCACGGGTGCCGATCACCGCCAAGGTGGCGGCCGACATCATCGGCACTGTCGGTACCGACCGGGTATTGACGGTCGACCTGCATGCCGACCAGATCCAGGGCTTCTTCGATGTGCCGCTGGACAATGTCTACGCCTCGCCGGTGCTGCTGGCCGACATGTGGCGCAACTACGCTGGCGACGACCTGATCGTGGTGGCTCCCGATGTCGGCGGCGTGGTTCGTGCCCGCGCCATGGCCAAGCGCCTCGATGATGCCGATCTCGCCATCATCGACAAGCGTCGCCCCAAGGCCAATGAATCGGTGGTCATGAACCTGATCGGCGACGTGACCAACAAGACCTGCATTCTGGTCGATGACATCGTCGACACCGCCGGCACCCTGTGTGCCGCGGCCGCGGCATTGAAGGAGCGCGGCGCCAACAAGGTGGTGGCCTACTGCGTGCATCCGGTGCTCTCGGGCAGCGCAGTCGACAACATCAGCAAATCGGTGCTCGACGAACTGGTCGTCACCGACACCATTCCCCTGCGCCCCGAAGCTCGTGCCTGCAAGCAGATCCGCCAGCTTTCGGTCGCTGAACTGCTCGCGGAGACCATCCGCCGCATTGCCGGGGGAGAGAGCGTCAGTTCCTTGTATGTGGATTGAGTAGAGCAGGAAAAAGGAAAAGGGAAGAAGGAAAAGGGGAAAGCAGGGCTAGCGGAATCGGTGCAGGGTACGGCTCTTGATCCTACCTTTTTCCGTTTTCCTTTTTCCTTTTCCCGCTCCTCAGAGGATTGAGCCTTGCGATCTGCCGCACACCGCAGTCCGCAATGCTCACCCCTCGAATCGTCTGGTCGCGGACGGTTACGTTGAGGTGAGGCGTGGCGTGGAACGCTGCGACCTTTCTCCCATGGGTGTACCGGGATGGAACACCCTCCAATGAAGGAATCTGAAAATGGCCAAGATCAGAAACGTGCCGGTGGAGTTCCGCACCGACGAAGGTAAGGGTGCGAGCCGCCGCCTTCGCCGCGCGGGCAAGGTGCCGGCAATTCTCTACGGTGGCGGTGAAGAGCCGCGCATGCTGCAGCTGGACCAGTTGCTGGCTTACCGCTATGCCAAGAACGAGTGGTTCTATACCTCGATTCTGGAGCTGGATGTTGGCAACGAGAAGCAGAAGGCGCTGTTGCGCGATCTGCAGCGTCATCCGTACAAGCCCTACCTGATGCACATCGATTTCCAGCGCGTGTCGGAAACCGAGCCGGTGCGCCTCAAGGTGCCGCTGCACTTCCTGAATCAGGATAGCTCGCCGGCCGGCAAGACCGGTGGCGCCCTGGTGCTGCATGAGCTCAACGATCTGGAAATCAGCTGCCTGCCCAAGGATCTGCCGGAGTACCTGGAGATCGATCTGGCCAATCTGAATGTGGGCGACACCATCCACATTTCCGACATCAAGCTGCCCGAAGGCGTGGAAGTGCCCTCGCTGAAGCTGGGTCGCGAGCATGATCTGGCTGTGGTCGTGGCCCGCATGACCGTCGAGGAAGTGGCCGAAGAGGCTGCCGAAGGCGCCGAAGCGGCGGCTCCGGCAGCGGCTGGCAAGAAGCCGGCTGCGGGTGGCAAGCCTGCGGCAGCGCCGGCCAAGCCTGCAGCGAAGAAGTAATCGTCACTGGTGTGCAGACATCGGCCGGCCGGCAACGGTCGGCCGATGTCGTTTTGAGCAGAGCGTCCCCGGAGGTTTTCAGCGTCGATGGCGATACGCGCGGTTTTTGGCCTGGGCAACCCGGGCGCAGAGCATGCCCGGCAACGGCACAATGCCGGATTCTGGTTTCTGGATGCGCTGGCCGGGCAGCTGGGTGTGCGCCTCCTGATGGAATCCAGGCTCAATGCCGAAGTTGGCAAGGCTGCCGGGGGTCGCGACACGCTGTTGCTGGTCAAGCCCACCACCTACATGAACCGCAGTGGCATCGCCGTGTCCGCGGTGCTGAATTACTACAAGATCGATCCGGCCGAAGCACTGGTGGTGCATGACGAACTCGATCTGCCACCCGGCGTGGCCCGGCTCAAGTTCGACGGTGGCCATGGCGGCCAGAACGGCTTGCGCGACACCATGGCCCAGTTGGGACATGGCAAGTTCCACCGGTTGCGCATCGGTATCGGCCACCCCGGGCGCAAGGACATGGTCACCCCGTGGGTACTGGGCCGTCCCAGCGTCGCCGATGACCAGGCCATCCACCAGGCCATCGATGCCGCATTGGCAGTGATGCCGCTATGCCGGGACGGGGAAATGGAGCGGGCGATGACGCTGTTGCATACGCCGAAGGGGGCAGCGAGCAGCTGACTCTGCGAAAAGCAGAGGAAAATGGAAAAAGGAAAACGGAAAAGGGGAAGCGCCGAGATTGCCAGCTGACAGCAGCGTCCTGACCGGCGTCGTTGCAACCCCGGACTTGATCCGGGGGAAGCAATCCAGGCGCTCGCTGCCAGGACCACTGGATTGCCTCGTCGCTGCGCTCCTCGCAATGACGCGGTGTGGTGGCGCAGGCGCATTGGATCTTCCCTTTTCCTTTTTCCCTTTTCCTTTTTCCAGAGGTAACCCGAATGGGCATCAAGTGCGGCATCGTCGGTCTGCCGAACGTCGGCAAGTCCACGCTTTTCAACGCTTTGACCAAGGCGGGTATCGCTGCGGCCAACTATCCCTTCTGCACCATCGATCCCAATGTCGGCGTGGTTCCGGTGCCGGATCCGCGGCTGGATGCCCTGTCGAAGATTGCCAAGCCGCTGAAGATCATCCCGACCACGATCGAGTTCGTCGACATTGCCGGTCTGGTCAAGGGTGCGGCGCAGGGCGAGGGCCTGGGCAACCAGTTCCTGGCGCATATTCGTGAGGTCGATGCGATCTCTCACGTCGTGCGCTGTTTCGAGAACGAGGACATCGTCCACGTCAACGGCAAGATCGATCCGATCTCCGATATCGACACCATCGATACCGAACTGGCGCTGGCAGATCTCGACAGTGTCGAGAAGGCGCTGAATCGGGTCGAGCGCGCTGCCAAGGCCAACGACAAGGAGGCGATCGCACGCAAGCCGGGTCTGACCAAGGTTCGCGACGCGCTCAATGCCGGCCGGCCGGCGCGTTCGGTCGATCTCAGCCCCGAGGAGCGTGCGCTGCTGCGCGAGTTGTTCCTGCTGACGATGAAGCCGGTGATGTATGTGGCCAACGTGAAGGAAGACGGCTTCGAGAACAATCCCTTCCTGGATGCCGTGCGCGCCCGTGCGGCCACCGAGGGCGCCGAAGTGGTGCCGGTGTGCGCCTCCATCGAAGAGGAACTGGGGCAGCTGGACGACGAGGATCGCGGCGCCTTCCTGGCCGACATGGGCCTGGAAGAGCCCGGTCTGAACCGGGTGATCCGCGCCGGCTACAAGCTGCTCGGCCTGCGCACCTACTTCACCGCCGGCGAAAAGGAGGTCCGCGCCTGGACCATCAAGGCCGGGTTCACCGCACCGCAGGCCGCAGGCGTGATCCACACCGATTTCGAGAAGGGCTTCATCCGCGCCGAAACCATTGCCTACGACGACTACATCCGTCTCAAGGGCGAGGCCGGCGCCAAGGCCGAGGGCAAGCTGCGGCTGGAAGGCAAGGACTACATCGTGCAGGAAGGCGATGTGCTGCACTTCCGCTTCAACGTGTAGGCGCTGATGGTAGAACCTGCGGCGCGGGTTCCGCCGAGTCGCGCCTGTGGGAGCGGGCTCTGCCCGCGACGCTTCGGCAATCGGCAAGTCACTGTCGCCGTTGGAGTTTCTTCCGGGTAAGACGGGGCAGGCCATGGATCCCGAAGTCGGCGATGATGGCCGCGAAGCGGCCGGCGTGATTCGCAGAGCTGTCACATAGGGCCCTCGGGTCAACGTGACCTTCTTGCTTCGCCTGGTGCTCGACGAGGCGCACCCCGGCAGTGCCCGGAACTTCCGCTGATTGCGGCTGAAGCCGCTCCCACAGGGGGCGGCTCAGCCAGCAAGCTGCTATCGAGTTCAGGCCCGACCCTTGCGCCAGGCGTATCCGGCGGCCAGTGCGGCGATGACCAGCAGGCTCAGACCGATGGTCGGGATCAGCATCAGGAAGGGGAAGCCGAGTACGGCCAATCCCAGACCCACGGCATAGCCATCCATGGTTGGACCGGGTTCGGGGCGGCCCATCCAGACGCGGATCAGATGATCCAGACTGAGTTTGCCGGCGCCGTTGAACACCAGTGGAATCAGCATGACCACGAACAGCAGCGGCAGCTTGAAGTTGCCGTGACCCATGTCGGAAATCGCGTAGCCCTTCAACAGATCGCTCCACATGCCGATCATGCTCGGCCAGTGCACGGCAGCGGTGGCGACGAAGGTCAGGAACAGCAGCGAAAAGGCGAAGAAGCGGGTCCCCAGACCCAGCCACAAGGCAATCGCCCCGCCGATCTCGAAAATGATGGACAGATTCCAGCTGAAATCGGCCGGGATCATGTTGAAGGGGAACGGGAAGTCGCCCTGGATACCGGCGAACCAGTTGTCGCCGTGGAATTTCTCCAGGCCTGCCTCGAAGAACTCCCAGCCCATGATCAGGCGCATCACCAGCCGGGGGACGTATTCGCCCATGCCGCGCAGGCGTTCAATGATGGCGTCGTAAGTGGACAACAGCAGGGAAGTCATCGGTCCGGTCCTGTGCGAGTGTCGAAACCAAGACCGGCCCGGCTGAACTCCGCTTTCACGTCATGCATGCACTCGACGCCAGCGGCTGCCCGCCGCTTGCCCGCCTTCGCCTTCAGTGCGGCGCTGACTGCCCGACGGCGCGCCCGGCTCTGGGTTCAGCTATGACTGACCCAATCCGGTGTGCCGCTCATGACCCGATCCCTGTTTGCCAGTTCCACCACCTTCAAGCTGTTTGTGCTGGGCGCGCTGTCCTTGCTGTTGCTGATACCGCTGAGTCTGATCTACGGACTGGTTCAGGAACGCGCAGGCCTCGCCAGCGAAGCCGAGGAGCGGATTGCCGCCGGCTGGGGCCGGGAGCAGAACGTGCTGCTGCCGCTGCTGCGTTTCGAATACAGCCGTGAGCGCAGCAATGCCGATCATGAACTGATCAAGGAACGCCGCTGGCTGCTGTTGTCGGCAGCCGAGGCCCGGGTGCGCGCCAGCCTCAGCGCCGAATCGCGGCAGCTCGGCATCTACGCCTTGCCGATCTATACCGCGCAGCTGTCCATGGATGCCGAGTTCGATCGCACCCAGATGGACTCGGCGGCCGAGGTCGACGACGGCTGGAGTCTGCAGCAGGTCTCACTGCTGCTGGCGCCGGGCGATCTCACCGGGCTGCGCGAAATCCGCAAGCTCAGCGTGGCCGGATCGCCAGTGCAACTCAAGCCCAGTGCCGAGCGCTGGAATCTGGGTGCGGTGCCAGCGGGCAACAGCGGTTTCGATCGCCCGGTGCTGAGCGCCCCGATTGCCTGGCCGGAGGATGGTCCGGAGCGTATCCCGGTGTCGCTGGAACTGG
The DNA here is from genome assembly GCA_022841325.1 of Lysobacterales bacterium. Taxonomy (GTDB): domain Bacteria; phylum Pseudomonadota; class Gammaproteobacteria; order Xanthomonadales; family SZUA-5; genus JADKFD01. Next base: position 43,734 of record JALHRS010000023.1, on the reverse strand, counting down.
AACTGGCCGGTGCCCGGGCGCTGAATGTGGTGCCCAATGCCGCCGAATTCGAGTTCGCGCTGAGCGGCGACTGGCCACATCCCGGATTCGCTGGCGGTGCGCTGCCGCGTCAGCGCGAGATCAGCGCCCAGGGCTTCAGCGCCGACTGGCGACTGCTGGATCTTTCCACCGGCATTCCCACCCTGATCCGCAGTGCCGATGCCATGTCGGTCTGGGGACAGCAGGCCGTGGGTGTGGCCCTGGTCGAGCCCGGCGGCGTCTACCAGCAGAACGAGCGCAGTGCCAAGTACGGAATCCTGGTGCTGGCCTTGACCATGGCGGCGCTGTTCCTGACCGAAGTATTGGTCGGTGTGCGCCTGCACCCCTTCCACTACGCACTGGTGGGCCTCGCACTGGCGGTGTTCTATCTGCTGCTGCTGGCGCTGTCCGAACACCTGGGTTTCGTCGGTGCCTATCTGCTCGCGGCCGGCGCTGTCGTTGCCATGGTCGGTGGCTACAGTGCCGCCGTGCTGCAGGGCTGGCTGCGCGGCCTGCTCGGCGGTGGTGTACTGGCGGCGCTGTATGGGTTTCTGCTGGTACTCATTCAGGCCGAAGAGTTGTCGCTGTTGCTCGGCGCCATTGGTCTGGCACTGTTGTTGGCAACCGCCATGTACCTGACCCGACGCCTCGACTGGTACAGTGCCGCACCCGAGATCTCCGCCAGCGCCAGCGACCCGACGCCATGAACCTGCTCGCCATCGAATGTTCCACCGAGGTGCTGTCGGTCGCTGTCTTTGCCAGTGGCGAGCTCCGCGAGCGCCTGGAAGACGGCGGACGCCGTCATGGTGATCGACTGCTGGTCATGATCGACGCAGTCATGGCCGATGCCCGCCTGAGCAAGCTCGACCTGCATGCGGTCGCCTTTGGCTGCGGCCCCGGCGCCTTTACCGGTGTGCGCATGGCGGTGGCAGCGGCCCAGGGCATCGCCTACGGGCTGGACATCCCGGCACTGCCAGTGTCCTCGCTGGCCGCGCTGGCCCAGGAAGGCTTCGATCGCGGCGCGGCGACGCCGATACTGGCGCTGGCCGATGCCCGCATGGGCGAGGTCTATGCGGGCTTTTTCGAGATCGACGAATCCGGTCTGGCAGTGGCAGTCGCCGACGAGCGCCTGTGCAAGCCGGAACAGCTGAAACTGCCCGGCGACGATGTCTGGTGCGCGGTGGGCCCCGGGCTGCGCGCCTACCGCAGGCTGCTCGATGAGCAGCTCGGTTATCGCATGGACGCCATCGAGCGCAGCATCTATCCGCAAGCCAGCGCCGTGGCCCGACTGGGCGCGCGCGCACTGCGCGCCGGACTCGGTCTGCCAGCCCGCCAGGCCATGCCGGTGTACCTGCGCAACAAGGTAGCGCTGACGGAAGCCGAGCGGGCCGCCGCGCGGTAGCGCAGGAGCTGGGGCAGCGGTGGCTTCGACGAACTGGCGAAGCGCGCTTTTCCAGGTCCAGACAAGTCTGGACCTACAAGAGCCTCATGCCTGTAGCCTTTCCCGTGCCCCGTGCCCCGTGCCCCGTGCCCCGTGCCCCGTGCCCCGGTTTTCACTCGCTCGCCTGCTTCGCCCCCAGCCGCCGCGCCCCCGGGCCCTGCGCGGCCAGGCTGTCGTTGGGGTTGTACAAACGGCAGGCTTGCAGCGACAGACAGCCGCAGCCGATGCAGCTCTGCAACTGATCGCGCAGGGCCTGCAGAGCGGCGATGCGCTGGTCGAGCGAGGCGCGCCAGTGGCTGGACAGGCGCGTCCAGTCGGCCTTGGTCGGGGTGCGCTGTTGCGGCAGTTGCTGCAATGCCTGGGCGATCTCGGCGAGGCTGATACCCAGGGCCTGGGCGGCGCGGATGAAGGCGATGCGCCGCAACACCGGACGCCGGTAGCGGCGCTGATTGCCGCGGCTGCGTTCGCTGGACAGCAGGCCCTGAGCCTCGTAGTAGTGCAGCGCCGAGACCGCGACGCCACTGCGCCGGGCCACCTCGCCTACACTGAGCAGCACCTCGGCCCTCATCGCTTGACCTCAAGTTAACTTGAGCTTGCATGCTAGCTAGGTAGTCCTGACGAGACCAGATATGGAAGCCGTGGCAGAAAACAGATTGGATAACTCGCTGTTCGCACCGCAATGGCGCAGCCTCAGCATCGGCGCGGTGGCGCTGTGTTCGATGATTGCCTTCGAGGCCATCGGAGTTGCGGCCGGCATGCCGGCCGTCGCCACGGCGCTGGACGGACTGCCGCTGTACGCGCTGGCTTTCGGCGGGACCCTGGCCGGCTCGGTGGTGTCGATGGTCTGGTCCGGACAGGACTGCGATCGCCATGGTCCGTTCCGGTCCATGGCCGGTGGCATGGCCCTGTTTGCGCTGGGTCTGCTGGTGGCGGGACTGGCCTCTTCGATGGCTGCGCTGATTGCCGGTCGTATCGTCCAGGGTCTGGGCGTGGGCGCGCTGGGCGTGGCTCTGTATGTATCCACCGCACGGGCATTGCCCTCAGCGCTGCATCCGCGCCTGTTCGCGCTGTTTTCCACCGCCTGGGTGGTGCCGGCCATCGTCGGGCCGGCGATTTCCGGCTGGATCGTCGAGTACTGGGGCTGGCGCTGGCTGTTTCTTGGTGTGGCCCTGCTGTTGTTGCCGGTGGCGCTGCTGATCCTGCCGACTCTGCGCGAGACCGGAGAGTCGGCGCCGGGTCCGCAACGCTCCTGGCGCACCTTGCCGTGGGCCTTGCTGGCGTCGATCAGCAGCGTTGGATTGGCGACCGCTGGCTATGCCGGCGTGTGGACGGTGCCGGTGGTCCTCATCGCCCTCGCGGCGGCCGTGATCTCGGCTGCACGACTGTTGCCCGACGGCACCTTGATCCTGGCCCGAGGCTTGCCGACGGTCATCGCCATGCGTGGACTCAATTCCGCGGCCTTTTTCCTGTGCGAGGGCTTCGTGCCGCTGTGGCTGCATCAGCAGGCCGGCTGGAGCATCACGGCTGCCGGCCTGGCACTGACGGGCGGCGCCTTGTGCTGGAGCCTGGGCAGCCAGCTGCAATCGCGCATCGACGACCAGAGCCGGCGGCTTGGGTGGCTGTCGCGCGGCAGCCTGCTGATTGGCGTCGGGATCTTGCTGTGCCTGCTCAGCGTCCTGGGCTGGATGCCGGCCCTCACCGTGCTGATCGGCTGGTCACTGGCCGGGCTAGGCATGGGCATGTCCTTCCCCATCCTCGGCGTGCTGACGCTCAAACTGGCGCCCCGGGAACAGCAGGGCAAGTATTCCTCGGCGATGCAGCTGTGCTCCGCGCTCGGCACCAGCGGTGCACTGGCTTTGGGCGGACTGCTGTTCTCCCTGTTGCAGGCCCAGCGACCGGTGCTGGCCTACAGCAGCGTCTATGCGCTGGCGGCGCTGCTCGCGCTGCTGTCCTGGCGCAGCGCGGCGCGGGTAGGCAAGGGGAATCCTCCAGGGCGTTCTCCATGAGCCGCGGGCCAGCGGTTGGCACCTGAGAGTGTCTGCGGCGGCTGTGGAGGGCGCCGCGCCGCGGCCCCGCTTGGCCTTGCCCGCAGATCAGGAGCGGCCGCGCAGGCGCGCGTCCCTCCTCAAGGCCGAGTCGCGCTGGCCGGGGTTCATGGCCACGGCCAATTCAGGTGGGTCATTACGAAGTCAGGTACCAGCTCTTGTGGGTCCAGACTTGTCTGGACGCTTCTCCCGTATGCCTTCAAGAGCGTCCAGACAAGTCTGGACCTACAGAAGCCCCCCAAAAGCCCGTAGCCTTTTCCCGAGTCCCGAGTCCCGAGTCCCGAGTCCCGAGTCCCGAGTCCCGAGTCCCGAGTCCCGAGTCCCGAGTCCCGAGTCCCGAGTCCCGAGTTCCGAGTCCCGAGTCCCGAGTCCCGAGTCCCGAGTCCCCCCGTCCCCCAACCGGCAGCCGAGCACCTATACTCCACGCCCCGTTTTCACAAAGCTTGCCCATGTCCGCTGCCGCGCCCAAGATCGGTTTCGTCAGCCTCGGCTGCCCCAAGGCTCTGGTCGATTCCGAGCGCATCCTGACCCAGTTGCGGGCCGAGGGTTATGCCATCGTGCCCAGCTACGATTCGGCGGATGTGGTGGTGGTCAACACCTGCGGCTTCATCGACGCCGCCGTGGAAGAGTCGCTGGACGCCATCGGCGAGGCCATGGCCGAGAACGGCAAGGTGGTGGTGACCGGTTGCCTGGGCGCGCGTGCCGAAATGATCCGCGAGAAGTTTCCCGGGGTGCTGTCGATCTCCGGGCCGCAGGACTACACCTCGGTGCTCAATGCCGTGCACGCGCAGATGCCGCCGCAGCACGATCCCTTCATGGATCTGGTGCCGCCGGCGGGCCTCAAGCTGACGCCGCGGCACTACGCCTACCTGAAGATTTCCGAAGGCTGCAATCATCGCTGCAGCTTCTGCATCATCCCGTCGATGCGCGGCGATCTGGTCAGCCGGCCGATCGACGAGGTGTTGATCGAGGCCGAAAAGCTGGCCCGTGCCGGGGTCAAGGAGCTGCTGGTGATCTCGCAGGACACCAGCGCCTACGGCGTCGACCTGAAGTACGCTGCGCGCGACTGGCGCGGACAGTCCCGGCAGGCCCGCTTTCTGGATCTGGCCGATGCGCTGGGCGAGCTCGGCATCTGGGTGCGGATGCACTATGTCTATCCCTATCCGCATGTGGACAAGGTGGTTCCGCTGATGGCCGAGGGCAAGGTGTTGCCCTATCTGGATATTCCTTTCCAGCACAGCAATCCGCGCATCCTCAAGCTGATGAAGCGCCCGGCCAGCGGCGAGAAGAACATCGAACGGATTCGCGCCTGGCGTGACATCTGCCCGCAGATCACGTTGCGCAGCACCTTCATTGTCGGCTTTCCCGGCGAGACCGAGGCCGAGTTCGAGGAACTGCTGGACTTTCTCGACGAAGCCCAGCTTGACCGCGTGGGCGCCTTTGCCTATTCGCCGGTGACCGGCGCCAGGGCCAACGAGCTGCCCGATCCGGTGCCGGAAGAGATCAAGCAGGAACGCCTGCAGCGCTTCATGGAAAAGCAGGCGGAGATCAGCGCCCAGCGCCTGCAGGCCAAGGTAGGCAGCGTGCAGCGGGTGTTGATCGATCAGGTCGGACCCACGGTCGCCATCGGCCGCAGCAGCGCCGACGCCCCGGACATCGACGGCCAGGTGCATATCGCCACCGGCACCCGCGGCGGCAAGCGCAAGGCTGCTCTGGCCCGTGCCGATGCCCCGCAGCTGCAACCGGGCCAGTTCGTCGACGTCCGCATCGTCGAGGCCGACGAGCATGATCTGCACGGTGTGCTGGCCTGAGGCGGGACCCGGGACTCGGGACCCGGGACCCGGTGCGAATCTGATTTGCAGCATAGGTCACGTTGGCCGCGTCGCGGGCTACGTGACATCGTCGATGCGAACGGGCTGGAAGACTGAACATGCACGAGCGCTGGCAATCGCCGCCCTTTGACCAGTTGGCCGGGTACGCGCCGCTGTTCGAGTTGTCCTGGGACGAGGCGCTGGCGGAGCTGAACCGGCTGGCCGCATCGAGGCTGCCGCGCGGGCTGAGTTTCGCCGAGCAGGACCTGGCGCTGGCCGGCGACGGCATGAGCTACGAGCAACGCATCGGCGCGCGCGGATTGATCGCGATGCGTCGCGACTCGCTGCACGATCTCTACGGTGCACTGATGTGGCTGCAGTGGCCGCAGAGCAAATGGGCCATTCATCAAGGCCAGTGGGCCGGCATCCAGGCGGTGGGTCCGAAACAGCGCACCCGCCACCAGCAGGCCCTCACCCATATCGATGAAGCCGGCACCGTGGTGCTGAGCGAAGACCGCACGCTGATCAAGGCACTGCAGAACCACGACTGGTCCGGACTGCTGATCGAGCGCCGCGACGATTGGGCCCGGGCGGAGGTCTGGGTGATCGGCCATGCGCTGTTCGAACTGCGCCAGACAAGGCCCTACGATCTGCAGGCCGGCAAGGTGATCGCGGTCCTGGCGGGTGATTCCAGCTGGCGTGACCTGGACTCGCCGCGGCGGCTGGCGCTGCTGGATCGCTGTGTGGCCGCCGGCATCGGCAGCGGCCGGGCAGCGGCCGATCCCAAGGATCAATCCACGCTGCCGCTGGCCGCAGTGCCAGCCTGGGAGCCGCGCAGCGCCGATCCTGGGTTCATCGCCAGCGCACCGTGTTTCCGGCCCAAACCGGCCGGACGTGTCTATGCCGGGCCGCTGCGGCTGTAACAGCGAGCTCGCTTTGTGACCGTCAGATCCAGGTTGCCGTGAAAGTCGTTCAGGCTAGTGATGTCGCTCCCTCCCCGATGTTCGGGGAGGGCCGGGGAGGGGTTAGGCAAGAAACCCTATGCAACGGTCATGGCACCAGCGACTTTCATAATTGCGGATGGCTCGCAGCCATGACCGTTGGCCGTGAACATCCAGGCCTGAGGCCAGGGTCTGACCAAGAGCCGGACGCAGAGTACGCAAAGGAAAAGCAGAGAGAACGCGGAGGAAGCAGCAGATCGCTTTCTTGCGGCCGCCCCTGTGGGAGCGGCATCAGCCGCGACTTGGGCAACGGGACCGGCAGGCATCGCGGACAGAGTCCGCTCCCACAGAGAGCCTTGCTGGCCGCTTCAGTAGAGCTGTGGGAGCGGATTCAGCCGCGACTGGCCCCGCGGGACCGCCTGCATCCGCGACCAACAACCAACAACCAACAACCAACAACCAACAACCAGCAACCGACAACCGACAACCGACAACCGACAACCGACAACCGACAACCATCGTCTAAGGCGGCGGCAGCGGGGTGGTCGTGTGCCGAAGGGCGCGGCGCAGCCAGCGCGAGCGCTGGGCGCGGCCGGTGACGGCGGCGACCAGATGCTTGGGGCGCAAGGGCTTGATCAGATAATCGTCGCCACCGGCGGTGAGCGTTTCGAAACGTCGTTCCTGGTCTTCGTCACCCGAGATCAGCACCACCGGCGTGAATGCGGTCTTCGGATGGGCGCGGAACAGGCTCAGCAGTTCCAGACCATTCAGACCCGGCATGTGCAGATCGAGCAGGATCACGTCCGGCACGAAATTCTCCAGGGTCGACAGCGCCAGTGTCGGATCATTGATGGCGCGTGACTCCATGCCCGAGCGCTTCAGCACCGATTCGACCACCATGGTCATCGAGCTGTCGTCGTCGATGATCAGCGCCCGGTAGGGATCGAGCCGATCGCGCAGCACTTCGACGATCTCCACCGCCAGCGCATCGACATCGCCCGGCAGGACGAAGAAGCCGTCGGCACCGGCCTGACCGGCCTTCAGTCGCAGGCGCGGCTCATCGCTGCGGGAGACCACGAACAGGCCGATGCGGCGGCGCGCCTGATCCAGCGACGGATCCAGCTGCAGCAGCTTGTCCCAGACGTCCAGACCCGCCGCCGGCAGGATCAAGCCCTTGACCTCCGCCTTGGCCAGCCACTGGGCGGTCTGCCGGTCCAGGCGCAGCAAGGGTTGCACCACATAGCCGACGTCTTCCAGCGCCAGCCCCAGCGTGCCGGCATCACGACCGGTGGGGTCGATGAAGATGATGGTGTTGGGTGGCGGGCTGGACTCGGTCGGCGGCTCAGGTGCCATTGCCGGTCTGGATGCTGGTGGCGGCTCGGCACTCGTTTCCAGCGGCGCTGGCGGCGTTTCTGCACTGTCCTGCAGCGGCAGGACTATATCCAGTGCCGATGAGGTTTCGAGCCGTTGCAACTGCTCGGTGACCGCATCGAGCAAGGCCGCCAGTTGCAGGCGATTGGCGTCTACCGGCCCCACCCGCGAGTCGGCAAAGGCGCTGAGATAGGCGGCAAAGCCAAGCACCGCCTCGGCCAGGGAACTGTGGCGCGCATCGTTCAGCGGCTCCGCCAGTTCTTCGGCGGTGACGCAGACGTTCTCGGCCACGTCCATTTCCCAGGGGACCGCCAACAGTTTGCGGGCATCGGCTTCGAGTTGCTTGAGGGGTTCCAGATCAGTCATGCACTTGGGCCGGTAGTTTCATAGGGATTGGCAAATCCGAGGCGCTGCATCGCCTGGATCTCGATCGCCTCCATGACCTCGGCAGCCGCCGAATCTTCGTGATCGTAGCCGAGCAGGTGCAGGACGCCGTGTATACAAAGGTGCGCATGATGACTGTGCAGCGACTTGCCCTGCTCGGCGGCCTCGCGCGCCACCACGGGCGCGCACAGGGCGATGTCACCGAGCAGCCGGGTCTGTCCATCATCGATCAGTTCATTGGCCGGGAACGACAGGACATTGGTCGCATAGGCCTTGCCGCGGTAGTCGCGGTTCAGTGCCAGAGCCTCGTCGGCGTCGACCACGCGCAGGGACAGTTGATGCTGACCGCGGCAACCGGCCGCGCTCAGCGCCGACTGCGCCCAGCGTGCATAGGAACGCTGCGCCGGTATGCCGCGTCTGCCGCAGCCATAACCCAGCAACAGCTCCAGCGTGGCCTCGGTGGCCGTGGAATCCGGTGGCTTCACTCCCGTTGCTCGAAGCGCTCGTAAGCCTGAACAATACGCGCCACCAGGGGATGGCGGACCACATCGCCACTCTGGAAGAACGTGAAACTTATGCCGTCCACGCCCTTCAGCACCTCGATGGCGTGGCGCAGGCCCGATTGGTCCTTGCGCGGCAGGTCGATCTGGGTGACATCGCCGGTGATCACCGCGGTGGAGCCAAAGCCGATGCGGGTCAGAAACATCTTCATCTGCTCGATGGTGGTGTTCTGGGCTTCGTCCAGGATCACGAAGGAATCGTTCAGGGTGCGTCCCCGCATGAAGGCCAGCGGTGCAATCTCGATGACGTTGCGTTCGAGCAGGCGGGTGACCTTTTCCACGCCCATCATCTCGTAGAGCGCGTCGTACAGTGGTCTCAGGTAGGGATCGACCTTCTGGGTGAGATCTCCCGGCAGAAAGCCGAGTTTTTCGCCAGCCTCCACCGCCGGTCGCACCAGCAGCAGGCGCTGCACGCGATTGCGATCCAGAGCTTCCACCGCGCTGGCGACCGCCAGATAGGTCTTGCCGGTGCCCGCCGGGCCGATGCCGAAATTGATGTCGTGGCTGGCCACCGCGTGCAGATAGCGCACCTGATTGGCACCACGGCCGCGGACCACGCCGCGCTTGGTGCGAATGACGACGTCCTGACTGCCCGCGGCGGCCCGCTCGGCGTACTCGTCGGCACCCAGTTCCTTGATCGCCAGATGCACATTGGCTGCGGTCAGGGTCTCGTGGTCGGCGGCCTCGTACAGCAACCGCAACAGCCGCGCCGCCGACTTGACCGCCTCCGGTGCGCCACTCAGCCGGAACAGATTGCCGCGATTGGCAATCTCCACGCCCACCCGCAGCTCCACCTCGCGCAGATGCTCGTCAAAGGGGCCGCAAAGATTGGCCAGACGCTCGTTGTCCTCCGGTTCCAGGATCAGCGTTTCCGAGTCGAGCGTGGAGGGGGTGGGGATGCGGGGCATGGTGGGTTTCCTGGGGATTACGAGGCGCTTGTTCTGGCTGCGGGACCCGGGACCAGGGGACCCGGGACCCGGGAAAGGCAAGGGCGCAAGTACGCGGGGTGGTATAGACCGATACTGGGCGAACTGCGGAACCGGACTCTTGAACAGTTGCGCGAAGCCTGTCCGGCAAGTGGATGGAGAGCCGCTGCTTCGAAGAACTATTCGGTGATGCCATACGCCTGCTCAGCCGGGTCCCGGGTCCCGGGTCCCGGGTCCCGATCGACTGCCACCCGCCCGCGCAAACTGTTCGCCATCGCTTCGGTGATGACGACATCGACGAACTGTCCGATCAGGCGCTCGGGGCCGGCGAAATTGACGTAGCGCATGTTCTCGGTGCGGCCGGTCAGTTCGTTCGTATCCTTGCGACTGAGGCCTTCGACCAGGACGCGCTGGGTGCTGCCGATCATGGACTGACTGATGTCGCGGGCGAATTCGTTGATCCGCGCCTGCAGGCGGTAAAGGCGTTCCTTCTTGACCTGATCGGGCGTGTCATCGGCCAGATTCGAGGCCGGTGTGCCGGGTCGGCGGCTGTAGATGAAAGTGAAGCTCTGATCGAAGCGGATGTCCTCGACCAGCTTCATGGTGGCTTCGAAATCGGCGTCGGTTTCGCCGGGGAAGCCGACGATGATGTCGGTGGAGATGCTGATATCGGGGCGCACGGCGCGCAGCTTGCGGATCTTCTGCTTGTACTCGAGCACGGTATGACCGCGCTTCATGGCGCTCAGGATGCGGTCGGATCCGGCCTGCACCGGCAGATGCAGATAGTTGGCCAGCTTGTCGCACTGGGCATAGGCGGCGACCAGGCTGTCGTTGAATTCGACCGGGTGCGAGGTGGTGAAGCGGATGCGGCCGATGCCATCGATCTGGGCAATGTACTGGATCAGCAGGCCGAGGTCGCAGATCTCGCCATCGTGCATGGGGCCTCGATAGGCATTGACGTTCTGCCCGAGCAGATTGACCTCGCGCACGCCCTGTTCGGCCAGGCTTGCGACTTCCGCGATCACGTCATCAAAAGGCCGACTGACCTCTTCACCGCGGGTGTAGGGCACCACGCAGAAGGAGCAGTACTTGCTGCAGCCTTCCATGATCGAGACAAAGGCCGTCGGGCCCTCGGCGCGGCGTTCGGGCAGCGCATCGAATTTCTCGATCTCCGGGAAGGAGATGTCCACCTGCGGGCGCTTTTCGGCGCGCAGGCGACCGACCATTTCCGGCAGCCGGTGCAGCGTCTGCGGACCGAAGACCAGATCGACATAGGGCGCGCGCTTGACGATGGCTTCGCCTTCCTGGCTGGCCACGCAACCGCCAACACCGATGATCAGTTCCGGCTTGGCCTTCTTCAGCAGGTTCCAGCGGCCAAGCTGGCTGAAGACCTTGTCCTGGGCCTTCTCGCGGATGGCGCAGGTATTGACCAGAATGACATCGGCCTCGGCTTCGTCCTCGGTCAGGGTCATGCCGTCGGCAGCCCGGAGCACGTCAGCCATCTTCGACGAGTCGTACTCGTTCATCTGGCAGCCGTGGGTCTTGATGAACAACTTGCCGGGCATGACGCGCACTCGCGGTCTTCAGGGGGCGCAGATTCTACCCCGCATTGGCTGTACCACTCATGTCGGCGTGCAGAGGCGTGGCAAGGTTCGGTTCTCGACGGTTCCAGAGATGCCCGTGCTCCCGGGAATTTCCGTGACCCTACCGCGCGTTCACGCTCAATTCTGCTAATTTGTAACGAGCCCGCTCGACTTGCCCACGGAATGCCGCCGCCCGCTCAGAAATCCGTTCGTCGCCGCGTGCCTGCATACCCGCGTCGCAGCCGGTTCTGTGCCGGCCGCTTGCTGCTTGGATTTCTGTTGGCGTTGGCACTGGCGTCCCCGTCGGTCTGGGCGTTGACGCAGGCTGACCATGAATATCTGACTACCGCCGCGCATGAACTGGCCGAGGCCCAGCAAGGGCATGACCACGCCGCAGCCAGTGCTGCCCTGTTGCGCATGGCGGCGCATTACCGTGCCCGCGGCTTGTGGGCCCAGGTGCTGGATCTGGCCGATCGGGCGCGAGCGGAACTGGGGAATGACGCCGATCAGCCGGAACTGCTGGCGGACATTGATCTGAACTTCGCGGCAGCGGTCCAGCAGCTCAATCGCGTCGACGAAGCGCTGCAACCGCTGATTCGCGCCCTGGCCACGGCGCGGCAGCTGGGCAACTCCGATCTGGAGGCCCGGGCCCTGGTCGGGCTGTCCTCCCTGCAGGGACGAGGCGGCAATCTGGCGGCGGCGCAGCGTCTGGCCGAACAGGCACTGATCGCCGCGCAGCACGCCGGCAACCGCGAGTGGCAGGCGCGGGCGCTGCTCAATCAGGGCAATGTGGCCTATCAGAACGGCGAGTACGAGCGCGCCCTGCAACGGGTGCAGGAGGCCATGCACGTCGCCCCGGTCGAAGACCCCTCGGACCTGCCGCAACAGCTGCTGGTGGCCGCGGCGGTCGCTGCCGAGGCCGTGGCGGCCTCGCCGGAAGTGCTGGAATCGGCGCGCATCGCGGTGGAGCAGGCGCGGGTCGCGGGCAATGGCTATCTGCTGGCCTTCGCCCTCGAAGTGCAGGGCAAGCTGCAATGCGAACTGGGTGCTGCAACCGCTGCCATGAGCAGTTTTGCCGAAGCCGCACTGCTGTTCGACCCCACCCAGCACCCTGCCGACGCCGGTCGTATGCAATACGCCTGGAGTGATTGTCTGGCCCGCAGCGGCGACTACCAGGCGGCCTTCGAGCACGCACTGAAGGGCCGCGAACTGAGCCGGCTAGGCATGGACCAGCGTCGGGTGGAATCCATGGAAGCGCTGGACTTCGCCTACCGGGATCAACTGCGGGCTCGTGAGATCGCGGATGCCGCGGCCGAACAGCGCAGCCTGACCGCGGAGCTGCATCTGCAGCGGGCGCTGGCGATCATTGCCGGACTGGCCTTGCTGGTCGCCCTGATCGCCGTGCTCTGGCTGCTGTCGCGGGCGCGCGCCGCACGCGCGCAGACAGCGGTTGCCGAGGCGGCGCAGCAAGCTCGCGCTGATCTGCTGGCCATGGCTGGCCATGAAATCCGCAATCCCTCGCAGGGTCTGGTTTCGGCGCTGGCGGCGCTGAAGGATCTGCCACTGGATCCCCAGCATCGGCAGGCCATGAATACCGCCACGCATGCCGCCGACATGATTGCGCGGCTGTCCCGGGATGTCTTCAATCTGGCCCTGTCGGAGCAGGACCGGCTGGTGGTGCACCGCCGTTTCGTGCATCCGGATGCGCTGGTCGGCGATGCCATCGCCCTGGTGTCAGCCGCTGCCGAAGCCAAGGGCATAGCGATCGAGCATCAGGACGACAGCGCCGGAAGGCGCATCGATATCGACGCCGAACGAATCATGCAGGCGCTGGTGAATCTGCTGACCAACGCGGTGCGCTACACCGAGGCCGGGCGGGTGAGCGTAGACAGTCAGCTGATCGACGGTGCCAACCCGATCTGGCGCTGCGATGTCAGCGATACCGGCCCGGGCATCCCTGTGGCCGAGCTGGAGCACGTCTTTGATCCCTATTTTCGTGGCGAGCATGGCGCCCGGGTACATGGTGGCGGCCTGGGCCTGGCGGTGGTCCAGCGCGTGATTGCCGTCCACGGTGGGCAAATCCGGGTCAGCAATCTGCCCACCGGCGGCGCCCGCTTCCGGATCGAACTGCCGGTACGGGTCATCGAGCCCGAGGCCGACGCCGCGGCGGCAGCGAAACCCGAGCTGGCCCTGGCACGCACCCGCATTCTGCTGGTGGATGACGACGAGGACGTGCGCCTGGGGGTGGCCGCGATGGTCGAGCACGCCGGCGCGACCGTGTCAGTGGCCGCAGACGCTGCCGAAGCCGAAGTCGAGTTCCGCAAGATGTTGCCCGATGCCGTACTGGTGGATCTGCATCTGGGCAATGAGCGTGGCGACGAAGTCGCGCGCTTGCTCAAGTCCATTGCGCCGACACTGGTCTGTCGCTGGATTCTGGCGACCGGGTCCATGAGCTGCGAGGACGATATCGCCGGTTTCGATGCGGTGCTGATCAAGCCCTACACGATGGCCGAACTGCAGTCTGCGGTGCGGGGCGATATCACGGATCGAGTCAGGGCATGAGCGTAGCGCGGGATTCGGCACCTCTGGCCGAGCGCATGCGTCCGCGCAGCCTGGACGAAATCGTCGGCCAGGCGCATCTGCTGGCGCCTGGAAAGCCGCTGCGTCGGGCGCTGGAAGGCGGCAAACCCTATTCGATGATCCTCTGGGGCCCGCCGGGTTGCGGCAAGACCACGCTGGCGCGGCTGTGCGCGCATCTGGGCGAGGCCGAATTCCTGTCGATGTCGGCGGTACTGGGCGGTGTCGCCGAAGTCCGCGCCGCCGTGGCCACGGCCAGGGCCCATCGCGAGCAGGGCAAGCGCACCTTGCTGTTCGTCGATGAGGTGCACCGCTTCAACAAGGCCCAGCAGGATGCTTTTCTGCCGCATGTGGAAGACGGCACCATCACGCTGATCGGCGCCACCACGGAAAATCCCTCCTTCGAGGTGAATTCGGCGCTGCTGTCGCGCTGTCGCGTGCATGTGCTCAAGTCGGTGGCTGACGCGCCGCTGATCGCGGCATTGCATCGGGCGCTGGATGATGTCGAGCGCGGGCTCGGCGCACGCGGGCTCAAGGCCGAGGCAGCGGCGCTGGAGCGTCTGGCCGAGGTGGCTGATGGTGATGTCCGGCGGGCGTTGACCTTGCTGGAGATCGCCGCCGACCAGATCGAGGATGGTGGCACGCTGACGCTGGAACTGCTGCGCAGTGTGGTCACCGAGAGTTTCCGGCGCTTCGACAAGGGTGGCGAGGCCTTCTACGATCAGATCTCGGCGCTGCACAAGACCCTGCGCAGCTCCAATCCCGATGCTGCGCTGTACTGGTTTTGCCGCATGCTCGACGGCGGCTGTGATCCCAAGTACCTGGCGCGGCGTCTGACCCGATTCGCCAGCGAGGACATCGGCAACGCCGATCCGCGGGCACTGGCGATGTCGCTGGATGCCTGGCAGAGCTACGAGCGCCTGGGCTCGCCCGAAGGCGAGGTGGCGCTGGCGCAACTGGTGCTCTATCTGGCCGTGGCTCCCAAGAGCAATGCCGCCTACGCCGCCTACCAGTCGGCGCGGACGCTGGTCGAATCCGGCGGCAGCCTCGGCGTGCCGCTGGAACTGCGCAACGCCCCGACCAGGCTGATGAAAGGCCTGGGCTACGGCAAGGGCTATCAGTACGATCATGAGTCCGATCAGGGCATCGCCTTCGATCAGCGCGGATTTCCCGAAGAGCTGGGCGAGCAGACCCTGTACCAGCCGGTAGCCCGTGGCCTCGAGATCAAGATCAAGGAAAAGCTGGACTGGATACGGGAACGGCGGGCTGAGGCCCTGGGAGGGAAGGGTGGCGATTAGAGGCGGGGCACGGGGCAGGGGGCAGGGGGCAGGGGAAAAGATGGAAAGCGGGGCTCGGGGCAGGGGGCACGGGGCAGGGGAAAAGATGGAAAGCGGGGCTCGGGGCAGGGGGCACGGGGCAGGGGAAAAGCTCGCGCTGCTGGGTGCCTTGCATCGGTCTGGACCAATGCATGTGCTCTCTTCGGCATGTGTAGGCGATCGCCGCCTCACGCTGCTTTCCCCGTGCCCCGTGTCCCGTGCCCCGCGCCCCGTTCCCCGTGCCCCGTGCCCCAGCTTCTCCGCCCCGTTCCCCTGGCGCAACCCGACCCCATGAACCCCTTCCTGCTCAGCCTGCTGGTGGCTATGGGTGGTGCCGGTGGCGCCCTCAGCCGCTACTGGATCGGTCAGGGCGTGGTCCGTGCGCTCGGAGCGCCGGCGCCGTGGGCGACGCTGACCGTCAACGTGCTCGGTTGCGGCCTCGCCGGTGCCTTCTTCGCCTGGGCCAGCGTGCGTCACGACACCACCAGCGTGCATGCGCTGGCCCTGGTCGGATTCCTCGGCGGTCTGACCACCTTTTCCGCCTTCAGCCTGGATGCGCTGGCGCTATGGCTGCGCGGCCAGGAGCGCATCGCCGTGATCTACGTGCTGGCCAATGTGCTGCTGTCGCTGGCCTCGGCAGTGCTCGCCTTCGTGGTGACGCGCAAGCTCTGGTAGGTGGGGCGGGGGATTCAGGAACGGGCACGGGGCACGGGGCACGGGGCACGGGAAGAGCTGGTCCCGGGACGGTCTTGCCATGTCGGACCGGTTCGAACGCGCTTGCCCCTCTGTGGGAGCGGCTTCAGCCGCGAAGCGCTTCAGCGGTAGCGCGGCTCCGGGGCGCGTAGGCCATCAGGTCTCAGCGCCGGCGGCCGCGGCTCCGTCGCCGGTAAAGCGCCGGGCGCCTCGCGTATGGGGTCTTCGGCTCGGGCAAGCGTTGTGGACGCGAAGGACCCGGCCTACGCCAGCGTGCACTTCAGGACCTGGGCGCAGCGTCCGGTTGAAACAGGTGACACTCCATGAACCCATATCGCAAGTTGTTGATGCGTCATTGCGAGGAGCGCAGCGACGAAGCAATCCAGGGTAGTGCCGCATGCCCCTGGATTGCTTCCCCCGGATCAAGTCCGGGGTCGCAATGACGCCGGCTCTTGTGGGTCCAGACAAGTCTGGACCTACCAAGGCACGAAGCACGTAGCCTTTCCCCGTGCCCCGTGCCCCGTGCCCCGTGCCCCATGCCCCGTGCCCCGTGCCCCGTGCCCCGTGCCCCGTTTCTACGCTATTCCCGCACCTGCGCCAGATCCACGCCCCGCGTGCGCTGCTCCAGCCACTGGCCGAAAGCCGCCAGTTCGCCGTAGCGCGCGCAGACTTCCAGGGTGTAGTGGAGCACCAGCGGCAGGTCCTTGAGGTAGCCGGCCTTGCCGTCGCGGTAGTTCAGGCGGGCGAAGATGCCGAGGACCTTGAGGTGGCGTTGCAGGCCCATCCAGTCGAACCAGCGGCGCCAACGGGTGCTGCCCACCTCGACCACACCGGCGGCGACCAGGCGCTGCCGGTAGTCCTCGGCCCAGTCGTGGACCAGAGCCCGCGGCCACTGGATGTAGCAGTCCTTCAGCAGGGACACCAGGTCATAGGTGACTGGCCCGGTCACCGCGTCCTGGAAGTCGATGATGCCGGGGTTGGCGCCGGGTACGATCATCAGGTTGCGCGAGTGGTAATCGCGGTGCACGAAGCGGGTCGGTTGCTCCAGCGCACTGCGCAGCAGGCTGCCCATGCACGCTTCAATCAGTTCGGCGTCGCTTCCGGAGACCTCATGGTCCAGATGCCGCCGCAGAAACCAGGTCTCGAACAGCTCCATCTCGGTGCGCAGTCGAGCGCTGTCGTAGGCTGGCAGCCCGCTGCTGTCGACGCGGGTCTGCATGGCCAGCAGCGCGTCCAGCGCATCGCCATACAGTGATCCCGCCCGGGCTTCGTCGAGTTCCGGCAGATAGGTGCGTGTGCCCAGATCACTGAGCAGCAGAAAGCCCTGATCCAGATCCTGGGCCAGCACTTCGGGCGCATTCAGCCCGGCACGGCGCAGGCGTGCGGCGATATCGAGGAAGGGCGCGACATCTTCCTTGTCCGGCGGCGCATTCATCACCACCCAGCTGCGCTGGCCCTGATGCACCCGCCAGTAGCTGCGGAAGCTGGCATCCGCCGAGGCAGCCACGGGCGAGTCGTCGAGCGGGCCGAGATGGGCTTGCGCGAATTGGGCGAGAGCGGCGAGGCGGTCGGGAGTCAGGGACATGGGGTGCCGGTGTTCGGTGTCTGCGTTGGTGGAGGCGTATTCACGCGGAGGGCGCGGGGATAAGCGGGGTCGAAGGAGTCGGCTGTCAGTCGGGGCCTGTGGGAGCGGACTCTGTCCGCGATTGCTGCTCGGGTGCGCATTCCTGACCTGATGACGAAGTGTTTGCTTTTCTGCTTCGTGGTCGCAACAGCGTCCAGACAAGTCTGGACCTACCAAGGCTCGGGCTCTGGTGGGTCCAGACTTGTCTGGACGCTATTGCCTTCGCCGTCCAGCAAGAGCTTCGCGGACAGAGTCCGCTCCCACAGGTCGTGTTGCTCCTCTCCGCGGCCTCCGCGTCTCCGCGTGATCCCGCTGTTCCCGCCACCGACACCAACAACCGACACCAGCCATCGCCCTCAGGCTGTCAGCAGGCGCAAGGCCTCTTCATACTTCGCCCGCGTGCCTTCGATGATCTCGGCTGGCAGCGAGGGTCCGGGAGCGGTCTTGTTCCAGTCCAGCGTTTCCAGATAGTCGCGCACATACTGCTTGTCGAAGGAGGGCGGATTGCGTCCGGGTGACCATTCCGCGGCTGGCCAGAAGCGCGAGGAATCCGGCGTCAGGATTTCGTCCATCACGCGTAGCGTGCCGTCCTCGTCGAGGCCGAATTCGAACTTGGTATCGGCGATGAGGATGCCGCGGGCGGCCGCATAGCGGCGGGCGTGCGCGTACAGCGTCAGCGTGGCCGCGCGTACCCGCTCGGCCAGATCGGCGCCGATCAGCTCGACGACGCGGTCGAAACCGATGTTCTCGTCATGGTCGCCCACGGCGGCCTTGGTCGAGGGCGTGAACAGCGGCTGGGGCAGTTCGCCGGCCATCGGAATGCCGGCCGGCAGGTCGATGCCACAGACGCTACCCAGCGCCTGGTATTCCTTCCAGCCTGACCCGATCAGATAGCCACGGGCGATGGCTTCCACCGGCACCGGCTTCAGACGTCGGGCGACCACGCTGCGATGCGCATACAGCGCCGGATCGACGCCAGCGGGCAGCACGCTGACCGGATCGATGCCGGTCAGATGGTTGGCGCACACCGATTCGGTCCTGGCGAACCAGAAGTTCGACATCTGCGTCAGGATCTCGCCCTTGCCGGGAATGGGATCGGGCAGGATCACGTCGAAGGCCGACAGCCGATCGGTGGCCACCATCAGCAATCGCTGATCCGGCAGCGCATAGACATCCCGCACCTTGCCGCGGTGGATCCGGTTCAGGCCGGGCAGATTCGATTCGGAAAGAGTCGTGGTCATCAGGTCAACGTGAAATGGCGGCAACGAGAAGCATAGAGGGTAGGCAGGGAAATTCCCGCGCAATTGGTCCGCAGTTGCCCCGGATATGCCAGCGATATTGGGCCGAAAGAACTCAACGCGGAGAACGCCGAGAGGCGCAGAGAACGCGGAGAGAAACAGATGCAGGAGTTGCTCTCTGCAACCATCCAGGACACTCGCGGCCAAGAGCGTGCCCGACCCATCGCTTTTCTCAGCGTTCTCTGCGCCCCTTTGCGTTCTCCGCGTTAAGACAATCGCTTGCAGCAGCCGCTCAGCCGATCTCCGCAAAGGCCTCGGCCGCAATGCGCACGGTTTCGGCAATGATGGCTTCGTCGTGGGCGCTGGAGGTGAAGCCGCATTCGTAGGCGCTCGGGGCCCAGTAGAGGCCGCGCTTCAGGCAGGCGTGGAAGAAGCGCTTGAAGCGTTCGATGTCGCAGGCCTGGGCCTGGGCAAAGGTGCTCACCGGGGTTGCGCTGAAGAAGAAGCCGAACATGCCGCCGATCGACAGGGTCTGCAGCGGAATGCCGGCGGCGCTCGCGCCCTCTTCAAGGCCCTTGCACAGTTGCCGGGTTCTGGCCTCCAGCGTCTCGAAGAAGCCCGGCTCCTGGATCAGCTGCAGATTGGCGAGGCCTGCGGCCATGGCCACCGGATTGCCGGACAGCGTGCCGGCCTGATAGACCGGCCCCAGCGGCGCGATCTTCTCCATGATTTCGCGCTTGCCACCGTAGGCGCCCACCGGCATGCCGGCGCCGATGACCTTGCCGAAGGTGCTGAGATCCGGGGTGACGCCGTAGTGCTGCTGCGCGCCGCCGGGGGCCACGCGGAAGCCGGTCATGACTTCGTCGATGATGAACACCGATCCATAGTCGTCGCACAGCGAGCGCAGGCCCTCGAGGAAGCCCGGCAGCGGCGTGATCATGTTCATGTTGCCGGCGATCGGTTCGACAATCACCGCGGCGATTTCATGGCCCACTTCCTTGAAGATGGCCCGCACCTGATCGAGGTTGTTGAAGTCGGCGGTCATGGTCAGATCGGCCAGCGCCTTGGGCACGCCCGGTGAGTTGGGCAGGCCCAGCGTCAGCACGCCACTGCCGGCCTTGACCAGGAAGGAATCGCCGTGGCCGTGGTAGCAGCCGGCAAACTTGAGGATGCGCTCACGCCCGGTGTAGCCGCGCGCCAGCCGCACTGCCGACAGACAGGCCTCGGTGCCCGAGGACACGAAGCGCACCAGATCCAGGCCCGGCACCAGCTTGATGATCTCCCGAGCCAGATCGGTCTCCAGCGTATTCGGGCAGCCGTAGCTCATGCCCAGCGCGGCGGTGTCCTGCACCGCCTTGACCACCTTGGGATGGGCATGCCCGGCAATCATCGGTCCCCACGAACCGATGTAATCGATATAGCGCTTGCCTTCGACGTCCCACAGGTAAGCGCCTTCGGCGCGGGCAACGAAGAAGGGATCGCCACCGACCTGGGTAAAGGCCCGAACGGGAGAATTGACGCCGCCAGGAATGACGGTCTGGGCGGCGAGGAAGGCTTCCTTGTTGGAAGCCGGGACCGGGCATCCCAGACCCGAAGCCGGGACCGGGGACCCGGGACCCGGGACCCGGGAAGAAGCGTCGCCAGCGTGCGAGGTTGAGTTCATGTGCAGGGTTTCCAGAAGTCTGAGTTCTTGATTCTGGCAAAAAAGCGCCCGCCGTGTTTTGGTCCCGGGTCAGTGCCCCCCGGTTCCCGGCTTCCATGCTCTTCGGCTCTTGACCTTTCCGGGTCCCCGGTCCCGCGTCCCGGGTCCCGTCTACTGATGTTCCGGGTCCCGAGCTTCAGAGGAACAAATCCGGCAGCAACTCCATCCCCGGCTTCACCGCGTAGCGATCGAAGTCGCTGACGCCGGTGGCGCGGAGCACGTCTTCGTCGATCAGGAACTGGCCGCTGCGTTCGCGGCTGGGGGTGGTGAGGATGGCGTGGGCGGCGTCGGCCATGATCTCGGGGGTGCGGCAGCGTTCGGGATCCACGCCGGGAATCATGGCCAGCGCGGCGGTGTGGATCACGGTGCGTGGCCACAGCGCGTTGATGGCAATGCCATCGGCGGCAAATTCGGGCGCCATGCCGAGCACGCACTGACTCATGCCGTACTTGGCCATGGTGTAGGCCGTATGTGGCGCGAACCAGCGCGGATCCATGTTCAGCGGCGGCGCCAGCGTCAGGATGTGCGGATTGCCGGACTGCTTCAGATGCGGGATGCAGGTCTGGCTGACCAGAAAGGTGCCGCGCACATTGACCCCGAACATCAGATCGAAGCGCTTCATCGGTGTTTCCAGCGTGCCGGTCAGGCTGATCGCACTCGCGTTGTTGACCAGGATGTCGATGCCGCCAAAGTGGGCTACCGCCTGAGCCACCGCAGCCTGTACCTGGTCGTCCTCGCGGATGTCGCAGCGGATCGGCAAGGCCTTGCCGCCAGCGGCCTTGATGGCGGCTGCGACCGAGTGAATGGTGCCCGGCAACTTCGGATGTGCGCGCTCGGTCTTGGCCGCGAGCACGATATTGGCGCCATCCCGGGCCGCACGCAGGGCAATGGCCTCGCCGATACCGCGCGAGCCGCCGGTGATGAACAGGGTCTGGTTGCGCAATGTGGCCATGATTGAGCCGTTCCCGTCAGTGCGATCAATCCGAACATGCTAGCTGATAGGGGCGGAAAGCGATGCGATGCGGGGTCAATAGGGGAGAGCTGAACAACGCAGAGAACGCTGAGGGGCGCGGAGAACGCGGAGAAGAGCCAATCGGGTCAGAAGCATGGCGACGCAGATAAAGGTGCAAGACCGAGTGCTGGTCAGCACATCGGTCGATCTGGTTTCGATTTGGGGGTGCCGACCGCTGGAGCGAGGGCTGGCTCCGATCTCTGCTTGCCACTCTCAGCGTTTCTCTGCGATCTCTGCGCCTCTCGGCGTTCTCCGCGTTGAATGCTGTCGCCAGAAGTTGCTGCATGGTTGATCGGGGCATCGCCTGTCGCGACGCAAGCTCGCTGCTACTCAGGTTCGGCGTCGCTGCGGAAGCGGGGCAGGGCGTCGACGACGCGTTGCAGGCGTTCGTTGGCGTCGGTGAGTTCCAGCAGCTGCTGTTTTTCGCCGAGGCTGAAGGGCAGCAGTTCGGCCAGTCTGAAACTGATCCAGGTGGCGTCGTCGAGTTCGGCCTTGGTCGGTGCCGGAGCGCCTTCAATCAGGTTTTCGACCAGTCCCTGCGCCAGCCTGGCCAGCAGCGAGTACTCCGGCGGCAGCTCCTGGCTGGGCTCGTCTTCCCAGAGCGTCAGTTTGCCGATCAGCAGGCCGTCGTCGCGGGCACGGGCCTGATCGACGTGGAAGCGCCGCCCGCCCAGCGCGCGGATGCCGAGCAGGCCGTCCGGCAAGGTGTAGAAATCGACGATCTGCGCCAGGGTGCCGATCGCCAGCGCCGATGAGGTCTGGTTTTCGTCGCTGCCGCGCAGCAGCAGGGTCACGCCGAAGGGCCTGGAATCGCGGGCGCAGTCGCGGATCATGGTCAGATAGCGCGGTTCGAAGATGCGCAGGGCCAGCGTGCCGCCGGGATAGAGCACCGTGGACAGCGGGAACAGCGGGTATTCGTCGGGCGACAGGCTCATGACAGAGGCACCCCGTTCAGGCTGGCGAGCCGGACGGAAGATCATTCAGCTGCGCCAGCAAACGTCGCGACGCGCCTTCGAATCCGCCATTGCTCATGAAGATGATGTGGTCGCCGCTGCGGGCTTCGCTGGCGACCGCGTCCAGCAGTTCGGGCACCGATGCGGCAATCGCCAGACGGGCGCCGACCGGCGCCAGCGTGCGCGCGGCATCCCAGCCCAGCTCCGGCCGCGCCAGCACGTGCACGCGATCGGCCGGGATGAAGGCCTTGGGTAGCGCCAGCGCATGCGCGCCCTGGCGCATCGAGTTGCTGCGCGGTTCCATGACGGCGATCAGTCGGGCACTGCCGATGGCGGCTCGCAGGCCCTCCAGGGTGGTGGCGATGGCGGTCGGGTGGTGGGCAAAATCGTCGTAGATGCGGATGCCGCGGACCTCGCCCACGCTTTCCATGCGTCTGCGCACGCTGCCGAAACCGCCCAGCAGTTCCAGACTGTGGGCCGGATTGAGGCCGATGGCGGCGGCCGCGGCAATCGCGGCGACGGCATTGGCGACATTGTGCCGTCCCAGCAGTTTCCAGCGGCTCTCACCGATCAGGCTGCCGTGATTCCACAGCCGGAAGTGGGAGCCATCGTCACTCAGTAGTTCACCGCGCCAGTCGAATTCGGCGCTGTCCAGTCCGAAGCGCTCCACCGGTGTCCAGCAGCCCATCTCCAGCACCTGCGCCAGGGCGGCGTCCTCGCCGTTGACGATCAGTCGGCCGCTGCCCGGTACCGTGCGCACCAGATGGTGGAACTGGCGCTGGATGGCGGCGAGATCGGGGAAGATGTCGGCGTGGTCGTATTCCAGATTGTTGAGGATCGCGACCGTCGGCCGGTAGTGGACGAACTTGGAGCGCTTGTCGAAGAAGGCGGTGTCGTATTCGTCGGCCTCGATGACGAAGTCCTCGCCGGCACCGAGGCGCGCCGACACCGGGAAATCGTGCGGCACGCCGCCGATCAAGAAGCCCGGATCGCGGCCCTGGCGGTCGAGCAGATAGGCCAGCAGTGCCGAGGTGGTGGTCTTGCCATGGGTGCCGGCCACGGCCAGCACGCGGCGCCGGTGCAGTACCCGGCGCGCCAGCCATTCCGGTCCGCTGGTGTATTCCAGGCGCCGATCCAGTACCGTTTCCACCGCCGCGTTGCCGCGCGAGAGCGCATTGCCAACCACGATCTCTGCCGGAGGCGGCGGCAGCTGCTCGGCGCTGTAGCCCTCATGCAACTGGATGCCGAGGGCCTCCAGCTGGGTGCTCATCGGTGGATAGACATCGCGGTCGCTGCCGGACACATTCAGACCGGACTCACGGGCGATGGCGGCAATGCCTCCCATGAAGGTGCCGCAGATACCGAGGATGTGCAGATCGGTGTTCATCCTAGAAACCTCAGTTGACCGCTCTTCGAAATTCGTAGGGCGATGATTCTTTTGAATTTTCGGGTGCTGGATAAACTCACCCATTGGGTGGGTCCGCTACGAGGCAGATTGCACGGTTACGGCGACGCAGGGCTGCGTTGCAACTCGTCGGAATAGCTGGCTATTCCTCCTCGGTGCGCCTTGCCCTGCACCACCATAACCGCACACTCTACCCCGTCCAACTGAGGTTTCTAGGATCATTCGAATGGGAACATCAGGGCAGCGATCTCGTTGAACAGCATGAACAGACCCAGCGACAGCGGCAACGCCAGCCAGAACTTCAGCGCCAGCGCGTGACGCAGGATGTGGGCATTGACGACGATGCTCCAGAGCAGCAGCAACAGAAAGCCCAGTTGCAGGAACTGCAGCCCGAGATCAGGACTGTCACCCTGGGAGCGTACCAGCGCCGAGGCGATCGGCAGCAGGATGAAGGTGAGCAGGGCGCTGACGGCATACATGGCAATCAGCGTCTGCAGGAATCTCGGGGTGCGGTTGAAGACCCGCATCACCGCGTAGACCATCAGCACATTGAGCAGAATGCGGCCGAGCAGCACGTCGAAGGCCAGTTCGGTGCCCAGGGCCTGCAGGTAGAACACGCTGGAGATCAGGTCGAGGATCAGCAACTGCGCCAGCAGCAGCGGCGAGGGCGGCGCGTCAGCCGGCGTGCCGCGCAGTTGCAGCAGGTCCAGCGTCCATCGCAGCAATGCTGTCAGGCCCATGGTGCGGCGCCGCCGAATGGGTGACGGTGACCGGCACTGCGCCAATGGCCAGCGTGACCGGCAGCAGGCTGACGCCACCGGTGCTTCATGGGCATTATCCGAATGATGGAGACAAGCAAACCACACACCTCGATCGTCGACGCCCGCGGTCTGATGTGTCCGGAGCCCCTGGTGTACTTGCGCCGGGCGATGCGCAACTCACCGGCTGGCGCAGAATTTGAAGTCTGGGCCACCGACCCGCTGGCTGGGCTGGACATCGAAGCCCTGTGCGCCCGCGGAGCATGCCAGTACCTGGGATGCACAAGCGGTGACGATGGCGTGCTGAAGATCCGGGTGCGCGGCGCCTGAGCTTTCAATCCAGAGCGGCGATGATGCGCTCCAGGATTTCTTCCATGCTGCCTTCGCCCGGCACCCGCACCAGCGCACCGTGTTTCTCGTAGAAATCGATCACCGGCGCGGTCTGTTCGGTGTACACGTGCAGGCGGTGGGCCACCGAATCAGGATTGTCGTCGGCCCGGCCTTCGGCCTTGGCGCGTCCGGCCAGTCGCTGCAGCAGGGTGCTTTCGGCCACGTCCAGTTGTACGGCGCGGTCGATGGGCTGACCTAGCCGGCCGAGCAGCGCTTCCAGCGCATTGGCCTGGGCCAGATTGCGCGGATAACCGTCGAGGATGAAGCCGCCGAGGACGTCGGGCTGGCTGAAGCGCTCTTCGAGCATGCCGAGCACGATCTCATCGGACACCAGAGCCCCTGCGGCCATGACCGCCTTGGCCTGACGGCCCAGCGGTGTGCCCGCTGCCACGGCGGCGCGCAGGATCTCGCCGGTGGAGATGTGGGGAACGTTCAATCGCGTTTTCAGCAGGGCCGCTTGCGTCCCCTTGCCGGAACCGGGAGCACCCAGAAGTACGATGCGCATGCTAGTAGTCTCAGAGGGCGGCCGCCGTAGACGACAGCGTGCCAGCGCTTGAAGAGGAAATAAAGACAAACAATGGTCGAACCTAGCGTGCGCCACCCGCACAAGTCAAACTGCGCTGCAGCGATAGTAGCCGCACCGGCGTTTTGCCCCGGACACCGGAGCTGATGCGCCCGAAATCTGCCCAGGAGCCGCCCATGCCACTCGCCAATCTGCTGTATGCCCAATCCGGTGGCGTCACTGCCACCATCAATGCCAGCGCTTCGGCGGTCATTGAAACGGCGCGCAAGTATCCGTCCCGGATCGGCCGCGTCTACGCCGCCCGCAACGGCATCATCGGGGTGCTGCGCGAGGATTTGATCGACACCCGGCTGGAAAAGCCCGAGGCCATCCGTGCGCTCAGGCATACGCCTGGCGGTGCCTTCGGCTCCTGCCGCTTCAAGCTCAAGTCGCTGGAGCAGGATCGCGCTCACTACGAGCGCGTGGTCGAGGTCTGCAAGGCGCATGACATCGGCTATTTTCTCTACAACGGCGGCAATGATTCGGCCGACACCACCCACAAGCTGTCGCAGGTGGCCGAGGCGCTGGGACACCCCATGATCTGCGTCGGCGTGCCCAAGACCATCGACAACGACCTGGCGCTGACCGATGTCTGCCCCGGCTTCGGCTCGGTGGCCAAGTACGTGGCGGTGTCCACCCGCGAAGCCAGTCTGGACGTGCTGAGCATGGCCGAATCCTCGACCAAGGTCTTCGTGCTCGAGGTGATGGGGCGCCACGCTGGCTGGATCGCGGCGGCGGCGGGTCTGGCCGGTTCGAAGGAGGGCGATCCGCCGCACCTGATCCTGTTCCCTGAAGTGGCCTTCGACGAGCCCCGCTTCCTGGCAGCAGTCAAGTCGGCGGTGGAGAAGCATGGCTACTGCACGGTGGTCGTTTCCGAGGGCGTGCGCGATGCGCAGGGGCGTTTCCTGGCCGAGGCCGGCAGCAAGGATGCCTTCGGCCATGTGCAGCTCGGCGGCGCCGGTCCGGTCGTCGCCGAAAAGGTGCGCGCGGCGCTCGGCTACAAATACCACTGGGCGGTGTCCGACTATCTGCAGCGCTCGGCGCGGCATATCGCCAGCAAGACCGACCTCGACATCAGCCTCAAGGTCGGCGCGGCCGCGGTCAAGCTGGCGCTGGCCGGCAAGAACGCAGTGATGCCGATCGTCAAGCGCCTGTCCAATCGCCCCTACCGATACGAGATAGTCACGGCCCATCTGGCAGAAATCGCCAATCACGAGCGCAAGCTGCCGCCGGCCTATATCCGTGAAGACGGCTTCGGCATCACCCGGGCCGCGCGCAGCTATCTGGAAGGCCTGATCCAGGGCGAAGCCTATCCGCCCTACATCAATGGCCTGCCCGATTATGTGCAGTTGAAGAACCGCGCCGTGAAGCGCCGTTTGCCTGATTACCCGCTCTGAGGACCGTATGGCCCATTGGATTTTTGCCGCAGTTGCGCTGCAGTTCCTGCTACTGGCCGTGCTCGGGCGCACGCCCATGTGGCGCGCCACCGGCGTCAGCGTGCTGATTGCGCTGGCGGCGATCTACATCTTGTGGCGCATGACCGACGGCGGCCAGATTGGCACCGAAGCCTGGCTGGTGCTGACTTCGCTGCCGTTGGCGGCGCTCGGCGCCTTCAACTGGCGCAAGCCCCTGGGCAAGCTGGCACTGGTGCTGGGCGTGGTCCTGACCGCGGCGCTGTTGCTGACCTGGTACTGGGCCAGCAGCGCCGGTGGCGACGACATCGCCGCCATCATCATCTACGCCACGCTGGTGCTGGTGGCGATGGTGGCCTTGTTCATGATCGGCGGCGTGCTCGGCATGCGCCTGCTGGTCGAGCGCACCCGCAATGACTAGTCGGTGTGGCGCAGTGGCGCGTAGGCAACGCCAGCTCAGCTCGCCTGCAGCAGCATCGGTGCGAATTCATGGCCTTGCGGATGTCTGCTGGCCGATGGACGACCCGCATTCAGGCCCGGCAGCAGCATGGCCCGGCCGCGCTGACCGGAGCTGAAAGCCACCAGTTGCTGGCGGGCGTCACGCTCGGAACTCCAGCCGTAGATGGCGACATCGCCGTGGCTCCAGTGTCCCTGCAGAGCGGTGACGTGGCGCTCGCGCACCAAAGCCAGGGCCTGGGCGCCAGCAGCTTCGAGCAGGGCCGGTGTAGGTCCGGGTCCCAGAAACACGGCCAGTGCCTGGGTCTCGGAGCGAGGCTGCAAACCGGGCTCGGCCTCGATGCCGATCGCCACCATCGCGTCCGCGCTGAAGCGGCGCAGCAGCGCGCCGTGCGCGGCCGATTGCCAGAAGGCCAGGGCTTGCTGCAGCGACGGCCAGCCCGAAAGCATGACTGCGTGGGCCGAGCCGTTGTGCCCATACTGCTCCACCATGGGCGCTGGCGCGACGGCGGCAAAATGCCCGCCATGGCGCTGGTGCAATGCAGGCAGCGCGGCGACGTAGTCGGAGAAGCTGCGATCGCTGGCGCGCGCCAAGAGCAGCAGATAGGCTGTAGGGTCAGTCATCGAGGGCACTCCAGGTCTCACTGCTGAGCCGCTCTCGGTGGCGGCCTTGATCAAACCGTGGTCGATGATCGATCAGGGCGCCCCGGCAATGTGACTGACAGGTCACAGTGCGTGACAAGAGTATCAGGAATTTGCCGCAGCTAGCCGTTTTGTGAATTGCGGTGGAAGGATCGTTGCGCCGGATTCGGCCCGGTTTCGCTTCGGCAGCGGCCTCATCAGCGGCCGAAGTCAGGTCAGGTCGGACTTGGGAAGCACACTGTGCTCTACAAGCGGGCAGGCCGCCCGTATACTCCGCCCGCCTTTTTCCCGGCCGATCCGGACCGGGGCAGATGTACCAATACTCACAACTGGGGAAGATCCATGCTTGAGCAGTACGGAATCATGATTGCGCTGGGATGCGCAGTCGTCGCGGTGCTTTACGGCATCGTGTCGACGCAATGGATCCTGAAGCAGCCCACCGGCAACGCACGTATGCAGGAGATTGCCGCGGCCATTCAGGAAGGCGCCAATGCCTACCTCAACCGCCAGTACACCACCATTGCCATCGTCGGCGCGGTGTTGTTGCTGGTCATCGGTTTTGCCCTGAGCTGGCTGACCGCCGCCGGTTTCGCCATCGGCGCCGTGCTCTCGGGTCTGACCGGCTACATCGGCATGTTCGTCTCGGTGCGCGCCAATGTGCGTACCACTGAAGCGGCCCGCAAGGGCATCAATGCGGCGCTGGCGGTGGCATTCCGCGGTGGCGCCATCACCGGCATGCTGGTGGTTGGCCTCGGGCTGATCGGTGTCGCCGGCTTCTACGGCATCCTCAAGAGCCAGGGCATGCAGACCCAGATCATTCTCGACGCGCTGGTCGGTCTGGCCTTCGGTTCCTCGCTGATCTCGATCTTTGCCCGTCTGGGCGGTGGCATCTTCACCAAGGGCGCCGACGTCGGTGCTGATCTGGTCGGCAAGGTCGAAGCCGGCATTCCGGAAGATGACCCGCGCAATCCGGCCGTGATTGCCGACAACGTCGGTGACAACGTCGGCGATTGCGCCGGCATGGCCGCCGATCTGTTCGAGACCTATGCGGTCACGATCATCGCCACCATGCTGGTCGGCTTCATCTTCGCCGAAACTGCAGGCGCCAACGCCCTGCTGTACCCGCTGGTGCTGGGCGGCGCCTCGATCATCGCCTCGATCATCGGCACCTTCTTCGTCAAGGCCAACAACGGCAAGATCATGGCCGCGCTGTACAAGGGCACGGCCGTTTCCGGCGTGCTGGCTGCAGTGGCCTTCTATCCGATCACCACGGCACTGTTCCCGGCGGCGGCCACCGCGGTCGGCGACAGCGGTGCGATGACCCTCACGGCGATGCAGGTCTACGGTTCGGCGCTGGTCGGTCTGATCCTGACCGGTGTCATGATGATGATCACCGAGTACTACACCGGCACCGAATATGCGCCGGTCAAGGGCATCGCCCAGGCCTCGACCACCGGTCACGGCACCAACATCATCGCCGGTCTGGCGGTGTCGATGCGCTCCTGCTGGATGCCGATCGTCGCAGTGTGCGTCTCGATCTTCGTGGCCCATCACCTTGCCGGCCTGTACGGCGTGGCGATTGCGGCCACGGCGATGCTGTCGATGTCCGGCATGATCGTTGCCCTCGATGCCTACGGCCCGATCACCGACAACGGCGGCGGCATTGCCGAAATGGCCGAACTCGGTCCGGACGTGCGCAATGTGACCGATCCGCTGGACGCGGTCGGCAACACCACCAAGGCCGTGACCAAGGGCTACGCCATCGGTTCGGCCGCCCTGGCCGCCCTGGTGCTGTTCGCCGACTACACCCACAAGCTGGAACTGTACGGCATGGCCGACATCAAGTTCGATCTGGCCGATCCGATGGTGTTGATCGGTCTGCTGATCGGCGGCCTGATTCCCTATCTGTTCGGGGCGATGGCGATGGAAGCCGTCGGTCGTGCAGCCGGCGCGGTGGTGGTCGAAGTGCGCCGCCAGTTCAAGGAAATCAAGGGCATCATGGAAGGCACCGGCAAGCCGCAGTACGACAAGGCGGTGGACATGCTGACCAAGGCGGCGATCAAGGAAATGATCGTGCCGTCCTTGCTGCCGGTGGCGGCACCGATCGTGGTCGGCCTGCTGCTGGGCCCGGCGGCGCTGGGTGGCATGCTGGTCGGCACCATCATCACCGGTATCTTCGTGGCCATCTCGATGACCACCGGTGGCGGCGCCTGGGACAATGCCAAGAAGTACATCGAAGACGGTCACCACGGCGGCAAGGGCTCGGAAGCCCACAAGGCTGCCGTGACCGGTGACACCGTCGGTGACCCGTACAAGGACACCGCCGGCCCGGCCATCAACCCGCTGATCAAGATCATCAACATCGTGGCACTGCTGATCGTGCCGCTGATCGCCAAGTTCCACGGCTGATCGGCCAGCGCCCGCCGGGCGCTGATCGTTGCTGAGTGACACCGAACCCCGCGAGTGATCGCGGGGTTCTTTTTTTGGGGTGGGAAAAAGGAAAAGGGAAAAAGGAAAAGGGAAGAGCAGAGCGTGCCTCGTGAGTGTCGTGCTGGGCTGTTGTAGGTCCAGACTTGTCTGGACGCTGTTTGTGCAGCTCTGGGTTCCTTCGCTGCGTTTTACTTGAACTCGTGCCGTGAGTTATTGATGCGTCATTGCGAGGAACGCAGTGACGAAGCAATCCAGTGCCCTTGAAAATGTGTGTCTGGATTGCTTCCCCCGGATCAAGTCCGGGGTCGCAATGACGCCGATGGTTCATGGCCCGTGAGCAGCGTCGGGCCTCGGGCCGTTGGGGGGCTCGCAACGACTGCGTTTTCAGGGCATCTGGAAGATATTCACGCTCTTCTTCGTGTTCTCTCTGCACTTCCTTTGTGTTCTCTGCGTCCGGCTTCTAGCCGCGACCTGCCTCAGGACGGGGTCGTCGCGCAGCCGGTCGCGACGCGAGGTCGCTCCTGCAACCCGCAGTTCACGGTCCGTGTGCCGTGTCGGGCCGGCACAGGTGTCTCGCGAATACACCAATCGGCTGTCGCTGCGGCGAAGCGGGTAAGATCATGGAATCGACCAGGCCAACGGACAGCCATGCGCAGCGTCTATCAAGCCGAAAACATCATCGATGCGCAGCTGGTCAAGGACGCGCTGGAATCCGCCGGAATCCCCGCTTTCGTCACCGGCGCGGCGCTGACCGGCGCCATGGGCGAATTGCCGGTGATGGGCTTGATCGATGTGCAGGTGCCCGATTCCGCCATCGAGGCGGCGCAGCCCATCGTGGCCGAGATCGATGAGTGGCTGTCGCAGAAACCCCAGGATGGCGCAGCCATCGACGATGCCGGCTGGATGCCCGAGCCGGCCTGATGGTTGCTGCGCGTGCAGGAGCGAGCTCGCGTCGCGACCAGCGCCGCATCGCCCTCGCGTCAGTCGCAGATTGCCGCCAGAAGCCGATCGCAGAGAACGCAAAGGAACACAGAGAACGCTGAGTAGAGCTCCAAGAAGGGATCGAATCAGATTCCTCAGCGGGCGTAGCGGTCACGTTGCTCGCAAGGCGAGCTGCGTGCTGCGTTCGCTGGCAAGGTCAGGTAGCCCGCTCCCCGGCCAAGGTCTACGGGCTCGCCGCCAAGCAATTGACGTTTTACGTTTGACGTTTAACTGTGCTTGCCGGCTTACTCCGCTAGCCAGCGTGCCGCCTGTGGCGCGAAATAGGTCAGGATGGCGTCGGCGCCAGCGCGTTTGAAGGCCAGCAGCGATTCCATGACTACCGCACGCTCGTCCAGCCAGCCGTTCTGCGCCGCCGCTTTCAGCATCGCGTACTCGCCGCTGACCTGATAGACCGCGGTCGGCATGCCGAAGCGGTCCTTGACCCGGCGAACCACGTCCAGATAGGGCATGCCCGGCTTGACCATGACCATGTCGGC
This sequence comes from Lysobacterales bacterium, assembly GCA_022841325.1. Lineage (GTDB taxonomy): Bacteria > Pseudomonadota > Gammaproteobacteria > Xanthomonadales > SZUA-5 > JADKFD01. The sequence goes on along the minus strand of JALHRS010000023.1, from coordinate 12,006 downwards.
GCCCTCGGCGATGTCCAGTTCGACCTCGCGCAGGGCCTCGTCGCTGTTGGCCGGGTCCATCTGATAGGTGTACTTGTTGCCCTTGCCGAGGTTGCCGGCAGAGCCGACGGCGTCGCGGAAGGGGCCGTAGAAGCTGGATGCGTACTTGGCCGAATACGCAAGGATGCGGGTGTTGACGTGTCCGGTCTCTTCCAGCGCCGCACGGATGGCGCCGACGCGTCCGTCCATCATGTCCGAGGGCGCGACCATGTCGGCGCCGGCCTGCGCGTGCGACAGCGCCTGGCGCACGAGGGCGTCGACGGTGATGTCATTGAGCACATAGCCATCGGCATTGATGATGCCGTCCTGGCCATGGGTGGTGAACGGGTCGAGGGCGACATCGGTAATCACGCCCAGGCTCGGCAGCGCCGCCTTCAGCGCCCGCACCGCGCGCTGCGCCAGACCTTCCGGATTCCAGGCTTCGGCGCCATCCAGCGACTTGGCCGAAGGCGGCGTCACCGGGAACAGGGCCACCGCCGGCACGCCCAGCGCATGCACTTCGGTGGCCTCGCGCACCAGTTCATCGATGGACATCCGCTCCACGCCGGGCATCGATGACACCGGCTCGCGCTGCTCCCGGCCCTCGGTCACGAAGACCGGCCAGATCAGATCGGCTGCGGTCAATGCGTGTTCGCGCATCAGGCGCCGCGAAAAATCATCGAAACGCATGCGCCGCGGGCGCACATGGGGAAAACCGGTGTTGATTCTGGCAGTCAAGGTCGGTGTCCAGGGTGGTAGCGGGATGATCGCCATTATCCACGCAAGCTGAAGTCCTCATGTTGAGCCAGGGTAAAGAGCCGGCGGTCCCGCGCTGCCGGATCATTGCCGCCGGCGACATTGCCCGCTAATGTCCGCGCCCTGATCCTTGGAGCTCTGCCGGCATGCGTTCCATCACCGGGGGAATCGGCGCCGCGCTGCTGTTGGCTCTGGCCGGATGTGCCAGTACCGCGCCGCGCGCCGCGCCCGAAGTTGCCATCGCCCCGCCCGCCGACGAGCGGGCGGTGGCCGCGCTCTATGACCGCATCGGGTTGGCGACCTCGCGCTACCAGGGTGGACTGGAACTGATTCGCTCAGGGCGCCCGCGCGACGGACGTACCGATATGCGCGAGGCACTGGCCGATATCGAAGCCGCGGCGCTGCAGTGCGCCGATACGCCCGGCTGCGATGGCGACCGTTTTGTCGGCGCGCTGGTGGTGCTGGTGCGCCTGCAGAGTGTGGCTGCCGGTTGGGACGACTACATCGACGAGTCCGAGGACATCCCCGAGTCGCGATCCCATGACCTGGATGCGCCAGTGCCGCTGCCGCAGATCGAGCGCTCGGTGCGCCTGCTGCGTGGCAAGGATCTGCGGGATCTGATCACGCTGAACGAAGCGGTGCGTGCCGCACTGGAAGACTGGCTGACCTGGATGCGTCCGCAGCTGATCGAAGCCTGGCTCAACTACCAGTACCTGCGGGCCGAGATGTATCCGGCTTACCAGCAGGCCGATCTGCCCGAGGCGCTGCTGTTCGCCATTCTGGCCAAGGAATCGGCCGGGCGAGTGCATGCCTATTCACCCGCCGGCGCCGCAGGTCCGCTGCAGTTCATGCCGGCGACCGCGCAGCGCTTTGGTCTGACCCGCAACGGCTTTGACGAGCGCCTTGAACCGGCCGCGGTGGCGCGTGCCAATGTGGCCTATGTCGAGGAGCAGTTGGCGGCCTTCAACAATGATCTGGAACTGACGCTGGCGGCCTACAACGGCGGCGAAGGCCGCATGCGGCGTTTGGCCGCCAAGAACCCGGGCAAGGGTTTCTGGTCGCAGCGGATCTTCTTTGCCCTGCCGGCGGAAACCCGCGACTACGTGCCCAAGGTGCTGGCTGCCGCCTATCTGTTCCTGCACCCGGACGAGTACGGCTTGCGCTTTCCGGTGGTCGATTCGCAGCTGGCGCTGCTGACGCTGGATCGGCCCCTGTCGCTGGGAGAGGTGGCCATCTGTCTGGGCCAGGACGAGCGACCCGAAGGCTGGTTTCGCACATTGCGAAACCTGAATCCGCGCCTGAAGCCGGAAGAGCGTCTCGCGGTCGGCGCCACGCTGCGGGTGCCGGCCAAGCTGGTGGCCGCCTATGGCGAGCGCTGCAGCGATGAGCAGTTTCTGGCCCGGATCGCGGCGCTGCAGGATGCCCGGCATCCCGCTGGCCCCACTCAGGTCGGCTACACCGTGCGCCGCGGCGACACGCTGATGGCCATCGCCCGCCGCACCCGCTGCAGCAGCGTCGAGGACATCGCCAGGCTCAACGGTATTCACGGCCCCAAGTACACGCTCAGGGTGGGGCAACAGCTGCGTTTGCCGACCTGCAGTTGACGGGCGGTGAAGGGTTGGGCGTAAAACGTCAAGCGTGAAACATGAAACATGAAACGTAAAACGTAAAACGTAAAACGTGGAGGAACGCGCGCCTGCGCGGCCGCTCTTGATCTCCTGCCACAGCAAAGCGGCGCCGCGGCGCGGCGCCCTCCAGGGGCGGCGACCCAAACCACCCTGCAGCCATCGCCGGAATCTGGTTCATGCGCCGGAGCGCAGGGCCCGGACCATCCAGGATTGCCGCGGCCGGGGCGCACCATTGCCCTTCCGTAGTCCCGGATTCGGCGCAGCGATACCGCAGCCTCCCTCTGAGCCGCTAACATCGACCCCATGAACGAACACAATGATCTGGCTGCGCTGATCCGGGCTGATACGCCCTTGCTGGCGATCGATACCCACGAAGAACTGGAAGCCATCGCCTCCTTCCAGCGGGCGCTGGCGTCGAGCCTGCGGCCGCTGTACGCGTGGAGCATCACCACCGGCTTGCGGCGATTGGACATGCAGGCCGACGCCAAGCCGATGAGTTCGGGCGAGGTGCTGGATGCGATCCGCGATACTCGCCAGAAGAGCGTCTTTCTTTTGCTCGACTACTCGCCCTTCCTGCGCTACGTCGTGACCTTGCGGCAGCTCCGTGAAATCGCGATTCGCCAGGGCGTGGTGGCGCATACGGTGGCGTTGATCGGTGCCAATCTGGATCTGCCCAAGGAACTGGATGCGCTGGCGGTGCGTTTTGCACTGTCGCTGCCCAACGAGGCCGAGATCGACAAGATCGTGCGCGAGGAGGCACTGGCCTATTCGCGCGAGCACGCTGGCAAACGCGTACAGATTCATTCCAGCGCGCTCAAGGCCGTGGTCCGCAACCTCAAGGGGCTGGCAGGCTCGGATGCCCGCCGCATCGCGCGGCGGATCATTGCCACCGACGGCATGATCACCGATTCGGACCTGCCTACGGTGGCCAAGGCCAAGTTCGATCTGCTGAACAAGGCTGGGGTACTGTCCTTCGAATACGAGCCGATCGCCTTTCAGGACGTCGCTGGCTTGCGCCGTTTGAAACGCTGGATCGAGCAGCGCCGCGCGGTGTTCATGGGCGAGCCGACCAAGGTGCCGCTGGATCCGCCCAAGGGCCTGCTGCTGCTCGGCGTGCAGGGCACCGGCAAGAGCCTGGCGGCCAAGGCCGTCGCCGGCGGATTCCAGGTGCCGCTGTTGCGACTGGACATGGCCAGCATCTACAACAAGTACCACGGTGAAACCGAACGCAATCTGCGGGAGTCGCTGAGCAATGCCGAGGTCATGGCGCCGTGCGTGCTGTGGATCGACGAGATCGAGAAGGCCTTTTCGACCTCCGACAGCGATCAGGGCACCTCGCAGCGCATCCTCGGCTACTTCCTGACCTGGATGGCCGAACGCAAGTCGAAGATTTTCCTGGTGGCCACCGCCAATGCCATCGATCACCTGCCGCCAGAATTGTTGCGCAAGGGCCGTTTTGACGAGATCTTCTTTGTCGACCTGCCGGCCGACGATGTCCGTGTCGAGCTGTTCCGGCTGCACCTGAGCAAGCGGGGCTTGCCGCCCGAGGGCTTTGATCTGAACGAACTGGCCGAGGTCAGCCGCGGCTTCTCGGGCGCCGAGATCGAACAGGGCGTGGTCTCGGCCCTGTACGCCGCCCACGGCGAGGGTGGCTCGCTGGACCAGCGCCATCTGGTCGAGGAATTGCGTCAGACGCGGCCGCTGTCGGTGGTCATGGCCGAAAAGGTCAACCGCCTGCGGGCCTGGGCCGCCGAGCGCACCGTGCCGGCGGACTAGATTTCTGGTTGTCGGTTGTCGGTTGTCGGTTGTCGGTTGTCGGTAGGCCGAGGGTGCGCGCCGCTGGCGCGCTCCCCGGCGCCGGCCCGACCCGGGAGCGCCGTGGAGCCGCCACGCGGCACCCTCGGCCTGCGACCTGAAGCTGTGCCTCTGGATTGCTTCGCTACGCTCTTCATGAACCCATATCGCAAGTCTTTGATACGTCATTGCGAGGAGCGCAGCGACGAAGCAATCCAGTGCTTCTGAAGCTGTGCCTCTGGACTGCTTCCCCCGGATCAAGTCCGGGGTCGCAATGACGCTTGGGGTTCATGGCCCGGGCGCACTGTCGGGGCCGACACCGGTGGTTCGCAATGACGCTATCGTGAGAGCCTTTCCCGAGTCCCGAGTCCCGAGTCCCGAGTCCCGAGTCCCGAGTCCCGAGTCCCGAGTCCCGAGTCCCGCCAACGATCGATATACGCATCTTTCATGCGATCCGTCGGCGCACGGGCGACAGCAAGGTCTGGCTGCGGGCCACCGGCTCGACGCTGGTGTCGCAGTTTGTCGACAGTTTTGTGGTGCTCTACATCGCCTTCGTGCTCGGCCCGCAACGCTGGTCCATGGAGCTGTTTCTGGCGGTGGGGACGGTCAATTACTGCTACAAGGCGCTGATGGCAGTCGCGCTGACACCGGCCATCTACGCGATGCGGCGTGGGATCGAGGCTTATCTGGGCGCCCATGAGGCGGCGCATCTGAAACAGCGCGCTCAGCTCGGATGATCCGAGCCTAGCCTCAAAGCAGAGAAATCAGGCAGACCGTCAGGCGACGCGATTGGCCAGCCAGGCATCTTCAGCTGGCGAGACGTTTCCCGCAGATTCCTTGAGCAGGCGCATGGTGCGCATCACGGCGCGATGCATGTCCTGCATCTCACTGTAGGGCACATCCTTGGTCTCGTGATAGGCCACCGCCAGCCACAGCGCGATGCCGCGCAGCTTCAGCGGCAGATTGTCGGACTTGACCCGATCCAGGGCGATGGCGGTGCCATTGCCCCAGGGGCTGTAGCGCTCGGGGTTCTCGCTGGAATACAGATGCGGGACCGAGGCGGCCGCAGCGTTGGCAAATTCTTTCTGGGTCAGCGCAGCCAGAGCCCGCTTCTGGTCCAGCGACAATCCGGTGATGGCCTTTTCCAGGTCCTTCAGCTGATTGCGCAGCGTGAGATAGCGCGCCAGGGCAAGGGTACGAAATACAAATTTCATGGCAGCGACCTCGGGCCCGGAATCTGTGGGAATGTTGACATGGTCGACGCTCTTCCAGCGGAAGGAAAATGCGAACCGGGTCACAAGTTGACGCGGATTGTCACAAGAGAGCGTAGCGTGACCTCCGGAAAGGCGTCAGTCAAGACCCTGTGAGCGGTAAACGAGGGCGAGAGGGCGAGGGCTGGTGTGGGTCCGGACTTGTCCGGATGCTTTGGACCGTAGCTTGCGGGGACCAGGGCTGTTGTGGGTCCGGACTTGTCCGGACGCTTCTGGACCGGCGCTGGGAATGGCCGCATCAATCGGAGATTTTCGCTTCACCTTGTCAGGTAGCTCGCTGCGCTCCCAACCTGACCTGCGAGATCGGCTTGACGAAGCCAGCCGCGCGCTCATGTCATCGTTCGCCGGGACTTCCGGCCGTTGAGTGCCCCCGGGTCTTGCCGTACAGTCGCGCGCCCCAGCCCTCCCGCAGACCCGATCATCCCGACCATGACCCGACTGAAGCTGAGCTTTGCCCTGTTGATGGGCGTCGCCACCCATGCCTTTGCGGTCGAAGGCATGTGGCAACCGCATCAGCTGCCGGCCATCGAGGCCGATCTGCAGCGCGCCGGGATCGATGTCGACCCCAAGGAGCTCGCTGACCTGACCCGCTATCCGATGAATGCGGTGATCAGTCTGGGCTTCTGCACGGCTTCCTTCGTCTCGCCGATGGGCCTGGTGGTGACCAATCACCACTGCGCCTACGGCAGCATCCAGTTCAATTCCAGCGCTGAACGCAATCTGCTGCGCGACGGCTTCCTGGCCCGCACACTGGGTGAAGAACTTGCCGGTGAGCCGACCTTGCGGGTCTATGTGACCGAGTCGATCACCGAAGTCAGTGATCAGGTCATGGCAGCCCTGAACCCGGAACAGAGCGGCAACGAGCGCTACGCGGCGATCGACGCCAGGGAAAAGGCGCTGGTGGCCGAATGCGAGGCGCCCGGCGGCTATCGCTGCGACGTGTATGTCTTCCACGGCGGCGCCCAGTATTTTCTGGTCAAGCAGATGGAAATCCGTGATGTGCGCCTGGTGTACGCGCCAGCCTCGGCCATCGGTGATTTCGGTGGCGATGTCGACAACTGGATCTGGCCGCGGCACACCGGAGACTTTGCCTTTTACCGCGCCTATGTCGGGCCCGACGGCAAGCCGGCGGACTTCAGCCAGGCCAATGTGCCGTACCGGCCGAAATCGCATCTGAAGCTGCAGCCGGCCGGCCTCAAGCCGGGCGATTTCGCGATGATTGTGGGCTATCCCGGCCGTACCAACCGCTATCGATGGTCGGCCGAGGTGGCCGATGCCATCAGCTGGCAGTATCCGCGGCAGATCGAACGCCATGGCCGGCTGCTGGCGCTCATCGATGAGCAGACCCAGGGGCGTGCGGACGCGGCGATCAAGTACGCCAGCTCGGTAGCCAGCCTGAACAACGGACTGAAGAACTTCCAGGGCAATCTGGATGGGTTTGCCAAGATCGATGCCGTCGCCACCAAGACCGCCGAGGAGCGGCAGATCCTGAAATGGGCGAAGGCGCACGATCAGGCGGCCGGCATCGACGGTTTCAATGGACTGAAGGAACTCCTGGCCGAAACCCGCGCCACCCGCGACCGCGATCTGCTGCTGCAGCTGCTGGGCTATTCGGGCATGTACACGTCGGCGCGTGATCTCTACCGCCTGGCGATCGAACGCGAAAAGCCGGATGTCGAGCGCGAATCCGGTTACCAGGTGCGTGATGAGCCGCGTCTGCAGGGGCGGTTGTTGCAGTTGGACCGGCGTTTCGATCCGCAGGTCGATCGCGCCCTGCTGCAATATGTGCTGGGCGATTTGATCGCCTTGCCCGCGGAGCAGCGGATCGCTGCGGTGGATCGCTGGGTGGCTGGGGACGCCGCCGAGCCCACGCCCGAGTTGCTGGCAGCCAGGCTCGATGCCTTCTACCCGCAGACCCGGCTGAGCGTCAGCGAGGAGCGCATGAAATGGTTCAAGTCCGATCGCAAGGCCATCGAAGCCTCGGACGATCCGGCCCTGGTGCTGATCCGGGCCTTGATGCCGTCCTTGCTGGAGATCGAGCGCCAGACCCAGGATCGACAGGGGCGTGAGACCCGCTATCGCCCGGCTTGGATGGCCACCCGGATCGCCTACGCCGAGGCCCAGGGCAAGCAGATCTACGCCGACGCCAACAGCTCGCTGCGGGTGACCTTCGGCACTGTGCAGGGCTACGGCCCCAGCGATGCCGTCAGCTACAAGGCCTTCACTGACCTCAACGGCATCCTCGAGAAGCACACCGGCACGGACCCCTTCGATGCCACCGCGAAACAGCTGGAGGCCATCCGCGCTGGCGAATTCGGTCCCTACGCCGTGGACGGCACGGTGCCGGTGAACTTAGTCGCCGATCTGGACATCACCGGCGGCAACTCCGGATCGCCGATCCTCAATGCCCGCGCCGAACTGGTGGGGCTGGCCTTTGACATGAGTTACGAGTCGATCGCCTCGGGCTGGTTGTTCAATCCGGCGCTGACGCGCGCGATCGGCGTCGACGTGCGCTACCTGCTGTGGGTGATGGATGCCGTCGATGGCGCCCATCCATTGCTGGAGGAAATGGGCGTGAAGCCCGCTTTCGAATGAGCAGACTGGCCGATTGCGCCGCTGACCGGACCTGAGTCGTGGCCGGCGCGCAGTATCCCAAGGAGCTGGCAAACTGGGCCCTGGTCAGCGTCGGTATCGGCGCGGTCGAGGGTGCGGTAGCCGCCGCGTTGGTGCGGGCACGTTTTGCCGATGCGGCCTCGCCACTGCTGGTCGATCTGGCGATGGCGCTGGTCGCCGGTGCGCCGGCCTATGCCAATCTTGCCAGTTTCCTGTTTGCGGCCCATCAGCTCGGCCGCGACAAGATCCAGTGGACGGTGCGCTGGCAGTCGTTGGCGCTGTGTGCCGTGCTCGGCCTGGCGCTGGTGCCCGGCGGTGGCTTCGGATTGCTGGCGACGGTGCTGCTGGTGATCACGGCTCGCGTGGCCTGGGTCGGTGTGATCACGCTCCGTGCCGTGGTCTGGCGCCGCAATTTCCCGGATGCCGCACGGGCGCGGCTGGCTTCGCGGCTGTCGGCGCTGAATGCCATCCTGATGGCTGCCAGCGGCGCGCTGCTCGGCTGGTTGTTGGGTCATGCGCCCGGCGCCATGCCCTGGTTCTTCGTCAGCGTGGCCGGCATCGGCCTGTTCGGCGCCTGGCGCTACCGCCGCCTGCGCCTGCGCGGGCATGGCTTGCTGCGCGAACGCGAACAGCAGGCGCGGCTGGATCGCGATCTGCGGCCCTCGCTGTCCACCTTCCGTCGGGTGCTGGCCGAGGACCCGGTCTATCGCCAGTACATGCAGAGCATGTTCCTGTTCGGTACCGGCAATCTGATGTTGCCGGCGCCGCTGCTGATCGTGCTCAGCGAGCGCCTGATGCTGTCGCCCTTCGAGCAGGTGCTGCTGGTCGGGACATTGCCGCTGGTGATGTTGCCGCTGGCCATCGGCGCCTGGGCGCGCTACTACGATCGGGTGCACATCATCGAATTCCGCAGCGTGCATTCCTGGAGCTTCGTCTCGGCCAGCGCGGCTTTCGTCATCGGTTGTGCCGGCGGCGGGATCCCCTTCCTGGTGCTCGGTTCATTGTTGCTGGGGGTGGGACTGGCCGGTGGCCAGCTCGGCTGGAACCTTGGGCATAATGATTTTTCCAAACCCGAGCAGGCGGCGCTGTACATGGGCGTGCACGTGACCCTGACCGGCATGCGTGGACTTGCCGCCCCGTTGATCGGAGTCTCGCTGTATCGCGGCAGCGAATGGCTGTGGCCGGGCCACGGCCACTGGTCGCTGTTGCTGGCGGTGGCACTCAATGTCAGCGGCGCGCTGAGTTTTTTGCGCCTGCGGCGCGAATATCGGGCGCGGCGTGCGAGCGAGCAGCCAGCGTGAGTCCCCTGATTTGCATCGTCGGCCCCACCGCGGCAGGCAAGACCGAGATTGCGCTGGGTCTGGCCGAGCGCCATGGCGCCGAGATCATCAGTGTGGATTCGGCGCTGGTCTATCGGGGCATGGATATCGGTACGGCCAAGCCTGATACCGCCCAGCTGGCCCGGGTACGGCACTGGCTCATCGATTTGCGCGAACCGCTAGCCAGCTATTCGGCCGCGGATTTTGTCGCGGACGCCGAGGCCGCGATCGCCGATATCCAGAGTCGCGGGCGCATGCCGCTGCTGGTCGGTGGCACCATGCTCTATCTGCGGGCGCTGCTGCAGGGTCTTTCCGATCTGCCGGCTGCGGATCCGGGACTGCGGGCACAACTGAGCGCGGAGCTGGCTGAGCGCGGTGCCGAGGCGCTGCATGAGGATTTGGCCCGCTGCGATCCGGCGGCGGCGGCGCGCATCCACCGCAACGATCCGCAGCGGCTGTTGCGGGCGCTGGAGGTCTACCGACAAACCGGCAAGCCGATCACCGAGTTGCAGGGCGCATGGCAGCGGTCGCCGCGGCGTCCGGCACGGCTGATCGCGCTGGCACCGCCCGATCGCAGCCTCTTGCACCGGCGCATCGAGCAACGCTTCGATGCCATGCTCGCCGCCGGTTTCCTCGACGAGATGCGCGGACTGATGAATCGTCCGGGCATGCACCCGGATCTGCCGGCGATGCGTGCGGTGGGCTATCGCCAGGCCTGGGGGCATCTGGCCGGCGACTACGATCTGGCCCGTTGCCGCGAACTGTCGATCTACGCCACCCGCCAGCTGGCCAAGCGCCAGCTGACCTGGCTGCGCGGCATGAACGACGTGGAGTGGTTCGATCCAGCCGCCAGCGGCAGCCTGGAGGCGATCAGCGCCAGGCTGGAATCGGCCCGGCACCGACCGATCTGAGATGCGGGTCGCTCTCAAAGGGTTTCCGTCCGCGGCGGCGCCGTTCCAGGGGCAGGGGACCGATCACGCCGCATGATCCGACCACGCGGCGGGTAGAATTCCCCGCCAGCCCCCAAAAAATCCCCTTAGCCACGGCGTTCACGCCCTGTGACTGATAAACTGCGACCAGCTTGCGGATTTGCGCGGGTCGTTTGTGCGAAACCGGCAGACGTCTCCCGTCACAGCGCGCTCGCCAGCTGGGGCGATATGGCCTCGAAACACCCAAATCAACAACAAATAAAGAGAGGGCGGTCATGTCCCGAGGACACTCACTCCAGGATCCATTCCTGAATGCACTGCGCCGTGAACGGGTGCCGGTGTCGATTTACCTGGTGAATGGCATCAAATTGCAGGGCCAGATCGAGTCCTTCGATCAGTTCGTGGTGCTGCTGCGCAATACCGTCAGTCAGATGGTCTACAAGCACGCCATCTCCACCGTGGTGCCGGCCCGCAATGTGCGGATCACCGAGGGCACCGGATCCGAGGGCTCCGACGAGGAGCACGGGAGTTGAAGCTTGTTTGAGCGTTCCAGGCGCGGCGAGCGCGCACTGCTGATCCTGCCCAAGCGCCATGGCGTCGACAATGACGCCGCGGCCGCCGAATTCCGTGAATTGGCCCGCTCAGCCGGCGCCGAGGTCGTGGCCGAATGCACGGCGCGGGTCGACAAACCGCATCCGGCGCTGTACGTGGGCACCGGCAAGGCCGAGGAGGCCCATGATCTGGTGCGCAGTCATGGCGCCGATCTGGTGCTGGTCAATCATCAGCTGACCCCGATCCAGGAGCGCAATCTGGAGCGCCTCCTGGAATGCCGGGTGGTGGATCGTGCCGGTCTGATTCTGGATATCTTCGCCCAGCGGGCACGCAGCCACGAGGGCAAGCTGCAGGTGGAACTGGCCCAGCTGCAGCATATGGCCACGCGCCTGGTGCGCGGGTGGACCCATCTGGAGCGCCAGCGTGGTGGTGCCATCGGTCTGCGCGGACCGGGCGAAACCCAGCTCGAAACCGATCGCCGGCTGCTGGCGGAGCGGGTCAAGATCCTGCGCGCCCGCCTGAAGGCGGCGGTCAAGCAGCGCGAGCAGGGACGCAAGGCGCGCGAGCGCAGCTCGCTGCCGCAGATTGCGCTGGTCGGCTATACCAATGCCGGCAAGTCCACCCTGTTCAATGCGCTGACCGAATCCGATGTGTATGCGGCCGATCAGCTGTTCGCCACGCTCGATCCGACCGTGCGCCGGGTGGGAGGCTATTCCTTCGGCATGGTCACGCTGGCCGACACCGTAGGTTTCGTCAGCGATCTGCCGCATGAGCTGGTGGCGGCCTTCAAGAGCACCCTGACCGAGGCCCGTGAGGCCGACCTGCTGCTGCATGTGGTCGATGGCGCCGATCCGCTGATGCCCGAGCATATTGCCGAGGTCGAAGCGGTGCTGGCGGAGATCGGGGCCGGCGATCTGCCGCAGATCCAGGTGATCAACAAGATCGATCTGTCCGGGGCCGAGCCGATGGTGGAGCCGCTGGACGGCCGCATCCGCGCCCGCGTCTATGCCTCGGCCCTGACCGGGGCGGGGCTGGACGGTCTGCACCAGGCGATCGAGTCGGAATTCGGCGCCGAACGCATCATTCGCCGCCTGCATCTGGCTTATGCCGACGCCGGCCTGCGCTC